>DATGUM010000016.1:0-65538 GCA_035301345.1 Bacillota bacterium
AAAAGGAGCATGCAAATGTTTGAAGTGAAAACATATTCTGGTGAAAAGAAAAAAGATTACGAACTATTATATAAGCAATTACAAGCATTATCAGAAGATGAGTCAGAAGCAGTAACTATTTTGGCGAATGCTTCAGCACTACTTAACCAATTTTTAGATGAGATTAATTGGGTCGGATTTTATTTATGGAAACATGACGAACTTATTCTCGGTCCTTTCCAAGGATTGCCAGCATGTACACGAATTCCTTACGGAAAAGGTGTGTGTGGTGCAGCTGTAGAGAAAGAAGCGACAGTTTTGGTTGAAGATGTTTCACAGTTTCCTGGACATATCGTCTGTGATGCGGTCAGTCAATCAGAGATTGTCGTCCCAATATTTAAAGACGGTAAAATATATGGTGTCCTTGATATAGATAGCCCGATTTTAAATCGATTTGATGAAGAAGAAAAAGAGTATTTAGAAGCGGTCGTTCAAATCATTGAAAAACATATTTAATGATTAAAAATTTTATAGAAGATAAGTGGTGTCGTGCTAATGGATCATTTTTAGTGTCGACACCATTTTTTTCTGGTATGAGTAAAATGTTTGTGGGACTATGCCCTACTTGTTGTGTAAAGTTTTCACTTCAGAAATGTACTTCGCTTGTCCACGAAGAATTGAAGTGCATTCTTCGCACCATCAACTTCTAATCCCTCCACTGCCGTGTCGGTATTAGGGATTTTCGGATACGGCTACTCCCACAGACGTCCCCATACATTTCTTTCGTTCAAGTTAATTTACTCATGATACCGAATAAATGTGAGTAATAAGCATGAAAAAAGAGAAGTGAAAGGGGCCTTAAAATATCCGCTGTTCATCAAGGTTGGGAAGTAAATGGAAGACGGACAAAGCTCAAAGGAAAACAACATTTTATTCATACGGGTAAGCGATCATTTTGGGAAGAATTTGAAGATTATCGGGATAGATTACAAGTGAAGGAAATTACTAAGCTTTGTAACGTTATGCCTTAAAAGGATTAAGAGACTATTAGTTTATTAACTTATGTTTAAACGGTCTCACATTGACGTCTTTATTTAAATAAGCAGATGAAATATACGTAGACTGACGAAGAGTAACTTTTAATTCATCTAACAACGAGTGAAAGAACTATACGAAGACGCTGGCGGGAAGTAATGAGATAGGTGGAAACCTATTTCATTACACGTATCCGAAAATCCCTAGAACCGACATGTTAATGAAGGTTC
Organism: Bacillota bacterium; assembly: GCA_035301345.1. Lineage (GTDB taxonomy): Bacteria > Bacillota > Bacilli > Bacillales > Amphibacillaceae > CALAMD01. Next base: position 1,245 of record DATGUM010000016.1, read on the forward strand.
TAGAAGTTGAGGTCGTCCCGCCGCAAGCGTAGTATAGTTCTGAAACGATCACCCGCAAAAAGTGAAGTATATAAAAGAATCATTTAATAAAAATAATCGATACAAAAGATGGTATTTTGAACATATTTATTAGGTACCCGCAAATACTTGACTCAATCTTTTTTCTGTAAGAGATTGACATTTGAAATTCGTACATTATATGATAGGTTAATATGATTTTAGAAAACAATTACAAGGAGTTAATTATGAATCAGACGAAACAACACATGGTAACGATTGGGTCATTTCTTTTGTTTTTAGCCGTCGTCTTTATTTTTATGGGTGAGCGTGGACTTGCGTATGATGAGCAATTTATTTCGTTCGTTCAGACACTTTCTAGTGGAACGCTATTATCATTGATGAACGTATTGACGATTATTGGATCAAGTGAAGTGATATTACTAATAACAGCTCTTATTGCAGGTATTTATTTACTTCGTCGAGACTGGATCATGATGATTTTCTTTCTCGTCTTATCTGTCGGAGGTGTGATACTTAATTTAGGGTTGAAACTGGCTATACAAAAAGAACGCCCAGACGGCGACATATCATATATCGAAGTATTTAATTATGTGTTAGAAATTCCGTCATATAGCTTTCCGAGTGGTCATACGATGCGGAGCACTATTTTATTTCTGTTTCTTATGTTTGTCGTATCACGAGTCGTTCGTAGCGAAGGGGTTAAAATAGTCGCTTATATCGGCTTTTCGCTTTTAATTGCACTCGTTGCTTTTAGCCGTTTCTTCTTAGAAGCGCACTATTTATCAGATACATTAGGAGCGATTACGATTTCAATTGCGTGGTTTTCCTTTTGTTTAACGTCATTTAGAAGAAATAAAAGAAGTACACGTTATCGTAGTTAATACGGTAAGTGTACTTCTTTTCGTTTAAATAACGTCCATTAATGCTGTTGCAATTGAGAAATAAATAAGTAATCCAATAATATCATTTAGCGTCGTAATAAATGGCCCAGAAGCAATTGCTGGGTCAAAGTTTAATTTATCAATGATTAGTGGAACGATTGCCCCGATAGCTGCTGAAACTGTTAATGTAATTAAGATAGATACACCAACAATTAAGCCTAGAATAGGATTTCCGTAAAATAGAGCAATTAAAGCAGTAATCAGTACCATACATATAAGTCCGATAAGGGCTCCGGTTGAGAGCTCACGGCGAATGATTTTGACGAAACTTCCTTTTTCAATTGTTCCGAGTGCGAGTCCACGAACGGCAACCCCGAGGGATTGCGTCCCGACGTTACCTGCTGAGTCCATAATCATTGGAATGAATACAGCGAGTAAAACGATTGCTTCTAACGTTTCTTCGAATGAACCAATGACGCTCCCGGTAATGAGTCCGAAAAACATGAGTGTAATAATCCACGGCGAACGTTTACGTGCTGCGACGAGTGGACTAATATTAATGTCAAATGTCCCTTTGGACCCGGAAATTTCTCCGAAGTCTTCAGTCGTTTCTTCTTCTAAAATATCGATAATATCGTCTACCGTGACGATACCGAGTAAACGCTTATGTTTGTCAACTACAGGGACAGCGAGTAAGTCATATTTTTTAATGACGTTAGCAACGTCTTCCTGATCCATTTCAACAGGAACAGAAAGGATGTTTATACTCATGACGTCTTTAATGAGCTTGCCTGGAGAAGATGTAATTAAATCTCTTAACGAGACGACACCTACAAGTGAATGATCTTCATCAACGACGTAGTTATAATAAATAATTTCTGCAGAAGGCGCTTCTTCACGTAATTGTTCAATCACGTTACCAACTGTATTAATAGAAGAAATACTGACGAGTTCTTTCGTCATCACTGAACCAGCCGTCTCTTCTTTATAAGAGAGGAGCACTCTAATCTCTTCTGCTTTTTCATCAGTCATTTTGTCAATGATATGTTCAGCCTTTTCGTCTTCAATGCTCGCTAAGAAATAGACGACGTCATCAGTAAACATTTCATCAAACATGTGTGACGTGTAAGCTTCATCAAGTTCACTGAAGAATACTTGTTGGTCTTCGATATTGAAGTTTTCGAATGTTAAAGCGAATTCTTCTGGTTTAATGTACGTATAAACAATTGCTCGTTGTTCTTTTGATAATTGTTTAATCATGTCTGCTTGATCAGACGGGTGTAAGTCTAAAAAGACCCCTCTAAATTGTTCTTCATTTTCATACTGTAAAGCATCGAAAATAACGTTCATATACTGTTCGCGATTTTTGCTATTTAATTTTACCAAAGTAATACCTCCACTCTTGTAGAGTCGTATTAACGAATTAAGGTGAGAATGGACTCTACGTTTTTTTGTTTTTGTCGTTTGTTGATCAGGTAAAACGGACCGGGATCATTATCTGTGCTTTTTATCACTATCCATCTCACTTCCTTTATCCTCATTTTAAAGTAAAAAAGCTCCTTCTACAATAAGAAGGAGCATTGCAATAGACATCAGAAAAAAATGTTTATGAAAAACACTCTTTTAAAAAGTATTACAAATACCCTCTAATCGTAGAGCTTTAGCACTGTGTGGCATAGGACATGTCCAGCTACATTAAAAACTACCTTATGTCGATAGTTCTTGCTGACCCATTGGCGTCTTTAGACATTTTTGGGCAGTAGCGTATCTCCAACACAGGAGCCTTACCTAACGAGGTATTTTTACTACAAATAAGAGAATACATCAATCACTACTATTAGTCAACGGTATACACACTATTTTTACGTAAAGGGATAAAATATAGTATACTGTTATTTATAGTAAATTGTTGAGGAGCTTATGAGATGAAAAAAATTGCTTGGATTACGGATAGTACATGCGGATTAAGTGAGCACGTGTTAAATGAGCATAATATTTATGTCATCCCTTTACACGTTATTATTGATGGGAAGTCTTATAAAGAAAACATTGATTTAACGAATGATGAATTTTATGAAAAATTGAAAGAACCGAATGTAGATGCAAAAACGAGTCAGCCAGCTTATGGAAAATTCGTGCGACTTTATGAAGAATTAAAAGATACTTATGACTGTGGCATCGCCATTCATGCATCAAGTTCTTTGACGGGTACATATCAGAGTTCAGTTCAAGCAGCAGAGCAAACAGGTTTTTCAGTTGAGGTCATAGATTCTAAAATGGGATCTTACGCTTTAGGTAAAATGCTTTTAGACGGTATTAAAATGGAACAAGCCGGTCAATCATATGAAAGCATTGTGAAAACGATTAGGGACTCGACAGAACGGACGGAAATGTATTTATTACCTGCGAGTTTCGAACAGTTAAGAAAGAGTGGGCGTGTGAGTACGACTCAAGCTGTTTTTGCTAGTTTGTTAAACATTCAATTATTGCTTAAGTTTGATGATGGTAAAGTAGTTATTGCTGATAAAATTCGGACGAAGCGTCGAGCGAAGAGTAGGTTCTTTGAAATTATTCATCAAGCAGTGAATCATGATAAGGCGAAAGAAGTGTGCTTGATGCATTCGGGTGTTTTAGAAAAAGCGCATCGTTGGAAGGAAGAGTTGGAAAGTTTACATAACCAAGTGAAAATAACGATCGAAACGCTCGTACCAGTAGCTGGTGTTCATACTGGATACGGCACGATGGCTGTTTCGTGGTTTCGCGGTGAATAGTAAAGAGACTTCCGTTCGTGGAAGTCTCTTTTTTAAAACATTATTTAGCGATATGGTCAGCAATTGCTTTAACGTATACAGGCATGTCTGCTGGGCTACGGCTAGAAATCATATGTCCATCAACAACTGTTTCTTCGTTTACCCAATCTGCTCCTGCATTTGCCATGTCATCTTTAATAGCAGGTGTGCTTGTTGATTTAACACCTTTTAGTACGTCAGCAGATACGAGTACCCACCCCGCGTGACAAATACTTCCGATTGTTTTTCCTGCTTTATCCATTGCACGAACAATGTCTAATGCTTCAGGAAAGCGTCTAATTTTATCAGGTGCCCAACCACCAGGAATGAGTAGAGCATCATAATCATCAGGATTAATATCAGCATAAGCAAAATCAGATGTCGCTGGAATGCCGAATTGGCCCTTATACTGTTTATCCGCTTCAGGCCCTGCGAAGTGAGTTGTTGCTCCTTCTTCTTGTAGACGGTACACGGGATACCACAGTTCTAAATCATTAAAATTATCATCAAGGACAGTTAATACTTTTTTACCTTCAAGTCTCATGAAAAATCCCTCCTCATATATTCCTTTTAAGTGTATCAAATAAATGACGAGACAAAAAGCGAAAAACGTTTAATAACCAATCAGAGTTATTGCACATTATAAAATAAACAGATACTATAAATGAAAATGATTAACTAGGAGTGACGTTCGTTGAGTAATAAAATAAGAGTAGGAATTGTCGGTTACGGAAACTTAGGAAAAGGTGCGGAAGCCTCGATTCAGCAACAACCAGATATGGAGTTAGTAGCTATTTTTTCTCGTAGAGGGGCAGAAGGTGTCACGCCAATCAGTGATGACGTAAAAGTTTTACATATAGATGAAGCAGAAAATTATCAAGATGAGATTGACGTCATGCTTTTATGTGGAGGATCAGCTACAGACTTACCAGAGCAAACGCCACAATTTGCTAAGCTATTTAATACAGTAGATAGCTATGATACACATGCGAAAATACCAGAGTATTATGCAGCTGTTGATGAAGTAGCGGAACCAAATGGACATACGAGTATTATTTCAATCGGATGGGATCCAGGTTTATTTTCATTAAATCGTATTATGTCTGAAGCTATTTTACCACAAGGTGAGACGTACACATTTTGGGGTAAAGGATTAAGCCAGGGGCATTCAGATGCTGTTCGCCGCGTTGAAGGGGTAAAAGCAGGTGTTCAATATACGCTACCTTCAGAAGAAGCGATTGAGCGTGTGCGTAATGGGGAAAATCCAGAACTAACGACGAGTGAGAAACATAAACGTGAATGTTATATCGTGCCAGAAGAAGGTGCTGATACGGCGGAAATTGAACATACGATTAAAACGATGCCGAACTATTTCGCAGATTATGATACGTCAGTGAATTTTATTACTGAAGAAGAATTAGCAAGAGATCACTCACTCATGCCGCACGGCGGATTCGTTATCAGGAGCGGTGAAACAGGCGAGAAGAAGCATAATCAAATTTACGAATTCAGCTTAAAATTACAATCAAACCCGGAGTTTACAGCGAGTGTACTCGTTGCTTATGCGCGAGCAGCACATCGTATGAATAAAAAAGGTGACATAGGTGCTAAGACGATTTATGACGTTGCACCCGCACATATTTCTCCGAAAGAAAATAGTATCTTAAGAAGAGATTATTTGTAAGAAAGGTTATTAATCATGAAAATTCCAAGTCGAGTCCATTCGATTTGGAATTTTTTTATGTGAATTTTAAAAAAACATTGACAATATATCATATGATGTCATATCATAACACATGACGTCACTAAATATTTTAATAGGACATGAAAGCGCTGACTAAAAGAGGGGGAAGTTTTAAGATGAAATTAGGTTTAATACCAAAACTGTTAATCGGTTTAGGATTGGGTATAGTTGTTGGCTTATATGCACCACAATGGTTGCTAAGTATAACAGAAACTGGAAGATCAGTTCTAGGTAACTTAATACAGTTTTTTATTCCGTTTATTATTTTTAGTTTTATAGCTGCGAGTATTGCTCAGCTGAAAGATAGTGCAGGGAGATTGCTTTCGTTTACAGTCGGCTTGTCGTATGTGGATACGGTAATAGCGTGTTCAATTGCGGCAGTTACTTCTTATACGTTCATTCCAAAATTTGTTGCGAATAAAACATTTTCAGAAGTAACAGGAGTAGAGATTGCATCACCGTTTGTGGAAATTGAATTTCCGCCTGTAATGGATATTATGTCGGCATTAGTTTTGGCAATTGTAATCGGTTTAGCTGCAAGTTGGGGAAAATCAAAAATTATTGCAGATGTAGTTGTGGAGTTAAAAGATATTATTGATATTGTTATTCAACGATTTATTATACCGATAATACCTATTTTTATTTTCTGTATTTTTGCAGGTATTACTGCTAAAGGTGAAATGAGTGGAACAGTCGTTATTTTCGGGAAAATGTTAGTACTAATTATAATGCTACAACTTTTATGGCTTATTATAGAATACACGTTAGCTGCAATAATTTCTAAGACGAATCCGTTGACAGCTGTACGAAAGATGATGCCAGCTTACTTTACAGCAATGGGGACGATGTCAAGTGCGGCAACAATACCAGTTTCATTAAGACAAGCAAAAACAATTCCTGGCATGGATAAAAAAATAGCTGATTTTGTTATGCCTCTTTGTGCGAACATTCATTCAGCGGGAGCAGCGTTAACGTTAACAATTAGTGCAATTACAGTATCCGTTATTACATTAGGAGGGCTTCCGCCAATTAATCTAGTAATTGTCTTTATCATTGTTCTTGGTATTGTTTTAACAGGAGCAGCAGGTGTTCCTGGTGGTTCCGTTCTAGCGACATTAGGAATTTTACAGTCTATCTTAGGATTTGATGAGGTGGGAATTGGATTAATGTTAGCGTTATTTATGGTACAAGACACACTAGGTACAGCTACGAACATTACAGGTGATGGTGCGTTAGCAATTATTGTTAATAAATATTTTGGAAAAGATAAAAATAATAAAGCAAGAGCAAAAGGGGCGGTATAATTGTCTCAACAAATAATAGACTTAAGAAGTGATACAATCACATTACCAAAAAGAGAAATGTTAGAAGCTATTTTAGAAGCGCCATTAGGCGATGACATTTTAGGAGAAGATCCAACAGTAAATGAGTTAGAACGTCGTACGGCAGAAATGTTCGGAATGGAAGCAGCATTGCTTTTAACATCAGGAACGATGGCGAACCAAGTTGCAATCATGAATTATTGTAACCGGGGAGAAGAAGTGATTATGAGTAAGTACTCTCATATTTTCACTCTCGAAGGTGGTGCAACATCAGCTGTCGCACAAGTGCAAATTAAACCGATGAATGTTACGAATGGTGTTTACGATATAGATGAAATGGCAAGTTATATTAATGAAGGAGACATACAACGACCGAAAACAGGGCTCATTTGTTTAGAGAATACACATAATTTAAATAGAGGAGAAATCATTCCTTTAGAAAATATGAAAGCTATTAAAGAGTTGGCAGATAAGCATAATATACCTGTATTTTTAGATGGTGCACGTGTGTTTAATGCTGCGGTAGAGCTAGGCGTTTCTGTAAAAGAAATCTGTCAACATGTAGATGCCGTGCAGTTTTGTTTAACAAAAGGGCTCGGATGCCCGATTGGTTCAATGCTCGTCGGTTCGAAAGAATTTATTGAAAAAGCAGTCATTAATCGTCAACGTTTAGGTGGGGGGATGAGGCAAGCGGGTATTATTGCAGCGCCAGCTCTGTATGCTTTAGATCACATGGTTGATCGGTTAAAAGAAGATAATGACCGTGCGAAAAAATTAGCAAAAAAGTTAAGTAGTGTCGATGGTATATCAATTGATCCTGCTCACGTCCATACGAATGTTCTGGCACCTAAAGTAGTAAAAGAAGGCTGGAATGCTGCACGATTTATTGAATTCTTGGCAGATGAAGGTATAAAAGTAAAACATATTGGTGAAAATGAAGTTCGGATGATTATACATTTTCAAGTAACAGATGAACATATCGATAAAGTTATAAAAGCGTATGAAAAATTTGCTGATTTACGTTAAAGATTATGCTGGATCAGATAATTATTTTGCTCCATTTATAAAAATTGAAAGTTGCTCTACATCTTTCTACTTTTATAAGTGGAGTTTTTTTGATTTGTTTCTCGTCATGTAAGAAGACTATCGTATAAATAAGAAAGTATAGTATAATAAAAGTAGTGATACTAATGATGAAGTAACTAGATTATACTTTGGAGTTGATGACGATGTCTGTATCGAGAGGAAATCCGGTAGCATTATACCTCCAAATTGCTAATGTATTGAAAGATGAAATTTTAACAGGCAAGCTAGAGCCTGGCGTTCGAATAGGGACACAAAAAGAATTAGAGGAAAGATTTGATGTAAGTAAAATCACAGTACGAAAAGCAATTGAAATACTTGAGGGTGAAAATTTTGTTACGACGATTCATGGAAAAGGAACGTTCGTTAAAAAAGCAATGGTGGAACAAACGCTTGATAAGTTACAAAGTTTGACAGATATTATTAAAAAAAGTGGGTTTAATCCACAAGTAAAGGTTGAGCGTATGGAAGTTTTGCCTTTACACGATGAGTACGTATCTGCAGAAGCGATAGAAAGTTTATATATTGAACGATTACATATTGTTGAAGATAAGCCGATTGCATTAGCAGAAGCATATATACCGTACGAATGGAGCCAACATTTTACGAAAGATGAACTTCAAAAGCATACGATTTATGATTTATTAGAAAATAAGCTTAATATAAGTTTGGACGAGGCAGTGCAGTCAATTGAAGCAAGTCCTGCTAGTGCATCATTAGGTGAAAAACTTGGTGTAAAGGAAGGCTCACCTATATTAAAGGCGAAGAGGTATACGTATAGTACGGATCAGAAGCTCGTTGAAAAAATAACATTCTATTATCGTTATGATGTATTTGCTTTTAAAGTAAATTTAAATCGTGCGAGCATTACGCCGATGTGGCCGAATTTAGTAGATGATCGTTGATTTTGTGAATTGACATATGTTAGTGACAGTGACATAATTTATTTAAATGAATAATGGTACCTTTAATTCAGTTCTGAGAGGCTGAAAAGGCAAGCGGATTCGACGTGTTAGTGGCATGTTGTCAGATGCGTTTTTTGTATAAAACGATCTACGATTGCGCTATTTTAGAATAAGATTCCTTGTCTTTTTTATAAGATGAGGAGTCTTTTTTTGTCTTTCTTTCGAGTGTTTGTTTGGTACCTGTCGGGAGGAATTATTGATGAGTAAGGTAGATTTAGATTTTTCGTTGGAGCCAGTTCCAACGTCGCATCGTTCGGGGTTTGGTAAAATTTTAGTCGTCATGCTTGGACTGACTTTTTTCTCAGCGAGTATGTGGTCAGGCGGAGAGCTCGGACAAGGGTTAACGTTTTGGCAGTTCATGTTAATCGTTTTAGCAGGGAATTTAATTTTAGGGTTATATACCGGGGCACTTGCTTATATTGCTGCTAAAACAGGGTTATCAACGCATTTATTAGCGAAGTACGCCTTCGGGGAAAAAGGATCGTATATTTCATCGTTTATGCTTTCGTTTACACAAATTGGTTGGTTCGGTGTCGGGACGGCGATGTTTGCTTATCCTGTACAAAAAGTGACAGGTGCAAATATTTACTTGCTTATTATCGTTGCCGGCATATTAATGACGTTAACAGTTATTTTTGGCATGAAAGGTTTAGTCGTTATTAGCTTTATTGCTGTACCGTTAATTACGATTTTAGGAAGTACGTCAGTATTTAAAGCGGTTGATAGTATGGGCGGATTTGAAGCATTAACAGCTTATGAACCAGCAGAACAGATGGGAGTAGCTGTGGCGATTACGATATGTATTGGTTCCTTTATTAGCGCAGGAACGTTAACGCCAGATTTTACACGGTTTGCCAATCGTAAAATGTCTGCTGTTGTTGCAACAATTATTGCTTTCTTTATTGGAAATACATTGATGTTTTTATTCGGTGCTGTCGGATCAATTGCAACGGGCGAAGCGGATATTTCTGAAGTGATGTTTTTACAAAACTTAATCGTTCCAGCCATTATTGTGTTAGGATTAAACATATGGACGACGAACGATAATGCGCTTTATGCATCAAGTCTCGGCTTATCAAATATAACGAAAATTTCGCGGAAAAAAGTAGTTATTTTTAATGGTCTTTTAGGGACGATTCTCGCAAGTTGGTTATATTTACACTTTGTAGATTTTCTAACGATTTTAGGGTCGGCGTTACCACCTATTGGAGCAATTATCTTAGCTGACTTCTTTATTTTACGTCGTGGAAACTACAAGCCGTATGAAGGAATGGCTTTTCGTTCGATTAATTGGATTGCCATTGTTGCGTGGGGAGCAGGTGTCATTTCTGCACTTGTTATTCCAGGCATACCGCCAATTAATGCACTACTTGGAGCGGGTGTCGTTCACGTCGTACTTACAAAAGTATTAGAAAAAGATGATATAACAGTAAACGTAGAAAAGGTGTGATCCAGAAATGATTATTCAAAAAGCAGCATTAAGAGGAAAAGAAGGTTTATGGGACCTATCAATTGAAGATGGGAAAATTGCTTCAATCGTTGCGTCAGGTTCGCTAGAAGGTAACGGGAAAGAAGTAGTTGATGTAGAAGGGTCACTCGTTGTCCCGCCATTTATTGAGCCACACATTCATCTTGATTCAACGATGACTGCAGGAGATCCAGAGTGGAATCGAAGTGGAACATTATTTGAAGGGATTCAACGGTGGTCAGAGAGAAAACCGTCATTAACGATTGAAGATGTGAAGGAGCGCTCGAAAAAAGCTCTTTCGTGGCAAGTCGCTCAAGGGATTCAGTATGTCCGTACGCATATTGACGTCACTGATCCGAGTTTAACGGCATTAAAAGCAATGTTAGAAGTGAAAGAAGAAATGGCTGAGTATGTTGATTTACAAATCGTAGCTTTCCCGCAAATGGGCTTTCTATCTTATCCGAATGCAACGGAATTAACAGAAGAAGCACTTAAAATGGGAGCAGACGTCGTGGGAGGAATTCCTCACTTTGAATTTACACGTGAATACGGTGTTGAATCGATGAAAATTGCTTTTGATTTAGCTGAAAAATACGATCGACTCGTCGATATTCATTGTGATGAAATAGATGATGAGCAGTCGCGATTCGTTGAAGTTGTTGCTACAGAAGCATTAGAGCGTGGACTCGGATCACGTGTAACGGCAAGCCATACGACAGCTATGGGTTCATATAATGATGCATATACGTCGAAGCTTTTCCGTTTACTCGGGATGTCGGGGATTAATTTTATTTCAAATCCGCTCGTTAATATCCATTTACAAGGTCGATTTGATTCATATCCGAAGCGTCGAGGATTAACGCGTGTGAAAGAATTGTTAGAAGCGGATATGAATGTTTGTTTCGGACATGACGATATATTTGATCCGTGGTACCCGTTAGGAACTGGTAATATGTTACAAGTGCTACATATGGGTATTCACGCAGCACAGTTAATGGGGTATGACCAAATTAAACAGTCACTTGATCTTATTACAAATAATAGTGCGATTACGATGAATGTTGAAGATGAATATGGTGTAGAAGTAGGTAAGCGAGCGAATTTAATCGTCTTAAATGCTACGAATGAATTTGATGCTATTCGTAAGCAAGCTGAAGTGACGCATTCGATTCGTGACGGAAAAATAATTGCACGCACAGAACCAAAACGTTCAACAGTATTTTTTGATGAAGAGATTTCAGTTGATTTTGAACGGTAAAATAAAATCCTGTCGCTCATTTTGAGTGACAGGATTTTTTAATTTAATCAGAGTATCTTTATAGCTAGTCTTTTTTCGTTGCTTCGGTCATCTGTGCCCAAATGGACCCTTTCGCTTCTTCGCCGCCTTTAATACGTTCAAGTGCCATGTTTATTTGCATGCGTACTTCAAACTCTGGTTCTTCTTTTAAAGCTTCTTCTAAAGCGGGAACAGATGATTCATCACCGACTTCAAATAAGAACATCGCTGCCCGCCAACGAACAATTCTGTTGTCGTCTTTTAGTGTTTTAATCATTTCCTCGGTTGCTTCAGTGTAGCCTAAATCAGATGCACAATCACCAGCTGTCCGGCGAACGTTTGCAGATTTATCTTTTAATGCTTTGTAAATGTATGGTAGTACACGTTTATCTTCAATCATCCCGAGATAAGCTGCCGCTAAACGTCTGATTGACGAGCGACTATCATCTAGAGCTTTATCGAGTGCTTCTAAATGTTCAACATTAGGATCAAGACGATCTAATGCTGCGTAGCGAACGCGCCAATCTGGATCATCTAACGTGTCCAAAGAAATGGACGTATATTTCGTTTCGCTCTCTGATTCTTGTTTATCTTGAATGGCTAGTTCAACGAGATGATTGACTCGTTCTTCATCATAACTAGCGGCAATTTCTTCAACGACTTCATTTCCGATATCATCAGGTTCTCCGTAGCGAACGTGAGATTGTTCTACCCATTTTCGTTCCATAATAAATGTCGGAACTTCAGTTGAAGCCGTCATAATCGCGTGAGAAAATCGTTCAGGAAGTCCGAAACGGTGTTCGCCATCTTCATTTTCTAATTTTACTTGCATCGGAATATTTCTAAACATCTGGATGAATACTTTTACTTCACCGAAAGCATCATCAGCTTCATCGTTGTCTGTTAAAGGGATATCGATTTGTAAGTCGTCTTCATTTTCTGTCGTACCGATAATATCTCTTACTGCAGGCAAAATATCTTCCCAGCGCGCTCGTGGTTGCCGAGCAATTGTTATGAAATCAACGACGCGGTAAATATTTATGATACCTTCAATCGTAAATAGTTCTTTTATATATGAAGGAGCGTCGGTTAAGTCGTCTCCTTTTTTGACATTTAACGTTTCGCCGTCTGGCAACTCCTCATTAACGTTAATTTTCATAGAATGTGGACTCGGAGTAGGTTCAATTGAAACTATCTTCATGTTCACGTCTCCTTTAATAGTATAATCATATGCAATCGTATCAAAGATTATGTCATTACGCACTTAATTCACGCTCATCATATTAGTTAAAAAATGATTTCACGAATGTGTCGGATACGTCAGCTAATGTTTTATACGTGTAATGTGGTTGCTTATCTTTGTCGATTAAAACAGAGCGGACGCCTTCATAGAAATCGTCATGACGAATAAAGTTTTTTGCTAATTTAAGGTCTGTTTTCAAGCACGATTCGAAAGTTGTATCTTGATTATTTAATAAGTGTTTACGAGCAACTTTCAATGATACGGCTGACTTTCCTGAGAGAGCATCATGCGTTTCTTTTGCAAAGCTGTCTGAATCGTTTGCGAGAGACGCCATAATTTCCTTGACTGTTTCAAAATGAAAGTGCTTGTCAATAATCGATTGTTTAGTTGCTAAGTCGCTTGTTGGTGCCTTACTTGTATATGTTTCAATAATGTTCGTTAATCCATTATGAATGGAAGTCTCGTTCCAGTCAGCACGCTCAATGTCTTGGATCATTTGACGTACATTCTCTTTCGGAACATAATGATCGGCACAATTAATATAAAGAGCATCAGAGCCGGATATGACTGCTCCTGTTAATGCTAAGTAAACACCAATGCTTCCAGGTGCTTTATTTAAGAAGTAACCTGCTCCGACGTCAGGAAAGAAACCAATATTCATTTCTGGCATCGCCCACTTTGTCGCATCAGTCACGATACGGTGACTCGCTCCATAAGATAGCCCGACACCACCACCCATGACGATGCCGTCTAACATAGCGACGATCGGTTTAGGGAAATCGTAAAGAAGGGCATCGAGTGAATACTCAAGTGTAAAGAAGTCATCTGCTTGACGGAGGGCTTCATCATTATTTTTTGCTTCATAAATTGTTTTCATATCTCCACCAGCACAAAACGCTCGCTCTGAGGAACTTTTTAAAACGACTAATTTAATCGCGTCATTATCTTTCCACTGTTCAATGGTTTGCTTGATTGGATGTAGCATATTGCTATTTAAAGAGTGGAGAGCTTTTGGTCGATTGAGAGTGATTGTAGCAACTCCATTATCCATTTCTTGAAATAATACGTCTTTTGCCATCTATTGTTTCTCCTCCTCATAATATGTAAGCTAATCAACATCATCATATCATACCTTCGTTAGTCAAAATAAACAGAATTGTAGAAAAGAAGATGTTTTAATGAAATGTTATGAATAGACGTGTTAAAATAAGAACGATTTATTGTGAATATTTTCTTTGAGAAAGGACATCTATCAATGAAAAGAACATTGTTTGAATATGGATTAGTTATTGTCGGTGCGACGCTTGTCGGACTTGGTTATAATATTTTCTTACTTCCTGCTCAATTAGCTGCAGGAGGTATTTCAGGTGTGAGCACGATTTTGTACGAGATGTATGGATTTCGCCCAGCATTCGTGCAGTTTTTAATTAACTTTCCAATTTTCGTTATTGGATTATTGACGATGGGGAAACACTTCGGAGGGAAAACGCTCGTCGGAACATTTTGGGTACCATTTGTTATTTGGTTAACACAAAATATATCTGTCACTGTTACGAATCCATTTTTAGGCTCCTTATATGGTGGAATTGTTTTAGGTGTCGGACTAGGTATCGTCTATAAAGGCAATGGGTCGACAGGTGGTACTGCGGCACTTGCGCAAATTTTAAAGAAGTTTACGAATATTTCAAGTGGTTATTCGCAATTAATTGTCGATGGACTCGTTGTAACGACATCACTATTCGTTTTCAGTTTAGAAACGACTTTATTTGCACTAATGAGTATTTTTATTTCAAGTAAAGCGATTGATTTCGTGCAACTGCGGACGACGGCTTCGAAACTTATTTTAATTATTACGAAAGAAGAAGAGGAGATGCAGACATTGATTCAAGACGGGATTGATCGTGGGTTTACAAAAGTGCGGTCGATTGGAGGCTTTTCAAACGAGGAACGAACGATGATTCTTTGTGTGGCTGAGCAGTCAGAAGCTGTCTATATGAAGAAAAAGTTAGAGCAGGAAGATCCGACATCTTTCGTCGTGTTTATTAATGCGTCTGATATTTTAGGTAGAGGCTTTTCAGCAAGTAAATATTATGGACAAAAATTATAAAAAAATCCTTAAGTGAGGGAAGTGGTGTGTGATGTGCCCTCATTTAAGGATTTTATTTATTCGGTGAGAAAAATTGTTTAATAGCTGTTAAAAGAGATTTCTTTTCATTTTGTTCGACGTATTCTTGCTCATGTGTACGATCTTTCACGAGATAAATTTCTTTCTGATTAACCGCGTAGTCTTTCGTTAAGACGGCGCCGACATCTGTATCATTTTCTTCATCAGCAACGATTGTGTAAGGGATGTTATGCGTGTTAGCTACTTTAATTTCTTCTGCTAAAAAGCGATAAGCAACCTTTCCGTTGATGAGTAATTTACTTGATGGATGTTTCTTCATTTGTTCTTCGAGCGTTTGGATGCCTGAGTCAGTCATCACTTGGCCAATTGTTAAAGCTAACACAATTCTTTCTCGTAACGTTCCGAGATATTGTTTCCGTTCATCGTCTTTCGGTAATTTCACGCCGTGTATGCCGTCATTTAAATAATCTTCAACATCTTTATGTCCCATGTACGTACACCTTCGTTCCTTTCATAGTGAAATAAAAAGTGGAGCTCGTGAGCTCCACTTTGATTTAATTTCCGTAAAAGTAATCAGATGCGTTTACTGGTGTCCAGTTCTCGGTCGGTTGATAAAACCGTAATAAGTCTCCGAATAAGACTTTATCTGATAGTTCTAGTTCTTTTTGTACGGTGTCTCGAGCGTCCTTCATTTCTTCAGTTGGCTCAATTTCTTCTTCTGTTTCGTTATCGTAAAAGCGATCTTTTATAAAGCTATATTCTGGTGTAATAAAGTCACCGTTTCTGAATGAAACAAAGTCTTTATGGTTTTCTGAGAATAAATCTGTTCCAAAGACAATATAGTTTTGCGCTTTAATGCCGAGTAGGTGAAGTAACGTTGGTACAGCATCTACTTGTCCACCATATTCATCGACAACACCTTGTCCTTCAGCCCCAGGAACTTTAATCATAAACGGCACACGCTGTAATTGCGCATTTTTATAATCATTCATTTCTTCACCGATAATTTCTGTCATCGCTCGGTGGTGGTTTTCTGAAATACCGTAATGGTCACCATAAATCATAATGACAGAGTCTTCGTATAAACCAGATTCTTTTAAGTCATCAAAGAATTGTTCAAGCGACTCATCCAAGTAACGTGCAGTTTGGAAGTAACGGTCGACAGATCCATCACCTGTTTCAGCAGGGTCAATCGATGCATCTTCTTCATCAATTAAATATGGATGGTGGTGCGTTAATGTCATCATATGTGCATAAAATGGTTCTTCTAAATCTTCTAGTAGAGGCATTGATTCCTCAAAGAATGGCTTGTCTTTTAACCCGTAACCAATGACTTGTTCTGGACTCATATCGTAATATGTGTCGTCAAAGAATTTATCAATCGCAAATTCTTTATAAATTTCATCGCGGTTCCAAAATGACTTACTATCCCCGTGGAAAACTGCGCTCGTGTAATCTTGTTCCTGACCTAAAATGGCAGGAAGTGCTTGATACGTGTTTTTTCCTTTCGTGACGAATGCTGATCCTTGAGGTAATCCATATAAAGAGTTATCCATGATCAGTTCAGCATCCGCTGTCTTTCCTTGTTCTGTCTGATGGAAGAAGTTTTCAAAGTACGTAAAGTCGCCACTTTCATTTCGTGCTAACGAATTAAGGAAAGGCGTCACTTCTTCCCCGTGAAGCTCATAATCAATTAGAAATGATTGATAAGACTCTAAGTGAATTTTAATAATATTCTTACCTTCAGCAATTCCGAATAAATCTTCGTCTGGTTCAGCAAATTTATTTTTCGTGTAGTTTTCAACGACAGTCATATCGTTACTGTCAGCTAAAACTCGCTGTGTTGACGTTTGAACGTTTTGAATCGCGTCATAGACGGCAAAGTTATAAGCGCCTAAGTACTTAACGATGTAATTTCTATCAAATGTTCGTTTCAATAATTGTGGACGATCTGACTCTGCCAAACTTAAGTTAATTGTAAACGCCATAACAGCTGCTATCCAAACGAGAATTGGTTTTCGAAGTTTTAACCGTTCATTTGACCAGTTCTTACTGAATAAACGGTAAAGAACGATTAATAAAGCAGCGTCAGCGATGAAATACACGTCAGTCCACTGAACGAGACTAGCAATACTACTACCTAAACTCCCGAAGTTACTCGTTTGTGTTAAGACAGGTAACGTAATGAAGTCAGTGTTAAAGCGATAGAAAACGACATTTGCATATAAAAGAAGCGTCATGAGTATGTCGATCGTAATAATCCATATCCCCATTTTTCTTCCTTTAATGAATAGAGCAATCCCTAAAAAGAAGAGCATTGAGCTCATCGGATTGAAAAATAAGAGAAAGTGCTGCATTTTATTTTGAATATCAAGATTAAATTCGAATAAGTAGACGAAATAAGATTTTATCCAGAGTAAAACGACTGCGGTAAAGAAAAATCCCATTTTTGAAGAAAAATACTTCTTCATAATTATTTCACCTTCATTTTTGTTTTTTGAAATTTTAGTTGTGCTTTTTGTAAATAAAAAGCGACTTAATGTTTGTTCCCGATAATATATTGTACTAAAAAATAGTTAGAATATCAATTTATATTACTAATTGACATTTATTATCATTAAATATGAACAAATTATATCTTTGTAATGTCTATAAACAAAGCATTATCATCAAATGAGTTTATTTTGTTCACAAAATTGTCACATTATATTCATCTTTTATTCATGTTTTTATGTATTTTTCAGGTGACTTTGCTATACAATGAAAATTAGGCCGCTAGAAAAGTATAAATACATATGACGGAATAAAAGGGAGGGAGCTTTTAAGCTGTTTGCAGTAAAGTTTGTTTATTAACTATGAGATGAGAGAGGCTGATGTTACAAATGAAACGTTATTTATTAATAGGGCTTGTCCTATTTATGTCTTTATTTGCATGTTTAGGAAGCGTTTCGGCACAAGCAATTGCTGATGGAACGTATGAGGTTAATTATGAGATGAAAGAATCTGGGAATGATAATACATCTATTGCTGACGGATATTTTTCTAAGCCAGCGACGTTAACTGTAAACGGCGGTGTGCAAACGATTCAATTAACAATTACTGGTAGTGATATGGTGAAGGAACTTTCTACACCGAATGGACCAGTGACTGTTGTCAGTGAAGATGAAGGAAATAAAACGAGAACAGTTAAGTTTCAAGTGAGTGGAGATTTATCAAATCCTGTACCGATAGATATGCATATCGTCGTACCTGATTTATATGATACGACTCACACGGCTAGGGCTGTGTTTGATGTGAGTGGGTTAGCAACTGCAAGTAGTGATAGTGAAGAATCTGCATCTTCTAACGAAGCAGGTGAACAAACAGGTGGTAAAGCAGAAGCAAATCCACCGACAAGTGATGAATCACCGATTTTGCTTTACGCGAGTTTATTGTTAGGAGCAACTGGATTATTTATTATCGCGAGAAAATTAAGAGTGAACTAAAACATTTCATCTAAAGGAGAGGTAAAGAATGGGGAGTTTCCCGAAGAAGATAGCCGTTATTGCTATCGCATTATTATCAGTTTTATTTATTGGTTCAACGGTTATGGCCAACTCGATTGACGTTTCATCGATTGAAGATGGTGAACATATAGTAGATATTGACGTTTTACAAAGTGATAAAGATGAACCATCAACAGCGGCGCAATATATTAATGACGAAGCGACATTAATTATTGACGGAGATGATGCGAAGCTGAGAATTACTATACCGACAATTGAAGGATTTACTTTTTCTGCATTTTCTATTCAAGGAAATGATGCAGTCGTTGACGGTGAGCAAATGACATTTACGCTTAATGAATTACAATCAACCGTTGATGCGTTAGTTAGCTATAAAGTAGATATGGCAGGACTTCAGTTTGAACATGATGATGTAGGGTTAAGATTCGTTATTAACGGATTGAACGATTTACCGGAAATGGAAGAACCAGAGGAAGAACCAGAAGAACCAGAAGAAGAGCCAAATGAGCCGGAAGAAGAACCAGAAGCGCCAGAAGAAGATGAAGAAGATAACCGTGTACCAGGAGATCTAATTACTGATGCTGATGAGACGGAAGAAGTTACGTATGTAACAGATACTTCGATGATTGAGAGATACTTCGACAATCCGGCGACGCTCGTTCATAAAGACGGGAAAAAATATATTCAGATAAATGGAAACAGTGCACAATATATTACTTCGCTAACGATTAATGGTGAAGAAGTAACGTGGAGTGAAATTGCTGAAGATGGAACATACACGTTCCAATTTGAACACGTATGGGCATTAGAAGAGGAATTAGTTTTTGGAATGACAATCGATACGAATAACCCTAACTTCGGAGCGATGGAACATGAAGTTTCATTATCTTTCGTTAAAGAAAACAATGATGACGAAGGTGAAGAAGGCACAGACGAAGAAGATGATGGTAACGAAGGCGAAGAAGGCACAGATGATGAAGACGAAGTAGATGAAGAAGAAAATAATGGGGATACAGGAAAAGATGAAACCCCTTCTAAAGATGAAGAGGAAGAAGATACGAATAAAGAAACACTCGTCCCTGATAAAGCATATGAAATTGACTTTATTATTAAGCACAAAGATGGCAACAAAGAATCAGTAGCGAACGAATTTTTCTTAAAGCCAGCTCTTTTATTAGAAAAAGACGGTAACAAGTATGTTCAATTAACGATTTCAAATGGAGAAATGGTTAAAGAATTGAAAAATCAATATGGAAAAGCTTTAGTTGTGAAAACGAATAAAGATGGATCAATCGTTGTTCAGTTAAGAGTTGATAACGACTTATCTGACCAATTATTAAGTATGTTTATTTCAGTTCCATCAGGAGCTATTCCTGGATTCCCAGGCTATAACGAGTCGCATGAGGCTATTTTATCTTTCGTTAAGGGTAGCCAAGAAGAAATTGAAGTAAAAGATGAGATGCTCGTTGGTACGAACAATAAAGATAACGGTAATGGTCCATTCTCAGTTGCTTCAGCAGGTGATGAAATGGGTGAGAGTTCATCAGGAAGTGGTGATAAAGGATCTGAAAATACACCATCAAGTAATCAAGGTCCTGACAAGCCGACATTTGGTGATAAGCAAGATAATAAAGGCAGTTCAACAGGACAGCCATTAAATCCAAAAACAGGTGATACGAGTAATATTTTATTATATGCTCTATTATTAATCGGTTCATTAACACCATTAGCATTACAGTTACGTAGACGTTTTAACTAATATATGTGTGAGTCTTATCGTTAATTACGGTAAGACTCCCTTTACGTATTGATAATAATTTTGAAAGATAAGAAGGAGATATATGTATGCGAAAAAAGTTAATAATCGCATTAGCTCTAATATGTACTTGTTTGTTATTCGTTAGTTGTAGTGCAGAATCTAGTGGAAGTAACGAAGCAAGTGAGCAGACAGATAAGGATGTAGAAGATTCATCAGAACGTATTGTAGCGACAACTGTTGCGCTCGTAGAAATTGCAGAAGCACTTGACCTCGATTTAGTCGGTGTACCGACAACGTACAAAGATTTATCGGAACGCTATAACGATGCTACTGAAGTAGGTTTAGCGATGGAGCCTGATATGGAAATCATTCAATCGCTTCGCCCGACAGACGTTTTATCTGTGACATCGTTAAAAGATGATGTCGGCGAATATTATGAAAAAACTGAAACACCTGTAACGTATATTGATCTTGAAAGTATTGACGGTTTACTGTCATCGATTGAAAATTTAGCGGAAACGTATGATAGAGAAAGCTTAGCTGAAGAGTTAATTGCAGACTTTGATGAAAGAATGCAAAAGGTAGAGGAAAAAGTTAGTGGGGCAGATCAACCTTCAGTACTTATTTTATTAGGCGTGCCAGGAAGTTATCTCGTTGCGACTGAACACTCGTACTTAGGTGACCTCGTTAAACGGGCAGGCGGACAAAATGTTTATGCATCATCTGAAAGTGACGTTGAGTACACTGCCGTGAATACTGAACACTTACAACAGACGAATCCTGATATTATCTTACGGGCAGCGCACGGCATGCCAGAAGAAGTTGTAAAGATGTTTGATGAAGAATTTAAAGAAAATGATATATGGAAACACTTTGATGCAGTAACGAATGATGAAGTCTATGATTTAGAAGAAACGTTATTCGGTACGACGGCTAATTTAGCAGTTATTGAAGCGTTAGAACAATTAGTTGATATACTGCACGGGACTGACGATTAATTGAGTAGAGGAAGACAGCAAATGAAGAAAATATTAAGTTTCGCTACAATCATTATCATATTATGTGTGACTGTTTTGTACGCTCTGACATCCGGGAGTCTTCCTATTACACTGTCTGAGCTGTTTATATCTTTATTAAGTGGAGAAAGTGAACAACTAGCGATTATAAAAGATTTACGATTTCCGAGAATTATTATTTCTCTTTTCGCAGGCGCATCACTCGCTGTATCTGGTGTTCTCCTACAAGCAGTTATGCGTAATCCATTAGCAGAACCAGGAATTATCGGTGTTTCTTCTGGTGCAGGTTTCTTTACGTTACTTGCGTTAACATTTTTCCCATCATTATTTTTTTACACGCCATTTTTCGCTTTTATCGGTGGAGCATTTGCTTTTTTACTCGTCTATTTATTTTCTTGGAAGTCAGGACTAAATCCGTTACGGATGATTTTAATCGGTGTTGCGATTCACGTGTTATTCTCTGGATTAAGTGAACTTCTGCAGTTGACGAATGCGAATAGTATGATGAATAGTGTGTCTGTCACGGCATCGACATTGACGATGAAAACGTGGAATGATGTGACTGTTATATCTATTTATGGAACGATTGGTCTCCTTATAGCAACAACTTTATTTGCTTGGTGTAACCATTTGTCTTTAAAAGATAAAACGTTAAAAAACTTAGGCTTTAACGTCAATCGTGCGCGGTTTGTTTTAGCGATTGTCGCTGTGTTATTAGCAGCCATTGCAACTTCAATAGCGGGTATGTTTACATTCGTCGGATTGCTCATTCCACATATTGGCCGGACGTTTGTCGGAAATAATCATAAATTACTTATTCCTTTTTCGATTTTAGCGGGAGCGTGGCTCGTTCTATTCGCTGATACGATTGGGCGGACGATGATAGCGCCAATTGAAATTCCTGCGTCAATTATTATGGCAGTTATCGGTGGGCCATTCTTAATATTTATGCTAAGAAAGAGTGATCGTATCTATGGAAATTAATAACGTATCTTTCGCTTATCAGGATGGGTTAAAACGACTGAAAAATATACGCGGATTTATTAAACAAGGAGAAATAACGACTATTATCGGACCGAATGGTAGCGGTAAATCGACGTTGCTCGGTGTGCTAACAAAGCATTTGCAACCGCAATCGGGTGTTGTAACATTAGATGACAAATTGTTAACGACCTATTCGCTCAAAGGACTCGCAAAAAAGATGGCTGTCGTTCACCAGCAAAATGACGTACCGAGCGAAATGACTGTAGAAAATTTAGTTTATTATGGCCGTTTGCCTTATAAGCGTTCTTTCTCAGCATATACTGAAGAAGATCGTTCAATCGTTGAATGGGCACTTACTAGTACAGGGCTTTTATCAAGGAAAAATGATATCGTTAGCCAGCTTTCAGGCGGACAACAGCAACGTGTATGGATTGCTATGGCCTTAGCACAAAAAACGCCTTACTTATTTTTAGATGAGCCGACAGCTAACTTAGATGTTTTTTATCAATATGATTTATTAAAGTTAGTGAAACAATTAAATAAATCATATGGACTCACTGTCGTCATGGTATTACATGATATGACGCAAGCCATTCAGTTTAGCAATCAATTAATAGCGATGAAAGATGGAGAGGTCGTTGACGCAGGTCGTCCGGAAAAAGTAATGACTGAAGAAACGATTGAAGAAATTTACGGAATTAAAGCAGTCGTAAAAAAAGATGAAAAGTTGGGGATGTATATTATTCCTGTTCATACGATGTAAAGGGTGATATTCGTGAAAGATGTAAAAAAGAGTCCACTACGCAAATGGCTATCACGCGTTATAACAGTTACGTGTATCGCTGTTTTTGTTTATGCGGCGTACGGACTTGGAGAAATTGCGATTGATTATTATAAAAACAGAAAAATGTTAAGTGAGATACAAGAAAAGTTTTATGATTCTGCACATGCTTTAGGAGAAGTGAATGATGATGGGTCTGTTCGCTCAGGGTTTGATCAGTTGCTTGAGGAAAATGAAGATGCTGTCGGTTGGTTGACGATTGATGGTACACAAATTGATTATCCGGTTGTGCAAGCAGATGATAATGAGCAGTATTTAACGTGTAACTTTTATTTAGAAGAGACGCGTGCTGGAAGTATTTTTCTTGATTATCGAAATGACATTGATGCATTAGATGAGGAGAAAAATATTATCGTTTATGGGCACCGGATGAAAGATGGCTCTATGTTTCAACATTTAACGAAGTTTTTAGATGAAGATTTTTTTCATGAACATAAAACATTTACGTTTGATACGTTATATGAAAGTTATGAAGCGGAAGTCTTTGCTGTCTATCATACGTTAACAGCGTTTGATTACATTCAAACAGATTTTGCGACTGATGAGGCGTATGAGGAATTACTAACTGACATTAAGGAAATGAGTAAGTTCACTTCTGATGTAGACGTCACAACAGATGATCAAATCATTACGTTATCGACGTGTGATTATGAGCTCGATCAAGATGAGGGAAGGCTTGTTTTGCAAGCAAAACTCGTTAAAAAATAAGCTCACAACGATCGGTTAACTACTAGTTGTGAGCTCTTGCTATGTTTATTATTCTTTTGTCATAAACGCCATAATGGCGAATACGAAGAAGCTAATCATTAAAGTAGATCCACCGACGATAAAGAATATAAGTGGAAATGCACCGTCCATATTGAATGGATTCACGTAGTATAACCACATACCTGTTGTGAGGCCGATTGATCCTATGATCGCTGTCCATACATGAATTTTAGCAAGTAATGGACTGTTTACTGTGAAAACTTTGTAAAAGACGGCAAAAGCGAATAAAGATAACCAACCGACAACGAGAATGTGTGCGTGGACGGATTGGAATTCATAACTAGATGATCCGGCCATGTGTGACCCGATAAATGCTCCTAATAAAGCGAATAATGCTGAAAAACGAAGTAACAATTTGCTATATGTGTTCAAAAAAATCTCTCCTTTATCTTTTAAAGCGTGTGACGCTCAAATGTTCTAATCATATAGTAATCATTCAATATGAACAGAAGATGAACGATAAAAGATTTAACTATTTACGTAAAGCTTCGCTAACTTTTCCTCGAAAATATCTAAATGAACGATCCGTGCTTCTCTCATCATTTCTTTACCTTCAATGAATAGAAGGATAACAGGAACTGTAAAGATGGAAAACTTACCAGCAACTGCTTGGATATCGTCTGTGTCAATGAGTCCGAGCTGAATGTTCGGATAATTATTAATGATAGCCTCTACTTGAGGAAGTAGTCCGTGACAGACGGAACAATTTTCTCGTGAAAAATAAAGCAAGGAAAACCGGTTATTCATTATAAACGCATCAATTTCTTCCATTGATGTGAGTGATTTTTCGCTAGACAATTAAAACACCTCTTTTACAGTGTCATCATTTCCTGGGAAATAATGGGATACACAGTTTCATTTAACGATTATTTGTGAGAAGGGCTGTTAGATGAAAGTGAAACAGTCATAACTGTGTGACTTGATCCACTTGCTACAGTAGCACGAAAGGCGCTTTCTAGTCCACGAAACACACTTAACGTGTCGCCGGACAAATACGTTGAATAATGAGCGTGTTTAACGTCTACGAATTCTTTCATCGCTTCGATTTGACCGTAAATAGTATCCATATAATGACCTTGAGTTAACGGATAAAGAGAGAATTTTGCTGCAACATATTGCTTAACATCCTTAACTTTTTCTTCGTTTTGTCTTGTGTCATCTTCAGCCATAAATACGTCAGCATCAGAATCACCTGGGCAACCAATGGAGTACGTTGACTGAAAGCTAATATGTTCGCCAGTTTGTGAGGCGTGTAAAAATATTGCCTGGGTAATATCGAATACGTGAGCTATCTTCCCACGAATAGTCGTTGTGACATCGTCTGTATGTAGCCATACTTTTGACGTGTCAGTTTCATTGATTGCATTTAAAATAATGTTCACGTAATCATCGCTCATTGCCGAAAGTGTAAAGCTAGCTCCAACAATATCGCGATCTCCTTCACATGCTATTTGGTTCATGAAAAAAGTACCTCCGTTCGTTTAATACATCTATTATAAACTACTTTCAATGAGCTGACGAATATCGTCTAATTTCCCTTGATGTAGTAAGTCAACGATTGTACTCCCGACGATAACGCCATCACAACTCTTACTAAGTGTCTGTGCTTGTTCAGCATTAGAAACACCAAAACCTGCTAAAACAGGTGTGTGACAATTTTCTTTTAAGTGTTGTAAATAGTTATATACTTCATCTTCATGAGTTGCCCGTGCACCTGTCGTTCCTGTTACTGAAACAGCATATAAAAATCCTTCTGTTCTTTGAGCGAGTTCAATGAGTCTTTCCTGCGGGCTCGTCATAGCGGCTAAACGAATGAATGCAATTTCATGGGCTGTTAAATAAGGTTGTAAGAGCGATTCCTCTTCTAAAGGGATATCTGGAATAATGATACCTGAGACACCTGATTCAGCAGCGTCTTTGGCAAGTTTTTCAATGCCATATTTAAATAATGGGTTTATATACGTCATTAAAATAATCGGTACAGAACGTTCATTTTTATTTTGTTTCAAAACGTCAAGTACACCAGGCAATGTCGTGCCATTTTCTAAAGAACGTTCGCCGGCTGCTTGTATCGTTGGCCCATCTGCTACTGGATCAGAAAAGGGAACACCTAATTCGATAGCTGCTACACCGCAAGATTCAAGGAAAGAAATTTGTTCATTGAGTGCATCAAGACCGCCGTCACCAGCCATAATATAAGGAACGAAAAGATTTTGATTAGCTTCTTGTTTTTCACTTAACGATTGTGCGATGAATTGTTTACTCATAGCTATTTTCCTCCAGTGCTTCTTTTACTTGTTCGACATCTTTGTCACCACGTCCAGATAAGCAAATGACAACTATTTCATCAGGAGACATGTTTTCAGCAACTTTACAACTGTATGCAACTGCGTGGGCGCTTTCTAAGGCAGGTATAATTCCTTCGGTTTTTGACAATAGTTGGAAGGCTTTTAATGCTTCATCGTCTGTTGCAGAATCGTATGTTACGCGATTAATTTCGTGTAAGTGGCTATGTTCAGGACCGACGCCAGGGTAGTCAAGCCCGGCAGAAATAGAAAAGGTATCTTTAATTTGACCGTGTTCATCGTGAAGTAAATGAGTCATCGTTCCGTGAAGAATACCTTTATCTCCAGCAGTTAATGTAGCGGCGTGCTTGCCAGAAGAAATACTTACACCGCCTGCTTCAACCCCGTATAACTTAACTGATTCATCATTAATAAAAGGATAGAACATTCCCATCGCATTACTACCACCACCGACGCATGCAACGACGGCATCGGGTAATTGATTAGCTTCATGTTTAATTTGTCGCTTTGTTTCTTCGCCAATGATTGCTTGGAAATCACGAACAATTTGTGGAAATGGATGCGGGCCGACGACAGACCCTAAAATATAATGCGTATCACTCACGTGACTGACCCAATATCTAAGAGCTTCGTTCACAGCGTCTTTCAACGTTCCGCTCCCTTGAGAAACACTTTTGACTGTTGCACCTAACAATTCCATACGAAAGACATTTAATTTTTGCCTTTGAATATCAACTTCACCCATAAAGACGATACATTCAAGTCCTAACAATGCACAAACTGTTGCTGTAGCAACACCGTGTTGTCCGGCGCCTGTTTCTGCGACAATTTTATGTTTACCCATCCGCTTCGCTAGTAATGCTTGTCCAATCGTATTATTTATTTTGTGGGCACCTGTATGGTTTAAATCTTCACGCTTTAAATAAATTTGTGCTCCACCGATTTTTTCAGTTAAGTTTTTTGCATGAAAAAGTGGCGTTTCTCGTCCGACATAAGACGTTAAATAATCATTTAGTTCATCTGTAAAGGCAGAGTCAGCCATTGCTTCTTTATAAGCACTCTCTAGTTCAATGAGGGCAGGCATGAGTAATTCCGGAACGAACTTCCCTCCAAAACTTCCGTAACGACCGCTATCATCTGGATATTCATACGTTGTCATTTATATCACCTTTCTTTTGCTCGTTTAATAAATTTAATAATTTTATCGATATCTTTCTTACCATCCGTTTCGACTCCGGAAGAGACGTCCACGCCAAATGGATGAACAGCGTTTATCGCTTGCTTAATATTATCTTCGTTTAATCCACCGGCTAAAATAAGTTTCTTTTGCCCGAAATCGTACTTAAGCAACTCATCCCAATTAAATGATTCACCTGAACCTCCGCGATATTGTTTCGGCGGGCTATCAACTAAAAAATAATTTGCTGGATAACTTTCAATCATGTCTTCTGTTAATTCATTAATAGGTATTGCTTTGATCACTTTTGCTTCCACTCGTTCAGCAACTGTTGCATCTTCATCTCCGTGAAGTTGCACAACATCAAGTGGTACAGCTTTTACGATATCGTTGATTGTAGAGACGTCTTCATTAACGAAAACGCCTACTTTTTTCACTCCGTTTGGTATGCTTTCACTTATTTCTTTCGCTTGTTCGACGGTAATTTGTCGTGTGCTTCGCGCAAAAACGAAACCGATAAAGTCAGCCCCAGCAGCAACTGTTTCTCTAGCAATCTCAGGCGATTGAACCCCGCATATTTTAACGTTCATTTCATGTTGTCCCTTTAATACGTTTAGCAATTGTTAAGTCATCAAACGTCTGCTCTAAATTTGTTGAACGCATAAACGTTTCGCCGATTAAGACGACTGAAGCGCCGAAATCCGCTACTTCAACGACGTTCTCTTTTTCTTGCATACCGCTTTCGCTAATTAAAATAATGTCTTTACCTTCGACCATTGAAGCGATTCGATGTGTTGTCTTTAAATCGACGGTAAATGTTTTTAAATCGCGGTTATTTATCCCGACAATTTCAGGGTTTAACTTTAACGCACGCTCCATTTCTTCCTCGTTGTGGACTTCGACGATTATTTCTAAATCCTCGGCACGAGCATAATCGTAAAGGTTTTTAAGCGTTTGATCATCGAGCGCTGCGACGATGAGTAAAATGATATTAGCACCGGCAGCTTTCGCATGATCGATTTGAATCGTATCAATCATAAAATCTTTGCATAAAATCGGCACGTCTACAGCTTGACGAACAGCGCGTAAGTCATCCATCGTTCCGTTGAAAAAGGGTTCATCTGTTAAAACTGATATCGCGTTTGCACCGAGCGCTTCGTATTTTCTCGCTTGTGCGGCAGGGTCGACTGCCATTTGAATCGCTCCTTTTGACGGGGAGGAACGTTTTATTTCTGCGATGATACTAATGTTTGTTGATGCTTTCACTCGTTCGCTAAATGGTATAACGTCTTTTTGTATCCCTTTTTCAATCGGCTTTATCTTTAATTGTGTCACTTCTTTTTTCTTTTCAGTAATAATTTTATCTAAAATCGTCATTTAACTCACCTCTTCAGTTATTTGCTTACTATAATCAATTAATGTTTGGAGTCGTTTGAGTGCTGCTCCTGAATAAATGCTTTCTTTTGCTAATTCGACGCCGTGCAGGGGGCTATCTACGAGTCCATGTGCATAAAATCCAAGTGCTGCATTTAATAAAACGGTATCTAAATAAGGACTCTTTTCACCGCGAAGGACGCTTAATAAAATATTAGCATTTTGTTTCGCGTCGCCACCTTTAATATCTTCTAGCGTATACGTCGGTAATTTAACGTCTTCAGGTGTTAATGTGAACGGAGTGATTTTTCCATCGTCTAGTAAAATTAAATGGTTTTTACCAGCGAGCGATGCTTCATCCATTTGCCCTGCACCGTTAACGATGACTGCTCGCTTACGACCTAGTTTATTAAGTGATTGTGCCATAATGGGCAATAAATCGCGGTCATATACACCGAGTAGTTGTGAATCGAGTTCAATGGGATTCGTTAATGGTCCAATCATGTTAAATATCGTCGGTATTTTTAGTGCTCGCCTAACGTTCATAAAGTGTTTCATAACTGAGTGAACGTGAGGTGCAAATAAAAATGATATTTGATTTTTTTGTAACATTTCTTCTGTTTGTTCATCTGTTAGCGATAATGAAACACCTAAATATTCTAAAACGTCAGCACTACCTGTACTGCTAGAAATACTTCTATTTCCGTGCTTTGGAACAGTAATACCTGCTCCAGCTAAGACGAAAGCAGTCGTCGTGCTAATGTTAAAACTATTTGAATGGTCGCCTCCGGTTCCACAGTTGTCGATGACATTATCTATTTTTAAAGAATGAAGCGGTGAATGAGAACGAATAACTTCAACGATACCCGTCACTTCATCAGCCGTTTCTCCTTTAACGCGAAGTGCTGTTAGAAATGCTCCCATTTCTGCTTCGGATGTTGACTGTTGCAAACATAAAGTTGTCGCTTCTTTCATTTCTTCAATCGTTAAATGTTCATTGTTTACTAATTTATTAAGAAAACGTTTCATCAGGTGAAGCTCCTTTCTGTCATTATTTATCTAATTGGATAAGTGATTTTGCTTTTTGCATCGTTTCTTCATATTCTTTTTCTGGCACAGAATCAGCGACGATTCCTGCGCCTGATTGTAAATAAGCTGTGTGGTCTTTAATGACGAGAGACCGAATAGCTAACGCGATATTAATATCGTGTTTAAATGTAATGTAACCGAGTCCACCGCCGTAAAAACCGCGTTTATGACGTTCAAGGTCATTAATAATTTCCATCGCCCGTTTTTTTGGTGTACCAGAGACAGTGCCTGCAGGTAAACAAGCTTTTAAGGCGTCCATACTCGTACAATCTTTTTTTAGCGTTCCGTGAACTTCAGAAACGATGTGCATGACGTGTTCGTATTTTTCAATTTTCATATACGTCGGCACACTTAAGCTGTCTTTTTCACAAATAGGTTGAATCTCTCGTTTGCTTAGTTCCACGAGCATTTCGTGTTCATTCGTTTCTTTTTTATCAGCTAATAATTCTTTTGCTAGTCGCTCATCCTCATCCTTCGTTAACCCGCGTGCTCGTGTGCCGGCGATTGGGTTCGTCACGATGTTGTTTCCAGACGTTTGGACGAGACTTTCCGGGGAAGCGCCAATAATTAAATAGTCTGCGAAATCAACGTAAAACATATAAGGGGATGGATTGGCCGTTCGTAATTTACGGTAGATTGAAAACGTATCTTCACCAATATTTGCTTGCATGCGCTGGGATAAAACAACTTGTGACACTTCGCCAGCTGCAATATATTCTTTAGCTGCTGCTACTTTTTTTACGAATGCTTCTTTCGGTATTTCAGGTGTAAAGGAAATTGGTTCTGTATCCGGATCTGCTATCGATACGTGTTCTCCTAAAATATTTTCAAGCGACTTTAAACGTTTATCAAGTTGTGACTCACCTTCATCATGAAGGTTCGTAGCAATTAAATAAGCAGTTTCCGTACTATGTTCATATGCAATTAAATCTTTATAAACCATGAAGTGAACGTCTGGCATATGAAGCGGATCTTCTAACGGTTCACCAAAGTTATATTGTTCCCGAGCGATATCATACGCAGTGTAACCAATCGCACCTCCCGTAAATGGTAAAGGTAAGTCAGTCGTTAGTTTTGGTAAGTGATCTGCAATATATGAGAGAGCGTCTACTTGGATAGTCTCTGTCGTATCTGTTTCGTAATTAATGACGGTCGTCTGTCCATTTCTTTCAATAATTTCTTCATACGGATTAGCCCCGATATATGAATACTTTCCTTTTTCTTCGTGTTGAAATGAACTTTCTAGTAAGAATTTTTTCTTTCCGTGTAGACGTTTGAAAATAGTTACAGGCGTTAGTGTGTCAGCGTTTTTCTTTAATAATTTGTACGGTAAAATATTTTGTTTCGTCACGTGTCGTTCCTCCTTTTAAATATAAAAAAGCCCTCTATACATGCGCTTAACATGTATAGAGGGCGAATATAGTCGCGGTGCCACCTCACGGGAGAGATTATGAAATCTCTATCTTATAATCAAGTACGAGACGATTCTGTCTGATACTCTATCCATATAACGGCGGAATACCGGACGTCCATACGTGTTATTTCCGGACATCTCTCGTAAGGCCATTCCTTTTTACAAATCATGCTAGCATCTCAGCTTCACTAGCTCTCTGTATTGATTATCCGCAAAAAGTACTCTTCTTACTCATTGATTGTGACATTATTAAATTGTATTCATAAAAATTAAACATAAAAAATCCTGCATCCAAATTAAAAGGACGAGGAATTCGCGGTACCACCTTTATTAGCACATATGTGCTCACTCAAAGTATTAAATCTCATGATATCGAAAGAGATATTTCGCCAAAGCCTACTTAGATTCTCTGTTCAGTTTGGAAGCTCCGAAGTCCATTCATCAACAACCGCTTCCTAGTTCACAGCACCACTAGGTCTCTGGTAAGCATTCATTTGATTACTACTCTTCTTCTCAGCATCAATTTTAAATTGTTAATGATGATATTAAATGATATCGTATGTTCTGTCAACAGTAATCGTCAGAAAATTATAAATAGATTTTAGAGGATGTCACGCAACAAAAATATCCTGGCATTTCTTTCGCGTGCGGACAGTTAATCAGCCTTTGGCGAAGAAATGACAGGATATATGATTTTAAAGCATTGTGTTGTTCGGTATTTAAAAGAATTAAGCTTGATACGTTGAAAATTTGTCATCAATTGATAATCGTTCACGTGGCTCAGGTGCTTCATCAAAGTATCCGAGATGGATGAATCCGACAATCTTTTGATTATCTGGAATGTTTAAAATATCTTTCATTTTAGGATCAAACATATGTGGATTCGTTTTCCAAACGACACCTAATTTTAATTCCCAAGCGAGTAGCCAGAAGTTCTGGATCATCGTTGCGACAGCTCCGTAATTTTCTTCCCACTGCTTTTGTTTCTCAGGTTCTTCCATCGTCACGATTAAAACGGCGTTCGGAATATTCATGTAATCTTCACGGTTTTGTTGACGCTCTTCTGGATATGTAGCAGCAACTTTTTTTGCGAAATCTGGTAAGTTTTCTTTATCAATAAAAATAAAGTTCCACGGTTGTCTTAATCCGTGAGTAGGTGCCCAGATAGATTTTTCTAATAAGTCGCGGACAACTTCTTCAGTCACACGCTTATCGTTATAATCATTTTTAACGGCACGGCGTTCACGAATGACTTTTTCTACAGCTGAAGGGTGTTTATTTATTGTATCTGTCATTTTAATTCCTCCTGAAAACGATATAAAAATGAAAAGAATAAATATGTACTTCCAATACAAAGTATAGTATGTAGGCATGTATTAAGCAAGATATCCACAAAGGGAGCTGTTAAATGATAAATATATTTTTGTCTATTCCGGCAAAAAAAGCTTGCTATTCACTCATGCGTGTGTAAAGCTAAATTAAATCATATAGAAACACTACGAAAAGAAGGGAGGCTCATTACATGAAGCAGTTTTTGCAGAAGCAAGGTGTTCGTTTATCTGTAAGAGAATACGTTATTACTGCCCTTAGTTTTATGGCGCTTGGACTTTTTTCATCACTTATCGTCGGTTTAATTATTCAGACTGCAGGGGAACAAATAGTATCTTTTGCTCCGTTAGTAGGAGAGTCGCTTATTGAAATGGGAACGTTCGCTATGGAAAATAAAATTATGGGTGGTGCGATAGGAGTTGCTATCGCTTATGGGCTGAAGGCTCCACCTCTCGTCTTATTTTCCGCATTGTTTGCCGGGGCTTTCGGAGCGGAACTGGGCGGACCAGTCGGAAGTTATCTCGGTGCTTTAATTGCAACAGAATGTGGGAAAATGGTGTATCAAACGACACGTGTAGACATAATTGTTACACCCCTGACGACGATTGTCGCAGGATTTATTGTCGGTTCATTCGTCGGTCCACCGATTAATCAGTTGATGGTTTCGTTTGGAGAAGTCATTAATTGGGGGACAGCACAGCAACCATTTATTATGGGTATTATCGTTGCCGTATTAATGGGCTGGGCGTTGACAGCGCCTATATCGAGTGTTGCAATTGCTTTTATGCTATCTTTAGACGGTTTAGCGGCGGGAGCGGCGACGATCGGATGTGCCGCGCAGATGATTGGATTTGCAACGATGAGTTATCGTGATAATGGTTTCGGTGGCTTTTTAGCACAAGGTATTGGAACGTCAATGTTACAAGTGCCGAATATTATTAAAAAACCAATTATCCTCATTCCACCGACTATCGCAGGCGTTATTTTAGCGCCGGTTGGAACTGTTTGGCTAGGAGTGTCGAATAATACTGCAGGTGCTGGTATGGGAACGAGCGGACTTGTCGGACAATTGATGACATTTGAAACGATGGGATTCACAATGAGTAGTTTGTTTATCGTTCTTACGCTTCATTTGCTGGCACCAGCCATAATTAGTTTAGCGATTGGTGAGTGGTTTAGAAAAAAAGGTTGGGTTAAACAAGGTGATATGAAAATTCATTACGAGTGATTGGAAAAACAATTATGAGTGTATTAAACTATGGTTAAGGAAAAATACATCATAAAAGCAAAAGAAATAATGAGGGGGATTTTAATGGATGAATTTATGAGGCGAGCTGTACAATTAGCTGTCGATAATGTGAAAAATGGCGGTGAGCCATTCGGTGCTGTATTAGTGAAAGACGGAGAAATTGTTGCCGAAGGTATAAATGAAACGCATCAAACGTTCGACATAAGTGGTCATGCAGAAATGTTAGCGATTCGCCGAGCGCAAGAATCATTAAAGACACTCGATTTATCAGGGTATGTGATGTACGCAAGTGGCGAGCCGTGCCCGATGTGCTTAGGTGCGATGTATATGTCAGGTATTACAGAAGGCTACTACTGTGCTTCAATTGAAGATGCTAAAGAATATGGGTTAGGTGGTTCGGTTATTATTTATGATAACTTTAAGAAATCTCGTGAAGATCGAGACCTTGTGATGAAACAAATGCCGATAGAAGCGGGACAAGAAAACCCACTCGAACAATATGTGAATAGAAACGGTTAAAAGGAAAGTAACAGGGTGTTTTACCTGTTACTTTTTTAATTTTAATTGTGTAAATTGACAAATTAAAGACGTTTGGACAAAATAATACGAATTTTATGCCATATAGTGTACGATAGTAGAAGTTATAGTTGGAGGTAGGGCGATGACACTATATGAAATCCTTCTTGTCGTGCACATTTTTTCAGCAATTATCGGCTTAGGCCCTGGGTTCGTTATGACATTTATAGCAAAAAAATCGAGCACAATGTCAGAGTTGAGACATGCTTTTTATTTTCGACATAAAATACATATATTTGTAATGGTAGGTTCAACATTACTTTTAGTAACAGGTATTTGGATGGGTGTTTTAAATCCAATCCTTTTTAGAAAAGGCTGGTATACGATTAGTATCTTTCTTTATTTCGTTACATTGGCAGCAGGCCCATTCGTTTTAAAGCCAATTATGAAACCAATTAAAGAGATATTGCGGACTGAAGAGGGAGAAGACATTCCTCATGCATACATAGGTCATGCAAAGCAATTGTATGTTGTTGAACATGTGACGAATGTGATTCTAATTATTATTATTGGACTAATGATTTTAAAGCCATTTTAAAAAGCACCGTCTATAGACGATGCTTTTTTTCATTTATTTAGTGACTAATCGATTGTTAAATATTGTTCAAGTGTTAATTCGTCTTGAGCGATTTCTCTTGCAGCTTGTTCTCCGACATATCTTAAATGCCACGGTTCATAGTCGTATTTCGTGATATCTTCTTTCCCTTTCGGGTAACGGATGATAAAGCCAAATTCATGTGCGTTTTCTTCGAGCCACTTACCTTCAGCTGTTTCGCCAAATTCTTCTTCCAGTAAAAAGTCAACTTCGCGTGATGTGACGTCCATCGTTAATCCTGTTTGATGTTCACTTTGGCCAGGCCTTGCGCTAAATTGATTCGCTCGCTCTTCTCCGTGCTCAGCAACGTTTGCGTCAAAAATTTCTACTTGTCGGTCATATGAACGGTATCCAGACTGGGCAAATAACTCCAGACCTTCAGCTTCTGTTGCAGCGAAAAGCTCTTCAAGTGCTTCAGCGGCTACACGTCTTAATTGCTTTTTCGGTAAATCTTCTGTAAACGGAAAAGCAACATCAGGAACGACGAGGTCTTCAGGCTCGTAATCACCAGGTAGTGCATATTGTTTATTAACGAGTGCTAAAACATTGTATGGATTCGTTAAAACATCATCTTCATCAGCATATGTGTCATGATTTGTTTGTGAAGACCACTCATCATTTTCAATCGTTTCTTTTTCGTTTAAAATATCATCAATGAACTGTGCAGTTTTTTCGTCGTACAGTCCTGTGACGTTAAGCTCCTCATTCTGTCGCTGAATGTCTGTTAGAACAGACAACGTTTCATTGTTAAACGTACCTGTTTCATCTATGTCATAGCCAATTTCTTGTAGATAATGTTGTAAAGTGCTGACATCTTCGCCTTCATCGCTAATTTGTAAGTTAGTTTGTGGCAAATCAGCTACTTCTTCGTGCTCATTCGTTGTATCATTTTCTGTTTTTGTATCGTCTTCGTTATTTGCTTGACACGCTGTCATAACAATTAAAATAATTATGAAAAGCGCCAATCGTTTATACATCCTTTATACTCCTCACTTGAACTTATGAAAGTTAATTATTTTCTGCGAATCGTTTACTTATTTCTATAATTGTTTTTGTCGCTTGGACCATGTCGTCTGCAGAAATGAACTCATAAATACTATGGAAGTTCTCTCCGCCTGTAAAGATGTTCGGCGTAGGCAACCCCATAAATGAAAGCTGAGATCCATCGGTTCCTCCGCGAATCGGTTCGATAACTGGATCAATTTGTAAATGCTTCATCGCTTCTTCAGCAATCGTTACGATTTCCATCCGTTCGACAATCTTTTCGCGCATGTTATAGTATTGATCTTCTATTTGCACGTGAGTGCGTGAATCTCCATACGTATTTTTTAGGTCATCAGCAATTGTTTGAATGAAAGCTTTACGCTGTTCAAAGGCGTCACGATCAAAGTCGCGAATGATTAACGTTAGTTCAGCTGTTTCCACGTCACTATTTAACGACAAAATATGGAAGAAGCCTTCATAACCTTCTGTATGCTCTGGTGCTTCTTTTTCTGGCAGACGATTAATAAATGCATTCATTATTTTCGTTGCGTGAACAAGTTTATTTTTTGCCGTTCCGGGATGGACGTTCGTTCCTTTGCATGTCACTTTCGCCATTGCTGCATGAAAGCTTTCGTATTGTAATTCACCGAGAGGGCCACCGTCAATTGTGTAAGCACAATCAGCGCCAAAAGCTTTGACATCAAAATAGTGTGGACCACGTCCGATTTCTTCGTCAGGCGTAAAGGCAATGCGAATTTTTCCGTGTTCAATGGAAGGATTGTTCACTAAATATTCAACTGCTGTGATGATCTCAGCAATACCTGCTTTATTATCTGCACCGAGCAGTGTTGTTCCGTCGGTCGTTATGAGTGTGTGTCCTTCATATTTTTTTAGATTTGGAAAATCTTTCTCGTGGAGCACAATATTTTTATCTTCGTTAAGTGTCACGTGGCTGCCATGAAACGATTCCGTGATTTGCGGATTGACGTTTTTTCCAGTAACTTCTGTTGCTGTATCGACGTGTGCTAAAAAGCCAATTGTCGGAACGTCTTTATCTGTATTTGCTTCGACAGTTGCCATGACGTATCCATTGTCGTCGATCGTCACGTCTGTTAGACCAATATCTTTTAATTCTTGAACGAGCATATGTGCTAATGTTAATTGCCCTTCTGTCGTTGGAATCATCATGCTATCTGGATGAGATTGCGTATCTATTTTTGCGTACGTTATGAGTCGATTAATAAGTTGTTGTTTCAATCATGTCATCTCCTTTTCCGTAGTTTATCATAGGGAGGAGCATTTGATAAATAGATAAATTAACTGTTATTTCTTGTTAATTTTCGTTAAAATAAATGTAGATAAAAAAGTAAAGGGGTCATATGTATGTCTTTTGTTGTAACGAATGATTGGTTAAAAGAGAAAATGGATGAAGAAGAGAACAACATCGTCATTATTGATGCAAGAGCGTCTTTGACAGATGAACAAGAGGGTAAGTTACTATATCGTGCTAGTCATATTCCGACAGCAGTTCATTTAGATTTAGCAGAAGACTTAGCTGGTGAAAGGAAGAAACACGGTGGAAGAAATCCATTACCAGAAATAGATACATTTGTAGAGAAAATCAAATCAATTGGCGTTTCAAATGATAGTGAAGTTGTCATATATGATCAAGCAGATGGCATGTTTGCTTCGCGTGCATGGTGGTTGTTTCATTATGTCGGTCATGAACACGTGTATGTTCTTGAAGGTGGCTACAAAGCATGGATGCAAAAAGGTTATGAAATTACGAATGAGATTGAAGATGTCGTCGCAGGATCATTTACTCCGAATATTTTAGCAGACGCAACAGCTAATATGGAAGATGTTAAAGAGCGTGCAAAGGCTGACGGGACTGTGTTGCTTGATTCGCGTCCACGTGCTCGATATTTAGGCGAGGGAGATGCACTTGATCCTAAGTCAGGCCATATACCTGGTGCGAAAAACTATTTCTGGCGTAATGTTTTACGTGAGGACGGTACGTGGAAAAGTAAGGAAGAGTTAGAAGAAGTTTTTTCGGATTTAGACAAGGATAAGGAAATTATCGTTTCATGCGGCTCAGGAATTTCAGCATGTCCGAACATACTTTCATTAAAAATGCTCGGTTTTGAACAGGTAAAATTGTATCCAGGGAGTTTCAGTGATTGGATTTCTTATGAAGATAATGTTTTAGAAACGAAGGAAGAGTAACGTGAGACGTAGATGTGCTTGGGTGACAGATGATGATAAATACATTGCTTATCACGATGAAGAATGGGGCGTCCCTCGATATGATGACGATTATTTATTTGAAATGCTATCACTTGAAGGGGCGCAAGCAGGTCTTAGTTGGTTAACGATACTAAAACGGCGTGAAGGCTATCGTGAGGTATTTGCTCATTTTTCCATTGAAGAAGTAGCAATGTTTTCAGATGAACACATCGAAATCATTTTACGAGATGAGCGTATTATTCGTAATCGGAGAAAAGTAGCATCAGTCGTTCATAATGCCCGCGTGATTGAACGTATGCGGAGGGGAGGGATTAGCTTTTCTCAGTACATTTGGGACTTTGTTGACGGTGAACCAATTGTTAACGAGTGGAATGACGCGAGTGAAGTACCAGCTTCAACCGAACTGTCTACGCAGATGAGTAAACGGTTAAAGAAAGATGGTTTTACATTTGTCGGTCCCGTTATATGTTATTCGTTTATGCAAGCTGTCGGAATGATTAATGATCATACGAACGATTGTTTTTTAGCGAACAATCGATAGTTTAAAGGTGTAGCGTCATGAAAAGACCGAGTCTCTTATATGAGATATAAAGTAGATTTACTTATTTCTTTAGTATATAATAAACAAGCTGTAAAAATATTCACTATGCTAATAGAGAAATAAGAGGAGTAATTATTTTGTGGTTTTTATTTACAATTTTAGCTGCCCTATCTTGGGGAGGCGCGAATTTATTTTATAAAAAGGGATCAAACCCAGACGATAAACTGAGCCATTTGAAAATTGTCGTTATGGTTGGTGCAGTGATGGGAGTTCATGCAATAACTTACATGATCGTTAAAGATATTGCGTTTGACCCGTTTGATATTATTCGTTATTTACCCGTTTCATTTCTTTATATTTTGTCAATGACACTCGGGTTTGTTGGTTTGCGTTATATCGAATTGTCGATATCAGCACCCGTACAAAATTCAGCGGGAGCAATTACTGCTATTCTACTTTACATATTTTTCCCACGCGAGTTAAGTATTCTCGATATTACTGGTATTGTCGTTATAACGGTCGGCGTTTTTGGTCTAGCCGTTATGGAAAAGCGAGCGCAAGACGAAGCGTTAAAATTAGCGGATGAAATTATTGATCCGAAGTATCAACTCAGTTTTTTAGCGATTATTTTCCCGATACTATACGCGTTAATTGACGGGTTAGGAAGTTTCGCTGACGGTGTATACTTAGATGAACTTAAACTGATTGGTGAAGAGTCAGCACTTATTGCTTACGAATTAACGTTTCTATTTTGTGCGATTTTAGCTTATTTATACATTAAAATTGTTAAAAAAGAATCATTCGCTATTTTTAAAGAACGTGATCGTGCATATGCAGCGATATTAGAAACGACTGGTCAATTCTTCTATGTGTTTGCCATGGCAGCAAATGCGTTAATTGCAGCGCCAATTATTGCGGCACACGGTATTTTCTCGGTTTTACTTTCACGTATTTTCTTAAAGGAAATTTTATCAAGAGAACAATACATTATGATTACACTCGTTATGGCGGGGATTGTCGCTTTAGGCATTGCTGAAAACTTATAAACAGATAAGCTCTACTGTTCAACAATTGTTGATCAGTAGAGTTTTTTATTTTATAAAAAGAAAACAAGTGTGCTAAACTTAAAACGGAGTTAAATAGAAAAGGTGATGCAATGTTAAGTCTATATTTCGTTCGTCACGGACAGACTGAGTGGAATGAACAGAAGCGGATTCAAGGACGAAAAGATTCTCCTTTAACGAAAAAAGGATTGCGAGATGCTGAATATCTAGGCAATCATTTAAAAGATATAGAATGGACAGCTATGTATTCTAGTCCGAGTAAACGTACGCAATTAACAGCTAAAATGATTAAAGGTGAACAATCAGGAACGATTAAAATAGATGAAAATTTATATGAAATGCATTTAGGAGAGTCTGAAGGTCGAACGATGGAAGAAATTAAGCAAAAAAATCCGACGTTCTATTTAAATTACTGGGATCGGCCGAGCGCATTTTATAATGATACGGGCGAAACATTTTTTGATGTTAAAAAACGTGTAGAAGCCTTTATTGAGATGGTTCAGCAAACGTATCAATCAGGCAACATATTAATCGTTACGCACGGAATTGTTATTAAAGTTGCGCAACTTATCATTAATGATTGGCCAATGGATCAATTATGGGAAACGCCGTTCATTGATGTGTCGAGCGTTACAAAAGTAAATATTGTTGATAGCACATTTGAAACGTCTTTCGCTGGAGACTTGTCTCATTTACCGTTAACTTAAAGAAAGAAGCGTGAACGATGACTCACGAACAAGCGTCTAAACGTACATATATAATTATGTTGCTCGTACCACTTTTTTGGGGAGCATCATTCCCACTTGCTAAACATGTGACGACTGAAATACCACCACTAACAGCAGCTACTTTACGGTTCGGTTTAGCGGGCATTATTTTAATCGTCATAACGAGTTTACGCACACAAGTAAAATGGCGACAAGTGAAGCGGCAGTTGAAAAGTTTGCTCGCGATGTCAATTGTCGGTATATTTGGTTACAATGCATTATTCTTTTTTGCATTAACGAAAACATCAGCGATTAACGGTTCATTAATAATTGCAACGACGCCTGTCTTTTTAGCGTTAGGAGCTATTTTATTTTTCGGCGAACGACAGAATAAAAATTTGCTCATTAGTTTGCCATTGTCGCTTATCGGTGTTTTACTCGTTATTTCTAAAGGTTCGCCGATGATGTTGATTCAACTTGATGTTAATTATGGTGATTTGTTATTTATCGGTGCACTCGCTTGCTGGACGTCACATGGTCTATTTGGTAAAGCAATTATGGAAGATGTTAGTCCACTTGTGACGACGACATTTACAACAG
The DNA here is from genome assembly GCA_035301345.1 of Bacillota bacterium. Lineage (GTDB taxonomy): Bacteria > Bacillota > Bacilli > Bacillales > Amphibacillaceae > CALAMD01. The sequence continues at coordinate 42,288 of DATGUM010000016.1, forward strand.
TAGTCGGTTCGTTGTTTCTGTTTATTTTTGCAGCTGTTTTTGAAAATAGTTGGTCACTTATTTTACACATGTCATTGCAAGCGTGGATTGAAATGATTTTTATGGTTATTTTTTCATCAGTCATTGCCTTTTTCCTGTGGAATGATGGCATTCATAAAATTGGTGCAAGTATATCCGGTATGTATTTAAATTTAAATCCAGTAAACACAGCGTTAATATCTGTTGTATTGTACGGGTCATACATTACAGGCGTACAAATATTTGGTATGATATTAGTACTTATGAGTGTTTATTTTGTCACGGTTTATGATCAATCGAAAAAGAGAAAGTAAGGTGTAAATAATGGAACCAGAAATCAATCGAAGGAAAACAGAACATATTCGTCTCTGTTTAGATGAAAATGTTGAAGGTGTTAATAAATCAACAGGATTAGAAGGTATTTCATTTATTCATAATGCACTGCCTGAAATTAATTTCGCTGACATTGACATTCAGACATCTTTTTTAGATAAAGCGATTCAGGCGCCTTTTTTAGTGAGTTCGATGACAGGCGGTTCTGATTTAGCCATCGAAATAAATCGAAATTTAGCAATTGCTTCTGAAGAGAAGAAATGGGCGATAGCACTCGGTTCAACGCGCGCTTTTGTTGAGAGCGATGAGTATGAGGAATCATTTACGATTCGGCAGTACGCAAAGAGTGTTCCGCTCATTGCAAATTTAGGTGCTGTACAATTAAATTATGGTTACGGTGTAGACGCCTGTGAAACGATTGTTGAGAAAACAGAAGCAGATTCACTCGTTCTACATTTAAATAGTTTGCAAGAAGTCGTGCAAGATGAAGGTGATTTGAACTTTGAAAATTTGTTACCAAAAATCGAGCATATTTGTAAAAACTTATCCGTTCCTGTCGGTGTTAAAGAAGTAGGTTTCGGTATTGATGGGCACGTGGCAAAAAAGTTATATGATGTAGGCATTCAGTACATAGATGTAGCAGGTGCTGGTGGAACGTCTTGGAGTCAAGTAGAGAAGCTACGTTCTGAAGATCCTCTGCGCCGTGCCGCAGCTGAAGCATTTAATGATTGGGGGCTACCGACGAAAGATTGTCTCGTCTCTGTTCGCGGTCAATTAGAAGATGTCCCGCTCGTTGCAAGTGGTGGGATGAAGACAGGTGTAGATGCTGCAAAAGCGATTACGATTGGCGCAGATATTATCGGTTATGCTCGTAAGCTTTTAGAAGCGGCTACGCATTCTCCAGAAGCTGTCATTAAAGAAATGAACCAAATTGAATTTGAATTAAAAATGACGATGTTCGGTATTGGTGCTCGAACGTTAGATGAGTTGCGCGAGACGCGTCGGGTAAATATTATGGGACAATCGTTAATGGAATAAAAGGGATTATAAAGAAAAGAGAGAGTGTTTCACATGAAAATAGAAGTTTGGTCTGATTATGCATGTCCATTTTGCTATATTGGCAAACGACATTTAGATTTAGCGTTAGAACAATTCCCACATAAAGAATACGTATCTGTACGTTTTAAAAGCTATGAACTTGATCCTGAAGCGGCAGTTGATCCGAAGAAATCTTATCACCAAATGTTAGCGGATAAGTTCAATAAATCAATTGCAGAAGCCGAAGAAATGACGAGTGGTATAGCCACTCAAGCAGCTACGGCTGGATTAGACTATCAGTTTGAAGAAATGGTTTCTACAAATACGTTTGATGCTCATCGATTAACGAAATTTGCTGAGAACAGTGGGAAAGGGCTGCAAATGGTTGAACGTCTGTTTAAAGCTCACTTTACAGAAGCAGAACATGTAGGGGACGTCGAGTCGCTCACAAAATTAGCTGTTGAAGTAGGTCTGGATAAGGACGAAGTAGAAGAGTTTCTTCAGTCGTGCAAAGGAACTAAACGCGTCAGAGAAGAAGAAGAACAAGCGATGCAAATAGGTGTACGCGGCGTGCCGTTTTTTGTACTTAATGATAAGTATGCTTTATCAGGCGCTCAGCCACCTGAGGCATTTTTACAAGCGCTCAATCAAGTGTGGGATGAATTAGATGAGAAGCCAACAAAATTACCTGTTGATGAACAACATGCGTCATTTTGTACAGGCGATGAGAATGAATGTCCAAAAAGCTAGTTAATCATAAATAATTAATCGAAAATCCTGATATTCTTAGTTAAAGATTGTGTCAATCTTTCTGAGAAATATCAGGATTTTTAGTATGTGTTTTAATATTAAAACCCGCGTTCCTCTCAATTAGGGCATATGTTTCTCGGGCATTCCCTTTAATTGAGAATTAATATGATTTAAATCACACGTTAATATTGTACTTATAAGTTTCGTATGCTATAATTCTTATTGAATCTAATTGATAATGAATCTCATTCTTAATTAGAGTCATTTGTAAATGATAATTATTATTAACAATGGAGAAGAACATTTTATGAAAATACGCTATCTAGTAATCGCACTCATTATCTTCTCGATCACATCTATTTTCATAGGTGTTTCTGATCTATCTATTTTTGACTTATTTCGTTTAACAGAAGATCAAGCAGAAGTTTTATTCGTTAGTCGAATACCTCGTCTGTTTAGCATTCTGGTAGCTGGGGCAAGCATGAGTATTTGTGGTTTAATCATGCAACAGTTAAGTAGAAACAAATTTGTTTCACCGACGACAGCAGGAACATTAGATGCTGCTAGATTCGGAGTACTCGTATCAATGTTATGGTTTACGGGTGCTAGCCCACTGTTGAAGATGTCTGTATCGTTTGCATTTGCTCTTCTCGGAACAATTATTTTCATGAAGATATTAGAGCGAATTAAATTTAAAGATGCAGTATTCATTCCACTCGTCGGTTTAATGTTTGGTAGTATTATCGATTCTCTATCAACATTTTTCGCCTATAAAAATGATCTCATACAAAACATGACATCATGGATGCAAGGCGATTTTTCGATGATTATGAGTGGGAACTATGAACTGATGTTAGTCAGTGTTCCAGCGCTTATTATCGCTTATTTTTATGCGAATAAATTTACGATTGCAGGAATGGGAGAAGACTTTGCTAAAAATTTAGGTCTCAACTATAAGCAAGTCGTTAATTTCGGCTTGATTATTGCTGCATTCGTCACAGCATCTGTCGTGTTGTCTGTTGGAATGATTCCATTTTTAGGGTTAATCATCCCTAACATCGTAACGATTTATCAAGGGGATCATTTGCAGAAGAGTTTAATACACACAGCTTTGTTAGGCGCTTTATTCGTATTAATATGTGATGTGATTGGACGAGTCATTATTTATCCGTATGAAATACCGATCAGCTTAACGGTTGGTGTTATCGGCAGCGCTATTTTCATTTATTTGTTGCTGAGGAGAAAAAAATATGGATTATAAGAAAAAAACAATTTTACTCGCTCTCATCTCATTTAGTTTATGTTTATTATATATTTTTTATGATTTAACAGGAAATATTGATTATATTTTGCCGAGACGTGTCATTAAAGTCGTCGCTATTATACTTACTGGCGGAGCAATTGCATTTTCAACGACGATTTTTATGACGATTACGAACAACCGAATATTGACACCGAGTATTATGGGGCTTGATTCTCTCTATTTACTCATTCAAACAGTCATTATCTTTTCCTTTGGTTCGCGTTCACTCGTTATGATGAATAGTAATGTGAACTATGTCGTATCAATCGTTATTATGGCAGTATTTTCACTCGTATTTTTCAGATTACTCTTTAAAGGTGAAAATAATAATATTTATTTCTTGCTCTTAATCGGAATGATCCTTGGAACGTTCTTTAGTAGTTTTACATCGTTCATGCAAGTGCTTATCGATCCGAATGAATTTATGGTCGCGCAAGATAAGATGTTCGCGAGCATAAATAATGTCAATACGAATTTAGTTTACTTATCAATTATTTTAATTATAGGGATCTCAATTTATTTCTTGAGGTTTTTGAAATACTTAGACGTATTAGCACTCGGGAAAGATCATGCAACAAATTTAGGTGTCCCGTATGAGTATGTTGTTAAAAGGTTACTTATTATCGTAGCCATTTTAATCTCAATAGCGACAGCGCTCATTGGACCTATTACGTTTCTCGGTTTACTCGCCGTAAACATAGCTTTTGAATTTTTAAAAACGTATCGTCACAGTTATTTAATTTTAGGTTCTGTATTCATCAGTATTATCGCTTTAATCGGTGGACAGTTCATCGTTGAAAAAATCTTCACATTCGAAACGACGCTTAGTGTAATTATCAACTTTGTTGGTGGAGTTTACTTCATTTATCTTTTATTAAAGGAGAATAGGTCATGGTAAATATTAAAAGTGTATTTAAATCATATAACAATAAAAAAGTGATTGACGACGTATCTCTTACGATAGAGAAAGGAAAGATTACTTCTTTTATTGGTCCAAACGGTGCAGGTAAAAGTACATTAATTTCGATGGTAAGTCGCCTGATTACACAAGATGAAGGGTCCATTCATATAGAAGGATCTGACGTAAAATCAGTGAAAGACCAGGACATGGCCAAGAAAATCTCGATTTTGAAACAATCAAATGTGATGAATGTAAAGTTAACGATCCGCGAACTCGTTTCTTTCGGACGGTTTCCGCATACACAAGGTCGCTTGAAAGATGAAGATTGGAAAAAAGTAGATGAAGCTATCTCTTATATGGAGTTAGAGAATATGGAACATAAATATTTAGACCAATTAAGTGGTGGACAACGCCAACGAGCATATATCGCAATGGTGTTAGCACAAGATACAGAATATATTTTATTAGATGAGCCGTTAAATAACTTAGATATGCGTCACTCTGTACAAATTATGCAAACATTAAGACGGTTAGTAGACGAATTAGGAAAGACAATCGTTATTGTTATTCATGATATTAATTTCGCTTCGTGCTATTCCGATGAAATTGTAGCGCTTAAAGATGGAAGAATTGTTAAGCACGGCCCGACGTGTGACGTTATTGATGAATGTGTTTTAAAAGATATTTATGATATGGATATAAGTATTAAGAATATTGATGATCAAAAGATTTGTGTATATTTCTAAAAAATAAGAATGGGGTAAGTTATAGATGAAGAATATTGTAAAGTTTTTAATGATTGGGTTAATCGTTCTTGTTATGGCAGCTTGTGGGTCAGATACAGACGAAGGTAGTAAGGAAGAAGAAAATGGTGAAGATAGCTCAGAGAATGAAGTATTAACGATTGAGCATGAGCTTGGAACGACTGATGTTCCGAAGAATCCAGAAAAAGCAGTTGTTTTTGATTTTGGTGTATTAGATACAATGTTAAAGTTAGACTTACAAGATAAAGTGGTCGGGGTTGCACAAGCAGGTGTTATTCCGAGTTATATTGATGAGTTTTCATCAGAAGATTACGGAAATATCGGTTCATTAAAAGAACCAGACTTCGAAAAAATTGCTGAACTAGACCCTGACGTAATCATCATTTCTGGACGTCAATCAGACGTATTTGACCAGTTAGAAGAAATTGCTCCAACGATATTTTTAGGGGTAGATACATCAGATTACATGAATTCATTTACTGAAAATGTGAATGTGATTGGTGACATGTTCGACAAATCTGCAGAAGTGGAAGAAGCGTTAGCAGATATTGATGAAACAATTGCATCTGTTAGTGAACAAGCGGAAGCGTCTGGTGAAAATGCGCTTATTATACTAGCGAATGACGATAAAATCAGTGCTTACGGACCGAATTCACGTTTTGGAATTATTCACGATGTCTTTAACGTGCCGGCAGTTGACGAAGGCATCGAAGTTTCTACGCACGGAAGTAATGTCTCGTTTGAATACGTAACTGAGCAAGACCCTGATTTACTTTACGTTATTGACCGAGGAGCTGCGATTGGTGAAGAGTCAGCAGCTAAACAAATCGTTGAAAATAAATTAGTTGAACGAACGAAAGCATATAAAAATGATAACATTCATTATTTAGACCCTGAATTTTGGTACTTATCAGGTGGAGGCTTAATTTCTGTTCAAGAAATGGCTAACCAAATTGAAGATAGTTTAAAGTAAATAATCAAATCGCGTTGCAATCACATGTGTGATTGCAACGTTTTTTTATGCGAACAATCATTTTAACATTTTGTCGAAAAGTCGTTATACTTATTAATGGGGAAACGTGTTATGTTACATATGTGATGAAAAAGGTAGAAGGAGTTTTAAACGATGAAAAAACGAGTAATGTTTCTTTTATTAATAATATCGGTCGCTTTATTAGCCGCTTGTAGCGATGATGACAATGAAGGAATTAAGAGGGAGGAAGTAGAACCTCAAGAAGCTGTGACAATTAGTGATGCAGAAAAAATAGCTAATGATGAAGTTGTCGCAATCGTTAATGACGTCGAGTTACACGGCGAGTTATACAATTTAGTTTACACACAAACGAAAATTGAATTTCAACAATTTGAACAGGATGTTGAAGATTTAGAGCGAATAAAACAATCAGCAATCGATTTATTAATTGGTCGGGAATTAGCTGTTCAAGATGCAAAAGAACAAGGGATTGAAGTGAGTGAAGAAGAAGTAGATGAGGCTTTTTCAGAGTTTAAAGAAGAAGCTGAAGATCGTTATACATTATTTATTGAAGAATACGATTTAACAGATGATGCCTTTAAAGAACAATTCCGTTTTTCACTGATTCATGAAGAATATTTGAAATTAGATGACTTTCATGTAACTGATGAAGAAGCTGAAGAGAAATATGCTGAGCTTGAAAAAGACACGGAAGAAATCCCAGACTTTGATGACATTAAAGATCAAGTTAAAATGGGGATTAAGCAAGATAAATTAGATGAAAAAGTAGAGCAATTAAAAGAAGCAGCCGATATTGAAATTAAATAATATGCTCATAAGTATTTTCAATGCAAAAAATATTGACAATGATAAAAAGTTACTTTAATATGTTTATAAATCATCTATAGTATGTAACTGACGGTTCTGAGTAGAGTTCACTACGAGGGAGCATATTATATATAGTTTTAGCCGATCGTCTGGGCAAATACATTTTATAGTTAAGCGCTGCTTGCTATGAGATGTATTTGCCCTTTTTCATGTTTAACTTGAAAGGGGGTGAACGAAATGACGATGGCATCCTTTCCGACATAGCAAGTTTATAAATCCATATTCTTAATGCTCCTAAAGGAATAAAACAATGGCTAAAAAAGAAGGGTGATTTTATGGATTTGAAGGATATACTTGCTGCGCTCGGAGTTTTGTTAGATTCTCTACCGCAAGGATTGTTAGCGATGTCATTTGGCTTCGCAGCTTTACCTAGTGCTATTGGGTTTGGAATTGGCGCAATATTCTCTTTATTATGGCAATTACCAACACCTATATCATTTCAAGCTGAAACGACAATTGCTGCGGGTGGTTTAGGGAGAAATGTTCAAGAGCGAATATCCATTATTGTCTTTGCTGGTATAGCTATGGTTATTTTAGGGATAACAGGAACAATTGAAGCAATTGTTAACTTCATTGGAACAGATATCCTTTATGGTATGTTAGCTGGTGTTGGAATAATTTTAGTTAAAGCGTCAATTGATTTATTGAAAACAAACTTACCTGGAGGAATAACATCATTCGCAGTTGCCATTCCAGTCTATTTATTAACTGAAAGTTTAATTTACGCGTGTGTGTTTAGCGTTATTGTTGGAACAGTTATTTACCATATATATAACTATATACAAAAAAATAGAGGTAAAGAAATTGAATTAGCTTCATATGATACGGTTGAAAAGTTCAAGCTCGTGAAGTTATTAACAAATTTTAGAATTGTTCGTGGTGCTTTAGCGATTATTACATTACAGATTGGTGGGAATATCACTTACGGGACGATTACTGCAGGCATGTCAGGCAGTACGGTCGATTTAGATAAGTTATCAATCGTTGGTGGATTAGCAACAACTGCAAGTGGAATGTTTGGCGGTGCACCTCTAGCTTCAATTATATCTGCTACAGGAGAATCACCTAACCCTGTAACGTCAGGTGTTTTATTGATGGCACTTGCAGCAATAATTATCGGAAGTACACTTTTTTATAAGTTTGGAAAACTCGTACCTGTAAGTGCTGTTGGAGGCTTTCTATTTGTATTAGGTGCTACAGTTGTTTTCCCGACGTATGGCGTGTTAGCGATGGATGCTGAAAATCCAGTCGTTAGTGGTGTAACGACAGTCGTCACGGCTGTTACGGATCCATTTTTAGGAATGGTGGCAGGTGTTTTAGTACGTGCGTTCTTAGCGATATTTGGTTTATAAAATTTATAAAAGGGAGAGAGTTCATTGGCTATTCAAGTTGATATTAAAGCAGATAAATGTGCCGTGTTAGTCGTAGATATGTTAAATGATTTTATTTTAGAAGGTGCACCGATTGAAAGTCCTGGTGCAAGAGAGATTATCCCGACGATTGTTGATTTTTTAGACTTTTCTCGAAGTAAAGACATTCCAGTCATTCTTGTTCAAGAAATTCACCGGAAAGAAAAAGTCGATTTCGGTAGAGAGCTAGATAGGGAAGAACCAGAACATTGTTTAGAAGGAACGAAAGGTGTAGAAATTCATAAAGATTTAACACCTAAAAAGGAAGATTTTGTCGTTCAAAAGCGTAGATATAGTTCGTTTCATGCAACAGACTTAGAAATACTTTTAAAAGGATTAGGTGTTGACACAGTTATTATTGCTGGTATTGCAACGAATGTTTGTGTTCATGCGACAGCACTTGATGCGCAGCAACGTGATTACAATGTAATCGTCTTAGAAGACGGTACAGCGGCAACGGAAGAAGGCTTACAAGCGCCATTTTTAAGAAACATTGAGTACGTGATTGGTGACGTCGCAACGACTGAAGAAGTGAAGCAAGAGTTGAGTAAGTAATATTAAAGTTCTACTAGTTCTATTATGTCTTGTAGGGAGATCCATAGAACTAGTAGAATTTTTTTGTTTATTTTGCTTAGTCGGTTCATAAAATATAAAAAACCACTAGTTCTAATTGTCTTTTAGGGAGATCCATAGAACTAGTGGCACTTACGTGCGTAAGACGCGTAAGCTAGTAGATAGTCTATCATAGGCTTTAAATAAAGTAAATTGGATAAAAGGTAGTGAGCAATACATTCATTTTAAAAACCCCGCAAAACTTGACCCCATCTACTGATGAAAAAGTGAAGCATATCTCAATATAAAGTGCTATAATAGAAATGATTTGTATAAAATGTGAATCGTTAGGAATTTGTTTCATACGCTATTATTATATAATGACTAGTCGTATGAGTTTTTTTGAAATTCATAACGTTCGCTTTTGGATAAATGAATGAAAATAAAGGAATGATTTTTAGTGGTTAGTAATCATCCAATTTATGAAAAATTAATAGAGGCAGTTACAGAGCCTAATATAACAATAAATAAGCCGTTAAAAGAATATACGTATACACGTCTTGGTGGAAACGCTGATTATTTTGTGACACCAGAAACGTATGAACAAGTACAACAAGTACTGAAAGTAGCGAATGAACACGATGTAAAATTTACACTTCTCGGTAATGGATCAAACTTAATTATTCGTGATGGTGGCATTCGAGGTATTGTCATGAATTTAAAGAAGTTAAATAATATCACTGTTAAGCATACTACTCTCGTTGCACAAAGTGGTGCGCGTATAATAGATGCGTCAAGAAAAGCATTACATGAAACGTTAACAGGTCTTGAGTTTGCTTGCGGCATTCCAGGATCTGTTGGGGGTGCGCTGTTTATGAATGCAGGCGCATACGGTGGAGAGATAAAGGACTGTTTACAGTCAGCAGTTATCGTTGATCGTGACGGCAAGTTACATACGCTACGAGCAGAGGAACTGGATTTAGAGTATCGTTCAAGTAACATTCCTGAACGAGGGTATATCGTTTTAGAAGCGACGTTTCACTTATCTGTAGGTATTCATGAACACATTAAAGAGAAAATGGACGACTTAACGTTCCAAAGGGAATCAAAGCAACCGTTAGAATATCCGTCATGTGGCAGTGTTTTCAAACGCCCGCCGGGATATTTTGCTGGTAAGCTTATTCAAGATAGTGATTTACAAGGTGTGCAAATCGGTGGCGCTCAAGTGTCAACGAAGCACGCAGGCTTTATCGTGAACAAAGACGGCGCTTCAGCTGAAGATTATATTGCTTTAATTGAACACGTTCAAGCGGTCGTTAAAGAGAAGTTTGGTGTGACGTTAGAGAGAGAAGTGAGAATTATCGGGGAAGAATAGTTGATAATAAAACTCAGGATACATTTATGATGTTAATCTGAGTTTTTCTCATTATAAATAATGAAAAATATTTTTTTGGAGGAATGAAAAATGGGAACGATGATTGCGTCATTAATATTTACACTTGTTGTTCTACTATTAACTATTTTAACAATTACGAAGGGGTACGGTTATAAACATACGATTGATCCCGTTGATGAAGAAGAAAGTGTGGAAGAATATAAACGACAATGATATGTAATCATGACGAAGGATGATCGAACGATATGGTGCAGTTACTCTTGTGGCTCATAGTTATAGCGTGTTTTATCATTAGTTTTATTAGTTTAGTCTATCCGATTATTCCTGGCGTTGTCTTTATTTGGATTGGCTTCTTTATTTATCATTTTCTTATTGAAAATGATCAGTTAACGATGTTGTTCTGGTTATCTGCCTTTGTTTTAACAGCAATGATTATCGTGTCTGACATAGTAATGAACAGCTATTTCGTAAAAAAGTTTGGTGGAACGATTTGGGGCGAGCGAGCAGCAGCTATTAGTGTCATTGTTGGGTCTTTTGTATTTCCGCCACTAGGCATTATTATTTTGCCAATGGTCGTAGTTATTATCGTAGAAATCATCCAAAATAAATCAACGAAAGATGCAGTGCTTACATCTGTTGGCTCGCTTATCGGATTTTTGAGTAGTACATTTGCAAAATTTATCCTTTTATTAGCAATGATTTTAATTTTTATTTTGTTTCTTATTATTTAAATGGTTGATTACGCATACTTTTATTATAAAGAGGTATTATTCTATTACATAAAGACACCGATTTTACTTCAGTGAACACGGAAAGGATTTTTAAAATGATCAAACCATCAAGAGTTATATCAATCGCCGGCTCAGCTGCTGGTGGAAGTGCAGGTATCCAAGCGGACTTGAAGACGTTTCAGGAGCTTGATGTTTACGGAATGTCAGCGATTACGGCTATCGTCGCAAAATCAGAAGCAACGGGAAAAAATGTCCATTTACAAACGTTAGAATCTATCGAAGCACAGTATATGACGGCGAAACGCCAAGTAGGAATAGATACACTGAAAGTAGGTATGCTATTTTCAAAAGAAATTATTGAAAAAGTATCGGAACTCATTCGCCAAACATTTGCCCGCAGTGTCGTTGTCGACCCAGTGATGATCGGAAAGCTAGATTCGAAGTTATTAGCAGATGACGCAGCTGAAGTGCTCATTAAACAACTGTTACCACTAGCGACAATTATTACGCCAAACATGCCTGAGGCGTCTGTCTTACTAGATAATCGCGAATTAAAAACTGTTGAAGACTTAAAGCAAGCAGCTATAGATATTCATCATTTAGGTCTTAATTATGTACTCGTTAAAGGAGGTCGATTAGACGGACCAGCAGTTGATGTTTTATATGACGGTTCGACGTTAACGACATTTGAAGCGCCAAGAATTCACACGGAAAACACGAGCGGCGCAGGTTGTACATATTCTGCTGCAATTGCGGCATATTTAGCACGAGGAAAATCTGTCGTAGAAGCTGTTCATCTAGCGAAAACATTCGTAACGACAGCTATTGAATATGGTTTCACATATACGAATCATGTCGGACCAACATACCATGCAGCGATGCGCTTAAATGGAGTAGCGCATCATATTAAAGTAACTGAAGAAACAGTATAAAATGACATTTTAAAAGGAGATAATTGTTATGGTAGAAACGAACATCCTCCGTATTCCAGGACCAACACCGATTCATCCGCGTATTGAACGAGCAATGAATACGCCGATTTTCGGGCATCGTAGTCAAGAAATGAAAGATCTTATGCAATCTGTTAAACATGGATTGAAACTTTCATTTGGAACAGAAAATGAAGTGATCATTCTTACATCCAGTGGAACATCTGGGCTTGAAGCAACAGTTGTTAATGCGACATCTCCAGGAGACTATGTTCTCGTTCTCGTGACAGGAGCGTTTGGTAATCGTTTTGCCCAAATTTGTGAGGCGTACGAGTTAAATGTTCACCGAATAGATGTTGAATGGGGTCAAGCGGTTGACCCTGAGCAAGTGAAAGACTATTTGAGTGAGCATCCGCATGTGAAAGCTGTTTTTGCAACGTATTGTGAAACGTCTACAGGCGTTTTAAATCGAATTGATAAAATTGGAGAAATTATCCAAGACGTTAGTAATGAGACGTTATTTATCGTTGACGGCGTTTCTGCTGTTGGCGGCGCGAAAGCAGAAATGGATGCATGGGGTGTTGATCTTTTCGTTACAGGTTCACAAAAAGCGATGATGTTACCTCCGGGTTTAAGTTTTGTCGCTGTTAGTGAGCGCGCATGGGAAGTAATCGAAGCGAATAATCGTCCGAGATTTTATTTAGACTTTAGAAAATACCGACAATCACTTGCGGATGATGCGACGCCATTTACCCCAGCTGTTTCGTTAATTATCGGTTTACAAGAAGCTTTAATGATGTTTCAAGAAGAAGGATATGAAGAAGTTTATAATCGTCATCTGCGCATGAAAGAGATGACGCGAGCAGCGATAAGAGCGTTAGGTGTTTCATTATTAGCATCAGACGAAGACGCTTCGCCAACTGTTACATCACTCGTATTAGATGGAGTTACGAGCGAGGAATTAAGGAGTTTGTTAAAGAAGCAATTTGGTTTATCACTTGCAGGAGGCCCAGGTCAACTTAAAGAGAAAGTTGTTCGTATTGGTCATATGGGTTATTGTTCTCCTGCTGACGTCCTTCAAGTTATTAGCTTATTAGAAATCGGTCTTATCCAATTAGGAAAAGATATTGACCGAGGGACAGGCGTTGCAGCTGCACAAGACATTTACTTAAAATAAGTATGAGGAGCAAAGAAAAATGACGTATAAAGTGTTAGTAGCAGATCCACTCAGTGAAGAAGGCCTTTATCCATTAAAAGAAGCAGAAAATATTGAAGTAATTAATACGCCAGGTATGACGGAAGATGAGTTATTAGAGCAAGTTGCGACCGCTGATGCATTGCTCGTTAGAAGCCAAACGGAAGTGACGAAAGAAGTTATTCAAGCAGGTAAACAATTAAAAATTATCGGCCGAGCAGGTGTGGGCGTTGATAATATAGATTTAACAGCAGCGACTGAACATGGAATTGTTGTCGTTAATGCGCCAGACGGAAATATAAATTCCGCAGCTGAGCATACGATGGCGATGCTTATGTCTTTATCGCGAAAAATTCCCCAAGCTTTTCATAAATTGAAAAACGGTGAATGGAACCGGAAAACTCATATTGGTGTTGAAGTGAAAGGGAAGTGGCTCGGGATTGTAGGGCTCGGAAGAATCGGTAATGAAGTTGCAACTCGTGCTAAAGGACAGCGTATGAAAATTATCGCTTATGACCCGTTCTTAACAGAAGAAAAAGCAGAAGCACTCGGAGTTGAAAAAGGTACGCTTGATGAAGTGTTAGAACGTGCAGACTTTATAACGATTCATACACCTTTATTAAAAGAAACGCGCCATTTAATTAATAAAGAAGCATTTGAAAAGATGAAGGAAGGCGTCCGTATTGTTAACTGTGCCCGTGGCGGTGTGTTAGACGAAGCAGCTTTATATGATGCGATTACGTCAGGAAAAGTTGCAGGAGCAGCTTTAGACGTATTTGAAGAAGAACCAGCAACTAATAATCAGTTACTCACATTAGATGAAGTGATCGCGACACCACATTTAGGGGCGAGTACAGTCGAGGCACAAGAAAATGTTGCTGTCGATGTGAGTGAAGATGTCGTTCGTGTGTTAAATGGAGAAATAGCTACGAATCCAGTGAACGTTCCTTCTGTTCGTGAAGAAGTCATGAGAAAGTTAAGGCCGTATATTGAATTAGTAGAGAAATTGGGAATGTTTTTAGCTCGTATTCATACAGAACCTGTTGAAGAATTTAACGTTTATTATAACGGGGAACTTGCTAAAGTTGACGTTGCACCTTTAACACGCCATGCATTAAAAGGACTGTTATCTTGTTATTTAGGTGACCGAGCAAATGAAGTGAACGCAGACTATTTAGCTAAGAAGACTGGCATTGTCGTTCATGAACTTAAGACGACGACAGTGAAAGGTTTTACAAATACAGTAACTGTAGAAATTAAATCAAAAGATACGACGAGAAGTATTGTCGGAACATTATTCAATGGGCTTGGCCCGAGAATTGTTCGGATTGATAATTATACGATGGACGTTGTACCTGAAGAATATATGTTAATGATTTATCATAAAGACCAACCAGGAGTTATCGGAAAAGTTGGTTCAAAGCTCGCTCAAAACAACGTAAATATTGCAACGATGCAAGTTGGGCGTTCAGAAGTTGGTGGAGATGCGATTATGATGTTAACAATTGATAAGCCAACAGAAGAAGTGAATGTCGAAGCATTGTTAGATTTTGAAGATATTTACCATGCAAAAACGATTCACTTAAAATAAATGAAATGCGCGCACGTAAAAAAATATCCTGTCCTTTAAAAGCGACAGGATATTTTATTGTTTATATGTGTCATTACTTTGCTTCATCTCTTAGTGGATGCGCCGTTCTTTTTCTATTCGTAAATGTTTGAATGTCCGTATAGCCGACAGAACGAACGAGTGAAATTGCGTCATCAAACGCGTGTCCAATATGTTTTGGCATGTGAGCGTCTGAAGAAATGACTATGCCGACACCCGCATCAAAGCACTTTTGTAACAATTGTTTCGTTGGATATATTTCTCCGACAGGTTTTCGTAATCCTGCTGTACTAATTTCAATACACGTTTCTGATTGTTGCAGTGCTTTAACGACTCGGTCGTATTGTTGTTCAACAAACGCCTCATCGGCCGGACGATAAGAGAAAATCTTAATTAAGTCAATATGTCCGATAAAATCAAAAAGCTTCGATTCAGCAAGTGTAATGATTTGATCGAAATATTGTTCATACGCTTCATTAATATCTCTTTTTTCATATTCTTCTTTATAAATATCTAAGTCAATTCCCCAGTCACCGATCCAATGAACAGAGCCAATGACGTAATCAAATGGATGCTCATTAATAAATGTTTCCATTTCCTTCTCTTTACCAGGTGTATAGTCCATTTCGATTCCCATTTTAATCGGTAGACCAGCTGCTCGGACGTTATCAAAAAACGTTTGATAGGTCGCGAAATCAAGGTGTCGTCGATTGTCGACCCATGGATTTGATAAGATGTGCTTCGTTTCATAAAAGAAATAAGCGTGCTCAGAAATACCTAACTCACTAATCCCTTTTTTCTGTGCAGCTTCTAAATACTCTTTGTAGTAATCAACTGTAAAATCCCCTGTTTCTGCCATATGTACATGATAATCAGTTAACAATGACTTCTCCTCCTATTAGTTGATACTGAAGATACATTCATTATAACGTAAATTAACAGACAAAACCTGTATGAGTAAAATGTTTGTGGGACTATGTCCTATTTATTGTGTAAAGTTTTCACTTCAGAAATGTACTTCGCTTGTCCACGAAGAATTGAAGTGCATTCTTCGCACCATCAACTTCTAATCCCTCCACTGGTGTGTCGGTATGAGGGATTTTCGGAGACGGCTACTCCCGTTAGACGTCTCCGTACATTTCTTTCGTTCAACTTAATTTACACACGAAGAATATCGGGATAGATTACAAGTGAAGGAAATTACTAAGTTTATTAACGTTATGGTTGCATTAATGGATGAAAAAGATATCTAAACATTACAAGGAGATTTAACGATCAGTCATCTAGATAACGTCCAAGAAAAGTCACCTAAACACTTTGTAGAACGATTTGCTAAATAAGTGACTGAATCAAGGCGTAATAATATTTCATATCTGAACCAAACGGTTCGGCAACCTGTTGTTTATGCCTTAAAGGGATTAAGAGGCTCTAGTTATTAACTTAGCTTTAAACGGCTTCAAGTTGACGTATTTATTTAAATGAGCAGATGAAATATACCTAGACAGAGAAAAAACGACTAAAAAAATGCGCAAAGCTTCCAACAGTTTAAGTGAAAGAAATATACGAAAGACGCCTGCGGGAAGGTAATGAGATAGGTGCTAACCTATTTCATTACACGTATCCGAAAATCCCTAGAATCGACACGATAGTGGAGGTTCTAGAAGTTGAGGTCGTCCCGCGGCAAGCGTAGTATATTTCTGAAACGATTACCCGCGAAAGTGAAGTATATATCACCTGAGGTGATTAAAAAATCATTTAATAAAAATAATCTATACAAAAGATGTTATTTTGAACATATTTATTAGGTACCCACAAATACTTGACTCAATCACAAAACCTCGGATTCTTGACTTTAAAACGGTGGAAGTATATATTTAAGTAGATAAAATAGTTATTATTATGATGATGGATTTATATAAAAATAGTGAAACCTCGATCTTTATAGATGGAGGAGTTTTATTGTATAGGCTCGAATAATTTTGGAGAAGGTGTTAGATTGTGAGTAAAAATAAACAATTTGTAGAAAAAGTAACAGCAATGGAAGATGACTTCGGACAGTGGTATACAGACGTCGTTAAACAAGCAGACTTAGTCGACTATGGTGTCGTCCGAGGAACAATGGTCATAAAACCATATGGATTTGCTTTATGGGAGAATATTCGTGATGAACTGGACCATCAAATTAAAGCGACAGGACATAAAAATGTTTCGTTTCCACTTTTAATTCCTGAAAGCTTACTACAGAAAGAGAAAGACCATGTGGAAGGTTTCTCACCAGAAGTTGCGTGGGTAACCCATGCTGGGGATGAAAAATTAGCTGAAAGACTCGTCGTTCGTCCGACATCAGAAGTGCTTTTCTGTGAATACTATTCTGATAATATTCATTCTTACCGAGATTTACCAATGCTGTATAACCAGTGGAGTAACGTTGTGCGTTGGGAAAAAACGACACGTCCATTTTTACGTTCATCAGAGTTTCATTGGCAAGAAGGTCATACGGCGCATGCTTCACATGAAGAAGCTGCTGAAGAAACAGAGAAAATGTTAAACGTTTATGCAGATTTATGTGAAAATTATTTAGCAATGCCAGTTATTAAAGGAAAGAAAACTGAGAAAGAAAAATTTGCAGGTGCTGAATATACATTAACGATTGAAAGTTTAATGCATGATGGACGCGCATTACAAGCAGGTACGTCACATCACTTCGGGACAGGTTTTGCTGAAGTGTTCGACATTACTTACTTAGATGAAAATGGCGATCGCCAATTCGTTCATCAAACGTCATGGGGAGTTACGACGCGTTTAATTGGTGCACTTATTATGGTTCACGGGGATAACCGCGGACTTATTATGCCACCAAAAATTGCTCCAACACAAGTGATGATCGTTCCAATTGCACAACATAAAGAAGGTGTACTTGACCGAGCATATGACTTAAAAGAGTCATTAGAAGATGTCGTCCGTGTAGATATCGATGCGAGTGACAATATGCCTGGTTGGAAGTTTAATGAAAGTGAAATGAAAGGCTACCCAGTTCGTGTAGAAATTGGGCCACGAGATATCGAGAACGAACAAGTTGTGCTCGTTCGACGTGATACAGGGGAAAAGGAGTCCGTTCCTTTCACTCAATTAAATGAGCGTATCGTTGAATTACTTGATGACGTTCAACAAAATCTATTTGACCAAGCTGTTGCTCATCGTGAAGAGATGACGTCGCGTGTAACGTCAATGGATGAGTTTGCTAACGTTTTATCTGAAAAAGGTGGATTCATTCAAGCGATGTGGTGTGGAGAAGAAACTTGCGAGGAAGATATTCGAGAAAAAACAGGAGCAACGTCAAGATGTATCCCGTTTGAACAAGAGCAAGTGTCAGAGACATGTGTCAGTTGCGGGGAAGCTGCGAAAGAAATGGTTTATTGGGCACGTGCCTATTAATAAAATATTCTAGAGTCCTAGTGAATGAACTAGGGCTCTTTTTTATATGCGTTGTATAAAATGAATAAATTAATGAATAAATTATTTTTAGTATTAAAAAGAATTAAAAAGCTGAGAAGTGCTGAGTGCAATCAATAAGTGTCCATAATTAACACAATTTGCAGAATATACTTTTAATAATAAAAAGGAAGCTTTTCTCTATACTTTTTATGAATAACATGGTATAAATATACATAGAAATGAGTTATTATACCGAAGGGTGGTTTTTATGAAGAATCGTTTGGCAGAAGAATTGAAACTTGTTGAGAATGATTTGCTTGCTATAAGTGATCATCTATATGAAAACCCAGAGCTTGGTGATGAAGAATTTGAATCGATGGAAGGCTTAACGAATTATTTAGAAGCGCATCAATTTAACATAGAAAAAGGTCTTGTCGACCGTCCAACTGCATTTCGTGCGACTTATACGAGTGAAAAGCGAGGACCGACAATTGCGTATTTAGCTGAATATGATGCATTACCAGAAGTTGGCCACGGCTGTGGACACAATATGATTGGTACGATGAGTATTGGTGCTGGTATCGTTTTAAGTAAAATTGTCGATGAAATTGGTGGAACAGTCGTAGTGCTTGGCACACCCGCAGAAGAAACGAACGGCGCAAAAGTTCCGATGAGTGAGCAAGGAATATTTGATGACATTGACGTGTCGATGATCGTTCATCCTGGTGGTGAATCTTATGAGAGTGGTGGTTCGCTAGCAATGGATGCGATTCAGTACTTATATAAAGGAAAGACGTCTCATGCAGCAGCT
The DNA here is from genome assembly GCA_035301345.1 of Bacillota bacterium. Taxonomy (GTDB): domain Bacteria; phylum Bacillota; class Bacilli; order Bacillales; family Amphibacillaceae; genus CALAMD01. The sequence continues at coordinate 61,323 of DATGUM010000016.1, forward strand.
GCACCTGAAGAAGGAATTAATGCATTAGACGGTGTGTTGCAATTGTTTAATGGGATTAATGCATTGCGAGAACATTTACCGTCTGACGTAAGGATTCACGGGGTTATTTCAGAAGGTGGAAAAGCAGCGAATGTCGTTCCAGATCGAGCATGTGCACATTTTTATATACGTGCAAGTGAAAGAAAGCGTCTAGATAAAGTTGTGAAACAAGTTGAACAAATTGCTGAAGGTTCAGCGCTGATGACAGGTGCAACAGTGGAAATTTCTCATTACGAACTAAGTTATGATGATATGAAGACGAATCATGCATTGTCTGAGGCATTTACAAAAAACTTACAATCAGTAGATGATGAACCAATTCATACAGCTCCTGTTGATCACGGATCAATTGATATGGGGAATGTCAGTCAAGTCGTTCCGGCTATTCATCCGTATATTAGTTTGAAAAATGCAGATTTAGTTCAACATACACGCGAATTTGCAAAAGCGACGATTTCAAAAGCAGGACACGAAGCAATTAAAAATGGTATATTATCAATGGCCTTAACTGGTTATGATGTTATAACAGATGAACAATTACTGGCACGAATTAAAAAAGAATTTGATGAACAAAACAATTTATAGGAGGAAAGAAAATGAAAAGAAATTTACTCGTTAGTTTAATGGCTTTATTATTAATTGGATTGTTAGCAGCATGTGGTGGTGGAAGTGATGAAGGTGGCGAGGGAGACGATGGTAAGAAAGTTTTAAAAGTTGGTACATCAGCTGATTTCCCGCCGTTTGAATCGTTTGACGAAGATGGAGACATTGTCGGTTTTGATGCAGATTTAGCAGCACTTATTTCAGAAGAACTAGGCTATGAATTAAAGATGGAAGATATGAGCTTTGATGGTTTAATCGGAGCGTTACAAGCAGACCGCGTTGACATGGTTATGTCAGGGATGAGTGCAACAGAAGAGCGTAGAGAAAACGTTGATTTTTCAGTTGATTATAATGAATCAAGCGAAATGTTTATTACACAAAAGGATTCTGACATTTCAACATTAGAAGATTTAGACGGTAAAACAGTAGGTGTTCAATTAGGGACAATTCAGCAAGAAGGTGCTGAAAAGTTAAAAGATGAATACAACTTTGAAATTAAACCAATTGATGATGCGCCGATTTTAATTGAAGAAATTAAGACGAATCGTATTGACGTTGCGTATATGGATAAAGATGTAGCGACAGGATTTATTAAAGAGCAAGATCTTGGTGGGTTTGATGATCCAACAACTTCTTCACCAGGAATGGCAATCGCATTTCCAAAAGGTAGCGATTTAATTGACGAAATTAACGAAGCAATTGAGAAGTTACAAGAAGAAGGTAAAATTGAAGAATTACAAGAGAAATGGTTAGATAAAGAAGATTAAGCCGTTATTAGAAAGGCAAGGTGTTATGGGGCATGAATTTAGACTTTAGTCAAATCGTGCCCTATATTCCTTTTATATTAGAAGGGATATGGGTCACATTAAAGTTTGTTAGTATGTCGATTCTGATTGGTTTTATATTAGGGACAATTTTGGCGTTGTTTAAAATTACGTCAAATCCACTTTTGAAGTGGTTTGCAGATGCATATACGTCAATATTTCGTGGGACACCACTCATTTTGCAGTTGATGATTATTTATTTCGCTGTTCCACAGTTAACAGGTTACGATATTTCGGCGTATTTAACAGCGATAACTGCATTTGGACTTAACTCGTCGGCATACGTTTCAGAAATCATACGTGCAGGGATTCTTGCGGTTGATCGAGGGCAAATGGAAGCAGCGCAAGCGCTTGGTGTTCCTTATCGACAGATGATGGTTAACATTATTCTTCCGCAAGCGTTAAAAAATATTTTACCAGCATTAATGAACGAATTTATCACATTGACGAAAGAATCAGCGATCGTTTCGACGATTGGATATTTAGACCTCATGCGTCGTTCGCAAATTGTCGGAGCGGATATTTATCGGAATTTCGAACCGCTTTTATTTGCAGGAGTCATCTACTGGGTGATGGTTTACATTCTAACTCTTATCGGTCGAATGATTGAACGGAGGTTGCGTGTCAGTGATTAAAGTACAAAATATATCTAAAAAATTCGGTGATAACACCGTGTTGAAAAACATATCTACAACGATTGATAAACGTGAAGTTGTTGCTGTGATTGGCCCATCAGGATCAGGTAAATCGACTTTTTTACGTTGCTTAAACTTATTAGAAGAACCGTCAGATGGACGAATATTTTTTGATGGAGAAGAAATAACGACAAAAGCGACGAACAAATCAATGGTCCGGAAAAAAATAGGAATGGTCTTTCAGCATTTTAATTTATTTCCTCACATGACTGTTTTGGAGAACGTATCTTATGCACCGCAAAAAGTGCGTGGAATGTCAAAGCAAGAAGCAGAAGATCTATCAAAAGAACTGATTACGAAAGTCGGTTTAGCAGATAAATTCGATGAATATCCGAATCGTTTATCAGGTGGACAAAAGCAGCGTGTTGCGATTGCAAGGGCATTAGCAATGGAGCCAGAAGTGATGCTCTTTGATGAGCCAACTTCGGCACTTGACCCTGAGATGGTAAAGGAAGTATTGGAAGTAATGAAGCATCTCGCTGAATCAGGGATGACGATGGTTATCGTTACACATGAGATGAATTTTGCGAAGGAAGTAGCCGATACCGTATTCTTTTTAGATGAAGGAAGGCTCGTAGAAGAGACGGAGCCAGTCAAGTTCTTCTCAGAACCAGAGACTGCTCGTGCGAAAGAGTTTTTAGATAAAGTATTGTAGTAAAAAAGTGGTGAACCATCAATGGGTCCACCACTTTTTTTATTTAGCTTTTCACAACGTCTTGTTCAAGTGCTGCTATTCTTTCAGCGACTTCTTCTTCAGAGAGGTCGTGTTCTTTTATATATAAACTTCTCGGATGGATGCGACATTCATCTGTACACCCACGTAAATATTTATGCTCGTTTTCTTCAGAACATAAAATTTGCTTATTACACTCTGGATTTGCACAGTTAACATATCTTTCGCATGGTTCGCCATCGAAATAGTCTTTTCCAACAATTGTATGCTCTTCTTTCGTATTAATTGGAACGGTTAATCGTTCATCAAATACGTAACATTGACCATCCCAACGTGCTCCTTTAACTTCAGGATCTTTACCGTAAGAAACAATTCCTCCGTGTAATTGGCCGACATTTTCAAACCCTTCTTGAACGAGCCAACCGGAGAATTTTTCACAACGAATGCCACCTGTGCAATACGTTAAAATACGCTTGCCATCAAGTAATTCTTTGTTTTCTTCTACCCAATCAGGTAATTCACGAAACGTTTTAATGTCAGGGCGGATAGCACCACGGAAATGTCCGACGTCATATTCGTAATCATTTCGTGCATCTAATATGACAGTGTCCTCATCTTCCATCGCTTCATAGAAATCTTTCGGAGACAAATACTGACCCGTTAATTTTAATGGGTTAATATCGTCTTCAAGCCTCAATGTAACAAGCTCTTCTCTTGGGCGCACGTGCATTTTTTTAAATGCGTGACCGTTTGCTGCGTCAATTTTAAATACCATGTCAGCAAAGCGTGGATCGTTATGCATTGCTTCTATGTACGCATTCGTTTGATCAATCGTACCAGAAACTGTCCCGTTAATCCCTTCCTCTGCAACGAGAATTCTCCCTTTTAGTTCTAACTCATTACAAAACTCCAGATGTTCCATTGCGTATGTTTCTGGATCCTCGATATGGACATAGTTGTAGTACAGTAATACTTGATACTCCATATTATGATTCATTTTTTTACCACCTTCATTTATATTTGCAAGATACAAATGTTTGGGGTTGAAACTTTATACTCTTGCACGTGAAATATTATACCAATGGATCTTATTTTATTCAATAAAATAACAAATGGTTAACAATTCAGTAGAAAAATTAAAAAATGGTGTAATATTTCTGTATATTTTTAAAAGTTTTTAAAAAAGGTATTTATCCTTGCTTTTTAATTATTATGCTAGTATAGTAAGTATTAGCAAATGGGAATTGAAGTTTGAATAATACTTTACGATCTCTTTAACAAGTGGTGTAAAAGTATTTATGATTCAATTACTTTGCACGATATTTGATTAAGGAGGTCATAAATATGACTGGTAAAGTAAAATGGTTTAACGCAGAAAAAGG
>DATGUM010000017.1:0-36848 GCA_035301345.1 Bacillota bacterium
TATGAATTTTTATAATACTAAGCGGGTTACACTAGACATGGGATTAAAAATCCCAGCATAAAGAAAACCATGTATGCATAGCATACATGGCTTCAAATCAAATTTATTTATTTGCCTGTCTACTTGACAGGGGGCAGTTCATTTTTACTGAAATTCCTTTTTTCTTTGGATATAAATAAGGCGGGCGTATAAAGCAATTGCTCCAGCACTTAATCCGATAATGAGTCCGAGCCAATAACCAAAAGGCTCTAGTGACGTATAATTAGCTAATATCCAGCCACTTGGCAGACCGATAAACCAATAAGAGATTAGCGCGATAACGAGCGTCATATTAACGTCCTTGTAACCACGTAATGCGCCTTGTAGTGGTGCGCCAAACGCGTCAGCAAGTTGGAAGAATATAGCATAAATAATGAACTGTCGTGTTAATTCAATGACGTCTGGATCCGTGTTATATAGGGCAGCAACTGGTTTATTAAAGATGAATAATATACCGCCTGCGAATAGTGCAATAAATACACCAGACACAATTCCAATTAAACTATACGTTTTAGCATCAAGAAATCTCTTTGCTCCTACTTCATAACTAACAGTAATTGTAAGTGCCATACCGACACTTAAAGGCAGCATATATAATAAAGTGGCAAAGTTCATTGCCGCTTGATGGGCAGCAATTGTATATGTGCTATAAACACTCATCAGTAAAGTAACTGCTGAAAAGATACTCGTCTCAAAGAAAATGGCAAAACCGATTGGGATACCTATTTTCAATTGTTCGATCCAAGTCGCGATATTTGGTTTTGACCATTGATAAAGTATGGCAAATGTACGGAAAGGATCTACTTTTAAAACAATGCCAACAGTAATGAAAAAAACGAGCCAATATGTGATCGCTGTAGCTATACCTGAACCAATCCCACCGAATGCAGGAAGTCCGATCTTTCCAAAAATAAAAATATAATTAAAAAATATGTTTAATGGTAAAGAAATGAGTATAATAATCATAGATGTGCGTGTTTTTCCTAGCGCATCAATAAAAGCTCGTAACGTATTGAAAATGAATAAAGGGACCATTCCGATACTTAATGTGATTAAGTAAAACTTTGCGATATGTTTTACTTCTGACTCAAGATCCATCAATGATAATATAGGATTAAGTGAAAATATCCCGATAATGAAAATGATACAAGCGAGAGCGATTGATAAATAAATCGCTTGTTTAACTTTTTCAGTAATTTCGCGTTCTTTCTTCGCTCCGAGTAAATGAGCGATAATTGGTGTAACCGCAAGAATAATACCATTCACACCTGTAAAAATAGGCACCCACAAACTTGATCCAATGGCGACACCCGCTAAATCTGTTGCACCAGCACGTCCAGACATAACTGTGTCAAAGAAATTCATTAAAAACATACTTACTTGTGTAATTAAAATCGGTACTAATAAGTTCGTAAAAAGAGTTAATTTACTTTTTAAATTTTCAGTTTCATGCATTGTTGTCACCTTTGTTTAAATGTATTATATAATTAGTCGTCGTTCATAGAAAAAGGAGAAGAATTAATGAAAGAAAAACGTATATTATTTACCGGTGGTGGGACAGCAGGACACGTCATCGTTAATTTAGCATTAATCCCAGAATTTAAAGAAAAAGGTTGGCAAGTCGATTATATCGGTTCATACGACGGGATTGAAAATGATTTAATCCAGTTGTTACCTGGCGTGTCGTATCATGCAATTTCTACAGGGAAGTTAAGAAGATATATGTCAATTGAGAACTTTAAAGATCCATTTAAAGTATTAAAAGGAATTTTCCAAGCATGGCGAATCATTGGAAAGAAAAAGCCGCAAGTTATATTTTCAAAAGGTGGCTTCGTTTCAGTACCAGTCATCATTGCAGCGAAGTTGCGAGGAGTCCCGACCGTTATTCACGAATCAGATTATACGCCAGGATTAGCTAACAAGCTAGCAATACCTTTTGCCAAAAATGTTTTGACGACATTTAAAGAAACAGCAGAACAGTTAAACAAACAAAAAGTTAACTATGTAGGTGCTGTCGTTCGTGATGAGCTGTTTACTGGCGATGTGACAGAAGGTTTATCTCTTACTCAGTTAACTAATGAAAAGCCGATAATACTTATTATTGGAGGAAGTTCAGGGTCACAGCGTCTTAATCAAATCGTGAGAGATAATCTTGATGAATTATTAAAAGATTATCAGATCATACACATTTGTGGAGAAAATAATATTGATCAATCAATGAATAAAACTGGTTATGCACAATTTGGCTATGTAAATGATGAATTAAAACATCTGTTTAAAGTAGCTGATTTTGTTATTTCACGTGCAGGATCTAATGCTATTTTTGAATTTTTATCATTAAAGATTCCGATGTTGTTAATTCCTTTGCCATTATCAGCGAGCAGAGGTGATCAAATAGTTAATGCGAAATCTTTTAAGAAAAATGGCTATGCTCATGTTTTACGTGATGAAGAAATGACAGTGGATAGTTTTTTAGAAGCTGTAAATGCACTTGTTACTGGAAAAGATGAATTGTTAGAAGCGATGAGTCATTATCAAAGTTCACGTTCGAAAGAAAATGTTATTCAAACAATTATCGATGTAAGTAAATAAAAAAGGAGCAGGTTAAATTGGTACATATTCCTGAAGTTACATTAAGCAATGGCGTTAAAATACCGCAAGTTGGATTAGGTGTTTATCAAGTGACAGAAAATGACATTGTATCAACCGTCCAATCAGCACTAGAAAATGGTTACCGTCACATTGATACGGCTAGTTTTTATGATAACGAAGTCGGTGTTGGCGAAGCTGTGAAAAATAGTAACCTTAATCGAGAAGAATTATTTATTACGTCAAAAGTGTGGAATGATGAACAAGGATATGAAGAAACACTTGCAGCATATGAACGAAGTATCACCCGTCTCGGAACTGATTACTTAGATTTATATTTAATTCATTGGCCGATGGACGGAACGATTGTTGAAACGTGGAAAGCACTCGAGTATTTATATGAAAATAAAAAAGTGCGTGCAATTGGTGTGAGCAACTTTCTGCCGCATCATTTGGAAGAAATAATGGAAGTAGCTACTGTTCGCCCGATGATTAATCAAATAGAATTACATCCGAAGCTTATTCAAAAAGAAGCGGTTGACTACTGTGAAGCAAATGATATCGTTATTCAGTCGTGGTCACCAATAGGGCGAGCAAGATATTTAGATGATCCATTGTTAGTAACGCTTGCTGAAAAATATGATAAATCAGCGGCACAAATTATATTACGCTGGCACTTAGCTCATAATTACGTTATTATTCCTCGCTCAACGAATCATGTACGTCAGCTCGAAAACTTACAATTATTTGATTTCGAATTAACAAATAAAGAAATAGCTGAAATAACAGCACTTCATACGTCTGAAGATCGCATCGGCTCACATCCAGATGATATGGCGAAAAAACAATTTTAAATAAAATTGTTAATCAAAAAAGGTAATTCCAGTAATAATAAATGTACTGAAATTACCTTTTATATGTTATTAACGATTATTCCTCATACTTATGATTCAGTCACGAGGTCAACTTTACCAGTCCCAGGATCAATGACGAGACCATATACTGAAACGTAATCTGGTAAGAGTGGGTGGTTTTTAATAATTTCCACACTCTGAACGATAGAGTCTTCTACCGTATCAAATCCGTGAAATTCGTCTTGAAAATCAACCCCTGCATTCGCTAAATTATTTATGACAGATTTAGAAATGCCTTTATCTTCCATCTTATCGAGCAACTTTGCTGGGTCTACGTGTGACATGCCACAGTCATGATGACCAATGACGAGAACTTTTTCAGCTTTAAGCTCATAAATAGCGACGAGAACGCTTTTCATTATACTGTCAAAAGGTTTACGAATAATTGCTCCTGCATTTTTCAACATTTTTACGTCACCATTTTGTATGTTTAACGCTTTTGGTAACAATTCGACAAGACGGGACTCCATACAAGTAAATACGACCATTTTCTTGTTTGGTACACTATCTGTTTCATAACGTTCGTAATGTTTGTTTTCTACAAACGCTTGATTATATTCGAGCATTTCGTTTATATCTTTCACTTTACGTTCACGACCTTTTTAAAATTAATTAGCTTTATATGTAAAATAAAAAACTATGTAACGTATATAATAATTCATTCACGAATATTTTGCTAGTTATTGTTAGAATTTTCATATAGTCACGTGAGAAATGTTAAACGGAATGAGATGTGTCGTGTTATAATATCATTATATTATGCGTTTGAAAGGAAAATTTACGATTAATAAAAATGATCATGACATTATCGATGACGATTTGTTTGAAGATATAGATGATGAAGAAATGGAGCGACTCGTAGAAGAGGCACGTGAAGACGCGTTAGAAAGAGCACGCCAAAAGAAATTAGAAAAAGAACGAAAAACGAAATTTCCGAAGTGGGTATTTTGGTTAATTGCTTTAGCGATGGTAATCAATGTGATTAGTATATTACCTCCACAAACGATATCGATTCCTGCGCTCGACTTTTTAGTAACTTCCGCGAAACTGTCGACAGATAAGGAAATAAAAACGTATAAAGAAGCTGTCGTCGTTGTTGAAACGGGGGATAGTCGGGGAACAGGTTTTTCGATTTCAAGTGACGGGACAATTATAACGAACGAACACGTCGTAAAAGATAACGATGTCGTAACTGTTGGATTTGCAAAAGATGGATTGTTTTCAGCTGAAGTTGTTGAAACACATCCGTCAGTTGACTTAGCAGTTTTGCAAGTGGAGGGTGAAGATTTACCCTTTTTACAATTGGCAGATACATTTGAATTAGAAGTTGATGAACAAGTGACTTTTATCGGAAATCCACTAAGTTTTCAACGGATTGTTAATAAAGGAACGATTATCGGATACACGACTGTAAAAGATTGGACGGAGTCAGTTGTCATGATAGAAGCACCAATCTATCGTGGTAATAGTGGAAGTCCGATTATTAATGATGAAGGAGAAGTAATTGGTGTTGTTTTCGCGACGACGAACAGGAGTGAACATGGGAAAGTTGGTTTATTCGTCCCCATCGATTATTTTTATCAGTATAAAAGCGGTTTCAAATCTTCGACAGAGGGAATGAACTTTGTGTATAATAAATAAAAAACGAGGTGCTCAAATGAACTTAGCAATTATTACAGGAACTTCTAAAGGCCTAGGAGAAGAACTAGCAAATCAACTATTAGACAAAGGGTATCATGTCTTAGGTATCGCGCGATCATCAAGCGAATCACTAGCAGGAAATGATGCATACACGCATTTATCATGTGACATCGGTAACTTAGAAGCATTGGAACAAACAATTGAGCAAGTGAAACAATCAATTGAAGAAAAGCAACTAAACTCTGTTTTATTAATTAACAATGCAGGGATTGTGAATCCGATTAATCAGGCGTCTGAAGTTGAAAGTGATGCTTTAGTAAAAAATGTTCAAGTAAATACGATTGCACCAATGGTAACGACAAACAAATTACTTAATTACTGCTCGAAAAATGATATTAAATTAGTTTGTGGTACTGTGACGTCAGGGGCTGCTGAACGACCATTCTTCGGTTGGAGCGTTTATTGCTCAGCAAAAGCGAGTGTGAACATGTATACGGAAACAGTCGCTTTAGAACAAGAAGAATTAGGTAAGCCTCATAAATTTATTGCATTTAGTCCTGGAGTAATGGATACGAATATGCAAGAAGTTATCCGTTCAAGTAGTGAATCAGAATTTAAAGATATCGCAGACTTTAAAGCGTTAAAATCGGAAAACAGATTAGCTCAAGCGAGTGATGTTGCAACTCAATTACTAAATATACTTTTAGATGATGAATCAATAAAAAATGGTACTGTTTATTACGCAAAATAAAGACCTACCTCTATGGCGAAATGTATTTTCATCGTTATAGAGGTCTTTTTATGAGTAATTGTTTGAGTTTATGTGAAAAATGGGCGCTTAGCTTGTGATTCTTTAAATAGTCATAGTATAATTAGTAGAGGATTAATTGTTTATTAATAATTACATATTATAAAATTAAATAAAGACAAGGGGATAGTCTAATGACAGAGATTAGAGTACAATTACGTGATGATAAGTTAGAAAAGCCTGATGCAGCGTCTTTACAGTTTGGTACGGAATTTACGGATCATATGTTTGTAGCTGATTATTCAGCAGAAGAAGGTTGGCACGATGCACGCGTCATACCTTATGAGCCGCTAACGTTAGATCCAGCAGCGATTATTTTCCATTATGGGCAAACTGTTTTTGAAGGATTAAAAGCATATTTATCTGACAGTAACGACGTGCTTTTATTTAGACCGGAAGAGAACATGCGTAGACTTAATCGATCATGTGAAAGAATGTGTATGCCACAAATCGATGAAGCATTTGCATTAAAAGCGTTGAAACAATTACTTTCAATCGATAAAGATTGGATACCAACAGCTGAAGGAACATCTTTATACATTCGTCCGTTTATGATTGCGACAGAGCCATATTTAGGTGTGACAGCATCAAAAACGTATAAATTTATTATTATTTTATCGCCAGTCGGTTCATATTACAAAGAAGGTATTAAGCCGGTTAAAATATTAGTTGAAAATGAATTTGTCCGTGCAGTGGCAGGGGGTACCGGAACAGCTAAAACTGCTGGTAACTATGCAGCTAGTATGAAAGCACAAGAAACAGCCGAAGCTGAAGGGTATTCACAAGTTCTCTGGTTAGATGGCGTAGAGAAAAAATACGTTGAAGAAGTTGGTAGTATGAACGTATTTTTCAAAATAGGTGATGAAGTTGTTACACCAGAACTTAATGGTAGTATTTTAGAAGGTGTTACACGTAAGTCTATTATAGAATTATTAAAGCACTGGGACGTTCCACTCGTAGAGAGAAAACTTTCAATGGCAGAGTTAAAGGAAGCTCACGCAAATGGAGAGCTGAAAGAAGCATTCGGAACAGGAACAGCAGCAGTTATCTCGCCAATCGGTGAATTGAACTGGAATGGCGATCAGATGATCGTTAATGAAGGAGAGACAGGAGAGCTTTCAACAAGGTTATACGATACGTTAACGAAGATTCAACTTGGCGAAGAAGAAGATGTCTTTAACTGGGTAACAAAAATATAACAGTTATAATAAAATCGTTAGTAATTTCTATTACTAGCGACTTTTATTGACTAGCATTCATAGAGACAGGAAAGGGGAAACGAAATGATTACACGAAAAAGTGAACGAGAAATTGAACAGATGAAGTTAGCGGGAGATTTACTCGTTGCTTGTCATAAAGAAGTAGAGAAAATGATTAAACCAGGTGTAACGACGATGGAAATAGATACGTTCGTTGAAAAGTATTTAGCAAAACATGGTGCAACACCTGAACAAAAGGGATTTAGTGGTTATCCATATGCAACATGTGCATCGATAAATGATGAAATTTGTCACGGCTTCCCTCGTGATGAAAAATTAGAGAACGGGGATATCGTTACAATTGATATGGTCGTTAATTTAAATGGTGGACTGGCTGATTCAGCATGGACGTATGCTGTTGGAGAAGTCGATGAAGCAGGAAGAAAGCTTATGGACGTAACGAAAAAATCATTGTATTTAGCGATTGAACAGTCACAAGTAGGTAAACGTATTGGTGATATCGGTCACGCGATTCAAACGTACGCAGAAGCGGAAGGATTCTCAGTCGTTCGTGACTTTACTGGTCACGGGATAGGACCGACAATTCATGAACCACCACAAATCCCGCATTATGGATTACCGAATAAAGGGATTCGATTAAAAGAAGGAATGGTTATTACAATTGAGCCAATGATTAATGAAGGCAAGTGGCAAAGTCAAATGGATAGTAATAATTGGACGGCGCGTACAGTAGATAAAAGTCGCTCAGCGCAATATGAACATACGATAGCGATCACAAAAGAAGGTCCTGTTATACTGACAAACCATGAAAACGTATAATGTACACCAAATAAGGCAAGCTGATGAGGTAAAGCAAGCGCTTCTCATTAGCTTGCCAATCGTTTTAAGTTATTTACCTGTCGCTATTGCTTACGGTGTACTCGCTAAACAAGCAGGCTTAAATCTTTTAGAGTTAACGTCGATGAGTGCCTTTGTCTACGCTGGAGCAAGTCAGTTTATGGCTATTAATATGATGATGGTAGGTTCTGGGGTAATTGAAATTGTCATTGCAACACTCGTGCTAAATTTTCGCCATTTTATTATGAACTTGTCATTAATGAGTCAACTAACTACCGTGTCACAACGAAGTAAAGTTCCCTTATCTCTCGGTATTACTGATGAGACATTTGCTGTAGCGTCTTTACAAATGGAAAAGAAAAAAGAGAATCATTCCATAACTTTTTTTGCTATTCTCGTTTTGTCAGCTTATTTATCATGGGTGATTGGCTCTTTTGTTGGAGGGCTTCTCGGACAAGTCATTCCAGATCAGCTTAGTCAAAGTATGGGAATTGCGCTATATGCTATGTTTATCGGATTACTCATACCTTCAGTGAAGCAAGAATTTAAATATGGACTAATTGCTCTTTTTGCGATGATTTTAAATCTTGCTTTCGTTCAATTTATTAGTGAAGGATGGTCGATTATTTGCGCAACAATCATTGGAGCGAGTGCGGGTATCTTTTTATTAAAGGATGATCAATCATGAGTATCATTTTAATCATCATAGGCATGTCTATCGCAACGATGATTCCGCGCGTCATTCCAGTTTTAATTATCGAAAAGATTCAATTTAAAGGTTGGCTGAATCGATGGTTACAAGCAGTTCCTTATGCAGCACTTGGCGCCTTGATTTTTCCAGGTATTTTGTACGTAAAAGAAAGTGCACTATACATTGGCTTTGTCGGTGGTGTCGTTGCAACAGCTCTCGCGTACTTACGGCTGAACGTTATATTTGTCGTTATTGGAGCAGTTTTAACAGTATATATATTATTATAAATGTAGTGAATCTCGAGATTAAAAGTCTCGAGATTTTTTTCGTTTAAAAATAAAATAACGATTTAAGTTGTTTATCTATTGCATTTATTCTGAAAATTTAGGATAATAGTAAAAAGAAACGAAAAGGGGGGCGTATCATGATGAAAAAGCAAATAAGTAATTATCGCCATCTCCGTTACGAAGGCTCTGCTATTCAGGCAAAAAGAGAGATTTCATATGAAATAAAGCTTTCGACACGGTTAATTTTAGATGAATTGTGCTATCAAAGAAATAAAGATATGCTCGAGGCTGCGATTAATGATTCAATCGACAACGGCAACAAAGAAGAGTTTCTAAAATTAAGTGCAACGTATAATCAATTTGTTCGTTCATAAGATAATATAGATTATTTAATTGACTGGATCCCATTATAGAGGACACCAGTCAATTTTTTGTTTACGTTTCAGCTGTTTGTTTTCTTCGTATCATTGTTAAATAGAAACAGAAAATGATAAGTACACAACTTGCTGCAAAAAGATACATACTCATATAACCAAAGTAAATAGCGATTAATCCGAGTACGTAAGAACCGATAGCAATTCCTGTATCAAAAAATGTGAAAAATGTAGCAGTCGCATATCCACTTCTTTCTCTAGTCGTTGCTTGAATGGCGAGTGTTTGTAAACTTGGTACGAGTCCACCATAGCCTAATCCGAAAAAGATACCCGCGAGAATGAAAGTGATTGGGGATTGCATAAAAGCTAATAGGATAAGCCCGAAAAAATATGCGCTAAACGCAGGGATAATAACGTATGCAGGTCCTTTTGTATCAAAAATGCGTCCTGTAAAAGGCCGTGTGACGATCATTGAAATCGAGAAAACGAGAAAGAATGTACTAGCAAACGTTAGTAAACTTTTTTGTTCTGCGTAAATCGATAAGTAAGATAGCACACTTGCATAAGTAAATGCTAGTAAACACGCAAGAATAGCGATTGATAAAGATTTTCTTTCGAATAAATCATCAAAAGTTATTCGGAGCTTGAAAGATATTTCTTTATTAATCTGGTCCTTTGGAATAAGTAAAGCAGCAATAGATCCAAGAATCATGAGTACACTAAGTAAAATAAAAAGTGCATCAAATGAAAATGATTGAATAACGAACAGTCCGAGCATTGGACCAATAACGACGGCTAAATTTGTAGACATCGCAAAATACCCTAATCCTTCGCCGCTCCGTTTAACGGGAATATGATCTACAGCTAATGAGCCTGCAGCTGTCGTAGCAATGCTAAATCCTATTCCTTGAATAAACCGTAAAACGAGTAGTGCTGAAAAAGATACGATAAAGTAGTATAAAATAGTGCATGCTAAATATAAAATAAGACTTAAAATAAGCATATGTCGCTTTCCGAAAGTTTCTAATATGCGTCCTGAGAAAGGACGGGAAATGATGGCAGAAAGAAGAAAGAATGAAACGAGCAAACCAGCTTCATCATCTGATCGACTTAACATATTAACGGCATATAATGGTAACGTTGCAATGAGCGAATAAAAGATAACGAATACTGAAAAATTTGTCAGAAAGACATTAATAAATGATTTTGTCCAAATAGGTTCACGAATACTTGCCATATAACCACCTCTTTATTTATCTAATTGATGTAATAGTTCCATTAGTTGATTCGCGTCATTTTCGGTAAAGTTTCGTAAAAATTCATTTTCAAACGTAATAATAGCTTGTTCAACAGTAGGATATTGTTTAATTGCTCGTTCAGATAATGATACAAGCTTTTCTCTGCGATCATCACCGTGAGTAACTGTTAGCCAATCAAGTTCAACAAGTCGGTTAACAGTACGTGTAACTGTAGGAGCTTCAACGTTTAAGTAAGTCCATATGTCAGTTAATGTCATCTGTTCATGCTTTTGAACGCAGTAGAGCACTGACCACTGGGAAGCATGTAGTTGAAAGGGATTTAATGTACGGTTTAATTGTTTATTTAAACGTCTCGTCGTTTGGAATAAATGATGAAAAATTGGATTCAATAGAAACACCTCATTAAATTACTTACCTAGTTAAATAATGGACTGAAACGTTCAAAAAGTAAATAGAAACGCACCATTTTAATCAAAGAAACGATTACGCATATAAGAACGTAATCGTTTGATTGCTATTTATTGATTAAGCATTTTGTTTAGTTCTAAAAAATTCAACTCTTTGGCTTTCGCGTTTATCAAGCATTATCTGCTCATTTGCTATTCCTTCTCGCTGTAAACACTCGATATTATCTTTTAAAAATTCATCACTACCGACGACGTAAAAGATACTATCTTTATCTTGCGCGAGTTGTTTTACTTTATGATAATAATCATCCCTACTAGATGAGAAGTCAGTAGTAAATCGTTTATCTGTATTCGTTGTGAAAACATCAGTAAATATAAAATCGCGTGATGTATCAATATTTAATGAATGTACTTTATTTATATGTGACTGATCTGATAAATACTGTAAGGCGATTGGACGAAATGTTGCAGATCCAACACCAGCAGATAATAAATAAATATTTTTATTCTCACGTCTTAATGGAACGTTACAATGTATTTTAAAAAGGGCGACTTTATCACCAACTTTATGTTGGCGAAGCGACTGTTTAAACTCAGAACACTCTTGTCGAATCCGTGTTGTTATACCGATTTCTTGTTCATTAGGAACGGTTGAAATTGATAAATGTCGGACGAGTCCACGATTAGGTTTTTCACCTTCATTAAAGCCTTTTAGGCCCATATGGGTGAAAGCTCCTTCTTCCCAAGAAAATTTATCAGGTATATCTAAATAATATGTTTTAATTTCATCCGTTTCGTCAACGATACGATTAATTTTTGTCCAATAAATGTGCATCATACGAACTCCCTTCTCAGTTAAGCTACATATATAGTACTATAAATGAGAATCATTATCAATTAATCTGAACGACTATAATATTTTTAAAAAAACATTTCACTTATTCACTGAAAAGCATCTTCTTTTGACAAACTTAAATATTTGATACAATTAAGAGAGTACCGAGTAAACTTCATGTAGGAGGAGTAAAAGTGAGCTATCGCGTAGAAAAAGATACTTTTGGTGAAGTTAAAGTCGACAAAAGTAAGTTTTGGGGTGCCCAAACAGAAAGAAGTATTGAAAATTTTCCAATAGGTATAGAAAGAATGCCGAAAGAAATTATTCAAGCATTAGCCTTACTTAAAAAATGTACAGCAAAAGCTAACATGGAATTAAATGTATTAGAGCAAGAAAAGTATGATGCAATTGATTACGCGACAGATGAAATATTAAGTGGACGTTTAGATAATCACTTTCCTTTAGTCGTTTGGCAAACAGGTAGTGGTACTCAGACAAATATGAATATAAATGAAGTGATTGCTCACGTAGGCAATCAGTGGTTACATAAAGAAGGTAGCGCGGTTACGTTACATCCGAATGATGACGTAAATAAGTCACAGAGTTCGAATGACACATTTCCGTCTGCTATGCATATTGCTTTTGTTTTAAAATTAACGAATCGTGTATTACCAGCTTTAGAAACATTAAAACAGTCAGTTAAAGAAAAAAGTGAATCTTTTGCAGATATTGTTAAAATTGGACGAACACATTTACAAGATGCGACACCGATTACATTTGGTCAAGAAATAAGCGGCTGGCACCGAATGCTTGAAAAATCTGAGCAAATGATTAAAGAAAGTACGAATCATTTATTAGAATTAGCCATTGGGGGAACAGCGGTAGGAACAGGATTAAATACACATCCGGATTACGCTGATAAAGTATGTGCTGAGCTTAGTCGTGTGACTCACATAAACTTCGTCTCAGCTGAAAATAAATTTCATTCGTTAACGAGTTATGATGAATCAGTTTATGCACACGGAGCGTTAAAAGCACTTGCAGCAGATCTCATGAAAATAGCGAATGATGTTCGCTGGCTAGCAAGTGGTCCTCGTTCAGGGATTGGTGAAATTACGATACCAGAAAATGAACCAGGAAGTTCGATTATGCCAGGTAAAGTGAACCCGACACAAAGCGAGGCTTTAACAATGGTCGCGGTACAAGTGATGGGAAATGATACGACGATTGGTGTAGCTGCAAGTCAAGGAAATTTTGAGCTAAATGTGTTTAAGCCATTAATAGCATATAACTTCATTCAATCTTGTATGTTATTAGCTGATAGTATGAAATCATTTGACAAACGTTGTGTTCGCGGGATTGAAATTAATGAAGCTAAAGTAAACAAGTTTTTAAATGATTCACTCATGCTCGTAACAGCGTTGAATCCACATATTGGTTACGAAAGTGCATCGAAAATTGCTCGTAAAGCACATGATGAAGATTTAACGTTAAAAGAAGCAGCAGTCAGCTTAGGCTTGTTAACGAGTGAAACTTTTGATGAATTAATTAAACCTGAAGAAATGACATAACTTAATTTTCATGAAGTAAAGTTGCTTAGAAATGAAAATATTGACAGTATACAAGTAGGCTTTCGTTTGTTATAGTTAATGCAAATGAAATATGGGAGGATTTGAATGTCTAACGTACATGAACAAGCGGAAGTATTAGAAAATGCTTTACGCGAAAGTGATGAATTTAAAGCGTTAAAAATTTCTTTTGAACTCGTTATGAATGATGCTGAATCAAAGGAATTATTTGAGCAGTTTCGCTCAACGCAAATGAACTTGCAGCAAAAACAAATGCAAGGTGAAGAGCTTAGCGAAGAAGATGTTGAGCAAGCACGTGAAGTAGTTGAGAAAGTTCAAGCACACGAAGATATTTCAAAGTTAATGGAAAGTGAGCAAAGAGTAAGTACACTTATTAACGAAATAAGCGAAGTGTTCACACGTCCGATTGAACAATTGTACCAAACAGAAGAAGAATAAATAAGAATAAAAACGAAAGAGGTTGGGGTAAGACTTACCTCTAAATTAAGAAGCCGAAGGATTTTTACGATAAGTAAAAACCCTTTGGCTTTTTTTAATAGGAACGACGAAATGTGTCCTCCATTTAATGCAATAATTTTAAATGATTTAAAACAGAACGTGCATTCGTATGCGCGATTTGCTAAACTAGTTTATATGATGATGTGAGGTGATAAATTCATGGAAAGAGTAACGTTTATTCATGCAGCAGATTTACATATAGATAGCCCATTTATCGGATTATCTCATATTCATGAAGATTTATATCATTATGTAAGAACGAGTACATTTAAAGCGTTTGATCGGATGATCGATTACGCGATTAAACAGCGTGTAGATTTTATTTTACTTGTCGGTGATTTATTCGATCATGAGAAACAAAGTTTACATGCACAAGTACATTTAAGAACTCGTTTTGAACAATTGCTTACATATGATATTCACGTATATATAAGTTATGGAAACCATGATTTTTTACAGGGAAATGTCCATGACGTCAAATACCCAGAAAACGTCCACATATTTTCATCAGAAGAAGTTACTTCAAAAACCTTTATTAAAAATGGTCATCCATTAGTTGAAATATCCGGTTTTAGTTATGAGTCACGTGCTGTTTTAACGAATAAAACGAGTGAATACGTTATTACGAATGATGATATACCTTATCATATCGCTATGTTGCACGGATCTATTCAGACGAATACTGAGCACGATCGATATGCACCTTTTCAATTAACAGATTTGCTAAAACAACCGTATGATTATTGGGCGTTAGGTCATATACATAAACGCGATATTTTACATAAAGATGTTCCGGTTATTTATCCTGGTAACACACAAGGGCGACATAGGAAAGAGACAGGTGTTAAAGGATGTTATCATGTCACTTTAGAAGGTGATCATTGTGAGACACAATTTATTGAGACGAGTGTATTAACGTTTGAAACGTTGCGTGTTAAATTAAAGGAGATATCTTCTATTTATGATATAGAAGAGCAATTAGTGCATGAACTTACAACTACATTTGACAGTGAGCAGTATGAATTGATTCACTTACAGTTTGAAACAGCTGAAGTGGAACACTTTAAATGGGAAGATGATGGAACGATTAACGATCTGATTGATATCATTAATGATAATTTTACTAAAAAAAATGTATATGTATTTATCGTAAGCCATGACTTAGAAATCGTGAAACCACCGACCATTAATTTCGCTCAGGAAGATTTTTTACGAACGTTAAATAATGAATTGTCGCAATTAAATGTGGAAGATTCAATTGAGCCACTTTTTTCTCATAAAGAGGCGAGGAGGCATTTGCTTGAACTTTCTACAGATGAAGAAGAGAGAATCAAACAATATGCGAAGCAGTTACTGATAAGTGAGTTAAGTGGGGATAGGTCATGAAAATAGTGAGTGCTCACGTGTACGGGTTCGGTCAGTTAGTAGATTATAAAATAACGTTAAAAAATGACGAACTTATCTGTATATATGGTGAGAATGAAGCAGGAAAATCAACAGTATATCAGTTTGTATTATATGTTCTTTTCGGTTTATCAACACGTGAAAGTAAACGATACGTACCTAAGAAGAATGCTACTTTAGGCGGTATGTTAACAGTAGAAACGAAGGAAGACGGTTTAATAAATATTGTGAGACAGCAACATATAAAAAATGGTGATGCTATTTGTTATTCACGGACTGGTGAAGAAAAAAGTGATGACTGGTTACGACAACAATTAAATGGTTTAACACGTACAACGTTTGAATCAATTTATTCATTCACTGCTGAAGATTTGAAACATGTTCGCTCAATTAAACAAGAAGAATTAAGTGAATTGTTATTTAGTGTAAGTGTGTCGGGGTCTAAAAATGTTTATGACGTTGAGAAACGATTGATTAATCAAATGGATAAATTGTTTAAGCGTCAAGGAAGTGTTCCGCTGATTAATAAGCAGTTAAAAGATTTAGAGCAAATGGCGGCGAACGTTGCTAAAAAAGAAACGTATGAAGCGACGTACAAAGAAAAGAACGATGCTCTTATGACATTAACGGATACGTTTAAAAATAAAGAAAAACGCCTTGCAGTTGTCGAAACAAAGAAGAATCAGCTTACACGACACCTTCAACTCTTGCCACGTGTGAACCAGTTTAAACAATTAAACGAACGTCTGTTATCGTATGATCAAGAGATGACGTTTCCAGAAAATGGTGTCGAGCGTTACGAGTTACTAAAAGAAAAAGTAATTCCTCTACAGAGTAAGCTACAGTTTTATGAAGAGCAACTAAAGTTGGAAGAAGAGCAACGGACGAAAATAGAGAATTCTTTATTAACGTCAGAAGAGGAGCAACTTTTAACAACGCTTTTAGACACCTTAAATAAAACACAGCATATTGAGGAGACGCGTGACCGTTTAGCGACGGATTTATTTACAGCTGAAACGACTTTGCAAGCAGACCTTGAACAATTACAACTTTCATTAACAATTGAAGATATAAATGATATACATTTACCTTTTCATTTGGCAGAAGATTGGCGAAGTCTTATTGATGAATCGACTGATATAAAACGAGAAGAAGAACGTCTTAGCGAAGCGTTACGACTGAAAAAAGATGAGCAGATGCAGACGATCAATCAATTATATGATCTCGAAGAACAGATGCTACCAGAAGAAGAGAAGGTAGCGCACAAACAATTTTTATCTGACTTTTCTCTGAAACAGGCCGAACAAAATTTAAGTGCAAAACAATTCGAACGGTTAGAAAAAAATAATAATAAACAGAAAAAATTAATGCGTAACGTACTGAACGGATTGTTATTTATAAGTGCGATTTCAATGAGTTTAGGTTTAATTCTTTCTAATCAAATATTTTATATCGTAGCTATATTATCAATCATTGGCGGGGCTAGCCAATATGTTTGGCAAAAATTCTCCGAGAAACAATGGAAGGAATTAATGAGTGATTCAAGAGAACCTTTTGATGCATCAATGGAAGAGAAGAGGCAAGTCATTGAATCAGCTTTATTAGAACAGGAAGAACGACAAGTTTTATACGCGACACTAGAGAATACACTTGAACAAATTGACATCGCATTAGATGAGTATAATTATTTAATATCAACCATTCAGCAAAAGAAACAAACATTAAATGATAAAAAAGAAACGTACGAAGACCAATATTCTTTTTTAGAAAACATTAAAATGTCTTATTGGATGGACGTTTATGATATTTTAAAGGAAAGTTCTCGGAAGTGGCAAAAGGTTTTAAATTTACGAGAAAAACGAACAGAGCTCGTTACGGAATTACATCTGTATGAAGATGAAATTAATGCTGTTAAGTCTAAGCTTAATCATCTATTAAATGAAACAGACGATGAATCACTTATTCAAACAATCGAGATGATCCAGCGCGAAGAAGATTATAATAAAAAAGTACAAGTAGATAATCAACAAGTGATTCAATCGTATGAACGTAAGCGAACATTATTATTAAATGAAAAACGCATGTATGAAGCAGACATTAAACAACTGTTTGATTATGCACGGGTAACTACTGAAGAACAATATTATTCTTGTAGCAATGCATGGAGTAATATGCAAAATGATATTGAGCAGAAGAAGCAAATGGAAAAAGAGTTAAACGAAATTGATGCAGAGTGGCAAGATTTATTAGTCGAGAGTCTTGACTCACTTAGACGAGAAGAAACATATGAAAAAGCGACTAAAGAGAGCGAGCAATTAGAACAGGAATTAGAGGAATTGCGTGAGCAGATAGCGAGCTCACAGGCAGAAATAAATCATATTGAACGGGCGAATAATTTCACTCATGATAATTACACGTTAGAAATATCTCGCGAACAATTACGTCGCGAAGCACTTAAGTGGTCAGCTTACAAAGTTGCTTATGACACATTAAAAAAGGCTATGTATACGTATCAAGAAAATTATTTAACGGGAGTTATTTCTTTAACTGAAAAGTACTTTAGAAAGGTCACTGAAAATAAATACGTTAAAATTATTCCGCCAAAAAATAAAAAAGGTTTTCAAGTGAAAAGTAATGAATCTATCGTATATGACGTGCAACAATTATCGAAAGGGACAATCGATTTGTTATATATTTGTTTAAGGTTAGCCATTGGTGAGCAGATGAGCGATACATTTGCTGTACCGTATTTAATGGATGATACGTTCGTTCATTTTGATAATAAACGTTCAGAAAGAGCGATGCAATTGGTGAATGAATTAAGTGACAATAAACAAATAATCCTCTTTTCATGTCATGAAACATTTTTAGACACGATGCCGAATGGACGCGTGATTAAAATGAAAAGAAATTAAGTGAATCAATCTCTAGCGGGAGATACCGTCAACATACACATAAAAGCCAAAGCATTTTTACATGTAGTAAAAGCTTTGGCTTTTTTATTCAGTCGTCATTTAATTATTTAGTTGTTTTATAGTATAAGCCGAGTGGGCGAATGAGCTTAGGGTCATCAAGCGAGAGGTTATCGTCATTTAGACCATCTATAACCATATTTATTCGACTATCTAACATATCGATGAGATGGACAACTTCAGCTTCTAATATTTTCGGTTCAACAGGGCTACCGTATTCTAATTTACCGTGGTGAGCAGAAGTGATATGCATAAGCTCATAAACGAGGTCGAAATCTTTTCTCTCCCATTGATTGTCATCCATTTTTAATTGTTGTACTTTTCGGTCGATAAACATATTTACAATCGTAATATGGCCGAGTAAGTTACCAACTTTTGTATAGTCAGGAGCTAAAGCATCTGTTAATTCAACAACTTTACCGAGATCGTGTAAAGCAATTGCTGCGTATACGAGATCACGATTTAAATGTGCATATTGACTGCAAATGTGTTTTGCTAGTCTAAGCATTGAGAGAGTGTGATAAAGTAACCCTGAACGAAATGAATGGTGAAATGTTTTCGCAGCAGGATGAGTTAAGAAAAGTGATTGATTATCCATGTATAAGTCATGGCAAATGGTACGAATCATATTATTTTCAATCGCTTCTATATAACTTTCAAACTCTTCTTGCATGGAATCAAGTGATTCAGGAGCACTTGCAATAAAGTCAGTCAAATCAATTTCATCTTCTGTTGTCGAACGGTAATTTAAAAGAGTCATTTGAGTGTCGCCGCGGTATTCACTAATAGAAGCTTCGACAAAAACAATCTGACCGACTTTAAAAATATTTTGTAATTCCGGAATCGTATTATTTTGAAATTGGTTTTCCCATAGTTTACAGTTGACAGACTTTTCTTTTTCACTTAAAAATATTGTAAAGTAAGGTGATCCGTTACTAGCAGTAGCATGTTGAACAGACTTCACTAAAGCATAGCCAGAAAATTTTCCGCTAGGTTCATTTATATCTAAAATAGAATGGACAGTCATTTCAGTTCTCCTTTGTTTGGATGATATGTATTAGATTGAAATTTATCATAAAAACAGTTAAACGACAAACAAAAAAAGAAGTATAAGCTAAGTAAAATAGCAATAATTATTGCCTTTTTACTCAAACTTATACTTCTATCTTTTTATTCTTCCATTAAAGGATCCATGTCTTCTTCTGGGAGATCTTCGAATAAATCTTCAAATGCTTCAATTTTAATATTGATATTTGAATCTTCGATGAGTTTATCAATCTTTTCTTGCGCTTCTTCTTGGCTTACTTTCGTTTGTCTTAACTCGCTAATAATCGTTTCACGCATGTCTTCTAAATCGCCGATATCTTCTTCAATATCACGACGATCTAAAACTTTTATGACGTGGAAGCCGTGGTCTGATTCAACCGGTTCACTAATCGTGTCAATTTCTAGTGTGTATGAAGCATCTTCAAATTCAGGAACCATTTCGCCAACTGAGAAGTAGTCGTACTTACCTTCATTATCCGCTGAGCCTTCGTCTTGTGAATACTCTTCCGCTAATTCACCGAAGTCTTCTCCGTCTTCAAGCTTTTCAATCACTTCATTTGCTGTATCTTCATCATCAACTAAAATATGTTGTACTTGAACTTCTGTCGTCATTCGTTCGTATTGCTTTTCGATTTCTTCATCAGATATTTCAATATCTCCATAAGCTGCTTCTTCATATAGCATGCTCGTTTTTAGCAAATCTCGGAAAGCATCTTCATCAGGAATTCCTTGTTGCATGAGCCACATGTCAAATTGATCACCAATCTGAGATTTTGTTTCTTCTAATCGTTCGTCAACTTCATCTTCATCAACGTCATAAGATTCTTCAAGAATTTTTATTGTAATCATTTCTTGTAACGTTGATTCTCCAGCTCGATCTAGCATTTCTTCATAAAGTTCTTCTTTCGTTATATTACCTGAATCTGTTTCAACGACAACTTCATCATTAGAGCTACAAGCGACGATTGTTAGTAGCACGAGAAGCCCGATACTTACTTGCATCATTCTTTTCAATAAAAGCACCTCTATCCATTTATTTTCCATTTAAAAGTATATTTAATTGAGTATTGAGTCATGTTCGGAATTGTTCTATAATGTTTCCGAAAACAGTCGAACTTAGAAATACACTTTCTTCCCAACTGTACCAAAAATTTAAAGTTTTGAACAGTTAGATGTAAGATTTAGTCCCATATTAGTAAGGGGAAAGTGTTTTTATAATTCATATTAAATGTACACGTAGAGAAACAGAGTATTTCGTAGTAAAAATAAGATAAGTGCACGTCTTTGCCAATAGAGTCATAAGTAAGGTGAAATTAAAGGAAATTACGCTTATATTTACAGGTTGCTTACAAGTGCTTTAAAGCGATATGGTTATTAGGTAACATGAAATAGAGTGGGTAATTTAGTGATAAGTTCGTATATATAAGATGCATACGAACCACATTTGAATGAATGGCACTTTCATTCAATAAAAAGATAAATAAAGAGGTGAAATGTGTGCCATTAATTGAGATAAATAATCTCTCGAAAGTTTTCGGAAGAAATTCAAAGCAAGCTTTGAAATACTTAGATGAGGGATTAACGAAAGACGAAATATTAAAGAAGACTGGTAATACAGTAGGGGTTAATCGAGCATCATTTTCTGTTCGTGAAGGCGAAATATTCGTTATTATGGGACTTTCTGGAAGTGGGAAATCAACACTCATTCGATTAATTAACCGATTAATCGAACCGACAGAAGGAAGTATACTTATTAGTGGTGAAGACTTATCTAAAATGGATAAGAATGAACTACGCGAAGTACGCCGTAAAAAGTTAAGTATGGTGTTCCAAAGCTTTGCTTTATTCCCACACCGTACCATTCTAGAAAATGCTGAATTTGGTTTAGAAATTCAAAACATTGATAAAGAAGAACGAAAGAAAAAAGCTAAAGAATCTTTAGAAATGGTCGGTTTAGGAAGTTATTTAAATCAGTACCCTGATCAATTATCAGGTGGTATGCAGCAACGGGTAGGATTAGCTCGAGCACTTGCTAACGATCCGGAAGTTCTTCTCATGGACGAAGCGTTTTCAGCATTAGATCCATTGATTAGAAAAGGTATGCAAGATGAGTTAATTGAACTGCAAGGGTCTATGCAGAAAACAATTTTATTTATTACTCATGATTTAGACGAAGCTCTTCGTTTAGGTGATCGTATCGCGCTCATGAAAGACGGAGCGATCGTTCAAGTAGGAACACCAGAAGAAATCCTCGTAAATCCTGCAGATGATTATGTAGAAAAATTCGTTGAAGATGTTGATCGATCGAAAATTTTAACGGCTCAACATATTATGAAGCGTCCGGAAGTTGTAAACATTCAAAATCACGGACCTCGTGTTGCATTAGATAAAATGCGAAAAGAAGGACTTTCAGGCGTTTGTGTCATTGACAACCAGAGAAACTTAAAGGGTTACTTGACAGCAGATGCAGCAGCAGATGCTTTACGTCAAGATGTTAGTAGTTTAGAAGGAATATTAGAAACAGATATTCCGCGTGTGGAAAAAGACACACCGATGAGTGAGATTTTTAATATTATTCATGATTCACCAATGCCAGTAACTGTCGTTGAAGACGGTAAGCTCAGAGGAATTATCGTTCGTGGAGCAGTTATTGCCGCACTTTCAGAGGATAGTGAGGTGAACTTAATTGATGAATAATCTCATCTTACAAGCGATTGCAAAAATTCCTATTGCTGAAAGCACGAAAGACTTTACAAAGTGGCTGACAAAAGAATTTTCATTCTTATTTAATCCTATTAAGAAATATTTCGGATTATTTATGGATTTTACATCAGAAAACTTGCTACTCGTGCCACCACTTATTATTATATTAGTCGTTGCTATTTTAGCATTTTTCATTAGTGGAAAGAAATTTGGCTTAGCTACGTTTACTTTAGTCGGATTATGGTTAATACATAATCAAGGCTACTGGGAAGATTTAATTAATACATTTACCCTTGTTCTTATTGCAAGTTTACTTTCGATAATTATCGGGGTACCTATTGGTATTTTAATGTCTAAGAGTCGTATTGCTGAATCAATTATTGAGCCAATACTAGACTTTATGCAGACGATGCCTGCATTCGTTTACTTGATTCCAGCAGTAGCGTTCTTTGGAATCGGAATGGTACCAGGGGTGTTCGCATCACTAATTTTCGCAACACCACCAACAGTAAGGTTTACTAACTTAGGTATTAGACAAGTGTCATCAGAACTTGTTGAAGCATCTGAAGCATTTGGTTGTACAGGACCACAAAAACTGTTTAAAGTAGAATTACCGATGGCAAAAGCAACGATTATGGCTGGAATTAACCAAACGGTTATGTTAGCATTGTCAATGGTAGTTATCGCTTCAATGATTGGAGCTCCTGGTCTAGGTAGAGAAGTATTATCTGCATTACAGAGAGCGGAAGTCGGTATAGGATTTGTTGCTGGAATCGGTATCGTTATTTTAGCAATTATCATTGACCGATTTACACAATCAGTTAATTCTAACAAGAATCACTCATAATGATGATAGATCCTTTTCATAATGAAAAGTTTCTTATATAAAGTATAAAAAAAAGGGGAGTATAACATTGTTTAAATTAGATTGGAAACGTCTAGGAATTATTTCTGGACTTTCACTTTCTCTCATCGCTGCAGGTTGTGGATCAGATGACTCATCAGATGATTCAGAGCCAGTAGATGATAATGAAGGCGAAAGTACAGAAGTTAACTACGGCGAAGAAGTAGATTACGCAATCACTGGTATTGAACCAGGAGCAGGTGTTTTTCAAGCTGCTGAAGATGCGGTTGAAGAATACGGCTTAGATGGTTGGGAAGTACAAGCTTCTTCAAGTGGTGCAATGGCTACAGCATTAGGTGAAGCTATTGAGAACGAAGAACCAATTATTGTAACTGGTTGGTCACCACACTGGAAATTTGCTGAGTATGATCTAAAATATTTAGATGATCCAGCAGGTGTATTCGGTGAAGAAGAGATCATTGCAACAATGGTTCGCGAAGGACTAGAAGATGACAGTCCAGATGCATTTAAGTTATTAGATCAGTTTAACTGGTCTGCAGATGACTTAGAAGATGTTATGTTAGAGATTTCTAATGGTGCTGAACCAGCAGAAGCTGCAGCAGATTGGGTTGAAGACAATGCTGATGCAGTTGAAGAATGGACAGACGGTGTAGAAGAATCTGACGGTGAAGAAATTGAATTAGTTTACGTTGAGTGGGACACTGAAATTGCTTCAACAAACGTTGTTGCAAATGTTCTTGAAGACTTAGGATTTGACGTAACAATCACACCTCTAGATAACGCTGTTATGTGGCAAGCAGTTGCTAACGGCGAAGCAGACGGTATGGTTGCTGCATGGTTACCAGGAACACACGGTGACTTATACGAAGAGTACAAAGATGATTTAGTAGACCTAGGGGAAAACCTCTCAGGTGCTAAGATTGGGTTAGTTGTTCCAGAGTACATGGACATCGACTCAATTGAAGATTTAGAAGCAAAGTAAGTCATTAAGTAAAAAATTAAAGTAAAACATGTAAATAAGCTCAGTTTTAAGAGAAAAGCTAGTCGTATGCCCTTACGACTAGCTTTTTTCATGTGAAAAGAGCTATGACATTATGTGCCATAGCTCTTTTAAAACGTATATTGTCATTGCTTAAAATTCAGGTGTTTCAGGTTCATTTTTAATTTTCACTTCTAATTCCTGTAAGCTCGTTTCAATTTCTTCTAAATATTTATGAATGTTTTCTTGGTGAGGTTCTACAGCTGTTTTCCATTCTTCAACAGACGTTTTCATCTCATCAGTTAGCTCATTAATAAGAGCAATTCCTTCTTTCGATGTTTTTGTGATTTGGTTTTTAAGTTTAACCGCTTCTTGTGTTAAGTTATTAAAAGCTTCTTTCCATTCAAGCCCTTGATCTTTAATTTTCTTGCGAATGTGTTTACCAGAGGAAGGTGTACTTAATAGAACTGTTGCTGCGCTTATTGCTCCACCGATACAAAAGCCGATTAAAATAGATTTACTTTTAGACATGAGTATAACCTCCTTCGTGTATTACGATAATTTTTTCTACTTATATATTGTACCTTAATTCGAATGAAGGCAAACATATTGTGAAAAATCCTCTGACATATTATTGCCAGAGGATTAATCCGGTTATTTTATCATCTGTTAGACAGTTGCTATTCTTGAACGCTTCATGATTGCTTGGACGATTGGATAAATGACAATCATAACGATCGCATTTACTGCTGTTGCAGGGAGTACGACAGTCGCTAAAAGCGCCGTGAATCCTGCACCTACATCAACACCTACAATAAATAGGCCGACCGACAAGAAGATTGCTCCACTAATGATTGTTCCAACAGCTGTTAAAACTGGTGCTAGAATGTTATTATTTACGAGATTTCTCGTAGCTAAAAACAATCCTAAAAACAGTAATGCTGTAATTGGTTTATCAATAATGTTAGCGAGCTCTCCGCCAGGGAATGTCGTTGTTAGCGCCGAAACAATTCCTGTTACAATAGATAGTAGTACGACGTATTGCGCTTTAGGGAATAAAATGATTCCTAGAAACATCATCGAAAGTAACATATCTGGCCTCATACCGAATAAAATCGGTGGCGCAACAGCGTGTAAAACAGCACCTATCCCAACTAATAATGATAAAATAATTAATACTCTTAAATTCATTCTTAACTCTCCTCATCTCAACTAAATATTATTCCCAATTGTGCGTCTATGCCAATTGCGGAATGATAATTCAATTATAACAAAGTTGAGATAAATAAGGAAGTATGTGAAATGAGCTCGAACGTTTATATTAAGATATTTTCATTAATGGTTTGTGCTATTTCAGCTAAATCATCACTCGTATAAGCACTTTCATTCGTTATCCAGTTTGTTGACAGGCCGTCTCCATTCTCATATTTCGGAATGAGGTGCAAGTGTAAGTGAAACACTGTTTGACTTGCTGCTTCTTCATTATTATTTAATACGTTCATTCCGACTGGGTTATAAGCATCTTTAATCGCATTTGAAATGTGTGGAACAGCTTCAAATAGATGTTTTGCAACTTCCGGAGGTGTATCATAAAGATTACGTGTATGTTGCTTCGGTATAATAAGTGTATGTCCTTTTGAGACTTGACTAATATCAAGAAAAGCGAAGACATGTTCATTCTCAAATACTTTTGCTGATGGAATGTCTCCATCAATTATTTTACAAAAAATACAATTATCATGTGTCATGTAAACATCTCCTTATGAAATCTTAAGTTAAACTCAGTTATCCATAAGATTACCATATAGATACATACAAATGAACTAGAAACATAAATAGTTATTTTGTTTTTAAAGAAGGACGGGACGTGCTACACTTTTAATGTGAAAAGGGAGTAGGAGGAAACAATGTGGACCCATTACTAAAAATCGATCATTTGTACGGAGGATATACACAAAAGAATATTTTAGAAGACGTATCATTTGAAGTGAAACGAAATGAAATTGTCGGTTTGATCGGCTTAAACGGTGCTGGAAAAAGTACAACGATTAAACATATAATTGGTCTTATGAACCCGAGAAAAGGATCCGTTCTCATTAACGGACATTCATTAAAAGAAGACCCAACGACGTATCGAAAACAATTTTCATATATACCTGAAGTACCTATTCTCTATGAAGAGCTTACGTTATATGAACATTTACGTTTAACAGCTATGGCATACGATTTATCAGAAGATACGTTTAATAAAAGAATGCCACCATTACTTAAGGAGTTTCGGCTAGAACGACAACTTCATTGGTTCCCTGTACACTTTTCTAAAGGAATGCGCCAAAAAGTAATGATTATGTGTGCATTTTTAATAGAACCTCACTTGTATATTGTTGACGAACCTTTTGTCGGACTTGATCCAATTGGTATTCGTTCTTATTTACAATTGATGGAAGATATGAAGGAAAGTGGTGCAAGTATTTTAATGTCGACGCATATTTTATCTACGGCAGAAAAGTATTGTGACCGGTTCGTTATTATTCATGAAGGAAAGATTAGAGCGATGGGCTCTTTAGAGGAACTACAACAAGCCTTTCATATGGAAGATGCCACTTTAGACGACTTATATATACATCTAACAGAGGAAGAGTCTCATGATTTTTGACGCTAAGGAGCTTTTTAAGCAACGATTAAAAGACCATATAAAAGAATTAAGCCGTTATTCGCGTTACATACTTAATGAACATTTGTCGATTGCATTACTATTTACAATCGTTATTTTAGCCGTCTATTATGAGCGATGGATTAGCAGTTTAACGGAGGCATTTCCGTCAGCAATGATTGTCGCCATTATCTTTGGGTTAGTAGTCACATACTCTCCCGTTCGCACGTTGTTAAAACGAGCAGATATTGTTTTTTTAACAGTTGCTGAGCAAAAAATGGGACACTATTTTAAATATTCCTTGTTTTATAGCTTTTTTACTCAGTTGTATATTGTATTTATAGCTGCTGCAGCTTTAGCGCCACTGTACAGTCATGCCAGTAGGAACGGGGTAGATTCACTATATGTCGTTATAATTTTCCTTTTGTTAACGTATAAAGGGATAAATATTTATCTGAATTGGTTACGTAC
The DNA here is from genome assembly GCA_035301345.1 of Bacillota bacterium. GTDB lineage: Bacteria > Bacillota > Bacilli > Bacillales > Amphibacillaceae > CALAMD01. Next base: position 27,083 of record DATGUM010000017.1, read on the forward strand.
TCAAATGGATGAGAGCAATCGCCAAATCGTTATTATTAGTTTGAGGTTATTGTTAAACGTAAGTACGTTTTACTTTTTTATTATTCAAGCATACGTCTATACGTTATTTAGTTTTATTTTATTGCTCGCTCTATTGCTATATTTACATACGTCTGTGAAGCGGCGTGCAACGGTTGCGTGGGAACGTTTAATCAGTGAAGAAGATAAGAAAATGCAATTGTTTTATCGGTTAGCTAATTTATTCACCGACGTTCCTTATTTAGAAACGTCAATAAAGAAGCGTCGTTTATTAAATGTATTTATTAGAAAAATACCATTTCAGCATCATCTCACGTATCATTATTTATATCGGATAACATTTATTCGGAGTGGTGATTACTTAGGAATGTATGTACGCTTGCTCATTCTCGGAGGACTATTTATTTATTTCGTTCCGAATGGGTTAGTAAAAATTGCATTAGGTATATTGTTTATTTACATGAGTACGTTCCAGATGATGACGTTATTTAATCATTACCGAACAAAGTTATGGATGGATATTTATCCGACGAATGAAACGATGAAAATGCGGGCTATTATGAAGTTAATGAGTAATTTAGCGTTTGCTCAAACAATCTTGTATACACTCGTTTTATTTGGAACGTTTCATTATGAAGAATCATTGCTTATGCTCGTTATTGGAATAGGTTTCGTATATTTATTTATGAATAAATATGTAAAGAAAAAGTTAAAAAAGAATGAATAAAAAAACAGCTTTTGCTTCACTACATACTTAGTGGCAAATGCTGTTTTTCTGTTCGGTTTATTTCTCTTGATAATTAAGATACGCTTGAATGAGTGCTTTTGCTGCAATTGGCATGGCACGTTCATCAAAGTCAAATAGTGGGTGGTGATGAGGGTAAACGTGACCTTCCTTTTGTGCACCTGTGAAAAAATATGCCCCAGGATGATTTAAAATATAATAAGCAAAATCTTCTCCACCCATTGTAGGGGGGACTTCACGTACTTCCTTGACGTCTTTAATTTGCTCGCTGAATGTCATAATTAATTCAGCGTCGTCTTCGTGATTAATAACAGGTGGATATCCTTTTTCATAAGATAGTGTATGAGAACACTCACTACCTACACATAATCCTTGTAAAATGTTTTTCATTTCTTTCATAATCGTTTCTTGAACGTCACGATTAAAGTACCGGACAGTTCCGACAATTTTTGCTGTATCAGCAATGATGTTAAACGCATTACCCGATTGAAAAGATCCAATCGTTACGACTGCGGTTTCTAAAGGATCAATTCGTCGACTCACGATTTGTTGGATTTGAGAAACGACGTCAGCACCGATAACAATCGAGTCTTTCGTTTCGTGAGGAGCGGCGCCATGACCACCCTTTCCTTGAATCGTAATTTCAAAACGATCAACACCCGCCATAAAGTTTCCTTTAGTCGTATCAATTGTCCCTAAAGGTGTTGGTACCCATAAGTGAGAACCGAAGAACGCATCTATATGATCAAGCTTACCAGACGCCATCATTGGTTTTGCCCCACCAGGTGCTAATTCTTCAGCATGTTGATGGATAAATACTACAGTCCCTTTTAATTCATCCTTTACAGACGTCAACACTTTAGCGATTGTTAATAAAATAGCTGTATGTCCATCATGTCCACATGCGTGCATAACCCCGTCATTTTTAGATTTATAAGAAACGTCTTTTTCATCTTGAATAGGTAACGCATCAAAGTCAGCACGTAAACCGATTGTTTTTCCCTCTTTACCACCTTCTAATGTAGCGATAATTCCATTGCCACCAACATTTGTTTCGTAAGGAATATTTAACTGCTCATAAAACTGGCTTATGTATTTCGCTGTTTCATGCTCTTCAAATGATAACTCTGGTCGTTCATGTAAGTATCTTCTTATATCGACCATTTCTTGAAAATGATCGTCAATGAGTTGAAAAATGTGTTCAGTCACTTAAATTCTCCTTTTTTCATTTGTTTTATTATAGCATAAATTTTTATTTCAGTTGTTCTTAACCGGTTGAAAGGCTTGTGTTTTAAGGTGCGTTCTGATATGTTATAGACAATTAAATAAAACCAACATTCCGCAAGAATGAAAGTGAGTTGGAGGAGCGAAAACCAAAAGTAAGCAACATGAGAAAATGAGTTCAATGATTGTTGTTGAAAGGGGAATTTGCCGAAGTTTTAAATGCACTCATCTGTTTTTAAAACTGGTTCTGTATTGAATAAGTGCTGAACTGTCATACAGGTAACTGTATGAAGGGCTATCTTACGCATGGAAACAAATATTAGTGAGTCGTTTCTAATGCAACAACGCCCATCGTTGTTGCTTTTTTAATTTTAAAGCGTAATAAAAAGTCCTAACTAGGCTAGAGAAGTAAAATAAATATGAAGGATGTGTCTTGAATGAAATTTGGCGATATTATGACAGCAATGGTAACACCTTTTAATGAAAATGATGAAATAGACTTTGGCGCAACAGAGAAGTTAGTCGAGCACCTAATTGCGACAGGAACTGAAGGATTAATTATTGCTGGAACGACAGGAGAAAGCCCGACATTAACGATGGAAGAACAAATCGAGTTATTTAAATTTGTCGTTAAACAAGTTGATGGACGAATCCCAGTGATTGCAGGTGCTGGTTCAAATAACACGAAAGAAGCAATCCATTTAACAAAGAATGCAGAAGCAGCAGGTGTTGACGGCATTATGACTGTCGTCCCTTACTATAACAAGCCGTCACAAGCAGGGTTGTATGAGCATTTTAAAACAATTGCTGCATCGACGAAATTACCAATCATGCTTTATAACATTCCAGGACGAAGTTCAGTTAATATGTCAGTTGACACAATTGTTGAATTATCAAAAATTGAAAATATCGTTTCTGTAAAAGAGGCGAGTGCAGACTTAGATGCAATGGCAGATATTATCCAGAGAACAGATGAAGACTTCACTTTATATAGCGGTGATGATGGATTAACGTTACCGGTCTTATCAATTGGTGGTCAAGGAGTCGTCTCTGTTTCAGCTCACGTGATAGGGACAGAAATGAAAGAGATGGTTCATGCATTTAAAGAGGGTAATGTAAAGAAAGCTGCTGATTTGCACCGTCAATTATTACCGACGATGAATGCGATGTTCAGTGCTCCGAGTCCAACCCCTGTAAAAGCAGCATTAGAAATGATCGGAATTCCTGTTGGGGACGTTCGTTTACCACTCGTGTCATTAACTGAAGAAGAACTTGAATTTGTAAGAAAACATGTTAAGTAAATAGCGCGTAAATACGAGCACATGAATTGTTATTTAAAGCATAGTCGTTGTATAATACGTTTAAAATGTGTGTGAGAGGAATTAATATGACAAATGAATAAACAGAAGGAACAGCTATTTTTAGTCATTTGGACGCAAGCTCTTCTTGCTTTAATCGGCAGTTTGTTTTTTTCTGAAGTGATGGGATACGTGCCATGTGATTTATGTTGGATTCAGAGAATAATTATGTATCCACTCGTCGTCATTTATGGAGTTGCTATATTTAAGAAAAATGTAGATATAGCTTTACCAGGACTGATATTAAGTGGAATAGGTATATTCGTTTCCACTTATCATTACGGGATTCAAAAGCTTTCATTTTTACAAGAACAAGGTGGAACGTGTACAATTGTTCCGTGCAATGTGCAGTATATTAATTACTTCGGATTTATAACGATACCTTTTTTAGCATTAGTTGCATTTGTCGTTATTTTCACGTTGCATATTATTATTGTTATTCAAAAAAAGAAAGGATAAAAGAGACTTGAAAAATAAAATGTTTATCATACTAGGAGCAATTATCGTTCTGTTCGGAGCATTGTACTTTGTCGTCGATTACAAAAATAAATCAGCGATTGAATCTTCAGGCAATCCGTATGGAAAAGAGACGTTGCACCAAGAAACAATTGACCAATTAGATGACCCTTTATACCAAAATCAAATAACACCTGATCGTTTAACAGAGGAAATTAATGATGGGGAAAGTGTAACGGTTTACTTTTATAGTCCAACATGTGTACATTGCCAAAAAACGACACCTGTGTTAATTCCTGTTACTGAAGATTTAGATGTTGATTTGAAAAAATTAAACTTGCTTGAGTTTGAAGAAGAGTGGGGAACATTTGATATTGAAGGAACGCCAACACTTGTCCATTATCAAGACGGTGAAGAAGTTGCTAGAATTTCAGGCGAACAATCTGAGGAACAATTTGAATCATTCTTTAACGAACACGTTTTAACTGAATAATTATTAAAGGTAGTCACGCTTTATGTGACTACCTCTTTTTATGAATTATAATAAATCCTTATCAATCATCGCACCTGACGTAATGAAAGTTTCATCCGTATAATAGCCAGGAGAACGAACAGAGTTATTCGTAACAAGTTGTTCATAAACATCTGTATCTTTCCATAATTCATATATTTTTTGATTCGGCCAATACGTGAGAATAATGTACGTATTTCCTTTTAATGGTTTTAATAATCGTAAAGCATGTATGTCTGTGACTGTTTGTCTAATATTGCTTTTATTTCGCAAGTGATTTTCAAAAAGTGGCATACTTTCATCAGAAATAGGTATATGGTGCATAACGACATATCCTTCTTGTTTAAGCTCCCCGTCTGATATAACGACTTCATAAGACTGTCCAGAAGTGAAAATCTTTTTCTCGTTTTGCTCACTTTCATAATAGATCAGTGTGTTTGATCCACTATTCATAAAGAAAAAATCAATATGTTTGTTTTTTGTCGTAAATGATTTTAAAAATGAGAATGTACCTGTTGTCATATGTCCTCGCATCATTAATCCTCTCCTCACATATAAGCTCTATACATATATCATACCCTTTTTATAAAGAAAGTAATTGTTTTTAAATAGAATGAATGAAAAATAACATTTAGGACGAACAGCTAAAATGTTCTAACTATCAAAAAAATATCGTATAATAGAAAGACTATTGATGATTTAGAAGGTGTATTATGGACGGAAGAATAAAGCGTAGACAATTACATAAAAGAAAAATATGGTTGTTTGTCATCGTAACTATATTTACATTAAGTGTTCTTTGTTATTTATTTATCTTATTTGGCGGTAGATTGTTTATCCATACTGATAAGTTTACATTAGATGAAAAAACGTTAATTGTTAATGAAGAAGATGAGATTATTTGGGAACTTTTTGAAGAAAATCGGACAGTTGTACCATTAGATGATATACCGGAACATGTGCAACAAGCATTTGTCGCAATTGAAGATCGAAGGTTTTATGAACATGGAGGGATTGACGGAAAGTCAGTTGCACGAGCAATTTACCGAGACATCGTTTCTCGAAATAAATCAGAAGGTGCGAGTACCATTACTCAGCAACTCGCTAAAAATTTATTTTTATATAATGAAAAAACGTGGACGAGAAAAGGGAAAGAGGCACTCATTGCAATATATTTAGAAAGAAATTTCACGAAAGATGAGATTCTTGAAATGTATTTAAACAAAATATATTTTGGCCACGGTGTGTACGGCGTTGAAGAGGCTGCGCAGTTTTATTTTAATCAGTCAATTGCTGATGTTTCACGAGCAGAAGGTGCCTTGCTTGCTGGTGTTATTAAAGCACCAACGTATTATTCACCTGTCAACGATTTTGATAAAGCGTTAAATCGCCGAAATACTGTCTTGTCATCTATGCATGATTTAGCGTTTATTTCTGAGGAAGAACTTAATGAGGCAGAACGAGAGGAGCTCGTTATTCCGCGTGAAAAAGAGCAGTTATCACAAAGTAACGCGGGTTATATTGATCTCGTTTTAAAAGAAGCTGCTGAAACGTATAATTTACCGATCAAAGATTTAAAAACGGGTGGTTATCGAATAGAAACAACTTTACAAAAAAATGTCCAAAAAACAGCATTAGAACATTTTCAAAAAGATGAATATTTTTTAGGAAGTACAGATGATGTCGAAGGAAGTTTCGTCATGATGGATGAATCAACAGGTGCAGTCGTTGCGAGTATTGGTGGACGTAACTTTCAATTTGGAGACTTAAACCGTGCGACCATTAAAAGACAGCCGGGTTCAACGATAAAGCCACTCGTCGTCTTCGGTCCAGCATTAATGACGGACAATTATAACTTATATTCGTTAATTAGGGATGAAGACTTAAGCTACGATGATTATGTCGTTTCAAACAGTGACAAGACGTATAGCGGGGCAACGACTTTATATGATTCGATTGTTCACTCGAAAAATGCATCGACGGTATGGTTATTTAATGAAATAGGGATTGACTACGGAAAAGAATTTTTAGAGAAAATGGCTATTGATTTAACAGATGATGGGTTAGCAGTTGCTCTCGGTGGTTTAGAAGAAGGGATTAGTCCATTAGAGATGGCCGGAGCTTATCGGACATTTTCACATAACGGTTTTTACGTAAAACCTTTTACGATTAATGAAATATATAATCGTTCAGGGGAGTTAATTGTGAGTCATAGACAAGAAGAAGTTAGTGTATATTCAGAACAGGTAGCCTGGGAAATGACGAAAGTTCTTCAGGCTGCTGTTCAACATGGTACAGGAAAATCAGGTGTTTACTCGAAAGATTTAGCTGGTAAGACAGGGACGACAGAGCATCCATTCGTTGAAGGTAAATATAAAGATGCGTGGTTTGTGGGCTATACACCTGAATATGTGACGTCTATGTGGATCGGTTATGATCGTTCAGACCGGGATCATTATTTATCAGCAGGTAGTGAACGGGCAACTGTACTAACGAAAGATATACTTACTTCATTAGATCAAGCAATGGATTTTAAGCCATCGTTTGAAAAGCCTGACGGTGTAGAAGACTTACCAGATCCAATCGTATTAACTGATATAACAGCGATTGAAGGTAAGTACATTCTTGGTGGGACAGATATGATTAAAGGGAAAATTACGTGGGAAGTAACTGGGGATCCGCGAACAGAGTATCATATTTATCGTGTACACGAAGAGACGACTGATGAAAAAATTGGTGAAGTGACAGGCGAAAGCGAGTATACTTTAGATAGTGTTTCACTTTTTGATACGACTGAGTATTATGTCGTTCCATATAACCCACTGACAAAAATGTGGGGGAACTCATCAGAGAAAGTGAAACTGTCATTTTAAATGAACAGAAAAAGAGCAACGATAAATCGTTGCTCTTAGTAAAATTGTTATAGTACAGTATAAACAGTAAATAAGTGCAATGTATGTTGTCTAATAATTAGCGGGCTGGATGATCACAGTCATCACATAGATTACCGTAACAATCAGCTTTTTCAGCCATTATCGTATGGCAGTTTTGACATCTTTTCTTCGGTAAACGTTTGAAAAAATCGAGTACATTAATCATTTTTATCACCCTTCATTTAGACTGTTGAGAATATTGTACTATAACAATAATATATTTGTCAACAGCTGTTTTATAACAACTTATAAAAGGAGGAAACAATTTGCAATTACGAGTGATAGGTTTTTGGGGCGGTTATCCAGCAGTTGGTGAGGCAACGTCATGTTACGTGCTTGAAAAGGATGGCTTTACGCTCGTAATCGATATGGGGAGCGGGGCTTTATCAACTTTACAAAAATATTATGATATCGAACAGATTGATGCTGTTATATTATCTCATTATCACCATGACCACATGGCTGATATAGGCGTGTTGCAATATGCAAAACTTGTGCACATGTACTTAGGAAAAGGTGATGATTTATTACCTATTTATGGACATGATGAGGATGATCGCTTTTATGATTTAACACATGACCAAACGGTAGCTAAACAATACTTACCTGGAGAAACACTAATGGTTGGGCCGTTCATGATTGATTTTTTAAAAACAAAACATCCCGTTCCATGTTATGGTATGCGAATAAATGACGGTGAAAAAACGATCGTTTATACAGCAGATACTGCTTATGACGAGGAATGGATTAAATTTTCCGAAGGCGCTGATTTGCTTATAACAGATTGCAACTTTTATGCTGAGCAAGATGGTGAAGCAGCAGGACATATGACGAGTGAACAAGGTGGTTATATTGCTGCGCACGCCCAAGTGAATCATTTACTGTTAAGTCACTTACCACAATACGGGAATAAAACGGATTTAATAGAAGAAGCAATGAGACATTACAATGGTCCGATAACACTTGCAAATGAAGGACTCATTTGGGATAGTAAAGAAGGATTTATTAAATGATATATTTGTTTATATGGAGGGAGTATTTACATGAAATTTATTGATAACAAAGGGATAACAAATCCGTATATTAATTTAGCAATTGAAGAATATTTATTAAATAACTTCGCTGAAGAAGAAACGTATTTACTATTTTATATTAATGAACCATCCATTATAATTGGTCGAAACCAAAACACAATTGAAGAAATTAATACGAGTTATGTTGAGGATAACAACATTAAAGTTGTGAGACGTCTGTCAGGTGGCGGTGCAGTTTATCATGATCTCGGTAATTTAAACTTTAGTTTTATTACGAAAGATGATGGCGATAGTTTTCATGACTTTGCAAAATTTACAGAACCTGTCGTACGAGCGCTTAATAATATTAATGTCCCAGCAGAACTCATCGGAAGAAATGATTTACTCGTAGAAGGTAGGAAATTTTCAGGGAACGCTCAGTTTTCAACGAAAGGTCGCATGTTTAGTCATGGGACGATTATGTTTGACTCTGAAATTGAACACGTCGTATCCGCTTTAAACGTTAGTCAAGAAAAAATTGAGTCAAAAGGAATAAAATCGATTAGAAGTCGTGTGGCAAACATTGTCGAATTTTTAAAAGAAGACATGTCGATGGAACGATTTAAAGAATTATTATTATGTTCAATATTCTCAGTTGACAGTTTTGAAGAAGTTCCACAATATGTGTTAACTGATGAAGATTGGGAAAACATTCATGCGATTTCTAAAGAGCGTTATCAAAAATGGGAGTGGAACTACGGCAAGTCACCTACATATAACTTTAAGCAGTCGCACAAGTTCCCATCTGGATTATTAGACGTTCGACTATATATTAAAAAAGGAATGATTGAAGAATGTACGATCTTCGGTGACTTTTTTGGCCTTGGAGACATTAAAGAGCTTGAACAAAAATTAATCGGTATTCGTCATGAAAAAGCTGCTTTAGAAGAGGCTCTTTCAACAGTTGACGTTACTAACTATTTAGGTAAGATTACGAAAGAAGAGTTTGTAAATTTAATTTATTAATAAATTTTAAGCCTCATTAGCGAGCGATAATGAGGCTTTTTAACTAAATAAATTCCTCGAAAAGTAAAATTATCCTTGATTTTTAAATAAACATGGTATAATTGACTCAAGCCTCTTTCTTTTTGTCTGACACATTTTGAAAGGATGAAAAGAAAATGTTACAAAATAACTTAACTTCAAATTATGAAATTACTCCACAAACTATTGCGGTTATCGCACAAGTTGATGAAAATGGCAAATCAACATCTCTCATTTTAGAAGAAGAAACTGAATATTCCATCGTCCAGGCTCCGAGTAAAGTGATTGATCAAGCGTGCAAATTTTTCGGATCAAGCTTAAGGGGCAGGCAAGATGGGACGCGTGAAATTAGTGGCCTTACGCACAAAGCCCCGATTTCTATTGACCCTCAAAGTGGCATGTATTTTTTTCCTACGACTTCTCCAGTTAAATACAATTGTTCATGGATTGCCCACACACACGTT
>DATGUM010000018.1:0-28790 GCA_035301345.1 Bacillota bacterium
CATCTTTTTTAGTCATTCCGACTGATTCCCCAGCTTTTGAACCTAGTAGCATAAATTTAATTGATTGAAAATAAACTAAAGACATAACAACGATTGCTATAATCCATAGCGGCCAACTATTCGCTACACTTAAAACTTCACTCATAATTATTCCTCCTTAGAAAATTCTGTTTATTCAATTTTTGAACAGAAATAAAAGTATACATCCGATTTTTTTATGTGTCAATTTCGCTTTTTAAAAAAGACACATTAGTCATTCGCGTGAATAGTCCCTTAGACCCACCGGAAGTTTTACAATAGCTACTTATTTACTTAAAATGATAAATAGCTCTAGATGACGTTGAAAAGTAAGTAACATGTGGGCATGATTAAATATTTATAACCGTTTTGATAAAAGTATTAGGAATGAATCAATATTAATTTCATAAAATCTATTCGTATTTTTATATTTCCTCTGTTATTCTATTGATAACATATGGGATAGGAGAACAGCCGAGTGAAGAGATTTATTTTTAGCGTTTTAATCATTAGTTGTGTGTTAATTTTAGTAAGTTGTAGTGACTTTGAAGGGGCTACTGATGAAGAAAACATAATCAAACAGGAAAGTGTAGAAGGTGAATTAACGGTCCATTATATAGATGCCGGTCAAGCTGACGCTACACTTTTTGAATGGAAAGAAGATGACCGTCAATATACAATGCTCTACGATACAGGGGACTGGAATAAAACGGATGTTATTGACTATTTACACGAACGCGAAGTCGACGAAATCGATGTTATCATCATTAGTCATCCCCACGCTGATCATATCGGGCAATTAAAAAATATTCTGGAGACGTTTACCGTTCATGAAGTTTGGATGCCTGGGACAGAAAGTAATTCACAAACATTCGAAGATGCTATTACTGCAATTTTAGATAATGATGACATTAATTATGAAGAACCACGAGCAGGCGACAATTATAATATCGGGCATTTAGCGATTGAAATTATTCATCCTGAAACAATTATTAACAAGCCGAATGAAGACTCAATTTCTTTTATTGCGACGTTCAATGAGATTAAATTTGCTTTCACAGGGGATGCTGGTGTAAACGAAGAGCAGCAAATGATTGAGAGAATGGAAAATATCCAAGCTAACTTTCTTCATTTAGGTCATCACGGGTCAAATACATCGACGAGTTTAGAATTTTTACGAGCAGTCAATCCAGATTACGCTATTTATAGTGCAGGTGAGAGTAATAGTTACAATCATCCACATGAAGAAGTCATTCAGCGACTAACAGACGAAAATATCCCTTATTTTGGTACCGATATAAATGGTACAATTACTATTCAGACAGACGGGGAAGATTATGAAATATTTAGCAAAGCGGACGATGCAGAAAACGACTCAAGTCATCAAGAAACGAATAATAATGCTGCTAAAAATTGTATTGATATTAACAACGCCTCTACAGAAGAATTAGAGAAGATCATTCACGTCGGACCTGGACGTGCTGAACATATTATTAAAAATCGTCCCTACGAAGACTTAGCAGAACTTAACGTAATTAATGGATTAAGTGATGCACGGGTAAGTGAAATTATCGATGAAGGAATTGCATGTTTACAATAATTAAAGGAGGTTTTTTCAATGTACAAAGGAGTTTTAGATCGAATCGAAACGAACGATCAAGCCGTTATTTTAATTGAAGAATTACACGAAGGGTTCACTGTACATATCGATGATTTACCCGAAGGTAGTGAAGAAGGTACGTGGTTTGATGTACAAAAAACTGAAGATCATTTTGAAATTATCGCTATTGATCATGTAAAAACAGAAGAGAAAAAGAATCGTCTCAGAAATAAACTATCCGACCTTAAAAAAAGAAAAGGTAGCTCGTTTAAAAAAGAATAAATAAGCATAAGAAAGAGATAGGTGCGCCTGACAATACGATGCATCTATCTCTGTTTTTTTCTATGGTGCTTCAATATCAATATGTTTAAACGTCGTCACATCGAAAAGGCCCATATCTGTTAATTTAATATTTGGAATAACAGGTAATGCCATAAATGACAGCGTAATAAATGGATTAAAGTCGCCATCAAAACCAATATCCTCTACTGCCTGATCAACGACTTTAAGCTGATCATAAACTGTTTTATACGATTCAACAGAAATGAGTCCAGAAATAGCTAGTGGTACAGATGCTAATACTTGATTATCTGCTACGACGACAAGTCCGCCACCCATTTCCTTGATTTGCTCAATAGCAAAAATAATATCTGCATCATTCGTTCCGACAGCTAATATATTATGTGAGTCATGAGCAACGGTTGTTGCAAGTGCCCCTTTTTTAAGCCGCATACCTTCAATAATTCCACGTCCGATATTACCTTTCGCATGATGCCTTTCCATCACGACCATTTTCAACAAATCATTTTCAACTGAAGAAACAAACAGCCCTTCTTCTGTCGGTACGTTCATAACAGAATGCTCAGTAATGATGCTATTCGGAATGACTGTTATGACGTTCGCCTGTTTACCTTCTGATATCGGAATTTCCAAATCAGTTCGATCGATAGGCGTCGTATGGATACTATTAATAATTTCTTCTGAAGGCTGAAGTTTATTTTCACTCGGCTTATGAAGTTCTCCGTCTTTTACAATCGACTCACCTGCAATGAATACTTCAGTAATATTGACAGATTCCAAATCATCTAACAACAAAAAGTCTGCGTCAAAACCAGGTGCAATAGCTCCTTTTGTCTCTAGCTGAAAATATTCTGCCGTATTTAAAGTCGCCATTTGAATAGCTGTTATCGGTTGTAGTCCATGGTCAATAGCTACTTTTACATTATAATTAATCGACCCTTCTTCAAGAATATCGTCTAAATGTTTATCGTCCGTTACGAACAAACATCTGCGGGCATTCTCTTCCGTGACAGCATGTAATAATTGCTTCAAGTCACGTGATGCTGAACCTTCACGAAGTTGCACGTGCATGCCTCGTTGCAAACGCTCCTTCGCTTCTTCCGCTGTCGTACACTCATGGTCACTTAATATACCTGCTGAACGATAAACGTTAATACCTGTTGCATCGACACCTGAAGCATGACCATCAATAATTCTTCCAGCTTCTTTTGCATCAATAAGTTTTTGCATCATCTCATCTTCTGCATGAAGTACTGCTGAAAAATCCATCACTTCTCCTAAACTAGAAACACGATCTTGTTTGTAAAATTCTTTTATATCTGCCGCTAACATCGTAGCTCCTGAATTTTCAAACTTTGTCGCAGGAACACATGATGGCGCACCGATGTAAACATTTAACGGTATGTCCTCTGAAGCATCAATCATAAATTGAACACCTTCTGGACCATTTACGTTGGCAATTTCGTGTGGATCAGCAATAACAGATGTAACACCGTGCGGAATAACGACATTCGAAAATTCCGCCGGTGTCACCATTGTTGATTCAATATGCATGTGACCATCAATAAAGCCGGGGACAATAAATTGTCCCTCGGCATTTATAATACTTTCTCCTTCATATTCCCCTATACCTACAATCACGCCATCTACTATCGCTAGGTCTTCCTCTATTATTTCTTTATTAAAGACATCTACGATTTTTCCATTAGTTACTACAACGTCCGCTTTTTGTCGCTTTGCTGCGACAGCGATTCGCTTTTTCAAGCTCGTTACGTTCATTCATTAACCCCCTCAAATCAGTAGATTAGATTGCGCTTCTGAATTTTATGCCCCTTCCATTCCGAAGTGGATTAAGAAAGCAATACTGATAAAGTATACAATCCAGTGAACTTCTCTGAATCTACCTGTTAACACTTTAAGTGCTGTATAAGAAATAAAACCAAATGCTAAACCTGTAGCAATACTATACGCTAAAGGCATCATAATAATCGTTAAGAATACCGGAATAACGTTCGTATAGTCATCAAATTTAATATTTGCAATTTCAGTAATCATTAAAGCTCCAACAATAATTAAAATTGGTGCTGTTGCCGCTTCTGGAATTAACCCGACTAACGGGAAGAATAATAATGATATCGCAAATCCAACGGCGATAACAACTGCTGTTAAACCTGTTCTACCACCTTCTGAAATTCCTGTGGCGTTCTCAACGTAAGCGTTAAGTGCCGTACTACCTAAAGCAGCACTTGCCATTGTACCAAAAGAGTCTGCCTGAAGTGCTTTATCTAAATCTTGAATCTTACCTGTCTCTTCATTAATTAAACCTGCGCGGTGTGTTAAACCAACTAAAGTAGCTAAGTTATCAAATAACTCTACAATTGTGAATGAGAAAATAACTGAAACAACACCGAAACCGATTGCACCCATAATATCCATCTGTAAGAATGTTGCACCTACACTTGGTAACTGGAATGAGATAATATCTGAAATACCAGATGGGTGAGGTGAAACTCCTGTGATCATCGCAATTGCTGTCGTAATAAGAATAGTAATAAGTAATCCACCTTTAACATCCTTCGCCATAAAGTAACCAGCGATGATAACACCTAAAATAGCGATTGCTGTACCACCTTGAGTAATATCACCTAAACCAATTAATGTTGCTTCATCACCTATGATAATTCCAGCGTTCTGAAAACCGATAAATGCAATGAACAACCCAATCCCTACACCTATAGCGGACCTGAGGACAGGCGGTATACCATCAATAATTAACTGACGAATACCTGTAATCGTTAAGAGGAAGAATACAACCCCTGAAATAAATACTGCCCCTAAAGCTGTTTGCCACGTTAATCCCATACCTAATACAACAGTATAAGCGAAGAACGCGTTGAGCCCCATCCCTGGTGCGATACCGACGGGATAGTTAACCCATAACCCGAATAAAAGTGTCGTAAATACACTCGCATATACTGTAGCAGCGAATGCTGCTTCGTGTGGAATTCCCGCATCAGATAAAATCATCGGGTTTACGATAATGATGTAAGACATTGCTAAGAATGATGTCAAACCTGCAATAATTTCCGTCTGTACGTTTGTACCTCGCTCTGTTAATTTAAAATAACTGTCTAAAAATCCTTTTGGTTGTTGATTTGGACTATTTCCTTTTGCTTCACTAGCCACATTTGACATAAATTAATCCCCCTTTAATATGGTTCTCTTCTTTTTTACTTAAAGTATGGATTCTAAATAGTTTAAAACCGTGTTGCATAACGATTACTCTAAAGTTGCTTGTTCAATCAACGAACAACTCTTTTGCTACAAGCTTTGCCTCACCTCCTCAAATAAATTCATACTATTTCTCCATCTATATTAATAAAAAATAGTAAACCATCGTAAAAAGAAATCGCTTTCATTTCTGCTTTGAAAACAGTTGATCAAATATAGACTAGCGATACATTAAAACATCGGACCACGCCACATAAGTAACCGTGGCCCTCTGTTTTTATATTCGCATAATCAATCATTTAGATTTTTTAACTAAACAACTCGACCGAACTATCAATTGGTTCAATAAAGACGTCCATGATTCCTCCACAAATACCGCCATCTTCATACATTAAACCGTCTGTTAAATCGACTTGATGTTGTGCTGGGATCCCTGTTTGTATAACGGAGAATGATCTTTCTATCACTTCTCCTTCACCACAACCGCCGCCAATCGTTCCGATGACTTTGCCGTCACTTAGTACGATCATCTTCGCTCCAGTTTCACGTGGTGTCGATCCTTTCGTACGAATAATTGTTGCGACTGCTGCTTTTTCTTCTTTATCACTCAATTCAACTACTTGTTTGAAAAAGTCCATTTCATTCATCCGGTAACCCGTTCCTTTCGGTCTTTACGTTCTCTAAATTTTAACTGCGAATAACTTCTGATTTTTTTCTTTAATGACTTTCCAGTCGTATTATTTTTAATCTTTAAAATTTCTGCCAATATACTAACCGCGATTTCTGCTGGCGTTTGCGCGCCTACATCTAAACCAACAGGTGAATATATATTTACGAAATTATGTTCAGTAAATTCATCTTTTAGTTGTTCAAAAACACCTGCGATTCTTCTGCGGCTGCCAATCATTCCGATATAGTTACATCGGTCTTCTTCGGCCATTTCCTCTTCGCGTGAGAGCATTTCTTGTAAACTAACAACATCGAATTTGTGGCCTCGTGTAAGTAATAAAACGTATGTTTCAGCATCAATAGGTACATGCCTGAAAAACTCTATATAAGATGTACAAACAACTTCATCCGCTTCAGGAAAGCGCTTACGATTTGAATACTCCTCACGATCATCGATTATTGTTACGTGAAATCCGAGCATCTTTGCCATCTGTGAAACTGATTCAGATACGTGCCCTGCTCCTGCAACGATTAACTTCGGCGGAGCAGCGAACGTTTCTACGTAACATTCAACAGTGACATCATTTACATCGATATGAATCGTTTTAATTTGCTTACCTTCAAGAACTTCAATGCTTTTATCTTTCAATTCATTAATAAATGACTGTTCAAATGGTGCTTCATAATATACGTCATTATTGCTATAAAGAAGTAATTTCTGACTAATCATCGACTGATCTGGGTGGTCCGTAATAGTAATTAACGCTACATTTTCATGTGACTGAACTGCTTCTGATAGTTTTTTATATAGCTTTTTACTAATCATTTTTAAGACCCCGAAGCTAGTCGCCTAGACTCTTCTTTCTCTAAAATAAGCTTGTGAATTCTTTCTGGTGTTGCTGGTAACTTCTTCACCCGAACACCAACAGCATCGTTAATAGCTGCTTTTATCGCTGATATAATTGGGATCATAACGACTTCAGCAATTCCTTTAGCGCCAAATGGTCCAGACGATTCATCAGATTCTACAGCGATCGTTTTGATATCCGGCGTCTCTCTAATAGTCGGTATAATATAGTCTGTGAAACTTTTCGTTTCGTAATACCCATCCTTCATAACGACATCTTCATAAAGCGTGTAACCGATTCCCATAACTGCTCCGCCTTCGACCTGACCTTCAAGGCCTTGTGGATTTAAAACTTTCCCGCAGTCTGGAATACCGATAACTTTTAACACGTCTGTTTGACCCGTTAATGTATCTACTTCTACCATGACAACGTGAGTCATGTATCCGTATAAATAATGCGGAGCTCCTTCAGAGTTTTTAATTTCTTTTTCTCTTGGGAAGTAGAAGTGTCCTTCTACACGTGTTGACTTTCCTTGTGAAATTAAATGATCATATATTTGTTTATAAGTGACTGACTGAGCTTCATCACCATATATGTGTAATTTTCTTTCACCGACAACAATTTGACTTGCATCTACATTTAGTAACTCTGCTGCTTGTTCACTTAATAGTTGCGTCATATTAGGAGCAGCTGTAGCAATAGCCCGTCCGCCTGTATATGAGGCTCTCGAAGCAGATATCGTTCCACTATCAAGTGTTTCACCTGTATCTCCTTGAATAACAATGACGTCATCAATATCACAGTTTAAGCATTCAGCAGCTACTTGTGCGTAAACAGTTCCATTACCTGTACCGATTTCTTCAATCGCAAGCCCTACTTTAAAGCGCCCATCTTCTAATAATTCAATGGATGATGCACCATAATCCGGTGTTCCGATACCCATTCCAACACTATGATGTGACGTTGCAATAGCTACTCCGCGCTTTTTCCAAGGTTCTTTTACGTCTGCTTTATATGATTCTCGATTGATCCATAAGTCAGTTTGTTCTGCTGCTTCTAATGTTTCAATCGTTCCTACACTTGATTTTACAATATTCCCTAAACTTGATTTTTCATTTTGACGATAAGCGTTCTTTTTACGAATTTCAATCGGACAGAGGTTTGCTTTTTCGGCAAGCATATCAATATGCGTTTCAATAGCTACACTTACTTGGTTAACACCAAACCCTCTAAAGGCACTTGCAATTCCGTTATTCGTATAAACACAATATCCTTGCAAGTCAATATTCGGAATATAGTACGGTCCAGCAGCGTGCTCAACACCTAAAGCAACGACAGCTCCTCCAAGTGAAGCGTATGCGCCAGTATCTGCAACTGCTCTCACTTTATGAGCAACGATTGTACCATCTTTTTTAGCACCTGTTTTTGCAGTTACTTTAAATGGATGTCGCTTTAAACCTGCTTGAACTGATTCTTCTCTACTTAAGTGGAGTTTAACTGGACGACCACCTGTATTTATAGCTAAAAGAGCTAAATAAATTTGAACGGTAATTTCGTCTTTTCCACCGAATCCGCCTCCATTTGGACTAGAGTAAACACGGATTCTTTCAGGGTTTAACGCTAACGCTCGAGCAATTTGCATCTTATCACGATGCCCATGTTGACTCGGACATTGAATCGTTAACAACCCATCTTCCTCTTCAATTCCCCAGCCACCCTCTGTTTCTATAAATGCATGCATTTGGCGTGGTGAGTAAAATGTATTTTCAAAAATAAAGTCCGCTTCTTCAAAACCTTCTTCAACATCTCCATTTTGAATCACTGCTTCACTATGAAGGTTACCATCTGGATGTAACTGTGGCGCTCCTTCAACCATTGCTTTTTCAGGATCTGTTACAGCTTCTAGCGGTTCATAATCAACTTCGATTAAGCCGAGTGCTTCTTCTGCAATTTCATCAGATTCTGCTCCGACAAGAGCGACGGCATCTCCCATATATCGAACGACATTTTCAGCTAAAACAGGTTGGTCTGGTGTGACGACACCGAATCCGTTGAATCCTGGAATGTCTTCGTATGTTAATACACAAACAACTCCTTCGAGATCTTTCGCTTTCGATGTATCAATAGATTTAATTCTAGCGTGCGGATATTCAGAACGAAGTACGCGTCCCCAAACCATGTTGTCATAATGGTAGTCTGTCATGTACTTCTGTTCGCCAGTTACTTTATCTGGTCCATCGATTCTTTTAACTGCTCTTCCTACCCATTTCAAGTCTTTGTTCTGTTTGCCTAAAGCGATATCTTTACTCAACGTGCGTCCCACCCTTCCATTAAACGTAATAAACCTCGTTTTAATAATGATGATGCCATTTTACGACGATATTTTGCGGATGCTCGAACATCTGATATCGGCATAACTTCTTTCCAAGCTGCATCTGCTACATCTTCTATCTTATGTTCATCAAGAGGACCCATTTTAAGCATTTGTTCACATTTCTTTGCACGAATAATTGTTGGGCCTACTGAACCGAAAGCTACTCTTCCTCCAAGGCACTCTTTATTTCCTTCTCCCATTTCAAGAAGTACTGCACAATTTACGATTGAAATTGATTGTGCTTTACGAGGGCCTAGCTTTTCGAAAATAGCGATTTCATTTTCTTTCTGTTTATTAACAATGATTTCTGTAATGATTTCATCGTCTTCTTTAACCGTTCGTCCAGGGCCGATAAAATACTCTTCCACTGAGACGAGACGACTTCCTTTAACTGAAGTCAATTGTATATGTGCATCTAATATAAATAACGTTGGAATCGTATCCCCTGCTGGAGATGCTGTTCCTATATTTCCACCAATCGTCCCCATGTTTTGCAACTGAATGGCTCCAACTTCCTTAGATGTTTGTGCAAGTACTGGAGCTTTTTCCTGGATAAGTGGTGAATTCACCATATCCGTATAAGTTGTCATTGGTCCGATATGGATATAATCATCTTTTTCTTCAATATATCTTAATTCTTCAACATCTTTTAAGTTAATCCATAACTTCGGTCGCCACATATTATCTTTCATGCGAACGACTGCATCTGTTCCACCTGCTAGAAATCTTACGTCTGAATCAATGTTATCGTTTAATAACTGTAAACATTCTTGCGTATCTCGAGGTGAAACCATGTTGATCTCTGATACTTTCATTGTTTTTTCCCTTCCCTTCTATGACGTTCATAGTCTTCGATCGTATTAAAGTTATACAATATAGAAGGATCATTTATAGATACGAAGTGGATGTCCTGTTCATTCATTTGAATGAGGTGTCGTAACCCCTCGGTCTCTTCGTTCACTTGAAGCAATTCATCAAACTTACTTCTAGCTAATAAAAGTGGATGACCTTTCCGCTGATTCATCGTCGGAATAACGATTGATTTATCCGTCTGTTTTAACGCATGAACCATTTGCGTAAGAGTTCGAGCTTGTACAGGTTGATCAACACTCGAAATAAATGTAGCGACTGAATCATCTGTGAGGTGACTTGCACCTTTTCGAATGGAAGTACTTTTTCCTTGCTCATAACGTTCATTCCAATGTAAATATACATCTTCATTCACGAGTTGTTTTTCGATATCTTCTTTGCGATAACCTAAAACAACATGAATATGTTGAACGCCTGCTAGTTTCATCTGTTCCACTTGATATTTAATAAGTGGTTTGCCTTCCCATTCTAACAATGCTTTCAACTGCCCCATTCGTTGCGATAATCCTGCCGCTAAAAGTATACATGATATGTTTTTCAACGATTCATTTCTACTTTCTGATCCTTTAATTTTACTTCTGCTGCCACTTGTACGGCTTTTATAATTTTTGAGTAACCTGTACAACGGCATAAATTCCCGCCTAATGCTGTCATGACTTCATCTTCTGACGGTACGTGGTCAATGTTTTTAAGTAGTTCTTTCGTTTGTACGATAAAGCCTGGTGTACAATAGCCACATTGTGCTGCACCTTCATCAGAATACGCTTGTTGAATGGGATCCATCATATCGACGGTTCCAATTCCCTCAACAGTGACAACGCTTTCATTGTCAACTTGACCGACTAAGACGAGACATGAAACGACAGAAGTACCATTAATTAGGACTGTGCAAGATCCACACTCTCCTTTACCGCAGCATTCCTTACTACCTGTCAGCTGAAATTCCTCACGCAAGACATCGAGCAAAGGTGTTGCTGGTGGGCTGTTCGATGAAACGTCTTTTCCGTTAAGCTTAAAGTTTATCGGATTCAAAATACCAACCTCCTACATTTAATCTTAATTCCATATACACAAACATTTTTATGCAGAGGTATAGAGAGTTGTAAACTTTTTTATTTTTTTGCATATAAAAAAGCTACGAAAAAGACCCTTCAAATTTACTTTTGTTGAAAGTCCTTTTTCGTAGCTAAGGTTTACGGTTCCCTGTAGAGACCCCCACACTTATCAGTAGGGTTATACGAAATTAGTTATTCAATTGTCGCTATCGGCCCAAGAGAAACAGAGCCTTTATTACTAGATTTAATAAGATTATATATAAAATTCAGTTTAATGTCAATGTGTTTTTTAAAACTTTTAAATTTTAAGATAATTTAAATAAGTGCTTAATCTGATCATTTTAATTAAATACAATCGTTTTATTTCCATGAACAATCACGCGATTTTCAATATGCCAGCGAACAGCACGCGCGAATACTTGCTTTTCAACTTGACGGCCAGCAACTTTAAGTTCTTCTGCATTATATCGGTGTGTTACACGTAAAACATCCTGTTCTATAATTGGACCTTCATCTAAATCATTCGTTACATAATGTGACGTTGCTCCTATTAATTTAACACCACGGTTAAACGCGCGAACGTATGGATTTGCTCCAATAAATGCTGGTAAAAATGAGTGGTGAATGTTAATTACTTGATTTGAAAATCTCTTCACGAAATCTGGTGATAATATTTGCATATAACGTGCTAAGACGATAAAGTCAACTTTTCCTTCCATTAAAGAAACCATCTTTTGCTCCGCTTCTGCTTTCGTTTCTGGCGTTACTGGGATGTGGTAATAAGGAATCCCGTAAGCTTCAACTTCTTTCTTCAAGTCTAAATGGTTACTGATGACCATTGGTATTTCCACTTCTATTTCCCCTGATTTCCAGCGCCACAATAGTTCCTCAAGGCAATGCCCTTCTTTCGATACGAAAATAGCCATGCGCTTTTTCTTACGATTACTATTAATAAACCATTCCATTGAATGTTCTTTTGCTAATGGTTCAAAGTCTTCCTTTATTTTCTCATACGTCTTATCAAGATCCTTCAAGTAAAATTCAATGCGCATAAATATTTCTCCACTTTTTGGATCTGTCGTATGTTGGTCAAACTGAATAATATTCGCATCATGCTCCAATAAGAAGTTTGACACCGTTGATATGAGTCCTTTTCGCTCTGGACAAGTGATAAGTAAAGCTACTTGATTGTTCTTAATGTTTAATTGTTGCAAAATAATCCCTCTTCCTTCTTGTTCAGTTTATTCTGAATTTTTAGTTTTTAGTACGTGCAATTCATTTATATAGAAACTGTTGAGTACCCCGCACGCCGTTTAACCGCGCGAAATACTCAACAGTATATTTAAGATTTATTTATGAGTGGATAGCGATACCGTCTAAAGATAATGCCGCTTCGCCAACTGCTTCACTCATTGATGGGTGTGGGTGAATTGTATTCACAACGTCCATTGATGTCGCTTCTAATAATAATCCTAAACCTACTTCTGTAATCATTTCTGTTACGTTTGGTCCTACCATATGTGCTCCTAACAGTTTGTTCGTCTTTTCATCAACGACGAACTTAACAAAACCGTCTGCATTACCAAACACAAGTGATTTTCCAACCGCTCGGAATGGGAACTTCCCAACCTTAACGTCGTAACCTTCTTCTGCTGCTTGTGCTTCTGTTAACCCAACACTTGACACTTCTGGGCTACTGTACACACACTTCGTTACGAGTACTGGATCTACAGGTTCAATTTCTTTTCCTGAAATGTGTTCAACTGCTTTAACACCTTCTGCTGATGCAACGTGTGCTAATTGAAGCCCACCAATAACATCACCAATTGCATAAACGTTATCAACAGTTGTTTGATACGTGTCATTTGCAACGATAAATCCACGATCAACTTCAATACCTACTTCTTCTAAGCCGATATTTTCAACGTTTGGTGCTCTTCCAACAGATACTAAAATCTTATCTGCTGTATATGTCGTTTCTTTTTCACGACGAATCGCACTAATTGATACTTCTCCGTCACCTTTTTCAACAGAGTCTGACTGTACTTGTGCGCTCGTAATAACTTTTACTTTTTTCTTCTTCATTGAACGAGTCATTTCTTTAGAAACATCTTCGTCTTCTGTCGGTAAAATTCGGTCAGCATATTCAAGTACTGTTACTTTTACGCCAAAGTCAGCTAACATTGATGCCCACTCAATCCCGATAACTCCTCCACCAACAATAATGATTGATTCTGGTAACTCTTCAAGAACGAGTGCCTCATCAGATGTTAAAACAAACTCACCATCAATCTCTAATCCTGGTAACGAACGTGGACGAGATCCTGTTGCTAAAACAACATTTTTCGTTTCTAAAACTGTTTCTTCGCCGTCTTCTGCTGTAACGACTACTTCATTTTTACTCTTTAGACTACCAAGTCCATCAAACACACTGATTTTACCTTGTTTAAGTAAGTGTTGTACACCTTTAAATAAGCGATCAGTAATACCATATTTTCTTTCTTGTACTTTCGCGAAGTCTAATGAAACATCGTTCGCTACTACTCCAAATGATTCACCATTTACAGTATTCGCATAAACTTCAGCACTACGAAGTAACGCTTTACTCGGAATACATCCAGCGTGTAAACATGTTCCTCCAACTTTCGCACTTTCTACGACAGCTGTTTCTAAACCTAGTTGTGATGCTCGAATAGCCGCAACATACCCACCAGGTCCTCCACCAACAATAACGACATCAAAATTTTTACTCACGTTTTTCGCTCCCTTATGTATCTTTGTTGTATTTTTTCCATTAAAAAACATACCCGAGCTCCTTATAAAACTTATAAGTGTTCTAAGGAGCCAGGTCTATTAAACCAAATACAGCATCATTTTCCAAGTGAAAAGGTATTAGTTAACCTTTTCGCCTGTCCACCATTCTTTATGACTACCGACATTTACTGACGCACTTGAAAACTCATCTGTTTGACACGGTGTCTTGCTATATAAACGTTCTTTAATTGCCATTCCTGTTTTAGTCGTCGCAAGTCCGCCGAGTGACGTTTCTTTTAACGTGTGTGGCATATCTGTACCAATTTCGTACATTGCCTGAACGACTTCATCACAAGGAATACGACTTTCAATACCTGCTAAAGCCATATCAGCTGATGAAAATGCAATGGCAGCCCCATTAACATTTCGCTTAATACATGGAACTTCTACTAACCCAGCCACTGGGTCACAGACAAGACCTAATAACGATTTGAGTGCCATCGCTGTTGCGTGCACGACTTGGTCTGGTGAACCACCTTTTAAGCCAACAATCGTTCCAGCCGCCATCGCCGTTGCAGAACCAACTTCCGCTTGGCAACCACCTGCTGCACCTGAGATAAATGAGTTGTTAGCAATCACGTAGCCAAGCATACTTGCTGTAAACAAACCGTCAACAAGTTCTCGTAAAGGTGTCCCATCATTTTTATGAAGTGAGAATAATACGCCTGGTAATATTCCTGCTGCGCCTGCAGTCGGTGTAGCAACGATGACTCCCATACGAGCGTTACTTTCAGAAGTTGCCATTGAAAATGCCATCGCGTCGCTTACGTAGCTTCCTGATAAAGCTTTTCCGCTATCGATATATTGTCTCATCTTCAGCGCATCACCACCTGAAATCCCGCTTGGCGCGGTAGATGGATCATTTATCCCGAGATCAATTGCTTCGCTCATTTTTTCAATTCGCGTATACATCATATCAGCGATTTCTTCTCTCGTTTTTCCAGACGTTTGCATTTCTAATTGCATCATCGCTTCATGAACACTTATGTCTTCTTCATTACAAAAGTCTAATAAATCACGCATTGAATGTATCTTAATCATCATCACTCACCCTTTCCCTTCATATATTGTTTGTTTTCCTTAGCTAACTTTGCAAAATCATCACTCGTACTTAAGCGGATATCTACGTCTTGCTCATCCATTAAAAAGACTTTAGATAATCCTCCACCGAGCGATGCACCTCCGACAATGACTGTGACGTCCCCGCGTGTTGCACGAATAATCGTCGTGTTCGGATGATTATAATAAGGACAATCACCTTTTAGTTCAAATTCATACGTAAATTCTTCTTTTTCTGCCATATCTAGTGCATATTTTATCCGTGTGTCATCAGTGTTTAATCCTAAGATTCCACCGATAAGCGCTTTATCTGTTCCATGTCCTTGATACGTTTCTGCGAATGATTGGTAAAAAGTAATGTGCGCATTGTCTGGAGTTCCATCGAGTAACTCATGAATAAACTTTCCAATTGATACAGCACCAGCAGTATGTGAACTGGATGGACCGACCATAATCGGGCCAATAATATCAAAACAACTTTGAAACTCCATTTAAATTCCTCCTATCACATTTACTATTTTTTGAAAATTGGGAAACTGCTACAAATAGACTTTATTTCTTTTGTTGCGTTAGCTAAAATGTCTTCATTATCTTTGTTCTTCAGAACGTCTGTCATAATTTTAGCTACCTTTTTCATTTCCTCTTCCTTCATTCCACGTGTCGTTAACGCAGGTGTTCCAATACGTACACCGCTCGTTACGAACGGACTTTCCGGATCAAACGGAATCGTATTCTTGTTTACAGTAACGCCTACATCATCAAGAATTTCTTCTGCTTCAGCACCCGTTAAATTAAATGAACGAACGTCTACGAGTAATAAATGGTTGTCTGAACCATTCGTTACAATATCGGCGCCATTTGCTTGTAGTTCTTCTGCTAAAACTGCTGCGTTTTTTACAACTTGTGACATATAGTCTTTAAATGTTGGTTCTAATGCTTCTTTAAAAGCAACTGCCTTCGCTGCAATAATATGCATTAATGGTCCACCTTGAATACCAGGGAAGACTGACTTATTAACCTTTTTAATAATGTCTTCACTATTCGTAATGACGATTCCACCACGTGGCCCACGCAACGTTTTATGTGTCGTGCTCGTAACAACATCTGCGTATGGTACCGGCGATTGGTGTAAGCCTGCTGCAACAAGTCCTGCAATATGTGCCATATCCACCATGAATAGTGCGTCAATTTTATCAGCTATTTTTCTGAATTTTGAAAAATCTATTTCGCGCGGATAAGCACTCGTACCTGCGATAATCATTTTTGGCTTCTCTTCTAGAGCAATTCGTTCTACTTCATCATAATCAATCTCGTTCGTTTCTTCTGATACACCGTATGAAACGACGTCGAACCATTTCCCTGAAACGTTCACTGGACTTCCGTGTGTTAAATGTCCCCCGTGAGATAAATTCATCCCCATGATTTTATCGCCTGGCTGAAGTAGTGCAAAGAACACTGCAAAGTTCGCTTGAGCACCTGAATGTGGTTGCACGTTAGCATATTTTGCATCAAACAGTTCTGTTAAACGATCAATCGCTGCATTTTCAACGATATCTGCGTACTCACAGCCCCCATAATATCTTCGGTTCGGATATCCTTCAGCATATTTATTCGTTAAAATACTTCCCATAGCTTCTAATACTTCTTCACTAACGAAGTTTTCTGATGCAATAAGCTCGAGCGTATTTAATTGGCGATCACGCTCATTCTCTATTGCATTAAAAATTGTTGCATCATTATTCTGTAAACTCATTTAACCCTTCCCCCTTAATAATATTGTTACGTTATTATCACTCTTAAACCTACCCTTAAGTATTCTTCGATTACTCTGAGAACATTGACTATTCGTTAAGCTAAAAGGCTATATTTATGTCTTTCACTTATTTTTGAGAACACAAAAAGGACAGAGAGTAGTATTTTCCCTGCCCCTGTCCTTTTACCTGAGAGTTTTACTCTAAGATTCATAAAGAATGTTAGAGTCGTTCCCCTTTGGTGGCGTTAACGTACGCGCTCTCCAGAGATGCGTCCCATTATGGTTTTTCTTACCTGAGAGATTGGTTTCAAAGGGTGATTTTTTTGAAACTTGCTCCTTCGGCGGCTGTTAAGCACTCTCCCATAATAGTCATCCGCGATGTCACATTAGAATATACAATTTACTGGAAATTGTCAATATCTTTTAGTGGTTTTTTACAACTTTATCATATAACAGTTCAAAATACTAGTGTTTTGTTACATAACAGTCACAATTTACCATTAAAAGTGCGTTTAGTTAACGATATTTTATTTTTTATCGTGCTTCTACAATCTGCATTTTAATTGGAGTTACTTTCCATCCGTTAACAGGTGCTAAATCTTGTGAACAAGTCGAGCATGCAATGACGACTTCTTCTTCTGCACGTAAACGAACGTAATCACCAGGTTTTGACCATGGCTCTTCAATAATGTAATCTCCGTCTGCATCTAATGCGTTATTCATGAAAAAGTTAATCGGATCAGGCACAGGTACGTGACCTAAACCTTGAGATGTTAAAGCTTGTTTTAAGTTATCATGGCAGTTAGGGTGATCCTCTAAGCCATAATCAATTTTGTAACGGTAATAGTCACACGCTGGGAAGAAAAAGTCATGCTTCTCAACAGTGTCTTCAACAAATGTCATTAGTGGTCGACGTTTGTTACTATATAAACCATCACCGATTTGTAGTCGAATACTACTTAGTGATGCTCTCATATGAACCGGTGAAACGTGCTCTTCAGGATTGTTTTTATTGAAGCAAACGAAGTCCCCTACTTGTTTTCCTTCAACATCAATAATGATGAGTTCTTCACCCGGTCGTAGAACCGCCCCACGACCTTCATAGGGCGGAATAAAAATCTCTTCTCGGATTCTATCTTGTCTCGACCGAACCATTTATTAACAACTCCTTTAAAATGTGCTTTGTTATTTACTCAATAAATACAGCAACTGCTCTAATCGGCGAGCCTGTACCTTCTCTAATCGGTAGTGGTAAACCGAAGTATAAAAATCTCATACCTGCTACTTGATCTAAGTTCGCCAAGTTCTCCGTGTTAGACATTTCATAATCCCGGCAGATGAGGTGACCTGAATACTTCATGTCTACAGGGTTATCAATTGCTGGTGAATCAATACCGATATTGACGACACCTTTTTCACCGAGCCATCTTGCCCCTTCAACATTAAGTCCACAGTAACGTGTTAAATACTCATCGTTACCATATTCACGATTATAATGGCCTGTATATAAAAGGACGATATCTCCACGTTCAATGACTTGTCCTGAACGTTGAAGTGCATCTTCTAAATCATCAGGTGTAATATATCCGTCTGGCGACACGTGTGAAACGTCTAAACATACAGCAGGTCCATAGAAGTATTCTAATGGCATTTCATCTAAGTTTTTTCCGTTAGGATCAAACTCAAAAATCGCGTCCGTATGTGTTCCACCGTGTTCATTAATTAAGATATTATTCGTTTGGAACTCAAAACCAATTTTCTTTTTACTTTCTTCGTGTGAAATGTTTTGCCAAATATGCGTCGGCTGATGCAACGGGAATACAGGCATTCCACGATAGATTGGTTGAGTTAAATCTACTACGCGAACAGACATTTCTGTATAGCCTCCTTATTCAATCACTGGATCTAAGATTTCAAAGCTTTTAACGTCAATTAACCCGTAATCAGTAATCTTCAAGTCTGGGCTCGTTACGAGTGTCCAGAATGATAAGTGCATGAATGGAACTTCCATTTCACAGCCTAATTCGTCTTTTGCTAAACGAGTTAATTCTGCAATTTCTTCACTTACTTCTTGTGCGTCTAACTTGTCTGTGATTAAACCACCAACGTTTAGCTCTAAATCACCGACAACTTTTCCGTCTTTGATCATAGCAATTCCACCGCCCATTGCGATTACGCGGTTAACTGCAGTAACCATATCTTCATAATTCGTTCCTGTTACGATAATGTTGTGCGTGTTATGCGCAACACTTTCCGCAATAGCTCCTTCTTTTAATTTGAAGCCATTTAAGAAACCTTTACCGATATTCGAAGTTCTTCCGTGTCTTTCAATAACGAAGACTGGTAAAACGTCTTGCTGTAAGCAAGGCTGTACAACACCGTTTTCAACGTTAAGTGTGAACTCATCAGCATTCGTTAAGTTTTGGAATGGAATCGCTACGAGTGAACGAACTTTCGCTTTATTTCCACGTGCTGGAATGTGTAAGTCTTCGACTGAAATAGGGTCACACTTAACAGAGTTTTTAACTGACTCTGGGTACGTGTAAGAACCTAATTCAATTAATAAATCGTTTCCTTCAGAAGCTTTCACTCCGTTTAAGTAAACTGAATTAATAGTCATTTCATTTAAGTCATCGATAATAGCGATGTTAGCACGCTTTCCTGGTGCTAAGAAACCGACATCATCTAATCCGAAGTGTTGTGCAGGGTTAATTGTAGTCATTTGAATCGCTTCAACTGGATCTACACCAACTGCAATTGCACGACGAATAACTTCGTTCATGTGTCCATCACGTAATAAATCTTCTGCAACGACGTCATCTGTAACAATCGTTAAGCGACGTGAGTCCATGCCCTCTTCTGTAACCGCACGAACACAGTCCGCCATATTACGCTGTGATGAACCTTCACGCATGTGAACTGTCACACCGTAACGTAATTTTTCCATTGTTTCTTCTTTTGTCGTCGTTTCGTGACATGATACGTGGTTTCCACCACCGATAATATGTGCAGCTAGATCTTTTCCGAATAATTGCGGTGCGTTACCTTCGACTGTTT
The DNA here is from genome assembly GCA_035301345.1 of Bacillota bacterium. Lineage (GTDB taxonomy): Bacteria > Bacillota > Bacilli > Bacillales > Amphibacillaceae > CALAMD01. Next base: position 19,649 of record DATGUM010000018.1, read on the forward strand.
TTCCTAAACCTTTACAGTAGCTAACTGCAGCAATTAAATCATCAATAATATGTGGAGCATTCTCATATACTGGTTGAATGTTCGCGAAGTGCTCAATTTCACCGATTCCACGAACGAGAGGATCTGGTAAAATATCTTTCATATGCGTTGAGTTAACATCTTCACCAGCTGTCTCAAGCCCCGGAGCGTCCGGTACCATTGCTGGAATTGTAAAGAGAATCTGGTTAGGCAATGTTCTTGCTTCCTCAATCATCGCCTTCATTCCATTGATCCCTAAAACGTTTCCAATTTCGTGAGGGTCACAAACCATACCCGTTGTACCTGTTGGAATTGATAAACGCGAGAACTCTGTACACGTTAACATCGAACTTTCAAAGTGCATATGCGCATCAATAAATCCAGGTGATACAAACTTCCCTCTAACATTTTGAACCTTCGTATTCTTACCGATTAAATCCTTACAGTCACCGACCATTAGGACGTGTTCTCCTTTAATAGCAACATCTGCTTCAAGGATCTCACGTGTCACTGTGTTAATGACATATCCTCCCTCTAGAACAACATCGGCAAACTGATTTTCATCACACAAAACATCAATTAGTTTTCTATATTGTAGTGCTTCTTTTATTCTTTCTGCTTCCATTCTGTTCAATTCACCCTTTCAAGTTCTCCCATTCTAAATTATCAATAATACCTACGATAGCCGCATCAACGGGAGACTTTTCATTATTTACTGCTCGTGACGCCATCGATCCTCTAACAACGATTACTTTCTCACCCATTCCAGCACCAACTGTATCAACTGTTACAGTAGATTGTGCATCTAGAGGGGAACCATCTAATCCGATAGGTTGCGTGATTAATAGTTTAGTTCCGACTAAGTTCTCGTCTTTTCTTGTTGCAGTCACTCGACCAACCACTATACCTAGTTCCATTTTCTATCCCCCTCTAGCTATTTCAATTGTTATTCCATATTGTTTAGCAACGTCTCGTGCTAATGGAGTAATAATCGTATTATTTTCTATCATTATATTCGCATGACCAGCAGTTCTCGCTTGTTGAATATCATCTGCTGTTAAAACAGATTTTTTACCTGTTTTTTCTTCTACGCGTTTTGCAGTTAATACGAGTTTCGACATATCATCAATTAATTCAATACCGAAACCTTTTAATGTATTTAACTGTTCTTTTAAACGTCTTTTCAAAAGCATCGTTCCTTGATTCAATCCAGACGCTTCCATTGATGGATCGAATGGATTTGCACTTGAAGAACTAGCAATGACTTTCTTTCCGCTCATTAAAGCCCACAAAATCAATCGGATTGATGTGCGTACATCGTTGAAATTCAGAATATCTGCTACTGTAGAAAATGGCAGAACTGGTATTAACAGCTCGTCAATCGAAGTCTTCGTCTCTTCTAAACGACTTAACGTTATGAAATTATCCGTCCCAACTTTTTGAGCTAATTCAGTGATTGAATAATGATTTAACAGCTCTTCATCGGGACAAACGACGACTCTTACATTTTCATTATGAAGTTCATTAATCGATTGCACGTACTCATCAATACCATTTAAATGATGAAAGAGTAGTACGTGCACGGTTTTAACGTCATTCTGCGCATTATTCTGATTTCGTTTCAGTAATTCCGACAAAGTAGATTCAACTAGTAAGCTTCTCTGTCGGTTGAATAACATAATTATTCACCTTGTGATAATAACGCACGATCGATTTCACTATGTGGTCTTGGGATTACGTGAACGCTAATTAACTCTCCAACACGGCTTGCAGCGTCAGCACCTGCATCTGTTGCCGCTTTTACAGCACCAACATCTCCACGAACCATTACTGTTACAAGCCCGAATCCTACTTTTTCATAGCCGCAAATATGAACATTTGCTGCCTTTACCATTGCGTCCGCTGCTTCAACTGCACCTACTAGACCTTTTGTCTCTACTAATCCTAATGCTTCACCCATTTTAAATTCCTCCTCAGATTGTTTAAAAAATTATTTATTATCCGTTAAATTATTTGTCAGATTTATCTTTTGCAGACTTTTTGTTAGAAGCTGCTTTTTTCGTTTCTTTTTTCTCAGTTTCTTTCTTTTCTGCTGCAATCTTCTTAGATTCTACTTCCTCTGGACCTTTTGTTACATCATTAATCTTAAATTGACTAATTAATGATTCTTGTACGTCTGAATGTGCACGTGCGATTACTTCAGATGAAACAACTTCTCCAATCATTTCACCTTTTTCTCTACCTGCATCAACTGCAGACTGTACAGCAGCAACATCTCCACTAAAATGGACCGTTACACTGACATAACCATTAACGCCAATAATTTTCTCTAGACCAATAATTTCAACGTCCGCAGCTTTTACAGCAGCGTCTGCCGCTGATACTGCAGTAGCGTATCCTACTGTCTCGATTAGACCAAGTGCTATCAACGCTATTCATCCTCCTCCCGGAATTTAGTAACAATTATAAATGATTAGCAACTTTTTTTAGCTGCGTTACTAAATCAGATACTGTCTCATAATCACCTTTTAGTAAAATGTGATTGTTATTAATCTCATAATCAAATGAATGGTTATGACCTTCATCTAATACTTTGTTGACTAAGAGAACGCCCGTGTAATAAGGGATTCCTTCTAATATTGCAAGTGCGTCAACTGAGGTATTTAAGTTGAATTGTTTTGACAACCAAGGACTTGGGGCTGAAACGACATGTGAATCTACTCGTTTAATTGAGCGCCTGTTAATCGCTTGATAAATGTCTCGTAAAATACTTTCCAACTGCTTAGCATCTTCGCTATACAATTCAACTAGAAATTGCTCTTCATTTTCTTTATCCCAAGATACGTAAAACTCTAAGTTTTTACCTTTACGTATCATATCGTTAATAATAAGTAAATAACTCGGTAAATTTTCTGGCATTTCTATGACACCAATAGATACGTTTCTAATCGAACGATTGAATGAATCTACCAGATCATTGTTAACATGTTCGAAAAACCAGATATTTCCACCATTTCGTGTCGTGCCTATTAACTTCTCGTTCGTTCTCAAGGTATTTCTAACGTGTCCGTGGTTTGATGCCTTTCCCTGAGAAAGTGTAAACGAACTTAAACGTGATACATTATCAACGTTATAGCTATGCGGTAAGATGGAAGCAGAGTCATTACGTGTTAAAACACTACCTCTATTTCCTCCGACAGGTGCGTTGCTTTTCCTTCCAGTAGATGGATTTGTTCTAAATCCTTGCGGAGCATTGCTACGGTTTCCTACTGGCGCGTTACTTCTCCTTCCGACTGGTGCATTGCTTCTGTGTGAAACAGGAGCATTACTTCTTCCAGCAGGTGCGTTACTTCTGTTCGACGTTGGAGCGTTGCTTCTTTTAATGACAGGAGCACCCGCAGCTCTTCTTGGCGCTGGGTTATTCACTCTTCTCGTCGGAGTATGTGTCGCACGGCTTGCGTTTGGTCGATTTGATTGCACACGATTGTTAACTGGTTGATTAACCGAACGGCGCGCTGAGTAATTTGATGTTACACGATTACCCGCATGTCCACCAGTGCGGCCAGCATTTTTTAACGGCCCTAAACGACGGTCTTTTTTCATCTGTTGGTAATTTGGACGATTAATGTTACTTAATTGTGCGGAACCCCCACGGTTAGATCCCTGTTGCGTAACACGTCCACGATTAGACTGTCCAGCCTGTGTATGCGAGACAATTGTCGTATTACCGGATAAAGCTTCCTGTACTACTCGTCTCATCACATTCGACATACATTACACCCCCAATATTATAGAGTTTTTGTCATTATAAAATCTTTTTAAGTTCTGAATGAGGTCTCGGAATAACGTTTGAAGAAATAAGTTCTCCCCCAGCAATATCTGGTGCAAGTCTTCCTATTTCAATTGCTGCACTTACGTCAGCAACATCGCCTTCAACGATAACAGTAATTAATCCAGAACCGACACGTTTCATGTCAACTAGCTGGATATTTGCCGCTTTCGCCATCGAGTCGAGCGCTTCAATCGCTGCAGTTAGACCTCTTGTTTCAACTAATCCAATTGCACTCATTGTGTTTCTCTCCCGTCTTGATCAATTTTATAAGTAATCTTCCAAGTTATCCACTTTAAATGGAATAGAAGTTCGCTGAAACGCTTCTTTTTGATCTAATGGGACTGTAGCATCTATACCCATCTTATCGGATACATCATTTATGTTATGTGATGACTCTAAAGGCGAACCTTTAGCTCCCGAAACTATAAATATATCTTTAGCTGCTTGCGTTCTTGTCGCAATCGCCCATTCCACGTCTTCTGCGTTGAATAGATCAACATCATCATCAACGACAACGACGTGTTTTAAATCTTTATCGCTAGCAAATGCTGCTAATGCTGCTTGCTTAGCGTCCCCTTCAGTCTTTTTGTCAATTTGGATAACAGCGTGTAAACGAGCTGCTGCTGCCATTGGCACGTGTACAGCTTTTACGTTTTCAACTGTTTGACGAACAGTACTGAATAAAGTCATTTCACGTACTAAGCACATAGGAAGTCTTTCCTCTGCACTTGCCGGTAAAATAGTTTGTGGAATTGGATTGTCTCGATAAGTAATTGCTGTCATCTCAACAATTGGCTGTGGTTCATTCCCACCATAATAGCCACCTAGCTCTCCGAATAATCCTTCTGGATCTCTTTCATGAGGCAAGATTTTCCCTTCCATAACTATTTCTGCTTCTGCTAAAACTTCTAAATCAACAGTCTTACACTTAACTACGTCTAATGACTGTCCTGTTAAAGCACTAGCTAAATTCAATTTGTCTGCATGATATAAATGAGTACTATACTGCGAAGCTAAAACAACCGCCGGAGTTACACCGAACATCAGTGCGATTTCCATTGGTTCTCCTTTTTCTTCAAAATGAGCATATTGTCGCTGGAGTTCAGGCGAGGTAATAACAATGTTCGTACGATTTCCGCCTAAAACCCCCATTCTACGGATCGAAGTGTATCGTTTATTGCCATCCATATCTTTAACAACTAACACACCTGATACGTAATATGGTCCACAATCTAACTCGTGGAAGGTTGGTACCGGAAAGAAATCGTCGAGATTAAATGGTCCTGTTACAACATTTTCATGGACAGGTCCTGTAGGTACTAATGTTGTTTCTATCGGATTAACGAGTGCGTCAATCATATGTGGAACAATTTCGTCCGTCTCAATGCCCATACTATCAGCCATTAAGTCTCGGCATCCACCTGTTCCTGCTAACATCGGCACGTCATATCCTAATACATTTTCAAATAAAAATGGTTTAGCACCATTTTTTGTTTTTAAAACCGCTCCTAATTCAAATTGAGGGTCTACTTCTTTTCTAACACGATATAACAATTGGCGACTTTCCCAATCATCTAGAAGTTCTCTAATATTACGGGGAGTCATGCCTTCTCACCCCATCTTTCTATAAGTTGATGTTCAATTTTAAGTTCATCTAATATACGAGCAACCATAAAATTAACCAATTCCCAAATTTCTTTCGGTCGGTGATAGAAACCCGGGCTTGCTGGTAAAATGGATACTCCTGTTTCCGCAAGAGTAGTCATATTCCGTAAGTGAAGCGTATGTAATGGCGCTTCTCTCGGAACGATAATTAAGTTTCTTCTTTCTTTCATAGCAACGTTTGCTGCACGGCATAATAAATTATCACCGATCCCATTAGCTATGTAACCTAATGTACTCATTGAACACGGAACGACAACCATTCCATCTGTTTGGAATGATCCACTTGCTATTGAAGAAAACAAGTCGCCATTTTCATGAACAACTGCGTACTGTTTTAACTCTTCAATATCAACACCACACTCATATTGCAAAACCTTTACTCCCGTTTCGGATGCAACTAAGTGAGTTTCAATACCTAATTCATGAAGCGCGCGGACCAGTGTATAACCATACACTGATCCACTTGCTCCTGTGATACCGACGACGATTCTCGTCTTACGGCTCAATTAAATTCTTCTACCTTATGCGTTTTTTGCTTGGGAGAATTTTTCTTTTGCAGCTTTCATATATTCATCAGTCGTCATGATATCTCCGAAGATTCCCATGTCTCTTAAGCCGCCTTCGTGCATTTCATCTGTTTGTGAAGCAGTACCGTCAGAAAGTGCAATAACGTTGTATCCGTTATAAAGTGCATCTGATGCTGTACTTCTTACACATACGTTTGTCCATACACCTGTTAAAACAACAGTGTCAATTTCTTCTTCTCTTAAGAATAAGTCGAAGTCAGTGAATGTGAATGCACTGTGACGACGCTTTTGAACGATGTAGTCGCCTTTATCTTCTTCTGGTTGTAGTTCAGGAATGAACTCATGGCCCCAAGTTCCTTTGATTGCGTGAACTGGTCTTACGCGGAAGTCAGCGTCATTTTTACGGTGTGCTTCCTGAATGTGTACAACTTGAATATCTTCTTCGTGACAGAAGTCCATTGCTTCTCTAATCTTAGGAATGATGTCACGTCCTGCTTGTCCACACTCCATTGCTGATCCTTCTGGGATAAAGTCATTCAACATGTCAATAATTACTAATGCGTGCTTCTTACCTTTTAATTCTGTCATAATAAATCTCCTCCAAATTTTGTTTTTATTGTTTAAATAATATAAAATTATTTACTTATTTGTTTAGTTTTTCTCCTAATTCAACTGATGAAGAAAGTGCTTGCTCTACGCGGTAAGCATCTTCTGCTTCTTTCCATCCTTCTTCATAGTTTTCAAACTTAATGCCACGGTCAAGTCTTTGAATGCTTTGACGCTTCACATATTCACCGTAACCTACATCTCCAACAATGCCGCCGTTGTCTTCGTCATAAATTAACTGACCACGAACGATTGTTTGGACAGGCTTACCTTTTAATTCCATACCGTGTAACGGGTTGTACTTAGCCATTGTTTCAGATTTCTTTTCATCAATTGTGTATTCACGGTCAAGGTCAATAATTGTGAAGTCAGCATCTGAACCTAACTCCATAGAACCTTTCTTCGGATAAATTCCGTAGTGAATAGCTGCGTTTCTACTCGTTACTTCAATGAAACGTGATAATGATAAACGACCTTTATTTAATCCTTCACTTACTAAGATAGGTACCATCGTTTCAACACCAGGGATTCCTGGGAACGTGTTCCAAATTGTTGAACCTTCTGCATCTTTCTCAGTTTCAATTTCATATGGTGCGTGGTCTGTACCAACGAAGTCAATTGTTCCGTCAGCAAGTCCTTGCCAGTGAACAATGTTATCTTCAGTTTCACGTAATGGTGGAGCAATCTTAGCAAATGATCCACGTTCAGTCATAGCTTCTTGTGCGTTTAACACTAAGTAGTGTGGGCACGTTTCTGCTGTTACTTTTACACCACGTGCTTTCGCTTCACGTACTAATTTAACACCTTCTTTAGTACTCATGTGTACGATGTGTAAACGAGCACCTGTAGCTTCTGCCATACTAATTGTTAATTCAATAGCTACTTTTTCAGCTAGAGCCATTCTTGCTTGTGCCCAAGCTGGTCCATCTGTACGACCTTCTGCTTCTAATTTGTTTGAGTAGAACGTACAAATGTTATAGTTCTCTGCGTGAACACCAATTGGTAGTCCTGTTTTCGCAACTTCGTTGAAAATCTCTAACATTTCAGCATCTTCAACTCTTGGGAACGTTGGAACTGATGGAGTCATGTAAACTTTAAATGCAACTACTCCTTCGTCTACTTGTGGGTAAACGTTGTCTAACCAACCTTCACGAACATCTTCACCAGTTGCTCCACCCCAGAATGCATAGTCAACATATGCTTTGTTCTTAATAGGGTCATGCTTTTGGTGGAAGCTTTCTGCACTACGTACTGAAGGCTTACTACAGCACGGCATATCGATGAATGTCGTTACTCCACCTGCTGCTGCAGAGCGGCTTCCTGTACTAAAGTTTTCACGGTGCTCAAATCCTGGGTCCATGAAGTGAGTATGTGGATCAATACATCCAGGAACGACTAAGTTACCTTTAACGTCCATCGTTTCTTTTGCTGAAATACCATCTACTGAATCAAGGTACCCCGCAATTTTTCCGTCTTTAACTAAAATGTTCGACGCTACTTTTCTGTCCCCTTGAGGGATAAGTGCGTTTTTAAGAATTAAATCCATTTTTATCGTTTCCCCTTTCGATTTTAAAGTTTCACTTGGATAAGATTATGCAAGTTCATGACATCTGTTAAGCAACATTCCCACTATATAATAGTTCTCGACTTAAATTCGCTCGTTCCCTTTAGCTTTCATGTTGAAACGTTCAATCACCTGATACTTACTGGTGTTTACAAACTGCTGTAAAAACGAGGCGGACTTGTCAAGTCAACTTAAACGGATATCAAAACAGACCGACTTTACACAAATCAATTTAAGATGAGAGTACTCATCCACTTGCAATTAATTCGGTTCGTCGCACACCCCCTTAAATGTAATAAAATATTCAAATAATTTAAAAAATATTGAATACAAAAAACCGCAGACTAAAGAACGACCCCCACGTGGAACGATCCCTCCGCGAGAATACCTTTAATCTGCGGTTCAAATAACCTTCGTCAAACAAAGATTCCATGTAACCGCTATCTCTAAAGTGCCATCAAAAACGCCCTAAATAGTTAGGCGCATTTTAGATAATCATTACAAGACATTACTTTCAAAGATAATCACACAGCAAGCATGTTCAGTTTTAGAGTCATAATCTTTTAAAACAGACAACACTTTATATCCAGTAACATCTTCTATCTCTTGCTTTAATTTCGCTTTAAATTCGACAATGAGTGCTGCATCTGCATAAGTTGTTAATTCTTGGAAGTTTTTACTCAAAGCCGTGAAAGCTTGAACCCGTTTATGCTGTGCGAAGATGATAAGCCTATCGTCAAATAAATTGATCCGTTGACTTACAACTCCTGTTGCATAAAACTCTTGGTTAATCCGATTATATACTTGTGCGATGTCTCTTTTCAAGGTCCGAATTTCAGTCGAGGTAAGCATTGCATTCAAAATATATAACCTCCCCTACTGACCTCAATATTAATGTATCCGCTCTCAATTGTCAAGCAATTTTTAATT
>DATGUM010000019.1:0-38630 GCA_035301345.1 Bacillota bacterium
TCATTACACGTATCCGAAAATCCCTAGAACCGACATGATAATGGAGGTTCTAGAAGTTGAGGTCGTCCCACGGCAAGCGTAGTATAGTTCTGAAACGATCACTCGCGAAAAATGAAGTATATATCACCTGAGGTGATTAAAGAGTCATTTAAAAAAATATTTTATACAAAAGATGGTATTTTGAACATATTTATTAGATACCCACAAATACTTGACTCAATCACATGCACTGCTCTAGTTAATAATTTGTATGTGAACTGTTATAATGAAAAGTATCATAAGCTTGGAAGAGGTGGTATTTCATGAAAAATCAATTGTACGTCATTTTATTAATTATTTTTATTATTATCGTATCAATTTTTGCATTAATGAACATTGCTATCGTAGAAGTTAACTATATCTTTTGGTCAGGCGAATCACCACTTATTTTAGTCATATTATTTTCTTTACTGATGGGTGGTATTATTACGATTATCGCAGGAAGTGTTAAGTTTTATCGTATGAAAAATGAAATTAAGACATTAACGAAAAGAAATAATGAATTAGAGCGTCAATTAGGCATGCAAAATATTAAAAATGACACATCTGATCGTCATGATGAAGTTAAAACATCTCATTTGGAAGAATAGAACCGACAATTGTAACGTTAGTTATTAACAATTACTTTGTATACTTGATGAATCAGGAGTGAATAAATTGCTTAAAAGCAAGACATATTGGAATTTTTTAAATGAAAAACAGATCGAAGAAACATCAACACATTTTAATCGTTTACAAGTAACACCTATTGTCCAACAATTGCTCATGCAAAGAGGAATAACAAGTGATGCAGCAGCGGAAAAGTTTTTATATCCGAAGTTAGATGATTTATATGAACCGTCTTTGCTATATATGTTAGATAAAGCAGTGGAACGGATAAATGTAGCTATTGAAAATAATGAGCAGATTTTAGTTTATGGCGATTATGATGCAGATGGCGTCTGTTCAACAGTTGTTCTATTGAAAGCACTTCAAGAACGAGGAGCAAACTGTGATTATTATATACCGAACCGCTTTACTGAGGGATACGGGCCGAATGAAGCGGCATTTAAACAAATTGCCGAAAATGGATATTCTGTCATTATTACAGTCGATTGTGGGATTGCTGCGTTTAAAGAAGCAGAAGCGGCGGCGTCTTTAGGAATTGATTTAATCATTACTGATCACCACGACGTTCAAAATGATTTACCAAAAGCGTTCGCGGTTATTAACCCGAAAAGTTCTGAAGACTATCCATTTAAAGAATTGGCAGGCGTAGGTGTTGCTTGGAAACTCGCCCAACAATTACTCGGTTACATGCCAGATCATTTACTAGATTTCGTAGCGATTGGATCGATTGCAGATCTCGTTCCGCTAAGAGAAGAAAATCGAATTCTAGCCTATCACGGATTAAATCGTATGCAATCAACTAAGAACGAAGGATTAAAAGCATTAAAAGAAATATCCGGCTTAAAAGGTAATCTTACGTCAGAAGATATTGGCTTCGTTATTGGACCTCGCATAAATGCGGTCGGTCGAATTGCTGATGCATCGCTTGCTGTAGAGCTGTTTATGACGAATGATGGGCAAGAAGCGGCTGATTTAGCGATGGAAGTAGACGCACTTAATAAAGAGCGTCAAAAAATTGTTAATGACATTGTAAAAGAGGCAGATGCACAAGTAGATCCAACAAAAGAACACGAAGTAATTATTGTCATGCAAGAAGGTTGGAATGAAGGTGTTGTCGGTATTGTCGCGTCACGCTTAGTTGAGAAATATAATCGTCCGACTGTCGTTTTGTCGATCAATCATGACGCGGGAACGGCGAAAGGATCTGCTCGTAGTATTCAGCGGTTAAACTTATTTGACGCATGTATGGAGCGACTTGATTTATTTATTAATTTTGGTGGTCATTCACAAGCAGCAGGTATGACTTTGGCATTAGAGTCAGTCGAACAACTGCGAGAACATTTAAATGAATATATAAATAAACATTTATCCACAGCAGATTTTCAAAAGGAAATGACGATTCATCAGTCAATGGACATAGAAGATGTGAATGAATCTTTAGTTGCTGAAATCGACCAGTTGCAACCGTTCGGAATGAAAAATGAAAAGCCAACATTTCATATAGAAGCTTATCCAACGAACGTTCGTATGCTCGGAGCAAATAAAAATCATTTGAAAATACAAATGAAACAAAACAATTCTGCCATGGAGTGTATTGGCTTTCATATGGATCATTATGATTTATACGTTTTACCTGAAGCGAAAGTTTCTGTTATCGGTGAACTTGGGATAAATGAGTGGAATGGCAATCGAACGGTGCAAATGATTATTCAAGATTTAAAAGTAAAAGAACCTCAATTATTTGATTACCGAGGAAAAGAGCCAATTGATTTATCTTTATATTTTAATCAATTTTCTTCGAATCTTGTGCTATCGAATGATATGATAGAAAAGAAGGTTAATCATAGCAACGTAGAATGGAAAACATTTAACGACGTTCAACCAACATCTACACATGTAGAAACGATGTATGTTATTGATATGCCGCACTCTATTAAACAATTTCAAACGATCGTTAATCAAGTGAATCCAGATAATATATTGTTTAATTTTAAAGTTAGTGACAGTTTATATTTAAAGCCGTTTCCAACACGTGAACATTTTAAACGCATATACGCGTATATTTTTAAGAAGCAATCAATTAAATTTAGCGAAGAAATGAATCGTTTAAGTGACTTTGTAACGTTAGATCAAGAAACGACACGATTTATTCTTGATGTATTTGCAGATATGCAGTTTATTTCAATCACAAATGATACGATAGAGATTATTGAACAGTCAGGAAAGAGTGACTTGACTGAATCAACTATTTATCAAGCGAGAAAAGAACGTGTTGCCATCGAAAAGGTACTTTATTATTCAAATTATGAACAATTAATGCAGTTTATAAAAGATTGTCGAAAATCCCCTGAGGAGGAAGTCGTCCATGGATTATAAAGAACATATTAAAATTGTCCAAGATTGGCCAATAGAAGGTGTCGAATTCAAAGATATTACACCTTTAATGGACAATGGACCAGCATACCGCGCAGCAGTAGATGAAGTCGTTGCGTACGCAAAAGATAAGCAAGTTGATATAATTGTTGGGCCTGAGGCGAGAGGGTTTATCGTCGGTTGTCCAGTTGCTTATGCATTAGAAATTGGTTTTGCTCCTGTAAGAAAAGAAGGAAAACTACCTCGTGAAGTGATTAAAGTTGATTACGGATTAGAGTACGGTGAGAATGTTTTAACGATACATAAAGATGCAATTAAAGAAGGACAACGCGTTCTTATTACAGATGATTTATTAGCAACAGGAGGCACGATAGAAGCTACGATAAATCTCGTTGAGCAACTTGGCGGAATTGTTGTAGGTTGTGCTTTCTTAATTGAATTATCCTATCTAGATGGTATGGATAAATTGCATGGTTATGACGTATTAACATTAATGAAATATTAAAAAAATAAATAATTTATTGGAATGATAAAAAGGTGATTACATGTCTAAAGGTGCCGTATTAACAATTGAAGATGTCATTGAAAAGTCAAAAAGTTATTTAAAAGAAGAAGACGTTCGCTTTATACAAAAAGCGTATGAATTTGCGGAAAAAGCACATGCCCATCAATTTCGAAAATCGGGTGAAGGGTATATCGTTCACCCGGTGCAAGTCGCAAGTATTTTGATTGATTTAGAAATGGATCCACAGACGATAGCTGGTGGCTTTTTACACGATGTCGTTGAAGACACGGATACGTCCATTGAAACAATCGAAGAAGAATTCGGATCTGATGTAGCGATGCTCGTTGACGGTGTGACGAAACTTGGAAAAATTAAATACAAATCAAAAGAAGCTTTGCAGGCAGAAAATCACCGGAAAATGTTCGTTGCAATGGCGAAGGACATTCGAGTTATTTTAATTAAACTAGCAGACCGTCTGCATAATATGCGGACGCTTAAATTTTTACCACCTGAAAAACAACGTAGAATATCTAATGAAACGTTAGAAATTTTTGCGCCTTTAGCACATCGACTCGGGATATCTACAATTAAGTGGGAACTTGAAGATATTTCTTTACGTTATTTAAATCCGAAGAAATATTATGAAATTGTTCGTTCGATGCGTCAAAAACGTGCTGAACGTGAAACAGATATTGACGATGTCATTGATAAAGTATTAGAACAATTGGATAACGTAAATATTGAAGCGGAAATTTCAGGACGGCCAAAGCATTTATATAGTATTTATAAAAAGATGATGCGACAAGATAAACAATTTAATGAAATATACGATTTGCTAGCTGTGAGAATTCTCGTGAATAGTATCAAAGATTGTTATGCCGTTTTAGGCATTATTCATACGTGCTGGAAACCTATGCCTGGTCGTTTCAAAGACTATATAGCGATGCCGAAACCTAACTTATATCAATCACTTCATACGACAGTTATTGGTCCAAAAGGTGATCCACTAGAAGTACAAATCCGAACGAAAGAAATGCATGAAATTGCCGAATACGGGATTGCCGCGCACTGGGCATATAAAGAAGGTAAATCTGTCAGTCAAGGTGAGAAGTCATATGAAGAGAAACTTACGTGGTTTAGAGAGATTTTAGAGTGGCAAACAGAAACACATGATGCTGAAGAATTTATGGAGTCACTCAAAGTAGATTTATTTTCTGATATGGTTTATGTCTTTACACCTAAAGGTGACGTCATTGAATTACCGTCAGGTTCTATCCCTTTAGATTTTGCCTACCGGATTCATACGGAAATCGGTAATCAAACAATTGGGGCGAAAGTTAACGGTAAAATGGAACCACTTGATTACAAGCTAAAAAACGGTGACATTGTTGAAGTGATGACGTCGAAACATTCTTACGGACCATCACAAGACTGGTTGAATATTACCCAGTCGTCACAAGCAAAAAATAAAATTCGTCAATATTTTAAAAAGCAACGTCGTGAGGAAAATATCGTTAAAGGTAAAGAACAAGTTGAAAGAGAAATAAGATTTTATGATATTGAACCGAAAGACGTTTTAACCGCAGATAATATGCAAAATATACTTGATAAATTTAATTTTGTAACGGAAGATGATTTATATGCTGCTGTCGGGTATCAAGGAATTACAGCTGCTTCGATTGCAACGCGACTAACAGAAGATATCCGCCGTGACCAAAAACAACAAAAAGCGATTCAAGAAGCTCTTGATAATAGTATGCATAGTTATCGACCGGAGCGATTATCAACAAAAGAAAATTCTGGTATTAAAGTAGAAGGTGTAGATAATTTACTCGTTCGACTGTCCAAATGCTGTAACCCAGTTCCAGGTGATAAAGTCGTCGGATATATTACGAAAGGACGAGGTGTGTCCGTTCATCGAGCAAATTGTCCGAACGTTCAAACGGAAGAAGCTAAAAAACGATATATCGAAGTGAAGTGGCTAGACGACGAATCAGCTAGTGAACTTTATGATATTGATTTAGAAATTACTGGCTACGATCGCCGTGGGTTATTAAATGATGTCTTGCAAGCAGTGAACGAAATGAATACGAATATAGCAAAAGTTAGTGGAAGGTCAGACCCAAATAAAATGGCATTCGTCCAACTAACAATTCCTATTCATAATACGAAACATTTAAAACGTATTGTTGACCGGATTAAACAGATAAAAGATGTTTACACTGTTACACGTGTCATTCATTAAGGAGGACGAGCATGAAAATAGTCATTCAGCGAGCAAAAGATGCTTCAGTTACAGTAGATGGAGAAGTCATCGGAGAAATAGATAATGGACTCGTCGTTTTAGTAGGTGTTACGCACGGAGATTCCATTGAAGATGTTAATTATTTAGTGAATAAACTTATACATTTACGTATTTTTGAAGATGATAACAATAAAATGAACGACTCATTAAAAGATGTCGGTGGAAGTGTTTTGTCTATTTCTCAATTCACACTTTACGGCGACACGAGTAAAGGACGCCGTCCAAGCTTTGTTAAAGCAGCTAAACCTGATGAAGCAAAAGCACTTTATGAAGCTTTTAATGAGAAAATCGCATCAGAAGGTATTCCTGTAGAGACGGGAGAATTTGGTGCAATGATGGACGTACAACTAACGAACGTTGGACCTGTAACACTCATATTAGAAAGCTAAAAGGCGAACCTTCTATAAAACGTTTAATGCGTTTTATAGAAGGCCCGTCTAAATAAACCATTGCTCCCTATCATACTTGACTTAATACAGTTCTACGATTAAAATAAAAGAGTAAAAATAAACAATCGATGAAAGAAAACGTTCTATATGGCTTTTGTTCAGAGAAAAGTGCCCTGGCTGGAAGCACTTCAAAAACATATATATACGAGACATTCTGGAGATTCTATATTGAACGATGAGTAAATATAGACGTAAAACAGGCGTTAACTGTGAAGAAGTGAATAAACAACTTACTTGTTTATTAACTAGGGTGGCAACGCGGGTAAACTCTCGTCCCTTTTATATAGGGATTAGGGTTTTTTATTTTGCATAAATATCATGATACGTTATGAAACGGAGGAAGGATAATGAGTTTTAAAGCCCCACGTGGAACGGTAGATATTTTACCGGAGGAAACGAAAAAATGGCAGTTTGTCGAACAAAAAATGCGTGACTTATGTGAAAGATTTCATTTTGAAGAAATTCGTACACCGACGTTTGAGCATACAGAAGTTTTTCAGCGTAGTGTTGGCGATACGACAGATATTGTACAAAAGGAAATGTATACGTTTAATGATCGTGGTGACAGAAGTATTACGCTGCGCCCTGAAGGAACAGCTGGTGTCGTTCGCGCCTTCGTTCAAAATAAATTATACGGCCAGCCAAATCAGCCAGTCAAACTGTATTACTTTATCGAAGCTTTTCGTTATGAACGGCCGCAACAAGGTCGAATGAGGCAGTTGCACCAATTTGGTGTTGAAGTATTAGGTAGTGCGGATCCTGCGATTGATGCTGAAGTTATTAGTTTAGCGATGATGGCTTATGAAGAACTCGGTTTGAAGTCATTAAAACTTGTGATTAATAGTTTAGGAGATAAAGAAAGCCGTGAAAATCATAAACAAGCACTAATCGACCATTTTAAACCGCATATCGACGAGTTGTGCCAAGATTGTAAAAGTCGTTTAGAAAAAAATCCACTGCGTATATTAGATTGTAAAGTAGATATGGATCACCCAGTAATGGCGAGTGCACCGTCTATTCTGGAATATTTAAATGACGAATCAGCTAAATACTTCGAGCGTGTAAAAGCTTATTTAGACGCGATGAATATCTCATACGTCGTTGATGAAAACTTAGTGAGAGGTTTAGATTATTACAATCATACAGCGTTTGAAATCATGAGTGAGGCTGATGGATTTGGAGCAATTACGACACTTTTAGGTGGTGGACGTTATAACGGACTAACAGAAGAGCTTGGTGGACCAGACGTGCCAGGGATTGGCTTCGGGATGGGAAGAGAGCGTTTGTTGATGGCCCTAGAAGCTGAAGGTATCGAACTCCCTATTGATACACAATTAGATTGCTTTTTTGTAACGATGGGTGAGGAAGCAACTGATGCGGCTGTACCAATTGTTCATGAATTACGTGCAAACGGACTGCAAGTTGATAAAGACTATCAGCAGCGTGGTGTACGTGCTCAGTTTAGAGCGGCCGATCGTTTACAAGCAAAATACGTCATCATTTTAGGTGAAGATGAATTAGCAAAAGGTGTTGCTAACATTCGAACGATGGAAACAGGTGACCAAGAAGAAATAGCATTAGAAAAGCTTATAGAAGTAATGAAAAGTAAATTAATGAAGGAGCAATCATAATGAGTAGACTACATGCGGGAACATTAACAGAAGAAAACATTGACGAAACAGTCACATTAAAAGGGTGGGTAGACCGTCGAAGAGATTTAGGTGGGTTAATTTTTATCGATTTACGTGATCGTTCAGGTGTCGTTCAAATCGTCTTTAACCCTGATTATTCAGCTGACGCTTTAGCCATTGCTGAATCAGTGCGTAGCGAATATGTGATCGAAGTTGAAGGGACTGTTATTAAACGCGATCCAGAAACAGTTAACCCGCTCATAAAAACAGGGGAAATAGAAGTGAACGTAGCTTCAATAAACGTTATAAACGAAGCAAAAAACCCTCCGTTTTTAATTGAAGAAAAAACAGACGTATCAGAAGATTTACGTTTAAAATATCGTTATTTAGATTTGCGTAGAAAACCACATCAAGAAACATTTGTCTTGCGTCATCAAACGACACAAGCCATTCGTAATTTCTTAAATGACGACGGTTATTTAGAAATGGAAACACCAATGTTAACGAAGAGTACACCAGAAGGAGCACGTGACTATTTAGTGCCGAGCCGCGTACATCCAGGAGAGTTTTACGCACTTCCTCAATCACCACAGCTATTTAAGCAAATGATTATGATGAGTGGTTTTGAAAAATATTACCAAATTGCTCGTTGTTTCCGAGATGAAGATTTACGTGCCGATCGTCAGCCAGAATTTACGCAAGTTGATATTGAAACGTCATTTATGTCAGTCGATGATATTTTAGATATGACTGAGCGCATGATGAAAAAGGTCGTTAAAGATGTAAAAGAGATTGATATTGAAACACCGTTTAAACGTATGTCATATGATGATGCGATGAATCGCTTCGGATCAGATAAACCGGATACGCGTTTCGGGTTAGAACTTATCCACATTTCAGATATCGTAGAAAATGCTGAATTTAAAGTGTTTTCTGGAGCTGTTAAAAACGGCGGTGTCGTTTGCTTACTAAATGTTTCGGGCCAAGCGAATGAATTCTCAAGAAACTACATTGATGATTTAACAGACTTCGTTAAAATTTATGGAGCAAAAGGTTTAGCGTGGGTAAAAGTTGAAGGCGATACATTAAATGGACCGATCGCAAAGTTTCTTTCTGAAGAAGAGACAGCGCAAATCATTGAACGTGCTGAAGCGAAAGATGGCGACTTATTATTCTTTGGAGCGGATAAAAAGTCAGTCGTATTTGATAGCTTAGGTGCGCTACGTCTGAAGTTAGGTGAAAAGCTAGACTTAATCGATGAATCAGCATTTAATTTCTTATGGATTACAGACTGGCCATTATTTGAATATGATGAGCAATCTAAACGATATACAGCTGCTCATCACCCGTTTACACGTCCTTTAGAAGAGGATTTAGAAAAATTAACGTCTGATCCAGCGAACGTCCGTGCAAACGCATATGACTTAGTTCTTAATGGTTTTGAACTCGGTGGTGGTTCTTTAAGAATTTATAAGCGAGAAGAACAAGAGAAAATGTTTGAAGCACTCGGGTTTACTGAAGAACAAGCGAATGAACAGTTCGGATTTTTATTAGAAGCATTAGAGTACGGAACACCTCCACACGGTGGGATTGCTCTAGGTCTTGATAGAATTGTTATGCTACTAGCTGGTAAGACAAATTTAAGGGATACAATTTTATTCCCGAAAACTGCATCAGCATCTGATTTATTAACAGATGCACCAAGTGAAGTAAGTGAAAGCCAGTTAGAAGAATTATCGCTAGAACTTGATGTTTTAAGCGACGAATAGTTGTCAATAGGCCATAAATTATATAAGTCGTTCGTCACTTGTATAGTTTATGGCTATACTTTTGAACAAATGTTGATGAAATTGTTAAATTTTCATTATTTTTATATTTTACAATGTTTTCTAATTGACAAAATAATGTATAAATTATACAATTTAATTATTCTTAAATTTATTTGAGAAACGCTTTTTTAAAAGAAGTGAATTTTATTTTAAAGTTTAAATGTAAGTGCTTCCTTTATTTTCTATTTTATGGAAGATATTGAGTCACAGTTAACCATTATTATAAATGGGATAACTGTGACTTTTTGTTTTTTTAAGCGAGTCGAACTTTGTCTATCTCACATCTTCGTTCTTTATCACATCGCTGGCACTTGCACCATGTAAGGAGTGGATATGTAAAATAATTGTAAACGCTTTATTTGAAATGTTGAGCAAAGTAAAATTAGGGGGATTAATTAATGGCAAATGTCGAACAAGCAGAAATAGTAAAAAGCAATAAAATACCGCCAGAAGAACGTTCTGCGGTTGATAAGTTTTTTAAGTTAACTGAACGCGGAACAGATGCAAAAACAGAATTTTTAGCAGGTTTAACAACTTTCGTATCGATGAGTTACATTATTTTTGTCGTACCAGATATTTTATCAGATGCAGGTATGCCACATGAGGCATCGCTTGCAGCAACAATTTTTGTAACGATTATCGCAACCATTGTCTTTGCACTATGGTCTAACTTCCCTGCAGCAGTCGCACCGGGAATAGGACTTGTCGCATTTTTCGCATATACAGTCGTAGGTGCTGAAGGTTTAACGTGGCAAGCAGGGCTTGGAGCAGTGTTTATATCCGGGATTGCCTTCGTTATTTTAACGTTCTCAGGTATTCGTACGATGATTATTAACGGAATTCCAGATTCATTAAAGTCTGCAATTACAGTAGGTATTGGTTTATTTATTTCATTTTTAGGATTGAAAAATGCTGGACTCGTAGTCGCCGATGAATCTAACTTCGTAGCAGTCGGAGATATTATGACGACAGGTCCATTATTAGCTGTTTTCGGCTTAATTTTAGCGGCTATTTTAACAGCTAAAGATGTCCAAGGTGGGCTGTTAATTTCCATTTTAGCTACATCAATTTTAGCAATGATTCTAGGCTATACAGATAGTCCTAAAGGAATAAGTGATATCTTTTCTTTAGATATACCGAACATAAGTGAAACATTATTTGCACTTGATATTAAAGGGGCACTTAGTTACGGTGTCGTTTCAATTATTTTATCTTTTACAATTGTTGAGCTTTTTGATAACACAGGAACAATTATCGGGTTTGCTAAAAAAGCAGAACTCGTTGATGAAGAAGGAAATATTGAAGGAATTGATCGTGCATTACAAGCAGACTCAGTTTGTACGGTTTTAAGTGCTACAATGGGTGGTACGGCGTTAAATGCGTATGCAGAAAACGCGACTGGTATTGCAGCTGGTGGACGTACGGGACTAAAAGCACTCGTCGTTGCAGGGTTTTTCGTTTTAACGTTATTTATATCACCATTCATTGCTATTATTCCAGGTGAAGCAATTGCTCCTGCATTAATTTTAGTTGGTGCATTTATGATTCCTGAAATTAAAAGCATTGAATTTGATGACTTCACGACAGTCGTTCCAGTATTATTAACGATTATTATGATGCCTTTAACATTTAGTATCGCTGAAGGTTTAGCATTTGGGTTTATTTCTTATGTTTTACTTAAGTTAGGAACAGGTAAGTTTAACGAAGTTCATCCAATTATGTATTTCGTTGCAGTTGCATTTATCTTCCACTTTATGTAAACAGCATTTTAAAACAATTTGAATTTACAGATAATTCATGATATTATAAAAAGTAATCAACCTGATGTGTACGTCTAAGATAAGTCGTTTTGACCGAACACCTATATGTAAGGGAGCTTGGCGTTTCTACGTTGCGCACACGCCTCGATGGAGGACTTGCAAGGTTTAGAGCAGAGCACCCACCTGCGTTTAAGCAGGATCAAACCGATTCTGTAGACGGCACAATCGGGCTACATAATTAAAAGTGGTTATGCATTCATTCATTGAAAATGCATAACCACTTTTTTGTTTATTTATTTTGTTTATTTATTTTTTCATAAACACTTTTTAAGCTTAATTCAAATTTACCGGTATCTTTTGGTTCATAGTACGTTTGATGTTTAATTGTGTCAGGTAAATATTGTTGCTTAACCCAGCCACTTGGGAAGTTATGTGGGTATTTATAGTTAACGCCATGTCCTAAATCTTTTGCACCTTTGTAGTGAGCATCTTTTAAATGATCGGGAATCTCGCCGCTATTTCCTTTACGAATATCAGATAAAGCACTATCTAACGCTTTGTAAGCACTGTTTGATTTAGGTGATAAAGCTAGTTCAACGACTGAGACAGCAAGAGGTATTCTTCCTTCTGGAAATCCGAGTCTTTCAGCTGATTCAACAGCTGCTAAAGCACGAGGACCAGCTTGTGGATTTGCTAAACCAATGTCTTCATAGGCAATGACGACAAGTCGTCGAGCGATACTGTCTAAATCTCCTGCCTCGATTAACCGACCTAAATAGTGTAGAGATGCGTTAACATCACTACCACGAATCGATTTTTGAAAAGCGGATAAGACGTTATAATGGGCGTCGCCTCCGTCATCATGTGAAAAGCTTTTTTTCTGCATACATTCTTCGGCAATTTCTAGCGTAATAACAATTTTATCGTCATCGTCTTTAGGTGTCGACGTCACAGCAAGTTCTAGTCCATTGAGTGCTGCTCGTAAATCACCATTAGCACTATGTGCCATATGTTTAATGGCATCATTTTCCATAATAATATTTAATTCGCCATATCCATTTACTTTATCTGACATCGCTCGAGTAATAGCGTCAATAATATTTTTTGCAGTCAGCGCATGTAATTCGAATAAATGACAACGACTTCTGATGGCAGGATTTATGGAATGGTATGGATTACTCGTCGTACAACCAATCATCGTTATAATATTACTTTCTAAATGAGGTAACAAGAAATCTTGCTTCGCTTTATCTAAACGGTGAACTTCATCTAATATAAGTAACATATGACCTGACATTTTAGCTTCTTCAACGACAATTTCCATATCCTTCTTTCGATCTGTAACCGCATTTAACATACGAACTTGTAAATTTAATTGTTTTGCGATAGCATATGCCATTGATGTTTTACCTGTACCTGGGGGGCCAAATAAAATCATCGAGGCGAGCTTTTTCGCTTGCACCATTCGGAAAATAATTTTCCCTTCTGATACGAGATGGCTTTGTCCAATTACTTGTTCAATGGTACTTGGCCTCATACGTACAGCTAGCGGCTGATTACTCATATTCAATCAATCCTTTTATTTTTATAAACCTATTTTCAACTTTTATAATACGTTTAGAGTAATATGCAAACTGTTAAAATGCAAGGTACTATGTATTCATGTTATAATAGTATGAATAAAACTGTAGAAGTAATAAATATAATATATGATGATGAAATAATAGAGGTGTCAAAATGAAGATTTCTACAAAAGGACGTTACGGTTTAACGATTATGATTGAATTGGCAAGAGAATTTGGCAATGGACCAAAATCACTTAAGTCTATTGCAGAAAACAATGATTTATCACCACATTATTTAGAACAATTAGCATCACCACTTAGAAATGCAGCACTTATCAAAAGTACACGTGGTGCATATGGTGGCTATAAATTGGCAAAAGAACCTGAATTAATTACGGTCGGGGATATTATTCGTGTCCTTGAAGGGCCTATTGCAATTGTCGAAGGAATTGAAGAAGAAGAGCCTGCTCAACAAGCGCTATGGTCTCGTATGACTGAGGCTGTTAAAGAAGTGTTAGATACGACAACGTTAGCTGATTTAATGACTCATGATGAACAAGAACAACATGATTCTTACATGTTTTATATTTAATAGGGATAAGAAAGGATTATGCATTAATGGAATATATTTACTTAGACCATGCAGCAACGACACCTGTTGCCACAGATGTAAAAGAGGCAATGGAACCACTGTATAAAGAAGCGTTCGGTAACCCATCAAGCATTCATGCATTAGGTAGGAATGCTCGTTTTTATGTTGATGAAGCGAGACGAACGATTGCTCGAGAAATTCATGCACAAGATGATGAAATTATTTTTACGAGTAGCGGGACTGAAGCTAACAATTTAGCAATTATCGGAGTTGCTTATGCAAATAAGCATAAAGGTAATCATTTGATTACAACAAACCAAGAACATAAATCCGTGCTTAACAGTATGAAGTTTTTAGAAGAAAACGGGTTTCGTGTTACTTATTTACCGGTTAATCAATTGGGTGAAATAAGTGCGAAAAGTGTGCAAGATTCCCTGACAGATCAAACGATTCTCGTATCAGTTATGCATGCGAATAACGAAACTGGCGTGATGCAGCCTATTGAAGAAATTAGTGCCGATCTAAAGGAACATCAAGCATATTTCCATACAGACGTCGTGCAAACGTTTGGCTTATACACGCTTTACGATGATCAACCTGTGGCTGATTTAATGTCAATGTCTGCTCATAAAATTAACGGACCAAAAGGTGTCGGTTGCTTGTACGTTAATAAAGACGTACAAATATCACCGATTTTGTTCGGAGGAGACCAGGAAAGAATGAGACGATCAGGGACAGAAGACGTCCCTCATATTACTGGCTTTGGAAAAAGTGTCGAACGGATAAGTAAAGATAAAGAACAAGCGCGTGATTTTTATAACGTGCTAAAAAATACGTTATTACAAGCACTGAACGATTATGAAGTGACGTATGAAGTGAACGGTACGCTTGAACAAACGTCACCAACAATCGTCAATTTATATTTCCCAACGATTAGCGCAGATATATTGTTAACAAATTTAGACATGGAAAAGATTGCAGCAGCGAGTGGTAGTGCATGCCAAGCAGGATCTTTTGAACCGTCTTACGTGTTAGAGGCGATGTACGGGCAAGATAGTGAACGCGCGAGACAGTCGATTCGCTTTAGTTTCGGTGAAAACAATACAGAAGAAGAAATGAAACGAACAGCAAAGATTTTGAGTGAAATTATTATACGACTTAAAGGAATGAAAAATTAGATGAAGGAAAACAAACAAACAAAAGTTGTTATTGGGATGAGCGGTGGAGTAGATTCATCAGTTGCAGCTTTATTATTAAAAGAACAAGGTTATGACGTCGTCGGTATTTTTATGAAAAACTGGGATGATACAGATGAAAATGGTGTATGTACGGCTACAGAAGACTTTAACGATGTCGTTCGTGTCTGTCATCAATTAGACATACCGTATTATTCAGTTAATTTTGAGAAAAAATATTGGGACTATGTGTTCACTTACTTTTTAGATGAATACAAAGCGGGTAGAACACCGAATCCTGACGTTATGTGTAATAAGGAAATTAAATTTAAAGCATTTATGGATTACGCGCTTTCTTTAGGAGCGGATTATTTAGCGACTGGTCATTATGCACAAGTTATCGAAGAAAATGGGACGTATAAAATGTTACGTGGCGTTGATGATAATAAAGATCAGACATACTTTTTAAACCAATTAACAGAAGATGTTTTAAGTA
Source organism: Bacillota bacterium (assembly GCA_035301345.1). Classification (GTDB taxonomy): domain Bacteria; phylum Bacillota; class Bacilli; order Bacillales; family Amphibacillaceae; genus CALAMD01. Next base: position 15,329 of record DATGUM010000019.1, read on the forward strand.
AAGTGATGTTTCCATTAGGGCGTTTGCCAAAATCAGACGTAAGAAAAATTGCAAAAGAGCACAATTTAGCGACAGCAACGAAAAAAGATAGTACAGGCATTTGCTTTATTGGCGAACGAAATTTCAAGGAATTTTTAAGCAATTATTTACCAGCACAACCAGGTGAAATGCAAACATTATCTGGGGTAAAACAAGGGTCACATGACGGCTTAATGTATTATACAATTGGCCAGAGACAAGGACTTGGCATTGGTGGACCGGGTGAGCCATGGTTTGTCGTCGGTAAAAATATTGAAAAGAATGTGCTTTATGTTGAACAAGGATTTCATCATCCGAGTCTTTATTCAAATGAATTGATTGCAACGAACGTTAATTGGATTAACGAATCAGTAGTTGAGGAAGAGTTCATTTGTACGGCTAAATTTAGATACCGTCAAGAAGATAGCCAAGTAACGGTTAGACGATTAAATGACAATCAAGCACACGTTATTTTTCATGAAGAAGAACGTGCAATTACTCCGGGGCAAGCAGTCGTATTTTATGATGGAGATGTTTGCTTAGGTGGCGGAACGATTGATGAAATCATTAAGAATGATGAGACACTTAATTACGTTGGATAACGATGGTGGAGGACGGCGTTATGGATAAAAATGAACGAGCGTTGCAACTCGTTAAAGAAAAAAAGTATGAAGAAGCTGCGGCGCTTTATTTAGAAATGATCGATGAACGTCCAGATGATGTGCTCGGATATATAAATCTAGGCCACGTATTTTTACAAGTAAATGAAATAGAAAAGTCATATAACTTATTTAAAAAAGCGTTAGAAATAGATGAAGACTCAGCAACGGCTCATTACGGGATTGGTAATTGCTATTTTGAACAAGCAAAGTTCCCGGATGCGAGGAAACATTATGAACAGGCGATCAATCAAGGATTAGAAGATGCAGATACGTATTTTATGTTAGGCATGACTTTTGTTCATGAAGAACAGTCAATTTTTGGTATTCCTTATTTACTGCGGGCAACAGAACTTAATGACGCAGATGAACAAATATTGTTTCAATACGGTTTAGCACTTGCAAAAGTGAATTACACAGATGAAGCAAAAGAAGCATTTTTACGTGTCATGATACTTAATAGTAAGCACCCAGATGCGCTTTACAATTTAGGTGTTATTGCTGTGTATGAAGATAAATTAGACGAAGGTCTCGCATATTTTAATCGAGCATTAGCGAGTCAACCTGACCACTTTTTAGCAGCAAACGGCAAAAGGAACGTTGAAGAAAAGTTGAAATAAACGTGATTAAAGATTGAGGTGAACGGATGTGGAAGAAAAAGGTTTTATAAAAGGTGAATTGCTCCATACGATATTTCGCAATGACGTTGAACATTTTTCAATCGTAAAGTTAAAAATTATTGAAACGAACGAATCTTATGAAGAAAAAGAAATCGTTGCGAAAGGGCATTTTCCAGCGCTCCAAGAAGGGATGGTTTATACATTTTTTGGGGCGTTTGAAACACATGCAAAGTTCGGTAAGCAATATAACATTGAAACGTATGAAACATTCGTTCCCGATACTCGTGATGGTCTAGTGACCTATTTATCGAGTGATATGTTTTACGGAATTGGTAAAAAAACAGCTATGAATATCGTTGATACACTTGGTAATGACGCGATTACGAAATTGTTAAATGATGAAACACTGATTAAAAAAATTCCGAGTATAAAAAAAGAAACGGCTGAAAACTTGTTGAAAGTGTTGAAAGAAAACCAAGGATTCGAACATCTTATTCAACAGTTAGCTACATACAATATCGGTTTAAAAATAAGTCAAAAAATATACGAGCAATATAAAGATGAATCACTGACAGTTTTAGAAACTGATCCGTATCGTTACGTGTTTGATATCGAAGGATTTAGTTTTCAAATGGCTGACGCGATTGCTCGGGAGCGAGGCACGTCACCGACAGATGATAATCGGATCGGCGCAGCGATTGTTCACGTGTTACAAGAATCAACAGCAAATGGTCATGTATATTTACCCGAAGAAGAATGTTCACTTTTCGTTGACCAACTACTGAAAACAAATTTATTAACTGAAGAACTCCTCGAACATAGTTACACGATGTTACATGATGAAGAACTAATCATTCGCAATGAAGAAAAAGTGTACTTACCAACTTTGTATTATGCTGAAACAGGATTCAGTACGGAACTTCAGCGGATTATTACGAAAGAAATAGAAGATGAAACGCCGTTAACAGAAATGATGGTCATAACGGGAGACATTGAAGAAGCGGAATCACTTAGTTATGGAGAAGAACAATTTGCCGCGATTAATGAATCGATCCATTCGAAAGTTATGATATTAACAGGTGGTCCAGGAACTGGTAAAACGACTGTCATTAAAGGGATTATTAATGCATATGCGAAAATAAATGAACTATCAACAGAGATTGATGATTATGATAGTCCATCAGATTACCCATTTTTACTTACTGCACCAACAGGTCGAGCGGCTAAACGATTGACAGAATCTACTGGTTTACCAGCTGTAACGATTCACCGCTTACTCGGGTGGAACGGACAAGAGACGTTTGATCGCAATGAAAACGAACAGCTACAAGGAAAGTATATTATTATTGATGAATTTTCCATGGTTGATATATGGCTAGCAAATAGCTTGTTCAAAGCAATCCCGAGTCATATGCAAGTGCTTCTAGTCGGCGATGAAGATCAATTGCCGTCAGTAGGTCCTGGACAAGTGTTATCTGATTTAATTACGAGTGAAACAATTCCACTCGTTCGTTTAGAAGAAGTATATCGACAAAAAGAAGGATCGAAAATTATTCAGATTGCTCATGAAATAAAACGACAATCCTTTACGGCAAAGTCTTTAGAGAATTCAGCAGATTTTAGCTTTATTCCGTGTACTCATTATCAAGTCATTGATGTTATTACACAAATATTTACAAAAGCAGAAGCGAAAGGTGTATCATTAGATGATATTCAAGTATTAGCACCTATGTACCGAACGCAAGCGGGAATTAATGAGATTAATAAACAATTACAAGCAATCGTTAACCCGAAAGTGAGAGGGAAGCGGGAAAAGAAATATCGAGACGTTACGTATCGTGTTGGTGATAAAGTGATTCAACTCGTAAACGAACCAGAAGAAGGTGTATCTAACGGCGATATTGGTAAAATTGCTGCAATCTTTGAACGCGATGAAAATATTGAAAATGAAGAGCAAATTGTTATTTCCTTTGACGACCGTGAAGTCATTTATACGAGAAGTGAGTATAATAATTTTACACACGCTTTTTGTATTTCAATACACAAATCACAAGGAAGTGAGTTTCCTATCGTCGTTTTACCCGTCGTATCTTCTTACAGTCGTATGCTACGTAAAAATTTACTCTATACGGCGATTACTCGTGGGAAGCAGTCCCTTATCATTTGCGGGGAACAAGCGGCACTTTTACGAGGGATTGAAACACACGATACGAACAAACGATATAGTGCATTAACGAATCATTTAGTAGAACTACTCGGAGAAACGAACGAGCGAAAAGAACGAGCAAACAAAGATGAAACAGTGGAGGAATTAATTCCAGCGGACTCGTATGACATATCACCATATGACTTTAATTAAGGATAAACAATGAACAACGTTGACTTTTTCGCTTAATTTTTCTATACTTAATTTTAATTAAATAAGCAATACGATGAAAGTTATAAGTACATGGATCGTGCGTTAAAGAGATGGATTTTCTTAGGCTGAAAAAAATCCTAACGCTTAACATTCATGGAAAGCTCAACTGGAGTGCGACTGAAAATCGCCGGTATCATACCGTTATTATGATTTAAGTTGATGACCGATAGTCGTCATAAATAAGGGTGGTACCGCGTTATAATCTCGTCCCTGCATAAGCAGAGATGGGATTTTTTTATTGAAAATGATCGGTTATATAGGGGGACATATACAGTGAAACAGTTAAAAGCAAGTGAAATAAGACAAATGTTTTTAGACTTTTTTAAAGAGAAAAATCATCAAGTGGAGCCGAGTGCACCACTCGTGCCTATCGATGATCCAACACTTTTATGGATTAATAGTGGAGTAGCGACATTAAAGAAATATTTTGATGGATCAGTCGTTCCACAAAACCCACGCCTCGTAAATGCCCAAAAAGCAATTCGAACGAATGATATTGAAAATGTCGGTTATACAGCAAGACACCATACATTTTTTGAAATGCTCGGTAATTTTTCTATCGGGGAATATTTTAAGAAAGAAGCAATTGTTTGGGCATGGGAATTTTTAACGAGTGATAAGTGGCTTGGACTTGATCCGAAGTTATTATCAGTCACTGTTCATCCAGAAGACGATGAGGCATATGAACTTTGGAAAAACGAAGTTAAAGTACCTGAAGAACGAATTATTCGTCTAGAAGAAAACTTTTGGGATATCGGTGAAGGGCCAAGTGGTCCGAATACAGAAATATTTTATGATCGTGGGGAAGCATTTGGCAATGATCCGAAAGATTCGGAACTATACCCAGGCGGGGAAAATGAACGCTATTTAGAAGTTTGGAATTTAGTTTTCTCTCAGTTTAACCATAATCCAGATGATACGTATACGCCGTTACCGAATAAGAACATTGATACAGGGTTAGGGCTTGAGCGAATCGCGTCAATTATGCAACAGACAAAAACGAATTTTGAGACTGATTTATTTATGCCAATCATTAAACAGATTGAAACGTATACAGATGTTAAGTACGGAGAAACGACTGAATCAGATACGGCATTTAAAGTAATTGCTGACCATATTCGAACAGTTGCTTTTGCTATTGGTGACCATGCACTCCCTTCAAATGAAGGACGAGGCTATGTTTTACGAAGACTCCTTAGGCGAGCAGTACGATTTGCTAAGCATATTCATATCGAAGAACCATTCATGTATAAACTCGTAGATATCGTCGGAGATATTATGGCTGATTATTACCCAGAAGTAGCTGAGCAAAGTGACCATATTTCACGCATTATTAAAGTTGAAGAAGAACGATTCCATGAAACATTAAACGATGGCTTATCAATTTTAAATGACGTGATTGCACGTGAAAAGAAGGAGAATAGAACAGTTATTCCTGGTGAAGAAGCATTTAAACTTTATGATACGTATGGATTCCCTAAAGAATTGACAGAAGAGTATGCTCAAGAACAAGGATTTACAGTCGATGAAGCTGGCTTTAATAAAGAGATGGAAAAACAGCAAAATCGTGCGCGTGATGCACGTGAAAATGTCAGTTCAATGAATATTCAAGATGACTTAATGGCAACATTAGACGTTAATAGTACATTTGTCGGTTATAACGATTTAGAAGTAAATACGACAGTCGTTTATTTAATGAAAGATAACGAGCAAGTTGATCAGTTAAATGAAGGGGACGAGGGAGTCGTATTATTTGCAGAAACACCTTTTTATGCTGAAAGTGGGGGACAAGTAGCTGATATCGGTTACGTCGTAAATACTGATTGTTCACTTCGCGTAACGGACGTACAAAAGTCACCTAAAGGTCAACATTTACATCACGTAGACGTTCAAAGAGGAACAATTAAGGTGAATGATGACGTCATAACGATGGTAGAGGACACGACGAGACAGTCCATCATAAAAAATCATACAGCTACACACTTATTACACCAAGCACTTAGAGATGAAATTGGTACACACGTAACTCAGGCAGGTTCTCTCGTAAATAGTGAACGTTTACGTTTTGACTTTACTCATTTTGAATCTGTTACAGATGAGCAATTACGAGCGATTGAGCAACAAGTGAATGAGAAAATTTGGCAAGCATTACCTGTGCTTATTGAAAATAAATCGTTAGATGATGCAAAAGCGATGGGGGCGATGGCTCTATTCGGTGAAAAGTATGATGACATCGTTAGAGTCGTGCAAATTGGCGACTACAGTACCGAACTTTGTGGAGGGTGTCACGTAGCTAATTCTGAATCGATCGGTATCTTTAAAATTGTCGCTGAATCAGGTATTGGTGCAGGCACACGAAGAATTGAAGCTGTTACTGGAAAAGAAGCATACAAATATACGAATGAACAATTGTTATTACTAAAAGAATCTGCATCTCTTTTAAAGGCGAATGTATCAAATGTTCCACAACGTGTACAAGCGACACTTGATGAAGTCAAATCACTTAATCGATTAAACGAATCATTAATGGACCAGCTTTCACATGCAGAAGCAGCTGCATTAGCTGGGCAAACAGTATCTATTAAAGGAGAAAATGCGCTTTTAAAACGAGTCGACGTAAAAAATATGAACCAACTGCGACAAATGGTTGATGAGCTAAAACAGTCAATAGGTTCATCTGTTATTTTATTAGCTGCGGCAAACGAAGGGAAAGTTATGCTATCAGCTGGTGTCACTAAAGACCTTGTTGAAAAAGGTGTTCATGCAGGTAAGCTCATCAAAAAAGCGGCAGAAATTTGTGGCGGTGGCGGTGGTGGTCGTCCTGACATGGCGCAAGCTGGTGGTAAGAAACCTGAAAAAATCGAAGAAGCACTTGATGCGTCAATTGCATTTATTGAAGAACAATTAACGACAGAATAATCAATCTAACTCATTGTTCTTTTATCTCACCCTTAAATAAGATATAATACAAGAAACATAGTAGTTGAATCATACAAACTCATTAGAAACTTTAGAAAGAGGTGTCACTATGAGCTCCATTGACAAAACGATGAAATTTAGTTTCTCAGACGAACCATACGAACAAGATGTAAAGACGATATTAATTACGGTTTACGAAGCATTAAAGGAAAAAGGATATAATCCGAACAACCAAATTGTCGGATACTTATTGTCTGGAGATCCAGCGTATATTCCGAGATATAAAGATGCGCGTAATTTAATTAGGAAGATTGAACGAGATGAATTAATTGAAGAGCTCGTTAAATCTTACTTGGAAAATAATAAAGAATAGTGTGTGTTTAGATGAAAACATTAGGTCTTGACGTAGGATCAAAAACAATTGGAGTTGCAATTAGTGATGCGTTTGGTTGGACTGCACAAGGTATTAAAACAATTTATTGGAATGAGAACGTCATTGATTCGGCAAACAGTGAATTAAAAGACTTAATTGCTGAACATGACGTCAGTACGATTGTCGTCGGTTTACCGAAAAACATGGATGGATCGATTGGTGAACGTGGGAAAATATCTGAAAACTATGCAGCATACTTAACAGAAACGTTCGGGATAAAAACAGAGCTGTGGGATGAGCGATTGTCAACAATGGCTGCGGAGCGAACACTGTTAGAAGCTGATATGAGTCGGAATAAACGACAGAAAGTAATAGATAAAGTAGCTGCTGTCATGATTTTACAAAGCTATTTAGACCGGATTCAAACAAGTAGAGGTGATTAAAAATGGCATTAGAACCAAAAGAAAGAATTATTATTCCAAATGACGGTGAAGAACATCTGTTTGAAGTGTTAGTAACGTTTACGATTGATGAATATAATCAAACGTACGTTGCAGTGACACCCGTTGAACAAGCAGATAGTGAAGAAGTAGAACTTTTCGCATTTCGTTATGAAATGAAAGAAGACGATGAAAATGATATCGCACTATTTCCGATTGAATCTGATGAAGAGTGGGATTTAGTAGATGAAACATTACAAACACTAGTAGATGATGACATCATTTAACGATTAACTTATGGTGGGAAAGATAATTGATTTGTTTTTATCAATTATTTTTCCCCTTTTAAATCATAAATGATGTTTGCTCGATCGGAGGTCATACATATGTCTGACAGTAATGAAAAAGACGCATATAAACAAAATAGAATAGAAAAAGCTGAAGAGGCAAAAGTTGTACGTAAATATGTTGCAATAATATTAGCGTCATTATTTGTTCTCTTAATTATTGCTCTTATCATTGGCTTTTTCTATGTGAAATCAGCTTTAGGACCAGTGAAAAAATCGGACGATACGCCGATTGAATTAACAATACCACTTGGTTCATCAACATCTTCAATCGCATCGATTTTAAAGGAACATGATGTGATTAAAGACGAGCGCGTATTCCGTCTCTATACGAAAGTAAAAAATAAATCAGATTTCCAAGCAGGGGATTACACGTTTTCTAAATCGTTATCTGTTGAAGAAATAACTGAGATGTTGAAAGATGGGCGCCTCGTTGCAGAACCATATTATACTGTAACGATTCCAGAAGGAAAAACGATAGAAGAAATGGCAGAAATTTTTGCAGAAGAATTACCATTTACAGATGAAGAATTTTTAGAGGTCGTAAATGATGAAGCATTTATTACTGACTTAATTGCAAGGTATCCAGAGCTTCTAAGTGATGGTATTTTACAAGATGATATTAGAACGCCATTAGAAGGATATTTATTCGCTTCGACGTATAGTTATTATGAGAAAGAACCAGCTATTGAATCAATCGTTGAAGAAATGCTGCAATTAACGAATAATCTCGTGATTCCGTATGAGGAACAACTCGTAGAAAGGGACTTATCGATTCATGAAGCTGTTACATTCGCTTCATTACTAGAAAAAGAATCACGAACGGAAGATGAGCGAAAGAAAATATCTGGCTTGTTTTACAACCGTTTAGAAGAGGGAATGAAGTTACAAACGGACCCGACAGTCCTCTATGCACTCGGTGAACATAAAGATCGTGTGCTTTATGAAGATTTAGAAGTCGAATCACCTTATAACACATATTATGTAGATGCTTTACCGATTGGACCTATTTCTAATTTTTCACAGGATTCGTTTGAAGCAGTCGTTTATCCAGAAGAATCGGATTATATTTACTTTTTACATGATAGTGATGGGAAGATATATTACTCAGAAACACTTGAAAAACATAATGAGTTAAAAGAAAAACATATTACTGACAAAGATGAGAAAGAAAAAAGTAAAGATTAAAGAGGCACGTTAACATGTTAAATAAAGTAGTTGAGAAGTACGTTATAGATAGCTTATATGAATCAACTGAACAGTTAGCACGGATGGAACAATATGCAAAAGAGCATAGAATTCCGATAATGGATCCGATTGGCATCCAATGTTTAAAACAACTCGTCAACATCCATCAACCGAATCGTATTTTAGAAATCGGTACAGCGATTGGATATTCTGCGCTACAAATGGCACAAGTGAGTAATTCAATTGAAATTACGACGATTGAGCGAGATAGAGCGAGATATGAAGAAGCATTAGACTATATTAAAGAGTCTGGAGAGGCTAAACGCATTAACGTTCAGTTCGGAGATGCACTCGATCTTTTACCACAGTTACAAAAAAATGATGAATTATTTGATTTTGTTTTCATTGATGCTGCAAAAGGATCTTACACAACGTTTTTTGAGCAATCAGTAGCTATGTTAACAGATCAAGGCGTCATCGTTTCTGATAACGTGCTATTCCGTGGATACGTTGCTCATGTTGAGGATGCACCTAAGCGCTATAAAAAATTAGCTGAAAAAATTCGTGAATATAATGAGTGGCTCATGAATAGGAAAGATTTCCAAACGGTTATTTTGCCGATTGGGGATGGAATCGCGGTAAGTGTTAGAAAATCGACATAAATATTTTTCTTGCAGATGAATCGTTTAACAATATATTGAAAAATCAAATAAAGTCTGTATAGTATTGTATATTGATTTACGTTACAGAAATACAAGCAATAAACGACTATATAAAATTATCGATAAAGGTTGAAGGAGTGTAATAAGGAATGACTGAAAAGCAGTTCTATATGACACAAGAAGGTAAAGATAAATTGGAAGAAGAGTTAATCTTCTTAAAAACTGAGCGTAGAAAAGAAGTTGTTGAACGTATTAAAGTAGCACGTGACTTTGGTGATTTATCAGAGAACTCGGAGTATGATTCAGCAAAAGAAGAACAAGCATTTGTTGAAACAAGAATTGCACAAGTTGAAAAGATGATTCGTAATTCTGTTATTATTGAAAGTGATGAAACAGAATCAAATGTCGTTGCACTTGGGCATTCAGTGACGTTCATCGAATTACCAGACGGAGAAGAAGAAACGTATACGATTGTTGGAAGTGCTGAAGCAGATCCATTTGGTGGGAAAATTTCTAACGATTCTCCAATGGCAAAAAGCTTAATGGGCCATGAAGTAGGCGCAGAAGTTTCGGTAACAACACCTGGTGGAGATATTCAAGTTAAGATTGTTAACGTCAGTTAGTCAAGACAAAAGATTATTTAAGCAATTGAACATTTAACTCACAATGGGTTTAATAGTCAAACTGATTATTAAATCCATTTTTGTATCAAATGAACATTCTTACAATAAACGTGTGATTTTGCTTTTGTAAAATCGCTCAAAAAGGAGAATCAACAATGACTGATAATGACTCTCGCTCAGCTCGACAAGATAAAAGGAGAAAAAACAATCGTCTAATTGTCACGCTTATTAGTCTTGGATCAATATTAGCTATTTTACTTATAGCTATGTTAGTCATCGGAAGTGACAATGACGACGAAAGCGAGCAACTCGTTGATGACGGTGTAGAAGAAAGTGAAAAAGAAGATGAAGAAGAACAGTCTAATGATGATTTTCTCGTCATAGAAGAAGATGAGAATAATGAAGAACAAAGTGAGCAAGATGAAGAAGACGAAGAAGAAGTCAGTTATGAACATGAGCACGTTGATAGCGACGACGATAATGTGTTAGAAGCGTACAAAGCAAACTGGGATCCTATCGGTACGTCACAGACAGAACCACATACGGTTAATTTCGATGAAGATTCTAAAGACCGTGAAGAAATGAAAAAAGCGATTCAAATAGCAACAGAACTTGATGAAATGGTCATATGGTGGATTGGTAATGATGGGGATCAAAAAGTAACGGCAACAGTGTCACCAATGGATGAGTCACTCACATATCGCGTGTATTTAACGTGGGAAGAAAACCACGGATGGAAGCCGACACTCGTAGAACAGTTAGTCGAAAATGACAAAAAATAATAACAGAGGAGTATTTCATTGAAAATTGGTATTATTGGTGCAATGGATGAGGAAATTCAATATTTACTAGAAGAGATGACTCATAAAAAAGAACGGGAAGTAGCAGGATCACTGTTTGTGGAAGGGAAAATACATGCTAAAGATGTTGTCTTGCTGAAGTCAGGCATTGGAAAAGTAAATGCTGCGATCGCGACGACAATTTTACACGAACGCTACTCACCAGATGCAGTTATAAACACTGGTTCGGCTGGTGGTTTAGATGAGACGTGTAACGTAGGAGATGTCGTGATTGCTAGTTACGTCATTCATCATGATGTTGACGTTACAGCATTTAATTATGATTTTGGCCAAGTGCCAGGAATGCCAACGAGATTCCTTGCTGATGAACAATTAAATAAAATTATCGAAAAAATTGTCATTAATCATGATACGGTTGCTCATATTGGAGCGATTGCTACAGGTGATTCTTTTATGAACAACAAGGATCAAGTCGCTAAAGTGATGAAACATTTCCCGTCTACAACAGCGGTAGAAATGGAAGCAGCTTCAATTGCTCAAGTATGTCATCGTTACGAAACGCCGTTTGTTATGATTCGTGCATTATCAGATATTGCAGGTAAACATTCATCAATATCCTTTGATCAATTCCTCGATACAGCAGCAAAAAATGCATCATCCATGATTGTTAACTTTATTGCTGAATTATAATATATGATGTATGAAATACCGTTCTGCCCTCTGTCTCATTGATAGGGGGCAGTTTATCATGACTGCGTACGTAACAAACGTCATACAATAATGTTTTCATTTATATACAATAAACGGTAAGATATAGATAGATTGCTTTCAATTTCATTGGAAAATTAGAGGTGTCATCATGTTATTTAATAAATTTGTACCTGATCATTATTATGAACGCGTTTTTGATATAGATTTACAACAACTAGTCGATGAGGGAATCAAAGGTATTATTACTGATTTAGATAATACACTCGTGCCGTGGGATGAGAGAAGTGCAACAGAAGAAGTACTTGAATGGTTTAAAAAGGTAGAAGCTCACGGACTCGATCTCGTGATTATTTCTAACAATAATGAGGAACGTGTCCAATATTTTTGTGAACCATTAACGATTCCTTATTTCTCATTTGCAAAAAAACCATTAAAACGCACATTTAATCGCGGAGCGAAAAAAATGAACTTAAAAAAATCAGAAGTTGCTGTAGTCGGTGATCAATTGTTAACAGATATTTTCGGGGGAAATAGAGCAGGGTATAAAACAATTTTAGTTGCCCCGATTGTGGAGTCTGATGCGAAAATTACACAGTTTAATCGACGCATTGAGCGCTTCGTTTTAAATCGTTTAAGAAAACAAGGGAAAGTTAGTTGGGAGGATTAATATGAACGAAGATATATATTGTCAAGGATGTGGAGGACCTATACAATCTGAAGCACCTGATAAGATGGGGTATGTTCCACAATCGACACTTGAAAAGTATGAACTTGATGACATACTTTGTAAACGTTGTTTTCGTTTGAAAAACTATAATGAAACACAGTCGGTAGAAGTGACAGACGATGATTTCTTACAAATGGTCAGTTCTATCAGCCAAAAAAAGGGATTAGTCATCCATATTATCGACGTGTTTGATATAGAGGGAAGTATACTTTCAAGTTTACATCGTGTCGTTGGTGATAACCAAACTATTTTAGTCGTAAATAAAATTGACTTATTACCTAAGTCAACGAATCAACAACAACTCAAACAATGGATCCAGTCTACTGTTAAGTCACTTGGCCTTTCATTCTTAGATGTTTATTTAATATCTTCAACAAAAGGTCACGGATTTGAGGATCTCATTAGTGACGTTGAAAAACTGAGAAAAGGTCAGGACGTCTATGTTGTAGGAACGACTAACGTTGGCAAGTCAACGTTTATTAACCGAATTATTAAACAAGCAACGGGATTAAATGAAGTCATCACAACGTCTTACTTCCCAGGAACGACACTCGGTTTTATCGAAATTCCACTAGATGATTCGGCATTATTAATCGACACGCCGGGTATCGTTAACCGAGAGCAAATATCGCACTACTTAGATGAAACTGATTTAAAAATTATTACACCGAAAAAAGAAATTAAGCCGAGAGTTTATCAATTAAACAGTGAGCAAACACTGTTTATTGGTGGACTTGCTCGCATAGACTTCTTAAAAGGCGAGCGACAATCATTTATTTGTTATTTTGCAAACGATTTAACGATTCACCGGACGAAGTTATCTAATGCAGATGACCTTTATAATAATCATTTAGGAAAACTACTTTCTCCACCAAGTGAATCATCGCTAAAATCATTAGGTAAACTACAAAGTCAGTCATATAAAGTGCCTAATAAAAAAGTTGACTTTGTTTTTCCGGGCCTTGGCTGGATAACGATTTCTGAAGGTGATGTAACAGTAGATATACATTCATCAAAACACGTTTCACCAATGATGCGTTCGTCATTATATTAATAAAGATAGAGGGATGGTTACATGTATAAATTCGGATTAATAGGGTATCCTGTGCAACATTCTTTATCGCCTTGGATTCATGAAAAGTTTTTAGAACAAGCGGGACTTTCAGGTACATATTCACTGATTGAAATAAAACCTGATAATTTTTCTGAAGAAATAGCTCAATTAAAAGCTAGCGATATGAATGGATTTAACGTAACAGTCCCATATAAAGAAAAGATCATTCCATATCTAGATGAGATTGATGAAGATGCAAAAGCAATGGGGGCTGTTAATACGGTCTTAAACAAAGATGGTAAATGGATTGGATTTAATACGGACGGAAAAGGTTACGTTCGTTCTTTACAGCATGCTTATCCACAAATATTTTCAAATAAAGCACGTGAACGCTTATTGTTACTTGGTGGCGGTGGAGCTGCACGTGGTATTTATTACGCATTGGTGACCGAAGGATTTCAGCGTGTCGATATAGCGAACCGTACGATAGCAAGTGCCGCGTCCATCAAATCTCTTACGGAAGAAAAAAAACAAACTGATACGCAAATTTTAACACTTTCAGAAGCAGAGGAAGCCCTTGATCAATATAGTGTCGTTATTCAAACGACGTCAGTTGGTATGAATCCAAATAGTGAGGAATCAATTATTTCTGTTGAACGCCTTAAAGCTGAAACGATTGTGAGCGATATCGTCTATCAACCAATTAAAACAAAATTATTAACGAAATCACATGACCGAGGAGCGAACATTCACTTCGGACACACGATGCTTTTATGTCAAGCACAATATGCGTTTGAAATATGGACAGGAAAGCGTGTCGACCTTGCGCAGATGGATGAGCAGTTGAAACAAGTTTTGGAAGGATGATAAATATGTTAACAGGAAAACAGAAACGTTTTTTACGTGCACGAGCAAATACGTTAAAGCCTATTTTTCAAGTAGGAAAAACAGGTGTAAATGATAATATGATTGTGCAAATAAATGAAGCACTTGAAAAAAGAGAGCTTATAAAAGTAAATATATTACAAAACTGTTTAGAAGATAAACAGACAGTCGCTCAGCAAATACAAGCAGGAACTGACGGGCATATTGTACAGATTATCGGAAATATTATAGTCGTTTATAAAGAATCTGAAGAAAATAAGCAGATTGATTTGCCGTGAGACAAATTGGCATACTCGGAGGAACATTTGACCCTCCACATTTAGGACATTTGTTAATTGCTGAGCAAGTAAAGGAAGCTTTATCATTAGATGAGGTTTGGTTTATTCCAACGAATGAACCCCCTCATAAAACGAATGCGATGACGCCATCTAAACATCGTGTCATTATGTTGCAAAAGGCGATACAAGGTAATGATGATTTTCACATAAAAACAATTGAGCTTGAACGAGCTGGGAAATCATATACGATTGATACGATTAAGCAACTTAAAAGAAGGTATGAAAATGTTCAATTTCATTTTATTATCGGAGCAGACATGGTCAACTACTTAGATCGTTGGTATCAGATAGATGAACTCATCAAGCACGTACAATTTGTCGGTGTTGAACGACCAGGTTATGTATGCGAGACGTCGCACCCAGTCACGATTGTTGATATACCTCTGATTGATATTTCTTCGACAGATATTAGACGTCGTTTGAAAACAAATGCATCTATTCGCTATTTAACGCCCTCATCTGTCCAGCAATACATCAAGGAGATGAACCTTTATGATACTTGATGAGGCAGCGCTAGCGGTAAAAAAGGAATTAACAAATAAAAGGTATGAACATACACTGAGAGTTGTCGATGAAGCAACAAAGCTAGCTCATAACTATGGGGCAAATGTAGACGACGTTCAATTAAGTGCGATGTTTCATGATTATGCAAAAGATATGGATAAACAATTTTTACGTGATAAGATTATGACGTCTGATTTATCGAATGATTTATTAAATTATCATGAAGAATTATGGCATGGGCCGGTTGCTTCTGTACTTGTAGAAGAACGATTTCATATAAGGAATAAAGGTATTCAATCAGCGATAAAATATCATACGACAGGGAAGCAAGCGATGAGTGTTGTTGATGAAATTGTTTTTCTTGCAGATTATATTGAACCAGAGAGGTCGTTTCCAGCTGTTGCTGAAGTTAGAGAACATGCTTATAAAGATTTAACATTTGCTTGCTGGCTCGTCTGTCGAAACAATATTCATCATTTAACGAGTAAACGAGCACTTATCCACCCAGATACGTTACACGCATACAATGATTTAACGCGTAAACTATCAACAAAATATATGGAGGGAAACTGATTGGTAGAAAGTAAAGAATTAGTACAAAAAATAGCTCAAGCGTGTGATGATAAACATGCAGAAAACATTGTCATATTAGATATGAAAAACCTATCATCTGTTGCGGATTATTTTATTATTTGTCATGCAAATAACACGCGACTCGTGCAAACGATTGCTAAGGAAGTAAAAGATGTTGTTACTGAACAAGAGATAGACGTTCACGTTGAAGGTGCAAATGATTCAAAATGGATTGTCGTTGAGGCTGATGGTGTGCTATGTCACATATTTCATCGCGATGAACGACTTTATTATAATTTAGAGCGATTATGGGGCGATGCTAAACAAGTCCCAATGCAAGAAGTTAAGGAAAGTTAACGATGGTTTATGTGAATTTAGCTTCATTATATGATCAGTTAATGGATGAAACCGATTATAACGATTGGATTGATTTTACTGAAAAACATTTAAAATCAATGGCTTTCTCTCCGCAACACATAGTTGATCTAGGTTGTGGTACAGCTGAATTGACGATTCAATTAGCAAAACGGGGTTATTCATTGTCAGGCGTTGATATAGCTTCTGATATGTTGTCACAAGCTCAACAAAAAGCAATCGAAAATAACGTTAATATATTATGGGTTAATCAAGACATCCGAGAGTTGACCGGCTTCTCTGAAACAGATGTTTTTATTAGCTATTTTGACGTGCTTAATTATATAACGAGTAAAAATGATTTAACAAACATATTTTCACGCATTTATGACTGCTTAAAGGACGGCGGTTTATTTTTATTTGACATTCACTCGGAAAGTTATGTTAACAATCATTTATTAAATAAAACATTTACTGAAGTGACTGATCGCGTAGCATATATTTGGGATTGTATACAAGGTGAAGAACGTGGCGAAATGTTTCATGAAATGACATTCTTTTCACTAATTGAAAATGGAACGTTCGAACGATTTGATGAAACACATCATCAACAGGTGTATGAACCAGAATTATATGCTGAATTATTATCTGCTGCTCAGTTTAAAAATGTAACTTTTGAAAAGAAAATCATCAAAAATAAGGAAACAGATGAAATAATGAGTGAAAAAGTCTTTTTTGTTGCCGAAAAATAACATGAATATGTCTCAATAATGGATTATGTTTATTTGCACGATTTTAATAATTAAGAGAAGATATGTGTACGCGATAAAAATGATTCTTTTATTTTAAAAAAGGTGTGAATAACTATGTATTTTGTTAGAAAACATTGGTATGTATTTATTGCTGCACTTGCTCTTGTTAGTTTTTTGTTTTTAAAGCCGAAAGAAGAAGAAATCGTCGCTTCAGACGATTCAGTGGATGACGATATGTTTATTGCTGAAGCTAGTGAAGACTATGAACATGTTGAGGAAGAGAGTGAGGAACTCCAGCAAGTAGTTGTCGATGTTAAAGGAGAAGTTTTTGAACCTGGTGTTTATGAAGTTGATAGTTACTCGCGCGTCAATGATGTCATTAAAGTTGCTGGTGGGCTAACAGATGACGCAAATGCTACAGCAATAAATCTAGCCGAACGTGTGATTGATGAAATGATTATTATCGTTCCGAAAATTGGAGAAGAAGTAGAATATTCTCAAGTTGTTCATGAACAAGGTCATTCATCTTCTGATAAAATAGCAGTTAATCACGCAACAGCGAGTGATTTAGAAAGCTTACCAGGCATTGGTCCAAAGAAAGCTGAAGCGATCATTTCTTACGTAGAAGAGTTTGGACCATTAAAAGAAGTTGATGATTTATTGAATGTATCAGGGATAGGAGAAAGTACGTTAGATAATATTCGAGAGGACGTACAAATTCCATAAATGGAAATAATTGTCAGATAGTGAGGTGGAAGAATGGATAGGATTTCATGGGATCAGTATTTTATGGCTCAATGTTATTTATTAGCACAAAGAAGTACGTGCACAAGGTTAATGGTCGGTGCGACAATTGTAAGAGATAATCGCATCATTGCAAGTGGTTATAACGGAAGTGTATCTGGTAGTAAACATTGTATAGAACACGGATGCTATATCATTGATAATCATTGTGTAAGAACGATTCACGCAGAGGCTAATGCCCTGTTACAATGTGCAAAGTTTGGTGTACCAACTGAAGGAGCAAGCATGTATGTAACACATTTTCCATGTTTACAATGTTGTAAACAAATCATCCAGAGCGGTATCAGACATATTTTTTATGCAAGTGACTATCGTAATAGTGAATATGCGTTAGAATTATTTCAAGAATCGCAGACGACAGTGAAAAAAATCGAACTTAAAGATATATTTATTGAAACGAATAATGAAGCAAAAGAAGACTTTGTTGACGAGTTAATGGGCATTATTGAAGCAGATGCTAGTCAGACAGTTAATATTGAACAGTTAAAAAGTAAGAAAAATGAATTATATCGGTGATTGCCGTTGAGAGGCTTATGGCACATAAGTGCATTCGGTGTCTTACTAGCGTTTCTCGCTATCCAATTTAACGCGCTATATTTATTATTACTTTACTTCTGCTTATTAACATATTTATATGTAAGGAAGCGACTAGCTGTATCTGCATTCTTAATAACGTTGCTTATAATCACTTTTTTCTACATATTTTTACCAGCCCCTATGAATGACAAGTCACTTGTACAAACGCGAGAAGCGATAGAAATAAAAGGTGTTATGCACGGTACGGTTAACGATACTGATACACACATTTCTTTTACAGTTAAAGAAGCAAGCGAAAGTCATCTATACTCAATCATTCACTTTTATGAGGAAAGAGACGACGTATTTGATAGTTATGTAAAAAATATTAAGCACGGTGCAACTTGCGAAATCAGAGGTCAGATTGGAACAATTAATGAAGCGTCTAATCCTGGACAGTTTAATTATTTATCATATTTACAAAATAACGGGATACGTGATCAAATTGAAGTTGAAAAAATGACTCATATAAACTGTACAGGATCTCGTTCATTGCAGATTGTTTATGAATTAAAAAACAATGTTATAAAAGCAATAGACCATTCATACTCTGAAGAGTTAGCAAGCTGGATGAAAGCCCTCGTTATTGGTGATGATTCTAGTATAGATGATTCAGTAATCGACTTGTTCCAAAGGTGGGGATTGTCTCACATCTTAGCAATTTCTGGATTGCATGTCGGGATAGTCGTCATGATTATTTATTTTTTATTTATTCGGTTAAATCTTTTAACGAAAGAAAGTGTCCAAACACTGTTATTAATCTTTTTACCTTTTTATGCTTTATTGGCTGGAAGTGAGCCGTCTGTATGGCGGGCAAGTTTAATGATTAGTATTGTTATTTTATTTAATAAATGGCGGGTTAGAGTTAGCTTAACAGACTTATTAAGTATTGTATTTTTAATGATTTTATTTATTGATAAACAGATGATTTACCATATTGGCTTTCAGTTTTCTTTTCTCGTTACCCTCGCAATCCTCTTATCGAAAGACTGGCTTCTTCAGACACATTCACGAATGTTTCAATTACTACAAATTAGTTTCATTTCGCAAATGATTATCATTCCACTACAACTTATTTATTTCCACACATTTACACCACTCTCTATTTTAGTAAATGTCATCATTGTTCCTTACTTTAGTTTGTTCGTTATTCCATTTACTTTTATATGTGTCATTATAGTAAAAATACCATTAATATCGCCAATGTTAACGATGAGCGATCAACTATTTAAGTTTGTTCACAATTTTGTTATCTCGTCGCTTGAACAAATCGATAACTTACTATATGACCCGTTCGTCGTTGGAGACTTTTCATTGATGTATGTTGTCGTTTATTACAGCATTCTTCTTTTCTTGATGATTTTTCTAGAACGTATTGATAAAAGAAAAGCATTGTTTACGGGCGTGCTACTCGTCGCTTTAATCATGTGGTTAGATGTTAAACCGTATTTTTCACCGATAGGTACTGTAACGATGCTAGATATCGGTCAAGGAGACGCGATTGTTATAGAATTACCTTATCGAAAGGGGATTATGTTCATAGATGCAGGCGCTAAGTTTTCTTTTGAACGAGAAGAACCGACAGCGTCCGTTTATGAATCAGTTATTAAGCCATATTTAATGTCACGCGGCATTCGACATGTTGATCATATATTCATTAGTCATGACCATCTTGATCATAATGGAAGCGTTCCTTTTATCGTGAATGATTTTACCGTTGATTCACTTTATACGAGTGAATACTATGAATGGACAGACTGGGAAAAAGAACATTTAAGTGAAACGGATATTCGTATTGAACGACTAGCAAAAGGTGAGAAAGTTGAAGAAGGAATTTATTCATTTTACGTGCTCGGACCAGAAAAGGACTTTAGGGATGCTAATGAAAACTCATTAATTATTTATACGAAACTTGGAGAATTAACGTGGGTTTTTACAGGAGATGCCGAGAAAAATGCAGAAAATGCATTAATAAAAGCTTATCCGAATTTAACAGCTAATATATTAAAAGTTGGACATCACGGCAGTCAAACGTCGACGCATTCATTTTTACTCGATCATCTCCAACCAAAAGTAGCACTCATTTCTGTTGGAAGAAATAATATGTACGGGCATCCATCGAAAGAAGTCATTGATCGATTACTAGATGATCAGATAAAAATTTTCCGAACTGATGAACAAGGGGCAATTGTTTATGAGTTTCAAGAAGGAAAGCAAGGGAAGTTCTCTACATTTTTAAAGAAAACTCATTTCAGCAAATAAAAAAAGAGACTATGATAGACACGCTAAATTTATTTTGGCAAAATTCATTTAGCAAATCATTGAGTCTCTTTTCATGTGATAAACTAACACATTATTTTAACGAAAGATTGTAAGTTATGTAAAAGCAAGTTAACTTTATATTAGTTCATAAAGCTAATAACTGCACCAATCGTAAAGATAGCTATAAAAAATACGAACGAAGCTGTAAATGCTTTAACAGAGTCGACAACATCGTTATTTTTTGACTGAACATTTTTTTCGAATTCATTCACGGCTAATCCCTCCTATATAATTTACATTATAATTTATATTGACAAATAAATCTACAAAAATCATATGAAATAATTATTACAAATGATATTTGACGGAATATCGTCACTTTTATCAAGATAAATGAAGAGTAAAATATGTTCATTTGAATTTTCTTGCTAAAATAACGAGAGAGCTTTAACATACACGTATACGTCGTTAAGTGGAGTGGTGAATAGTGACACATGTAAAACTTATGCAACAAATAAAAAATAATCAAATACCGTCGATCATTCTTTTATTCGGTACAGAGTCATACTTTATTCAAGATGTGCAGCAAACGTTAATCGCACAAATGTCTCAGTCTGAGGATGACTTTATTTCGACATATGACTTAGAAGAAACGCCGATAGAAGCAGTGATTGATGATGCTGAAACGTATCCTTTTTTCTCTGAGAAAAAGCTAATTATTGTAGAAAAGCCATTCTTTTTAACGAATAAGCGTGCAGATACATCTTTTGAACACAATGTGAACCGTTTGGAGCAATACTTAGAAAATCCAGCGCCATACTCGACGATGTTGTTCATTGCACCTTATGAGACGCTTGATAAGCGTAAAAAGATCGTTAAGCAATTTCATTCAACTGCTTACGTTGCTGAGTGCCAACCGATCCAAGCGAGAGAGATGGGTAAGTGGATTAATAATATAGCAAAAGAATTGAATATAACAATTAATAAAGACGTTCTGCCTATTTTAGAAGGTGAACTATCAAATGATTTACACGTTTTAGAAAATGAAATGGAGAAGTTAGCGTTATTCGTCGGTGAAAATGGCGTCGTTACGAAAGAGATTGCTTATTCATTAATATCACAAACAATTGATGGATCAGCTTTACGTCTAGTTGACGCGATTATTAATCGGGATTTAGTACAAGCAATGAACGTTCAACAAATGCTTGAAAAAATGAACGAGGAAAAAGTATCGTTAATCGCTCTTTTAGCTTTTCAGTTTAGAGTTATTTATCAAGCGAAACTTCTCAAACAAAGAGGTTATAGTGAATTCCAAATGAGACAAGAAATTAGCGCTCATCCATATGTTATTAAACTAGCAAACCAAAGAGAACGCAGTTTTTCTAAACAGCAGCTTGAACATTATATTGATAAAATAGCAGAGACTGATGCACTTATTAAACGTGGAAAAATGGATGATCGTTTAGCTTTTGAATTACTTATTTATGAGCTCGTTATGACATAAAAAAGTGGTCATATAAAATATATGACCACTTTTTGTATAAATGACATTTGAACGAGTCAAAAGTCAGTATTATTCAATAATAATTGTCAAATTAGTTAGCGATTGCTTGTACTTTTTTCGCAATACGTGCTTTTTGACGATTTCCATTATTTCTATGAATAATTCCTTTTTGAATCGACTTGTCTATTTTTTTAATTGCTACGTTAAGTTCTTTTTGTGCATTTTCAACATCATTTGCGTTAACTAAACTCTCAACACGTTTAATTTGTGAACGCATTTCTGATTTAAATGATCTGTTTAATTCATGCTTTGTATTGTTTGTTCTTACTCGTTTAAGTGCAGATTTTAAATTTGCCATAATATATACACCCCCTAGTTACTTTAACAATTGATATTTTACCAAATTGGTCTATTGATTACAACTGTTATTATGTGCAAACGATAGATAATTACGGGAATAAATGACAGAACAGAAATGAATTGCTATAATCATACAAGATATAGATTAATATGAATGAACGAAAATTAATGGATTGAATCATAGGAGTGAGCAACATTTATGGGGAATAAAAACAGAAACGTACGTAACTTTTCAATTATCGCTCATATTGACCACGGGAAGTCGACGTTAGCAGACCGTATTTTAGAAAATACGAAAGCTCTAACGTCACGTGAAATGGAAGATCGATTACTCGATGCGATGGATTTAGAAAAAGAACGTGGCATTACGATAAAGTTAAATGCTGTTCAATTAGAATATACGAGCAATGCTGGTGAAGATTACACGTTTCACTTAATTGATACGCCTGGACACGTCGATTTTACGTATGAAGTATCGCGAAGTCTAGCTGCGTGTGAAGGTGCTATTCTCGTTGTCGATGCTGCTCAAGGCATTGAAGCACAGACACTAGCTAACGTTTATTTAGCGCTTGATAACGATTTAGAAATTATACCTGTTATAAACAAAATTGATTTGCCGAATGCGGATCCTGACCGCGTGACGCAAGAACTTGTTGATATCGTAGGCATTGATCCAGACGACGTTATTCTAGCGTCAGCAAAAGATAACATTGGGATTGAAGAAATATTAGAGCGAGTTGTAGACGTTGTACCGCCTCCAGCAGGAAGTACAGATGCTCCGACAAAAGCACTTATTTTTGATTCACTTTACGATTCGTATCGCGGGGTCG
>DATGUM010000020.1:0-16977 GCA_035301345.1 Bacillota bacterium
CTGATTTAATAAGCTTTTATTATTCTTCGTCAATCTACGTATATTTCACCTGCTCATTTAAATAAATACGTCAACTTGAAGCCATTTAAAGCTAAGTTAATAACTAGAGCCTCTTAATCCCTTTAAAGCATAAACAACAGGTTGTCGAACCGTTCGGTTCAGATATGAAATGTTATCACGCGTTGATTCAATCACTTGTTTAGAAAGTCGTTCTACAAAGTGTTTAGGTGGCTTCTCTTGGGCGTTATCTAGATTACTTACCGGTAATATCTCCTTGTAATGTTTGGATATCTTTTCCATCCATTAATGCAACCATAACGTTACTAAACTTAGTAATTTCCTTCACTTGTAATCTATCCCGATATTCTTCGTGTGTAAATTAACTTGAACGAAAGAAATGTACAGAGACGTCTGCGGGAATAGCCGTATCCGAAAATCCCTAATGCCGACACGATAGTGGAGGGATTAGAAGTTGATGGTGCGAAGAATGCACTTCAATTCTTCGTGGACAAGCGAAGGACATTTCTGAAGTGGGAACTTTACACAATAAGTAGGGCATAGTCCCACAAACATTTTACTCATACGGTTTTGTTTCGTCCTCTTTTTTCTGCTTCAAAAAATATAGTTTCTATCATATGACAGACAATGTAAGTAATAATAACGATTGTTGGAATGAAAAATAAACTGTATACTATGATTAATTTCATTTATTAGTACAGTTGAAAGTTGGTGAGTAAAATCGCTACGAAACATGAACAAATTATAAGACATATTGTGTCACTCGATATTGGTAGTAAAATATCAGTGAGACAAATGGCTCGTGAGCTTGATGTGAGTGATGGTACAGCATACCGCGCAATAAAAGAAGCGGAAACTCAAGGGCTCGTGAGTACGATTGAACGCGTTGGAACCATTCGTATTGAAGAAAAGAAAAAAGAAAACTTTCAAAAATTAACATTTGCAGAAATAATAAATATCGTTGACGGACAAGTGCTCGGAGGAAGCAAAGGGCTTCATAAAACGTTAAATAAATTTTTAATCGGTGCGATGAAGTTGGAAGCTATGATGCAGTACACAGAAGCGGATTCTTTACTTATTATTGGAAACCGAACGAAAGCTCAACAACTAGCGATTGAAAAAGGGGCAGCTGTTCTTATTACAGGAGGCTTCGATACAGAGGAGCATATTAAGCGATTAGCTGATGAACAAGAACTGCCGATTATGTCGACGAGTTATGATACATTTACTGTTGCTGCGATGATTAATCGAGCGATTTATGATCAACTAATTAAGAAAGAAATAGTATTCGTTGAAGATATATTAACACCTATTCATCAATTGTATTACTTACACGAAAATGATTTAGCCTCTCGTTGGTTTGAAGTGAATGCACACTCGACGCATACAAGATTCCCAGTGGCTGATGATGAGTTGCGCGTTAAAGGAATGGTGACAGCAAAAGATATTATCGGTAAAGATCAAAAGGTACAAATAAAACAAGTGATGACGAAAAATCCGATTGTCGTCCAATCGAAAACATCACTAGCTTACGTT
Source organism: Bacillota bacterium (assembly GCA_035301345.1). Classification (GTDB taxonomy): domain Bacteria; phylum Bacillota; class Bacilli; order Bacillales; family Amphibacillaceae; genus CALAMD01. The sequence continues at coordinate 1,555 of DATGUM010000020.1, forward strand.
GCACATATGATGGTTTGGGAAGGTATTGAAGTCGTTCCTGTTGTTGATGATAATTCTGTGTTACAAGGAATCGTCACGCGCCAGGATGTCTTAAAAGCATTACAAGAAATTCAGCGCCAACCACAAGTTGGGGAGACGATTGAAGATATTATTGCAAGCAATTTAAAATCAGTCGGTAAGAAAAACGAATTGTTTGAAGCGGAAGTCATTCCGCAAATGACGAATCAACTAGGAACATTATCTAGCGGGGTATTTACAGCGTTAGTCACAGAAGCGAGCAAACGATTTTTGCTTCATTTGAAAAAAGGGAACTTAGTCGTAGAAAATTTAACGGTTTACTTTATAAAACCTGTTCCAATTGATACGAAACTTCTCATTAAACCGAAGTTGCTTGAGGCAGGACGTATTTACGGGAAAATTGACGTAGAAATGTTCAGCGGAAAGAAACTCGTTGGTAAAGGACTGTTGATGGTTCAATTGATCGATCGATAAAAAAGGTAATTTCAGTCAAGAACAACATGTACTGAAATTACCTTTTCCTCATTATTAAGCTTTACGCTATTCGCTTTTTAAGTGATTATTCATTAGGATGTAATCTTCGCCACTCTTTTTTATAATGAACCATTTCTTTGTATCCTCGAATGATTTGCATACCCCCGAGAGCGAGGAAAACAAATCCGAAAAGCAATGAAACTTTTGTTTGATAAAAGATGTATTGATTAATCCCAAAGAAAAAGACGAAACCACCGAGACAAATTCTTGCCTTTGCATTCGTATATACTTGAATTAACTCGTCTTTACTTCTTAAAATAGCTACTTTATAATAAATATACATAACAAGTGATATAATAATAAAGAGCGCAAAAATAAACATTCATAATCAACTCGCTTTATTTAATCAATTGATTTTTATTCTTCGTTTATTGTAACGCTTTTACAACATTTTGGCTACATAAAGATATTATTGACCATTGAAAGTAGAGGTAAGTAAATGATTATACAACAAATTATTCAAACAATTAAAGCATATGATACGATTATTATTCATCGGCACGTGAGACCTGACCCAGATGCGTACGGGTCACAAGTCGGTTTAAAAGAAATAATAAAGGCATCCTTTCCAGCGAAGCACGTATACGCTGTTGGAGAAGAAGACCCGGCGCTAGATTACTTAGCGATGATGGATACAGTGACAGATGATTTATATAAAGAAGCATTAGTTATCGTTTGTGATACAGCTAATACAGAGCGTGTATGTGATCAAAGGTATCAGACAGGGCAAAAGCTCATTAAAATAGACCACCACCCAAACAATGATGCATACGGCGATTTATTATGGATTGATACGAACGCATCGTCAACGAGTGAAATGATTTATGAACTGTTTTTAAATGGAAAAGAAGAAGGATTGAAAATGACTGATGCAGCTGCACGGTTAATTTACGCAGGAATTGTTGGCGATACAGGCCGGTTTTTATTTCCGAGTACGACGAATAAAACGTTCCGTTATGCTGCTGAACTCGTAGACTACTCATTTGATCGACAGTCATTATATGATGGTGCATACGATATTAAGCAAAATGTTGCTCGTTTGCGTGGGTATGTTTTGCAAAACTTTACACTGTCAGAAAGTGGTGTAAGTACGATTCGTTTAACAAAAGACGTTTTAGATGCTCATGGCGTGACACCGTTAGAAACAGGTCAACTTGTCGGAGCACTTGGTGATATTGAAGGGATGTTAGCGTGGGCATTTTTTGTTGAAGAGAATGACAACCTTATTCGTGTACGGATTCGCTCAAAAGGACCAGTCATCAATGAAGTAGCTGCAAAATATAATGGTGGAGGACATCCATTGGCTTCGGGAGCAACAATTTATGAGTGGGATGAAGCGAAGTCTGTTGAAGAGGATTTAGAAAAGGTTAGTAAAGCTTTTATGAATACGAGTGAATAACTAAGTGTATGAATAAAAACGGTTGGGATCATCTGTTTATTAGAGATGGGACTCAAGCGTTTTTACATTTTCGTGAATAGTGAAAGAGAATAGGTGTGATTAATCATGTCATTTACTCATTTACAAGTAAGAAGTGGATATAGCTTTATGTCGAGTACGATTCAAATAAAGTCACTCGTAAAAAAAGCGAAAGAAGATGACTACCGAGCATTAGCTTTAACAGATGAGCATGTGTTGCACGGGGTTATACCTTTTTATCAAGCGTGTATAGAACATCAAATAAAGCCAATTATCGGAATGGCGACAACTCTTTCAGATGAACAGACAGAAGAAAAAGTCGTTCTCTTAGCAAAAAACAATCAAGGCTATGAACAATTAATGACGCTAAGTTCTTTATTAAATGTTAACGGGTTAACGACACTTTCTTTAAAAGACTGTTCAAAATACGTTAGTGAGTTAATATGTATTTTTCATCCAGACAACTCATCGTTTAAACGGCTCCTGATGAATGATGAATTTTCTTTAGCTTATGAACAGGTAAATAAATATCGTTCGTACTTTAATGAGGGAGATTTTTATTTAGGAGTAACTGAAAATAATTTGACAGAACGGATGAAATCTTTCCATGAGCAATTCGCTATTCCCGCTGTTGCTTTAACAGACGTTCGCCATTTAAATCCAGACGATATAAGTGCCTATCGTAGTTTACGAGCTATGGATCAATCGACAACTTTATCTGATTTACCTGCAGAGGAACAGAGTAATTATTTTTATTCCAAACGTGAATTAGAACAGAGGTTTTCATCATTTTGGCCAACGTTACTGAAAGAATCGGAACGAATTGTCCGTTCGTGTCAGATAAATTTATCCTTTCAACAGGAACGTCTGCCATCATTTCCGGTGCCAGATACATATGATGCAGCTAGCTATTTACGTTATCTTTGTGAAAAGCAATTAACGATTTATGATGAACGAAGTCGACAAGCGGCGTTGGAGCGGTTAAATCGAGAGTTGCGCGTCATTACTCAAATGAATTTTAGTGATTATTTTTTAATCGTCGCAGATTTTGTCGCTTACGCTAAAAAGAAACAGATTATTGTCGGGCCAGGGCGTGGATCAGCGGCTGGATCAATTGTCGCTTATTTATTAGGAATAACGGCTGTCGATCCACTAAAATACAACCTTGTGTTTGAGCGCTTTTTAAATGAAAAAAGACAATCGTTACCTGATATTGACATTGATTTCTCAGACTATCGTCGCGATGAAGTGATGCAATATATCGGGAGAAAGTATGGACATGATAAAGTTGCTCAAATTGGTACGTTCGGAACGTTTGGGAAATTATCGGCTATTAGAGAATTGATTAAAGTGCTAGCCATTGATGAAAAAGATGCGTCATATGTGATTAATAAAATGTCGATAAGTAAAAAGCAATCGATTACAGAAACATTAAAAGAATCCCACGATCTAAGTAACTATATTGATCAATCACACGCGCTTAAGCAGCTAGTAACGATAGCTAAGAAAATAGAAGGGTTACCGCGCTATTTTTCAACACATGCAGCAGGCGTCATTATTAGTGATGAACCTTTACGAACGTATACACCGTTATCTGAAGGGTCAGAGAAAACGGGTTTAAATGTCACACAATATGCGATGAATCCGTTAGAGTCACTCGGATTGCTAAAAATTGATTTACTCGGTTTACGTAATTTAACGTTTGTTGAACAATTGTTGAAGCGTGTTAACCATCATGAAAAAACACAATTAACGATTGAAACGATAAATGAAGCGGACGAGAAGACGTTTTCTTTACTGGCACATGGGATGACAAATGGCGTTTTCCAGTTAGAATCACCTGGGATGAAACAAGTACTTACAGATTTAAAACCAAAATCATTCGAAGATATTGTCGCTGTTAATGCACTTTACCGACCAGGGCCAATGGAAGAGATTGCAACATACATTAACCGCAAAGAAAATCGTGAACAAGTGAGTTACGTTCATGAAGGCTTAAAAGAAATATTAGCTCCGACGTACGGGATTCTCATTTACCAAGAACAGTTGATTCAAATCATTCATAAAGTAACGAATGTCTCTTACGGGGAAGCAGATGTTATTAGACGGAAACTTATTGGCGCAAGTGAAGCAGAACGAAAAGAAATGTTCGTTAATCCTGCTGAAAAGAATGGCTATGAGCGAGAAGTCTCTGAAAATATTTTACAATGGTTAATTGCTTTTGCTAACTATGGATTTAACCGTAGTCACGCAGTGTCATATAGTAAAATAACATATGCTCTAGCGTATTTAAAAGCACATTATCCAGCGTACTTTTTTGCAGAATTATTAACGAATTCGCATAATCAAACGAAAAAAATTAATGAATATATCCAGGAAGCAAGAACGTTCTCTGTTCACGTCTTGCAACCATCGATTAATAAAAGTTATTTAACGCATCATGTTGAAAAAGGAAACGTTCGGTTAGGACTTCTTTTAATCAAAGGAATTAATGCACAAGATATCCAAAAAATAATTAATGAACGAAAAGAACGGGGGAAATTTTCAAGTTTATTTGATTTTTGTTCACGATTAGCGAATAAAGATATGAAGAAAAGGCAAATTGAACACCTTATTTATGCTGGAGCGTTTGATGATTTATTTTTAAATCGTAACAGCTTATTACAAACGCTTGACCGAGCGATGCGTGAATCAGAGTTGTTTATCGAATATACAGCTAATAATGATCAATCAAACCGAATGATTAAACTGACAGAAACGTATAAAGAAGTTGCAGATTTTACGAAAATAGAAAAGTTACAACATGAAAAAGAATATTTAGGTATTTATATTTCAAGCCACCCACTAGAAAATTATCGGTCACTGTTAGCAAGTGAACAATTTAAAGATAGCACCCAATTTTTAACGACAAATAATAGAAGGCACATTAAAGTAGCGGCTATCATTGACAATATGAGAGTTATTCGGACGAAGCGCGGGGAGTCAATGGCGTTTTTAGAAGTTAGTGATGAATACGGCATGATAAACGTCGTCGTATTTCCGAATGTTTTTCGAACAATTAGTTTATGGTTAACAGAAGAAAAACTCATTTTTATTGAAGGAAAAGTAGAAGAGAGACAAGGCAAAAAGCAGTTGATTGCTAATTATATTGATCAGTTCATAGAAGTTGAAGGAGAGCAGGCTAAAGAAACGTTACAATTGTTCATTAAAATGGCAGATAAAAATGCGGATGAATTGTTAAATGAGCTAAAGCGGATTGCCCAACTTTTTCCTGGTAAATCTCCTATTTATATTTATCAGACAGAAACGAAGCAAACGTATAAGCTGAGTGAAGCGTACAATATCGCATTAAATCCATTAGCACTTTACCATCTATATAAAATCATTCATAAAGAAAATATCGTTATTCAATAAATTTGAATTGTGAGAATTCATTTTTAGCGGTATAATGTTTATCATATGTGAATAAATGGAACGGAATGAATAAACAATATGAGTTAAGGGAGTTTAATAGATGTTTGAGTGGAGAAAAAGAGCTGTTGAGTTGCACGAACGACATCGCGGAAAAATAAGCACAGCTTTAAATGTACGTGTGAACAATGAAACAGATTTAAGTTTAGCTTATTCACCAGGTGTTGCAGAACCGGCGAAGTTAATTCAAGCAGATAAAAATAAAGCGTACGATTATACGATAAAAGGAAACACGGTAGCTGTTGTTACTGATGGAAGTGCTGTTTTAGGGTTAGGTAATATTGGACCAGAGGCTGCTTTACCTGTCATGGAAGGAAAATCTTTGTTGTTTAAGTCTTTTGCAAACATTGACTCTTTTCCTATTTGTTTAAATACGACAGATGTTGAAGAAATTATCCAAACAGTAAAAATGATTGCTCCGACGTTTGGTGGTATTAATTTAGAGGATATTTCAGCACCGCGTTGTTTTGAAATAGAAAAACGATTGAAAGAAGAGCTTTCTATCCCAGTTTTTCATGATGATCAACATGGGACGGCTATCGTTATTGCGGCATCTTTAATCAATTCTCTAGCAATCGTTGATAAACATGTCTCTCAAATTAAGGTCGTTGTAAACGGCGCAGGGGCTGCGGGAATTGCGACGATTAAGATGCTCCTTCAGCTAGGAGTAGAGAATATAGTCGTTTGTGACTCACAAGGAGCTATTTACCGAGAAGATGAAGCAGACCGTTCGGATTTAAAAGCAGAAATTGCCGAGCAAACGAATCCACATAATGAGCGTGGCCTTTTACAAAAGGTTATCAAAGATGCAGACGTTTTTATTGGCGTTTCTGTTGCAAACGTACTTTCACCTTATATGGTTCGCTCAATGGCAAAAGATCCAATTATCTTTGCAATGGCAAACCCATCGCCAGAAATAAATCCTGAAGATGCTAGAGAAGCAGGTGCAAAAATTGTCGGGACTGGGCGATCGGATTATCCGAATCAAATAAATAATTTGCTCGCATTTCCTGGTGTGTTTAGAGGAGCACTCGCTGTACGCGCAACTGATATTAACGATGCGATGAAGTTAGCTGCAGCTGAAGCAATTGCCCATATCGTGTCTGATGAAGAATTAACTAGTGAATATGTCATACCTTCAGCCTTTCACCCGCTTGTCGTACCGACTGTAGCAAGAGCGGTAGCAAAGGCAGCAATTGATTCGCGAGTAGCGACGATTCACGTGAATCCGGAAGAAGTGTATGCACAAGTGAAGGAACAAATAGAGTCGTCAAATAGATAAATAAGTTTACTAAATGTTTTTATGACGAATGAAACTGCTTTTTTACTAATTAAATAAGATACAAAAAGGGCATGACATGATATACTCATTTTATATGTAAACTTCACGATAAATGAAATGTATATCATAACGTGTCCATTTTTATTTCATTACGCATAGATATCGTAATTGTCATAAGTCAATCATTCGTTTGATATACAACGGTGTCACGTCGTACGGAAGAATGGTGACATTTGGAAGGAGAAGCTATTTTGTTAAAAGATTTTTTTAGCCGGAAGAAAAATAATACAACGATTCCAGATGAGATTGAAAAAAAAGCAGTTCCAGAAGGCTTGATGGAAAAGTGTATTTCATGTAAAGAAATTTATTATTATAAAGATTGGGAAAAAAACCTCCGCGTTTGCCCAGAATGTGGCCATCATCACCCGCTGACAGCGTGGGAAAGAATCAATGCGACGTTTGACAAAGGAACGTTCAAGCAGTGGGATGAAGAGATGAAGCCGAATAACCCTCTGTCATTTCCAGAATATGAAGAAAAAGTAAAGAAAGACCAAGATAAAACAGGTTTAAATGAAGCCGTCGTTTCAGGAGAAGGTTTAATTGGTGGTAATCGTACAGCTTTTTGTGTCATGGACTCAAGGTTTCGTATGGGGAGTATGGGATCTGTCGTCGGTGAAAAAATAGCCCGTGCTGTCGAAAGAGCGCGCGAAATGTCGATACCATTTATTATATTTACCGCTTCTGGTGGTGCAAGAATGCAAGAAGGTGCGCTTAGCTTAATGCAAATGACGAAAGCGTCTATGGCTATTAAGCGACACTCTGAAGCAGGGGGATTGTTTATTTCTGTTATGACTCATCCGACGACTGGTGGTGTGTCAGCAAGCTTCGCCTCATTAGGAGATTACAATTTTGCTGAACCGAAAGCGCTCATCGGATTCGCTGGTCGACGCATTATTGAGCAAACGATTCGCGAAAAGTTACCGAAAGACTTTCAAACAGCTGAATTTTTATTAAAGCACGGTCAATTAGATCAAGTCGTGAAACGTCATGACTTAAGAGAGTTGCTCGAGCAATTATTAGCGTTGCATAAGGAAGTGGATAACAAATGACGCAACTGTTAGAGTTTGAACGTCCAATTGTACATTTGAAGAATAAAATCGAAGAATTTAAACGAGCAACAGAAAATAGTGAACTCGATTTGACGGAAGAGATTAAAACTTTAGAAAAAAAATTACGTAAATTAGAAAATGATATTTACGGTAATTTAAAGGCGTGGGATCGCGTACAAATTGCGCGCCATCAGTTACGGCCAACGACGTTAGATTATATTGATCAACTATTTGAACATTTTATTGAATGTCACGGCGATCGATATTATGGGGATGACCCGGCAATTGTTTCAGGGATTGGAACGTTTCAAGGCGAACCTGTAACAATTATTGGTCACCAACGTGGAAAAGATACGAAAGATAACATTTATCGTAATTTCGGTATGCCACATCCTGAAGGTTATCGAAAAGCGATGCGCCATATGAAATTAGCTGAGAAATTCAATCGCCCGATTATTACATTTATTGATACGAAAGGGGCTTACCCTGGAAAAGCGGCGGAAGAACGTGGTCAGAGTGAAGCAATAGCTTATAATTTAATGGAGATGTCAGGTTTAAAAGTACCGATTGTCTGTATCGTTATCGGTGAAGGTGGAAGTGGTGGAGCACTAGCTATTAGTGTTGGAGACCATTTACATATGCTAGAAAACTCAACGTACTCTGTTATTTCTCCAGAAGGGGCAGCAGCGTTACTATGGAAAGATGCGAGCCTTGCACGTCAAGCAGCAGAAACGTTAAAAATTACTGCTCAAGATTTAAAAGCGTTAAATATTTTAGATGAAATTATAAAAGAACCATTCGGTGGTGCGCACAGAGATTTAGAAGAACAAGCGGACTATATGCGACCTGTAATTGAACAATCATTAAAAGAATTAAAAGCTTTGTCAACTGAAGAACGACTAGAAAAACGTTGGGAAAAGTATGCACAGATTGGTTCTTTTGTTGAATAATGTTTATTTAGACATGTGATGACAGGAGTTGCTTAAGGTGAAAAGAATCGGAGTTTTAACGAGTGGTGGAGATGCTCCAGGGATGAATGCTGCTATTAGAGCGATCGTTCGTAAATGTATTTTTCATGAGATAGAGCCTGTAGGTATACGAAATGGTTATCAAGGGCTTATTGAAGGTAAAATGGAACATCTACAAATTGGATCTGTTGGAGATATTATTCATCGCGGTGGTACGATTTTGCATTCATCAAGAAGCGAGGCATTTAAAACAGAAAAAGGTCGAAATCTAGCTGTTGAACAATTAAAGAAGCATGCAATTGATGGACTCGTCGTTATTGGTGGTGACGGTACGTTTGCCGGAGCGAAGTCATTAACAGAAGAGGGATTCCCTTGTATCGGTGTACCAGCAACAATTGATAATGATATTCCTGGAACAGACTTTACGATAGGTTTTGATACAGCGTTAAATACGATCATCGATGCGATTGATAAAATTCGCGATACAGCGACGTCTCATGAAAGAACGTTCGTCATAGAAGTGATGGGACGTGAAGCAGGAGACTTAGCGCTTTGGTCCGGGCTCGCTGGAGGAGCTGAAAGTATTCTTATTCCAGAACGTGAAACAGATTTTTCAGAAGTCGTTCATCGGTTAAAACGAGGACAAAAGCGTGGTAAAAAACATAGTATCATCCTTTTAGCAGAAGGTGTCTCCAATGGTTTTGCTTACGGGAAACGTATTGAAGAAGCGACACAACTAGAAACACGGGTGACCGTTTTAGGTTATTTACAACGTGGCGGCACACCGACGGCTTCTGACCGTGTACTCGCAAGTCGCCTTGGTGGGCGATCGGTTGATTTACTTCGAGAAGGGCAGTCAGGCAAGATGGTAGGAATCAAAAATAATACAATTATTGATGATGATATCTTATCCGTACTCGATAAAAAACGTACGGTTGAGCAAGGTTTATTCCAACTTTCTAATGAATTATCAATATAATTGGAGGAACGTATTATGCGAAAGACTAAAATTGTATGTACGATTGGTCCAGCGTCAGAATCTATTGATACTTTAGTTCAGTTAATTGAGTCAGGTATGAACGTTGCTCGATTAAACTTCTCACACGGAACGTATGATGAGCACGAAAATAGAATTAATAATATAAAAGAAGCCGCCCGTTTAACGAATAAAACAGTAGGCATTCTTATGGATACGAAAGGTCCAGAAATCCGTACAGGTCTGTTTGAAACAGGAGCAGCGGAAATCGTTAAAGGGCAAACTATTTCTATTATGATGCAGGAAACTTTAGGAACGAGTGAACGTTTTTCAGTATCCTATGAACAACTCATTAATGATGTTGAAGTCGGTTCTAGTATTTTAATAGATGACGGTTTAATCGAATTAAAAGTCGTTGATATTAATCAAGCAAACGGCGAAATTATCGCAAAAGCGTTGAATTCAGGCGTTGTTAAAGATAGAAAAGGTGTAAACGTGCCGAACGTACGTATTAACCTACCGGGCATGACGGAGAAAGACGCTGCAGATATTTTATTCGGCGTCGAACATGGCGTAGACTTTATCGCTGTTTCTTTTATTCGTAGACAATCTGACGTCATTGAAGTGAGAGAATTACTAGAAGAGCAGGAAGCAACGAACATTCATATCATTTCTAAAATAGAAAATCGAGAAGGAATCGATAATATTGATTATATTTTAGAAGCGTGTGAAGGAATTATGGTTGCCCGTGGAGATTTAGGCGTAGAAATACCGCCAGAAGAAGTGCCACTCGTGCAAAAGCAAATCATTAAAAAGTGTAACGCTGTTGGCAAGCCTGTTATTACAGCTACGCAAATGCTTGATTCAATGGAAAGAAACCCAAGGCCGACACGCGCTGAAGCTTCAGATGTGGCAAATGCGATTTTTGATGGAACGGACGCTGTTATGTTATCAGGAGAGACAGCAGCAGGGGATTATCCGGTAGAATCTGTTAAAATGATGCATGATATTTCAAGACGCGTTGAAACAGGTTTAGATTATGAGTTATTGTTAAAAGCACGTTCTAAAGAAGTCGCTATGACAATTACAGATGGTATTAGCTTAGCAGTTAGTCATACAGCGAAAAATTTATCAATGAGTGCAATTATTACACCTACAGAAAGTGGTCATACGGCTCGAATGATTGCTAAATACCGACCTAGAATACCAATTGTTGCAGTCACAAGTTGTTCTTACGTGAACCGGCAGTTAGCTTTAGTATGGGGTGTCCATGCAGTGAAAGGCAAAGCAGTAAGTTCAACAGATGATATGTTATCAACAGCTATCGAACGGGCTTTAAGTACGAACTTAATTGAACGTGGTAGTCAAGTAATTATTACGGCAGGTGTTCCTGTCGGGGAAAGTGGGACGACAAATATTATGAAAATTCATGTGATTGGCGATGTCATTGCAAAAGGTCAAGGGATTGGTCGTAAGAGTGCTTACGGGAAAGCAGTCGTTGCTAAGTCGGGGCAAGAAGCAAACGAACGAGTAGAAGAAGGCGATATATTAGTAACGATTGGAACAGATCGCGATATGATTGAAGCGATTGAAAAATGCGGTGGTATTATTACGGAAGAAGGCGGATTAACGTCTCATGCGGCTGTTGTAGGGCTTAGTTTAGGCATTCCAGTCATCGTAGGCGTAGATAATGTCTTCAACTATGTTCATGATGGAGAGCACCTTACTTTAGATAGTGCAAAAGGTGATATATATAAAGGACATGCGAGTGTTCTTTAAGTCAACTTCGTTTCAGTGTTAGAAAGGATGACTAAATTGCGATATTTAATCTTAGCATTATTAATCGTTCCAGCGTTAGAAATTGGGGTCTTTGTCGCAGTCGGTCGCTCGATTGGTCCGTGGTGGGTAATATTTTTAATTATATTTACAGGTGTTATCGGTTTAGCACTAGCAAAATATCAAGGAATGGAAACGTGGAAACGCGCAGAACGTGCAGCGTCTAAAGGGCAAGTACCAGCTGAGCAAATAGTTGACGGCATATGTATTTTTATTGGAGCTGTTCTCTTATTCGCACCTGGAATTTTAACGGATATTGTCGGATTTTTACTCGTCATCCCTTGGACAAGGAAGCCGTTTAAATACTTTATTTACTATAAAATTCAATCATTTATAGCACGTAAAAGCCAACGAACTATTTACTGGCGAAAGTAAAGAACTGAAACTGTTCCGTTACAAAATTTATCTCAATCTATGTTAAGATAGTAAAGAGGGACTACTTTATCGTTCTAGTTGTGTATAAAAATAAAAGATAAAAAGTAATGTACTTATGTTTCCGTTCACATTCTTTCGCTTTTACATTATAATATAAAACAGTTAAAAACTTAATTGTGCACTTATTTATTTTTATTATATTATTCATACTTTAGTTGAACCATTTTTTAGAAAAGGAGTTGGTAAGAAATGTCTAAAGTAGAAGGTCTAGCAGGAGTTATTGCTACTCAATCATCCATCAGTTCTATTATTGATGACCAACTAACGTATGTTGGCTATAGAATTGATGATTTAGCTGAACATTCGACATTTGAAGAAGTTATCTACTTATTATGGAATATGAAATTGCCAACACGAGCGGAGTTAGATACATTTAAAAAAGAATTGACGGGTTCAATGGAACTGCCGGAAGAAATTATCGAACATTTACGTTTATTTGATTTAGAACACGTTCATCCAATGGCAGCGCTTCGATCTGCTATTTCATTATTAGGAGTTTATGATCGAGAAGCTGAAGCAACAGAACCGGAAGCAACACGCCGAAAAGCAATACGTATTCAAGGGCAAATTGTTACGATTATTACGACTTTTGCTCGTTTAAGAAAAGGACTCGAACCGTTAAAACCGTTACAAAATGTTAGTTTAGCGGAAAACTTTTTGTACATGTTAAACGAAAGAAAGCCAGAACCGATTGAAATTGAAGCCATTGATAAAGCACTTATCCTACATGCAGACCACGAGTTGAATGCTTCGACATTTACTGCCCGCGTTTGTGTAGCAACTTTATCTGATATTTATTCTGGTATTACAGCAGCTATTTCTGCTTTAAAAGGTCCACTGCATGGTGGCGCAAACGAAGCTGTAATGAAAATGTTGAAAGAAATTGGCGACGTTGACAATGTGAAAGATTATGTTGATAAAAAACTTGCTAACAAAGAAGTTATTATGGGGATGGGCCATCGCGTCTATAAAAAAGGTGATCCACGAGCAAAGCATTTAAAAGCTATGTCACGCAAACTCACTAAATTACGCGGTCAAGAAAAATGGTATGACATGTCTGTTCTTATTGAAGAATACGTTAAAGAGAAGAAAAACTTACCAGCAAATGTTGACTTTTATTCAGCATCTGTTTATGACTGCCTAGGGATTGATCATGACTTATTTACACCGGTATTTGCCGTTAGTCGTGTGTCAGGATGGGTTGCACATATACTCGAACAATATTCAAACAACCGATTAATTCGCCCAAGAGCAGAATATACAGGACCACGCACGCAATCATACGTACCTATTGAAGAAAGATAAATTTCATTCGCGACGATCATTTATTGAATAAACATAAATATCTTTATGTAAAACATACATAATATTTATTACAGGAGGAAAATACATGAGTCAAAATGAGAAAATTACTGTAGAAAATGGACAATTAAATGTACCAAATAATCCAACAATTCCATTCATTGAAGGGGACGGAACAGGACCAGATATTTGGAATGCAGCTAGACGAGTACTTGATGCAGCAGTTGAGAAAGCTTATGCAGGAGAAAAGTCTATTAATTGGTTTGAAGTTTATGCAGGAGAAAAAGCATTTGATAAAACAGGAAACTGGCTTCCATCAGAAACTTTAGAACAAATTGACGATTATAAAGTTGCGATTAAAGGACCATTAACGACGCCAATTGGTGGAGGTTTTCGTTCATTAAACGTTGCTCTTCGTCAAGAGTTAGATTTATATACGTGTTTACGACCTGTTCGACACTTTGAAGGGGTACCATCACCTGTAAAATACCCAGAGCATGTCGATATGGCTGTTTTCCGTGAGAATACAGAAGATATTTATGCAGGTATTGAGTGGGAAGAAGGAACGCCAGAAGTTAAAAAAGTAATTGACTTCCTACAAAACGAAATGGGTGTGAAGAATATTCGTTTCCCTGAGTCATCAGGAATTGGGATTAAGCCTGTTTCTGAAGAAGGAACGAAACGCCTCGTACGTGCAGCAATCAATTATGCCATAGAGAATAATCGCAAGAGTGTTACGCTCGTTCATAAAGGAAATATTATGAAGTTTACAGAAGGAGCGTTTAAAGATTGGGGTTATGAAGTTGCTGAAGCAGAGTTTGGCGATAAAGTATTCACGTGGGCTGAATATGATCGTATCGTAGAAGCTGAAGGACAAGATGCAGCAAACGAAGCACAAGCAGCAGCTGAACAAGCGGGTAAAATTATCGTTAAAGATGCGATTGCAGATATTTTCTTACAATTAATTTTAACGCGCCCGAAAGAACATGAAGTAGTCGTTACGATGAACTTAAACGGTGACTATATTTCTGACGCATTAGCTGCTCAAGTAGGTGGCATTGGTATTGCACCAGGCGCTAACATTAACTATGATACAGGGCATGCTATTTTTGAAGCGACTCACGGAACGGCACCGAAATATGCAGGACTTGATAAAGTAAACCCTTCATCTGTTCTGTTATCAGGTGTGCTTATGTTAGAATATTTAGGTTGGAATGAAGCGGCAGATTTAATTACACATTCAATGAACCAAACAATCGCTTCTAAAGTAGTAACTTATGACTTTGCACGTTTAATGGACGGAGCAAAAGAAGTGAAGTGCTCTGAATTTGCAAATGAGCTTATTAGTAACTTATAAAATGTAACGCTTAAACGATATTTAAAAATAAAATGCTTGTGTTTATCATAAATTAAGATAAGCACAAGCATTTTTAGCTTTTCAGTTAACAAACACTTCATTCTTCACTATTTCCTCACGTCAAATCGCTATTTTAAAATAGTCGCCTAATCTTTATGAGTAAAATGTTTGTGGGCTATACCCTACTTGTTGTGTAAAGTTTTCACTTCAGAAATGTACTTCGCTTGTCCACGAAGAATTGAAGTGCATTCTTCGCACCATCAACTTCTAATTCCTCCACTGTCGTGTCGGTATTAGGGATTTTCGGATACGGCTATTCCCGCAGACGTCTCCGTACATTTCTTTCGTTCAAGTTAATTTACACACGAAGAATATCGGGATAGATTACAAGTGAAGGAAATTACTAAGTTTTGTAACGTTATGCCTGTGTTAATGGATGGAAAGTACATCCAAACTAACGATAATTCATCTAGATAACATCCAAGAGAAGCCACCTAAACACTTTGTAGAACGACTTTCTAAACAAGTGACTGAATCAAACGGTTCGTCAACCCGTTGTTTATGCCTTAAAAGGCTTAAGAGGCTACTAATTATTAAACTTAGGTTTAAAAAGTCTCACGTTGACGTATTTATTTAAATGAGCAGGTGAAATATACGTAGACAGAAAAAAACGACTAAAAGAAACACGCAAAGCTTTCAACAGCTCAAGTGAAAGACC
>DATGUM010000021.1:0-19869 GCA_035301345.1 Bacillota bacterium
CTGGTATAATCGCAAAAGAATTCATGGTAGCATTAATTATCAAACACCACAAGAAGCAGAAAATATATGCTTCAATATCGGTTAAATAAAAGGCAATGGAAACTTAAACTATTTGTGTCCAAGATATTGACGTAGATCCACGATTATAAATATCCTTTCTCTTTTAAAGATATAAACTTCCGGTCGCCGATAATAATATGGTCTAATACTTCTATACCGATGACCTTACCTGCTTCAGAAAGTCTTTTCGTTACGTGGATATCTTCATTTGAGGGTGTAGGGTCGCCTGAAGGGTGGTTATGGAGACAGATGATTGAAGCAGACGAACGTTTCACAGCTTCACGAAACAATTCACGTGGATGAACGACTGACGTGTTAAGACTACCAATAAAAATAGTTTTACGCTTTATGACTTCGTTTTTAGTATTTAAAAATAACGCGACAAAATGCTCTTGCTTTAAGTGACGCATTTCTTCCATCACATAATTCGCGCCATCTTCCGGCGAACGAATCGTTAAACGGTCTTCTGGCTTATACTCACTCATTCGTTTACCAAGCTCAATCGCAGCAAGTAACATTACTCCCTTCGCTACGCCAATCCCACGAATGGTCGTTAATTCCTCAATGGTAGCTTCTGATAAATAATTTAACCCTTCAAAATGCATGAGTAGTCGGTTTGACAACTGCATAACAGATTCATCACGCGTCCCACTAACGAGTAATATAGCTAGGAGCTCTTTATTTGATAAATAGCGAGCACCCATATTTAATAATCGCTCTCTTGGGCGCTCTTCTTTCGGAACATCTTTTATTAAGATTGACGTTTTATTCAAAGGCACTTCTTCCTCTCACAATTTTTCTTTATTTTAACGAATAATTGCTTATTGAGCCATTTGATAAAAAAACGTAATCATTGTCATTATTATTGTTACTTTTCAATTAATGTCTACACAAAATTCATTAGTAACGGTTATTGTAAATGTATTTTTTATTTATAATTAGTTAAAATGTAATCTCGTACACGGGTGATGAAATGAAGTGACCCTGTAATATAAGCTTGTTCATCATTTTCAATTAATTCATCTATTGACTGTTTCCATGAACGGCTTTTCTCCGCCTGAGCATTCGTTAACATTTTTAATAATTCGTCTGCCTCAGCCGCTCGCTCATGATCAAACGTTGTCACAACCATTTTCTGAAACACTTCCTCTAAACGTGACAAAGCGCCTTCAACATCTTTATCCTTAAACATAGCGAGTAAAAGTTTTCGCTCCTTACGCTCATTCAGCAACTGAACACTATTAACAAATGATTCCACACCAGCCATATTATGTGCCCCGTCAATAATGATTGACGGCTCTTTTAATACTTCTTCGAAACGACCTTGTATTTGAACATTTTTAATAGCTTTTTTTATCTTAACCCAATCTAAATCCAGTGAATCTTGTAGCATGACGAGCGCCGTTAATGCTAATGAACAATTGTCCGTCTGATAAGCGCCAAGCAGATGATGGGTTATTCGTTGATCAACATGTCTAAATGACCAGTCAAACGTCGTCAACTCCTTATTTTGTTCCAATACTTTTATTGAAACCTCTTTTTCAGTTTCAATAAGTTCGGCTTTCATTTCTTCTGCTTTTTGGCGTATAATAACATTTGGTATTGTTTTCTTTTCTCCAGTAACGACCGGCACTGAATGTTTAATAATGCCTGCCTTATGACGAGCAATTTCCTCGAGGGTCTCGCCTAAAAAGCCAATATGATCATAGTCTATATTTGTTATAATTGATAAAATGGGCGTGAAGCAATTTGTCGTATCTTCTAAGCCACCCATTCCCGCTTCAACTAACACAATATCTACATGATTTTTAAAATATTGAAAGGCAACTGCAGTAATAATTTCAAATGATGTTGGATGATTATTTTCGCTATCTAATGATTCAATAGCCGGCATTATTTCTTGTAATATATTTAAAAATGTTCGTTCATCTATAAATGTATCATTATTTTCAATATGACCGACAAGCCCATTGAAACTCGGAGAAGTAAAAACACCAACATTATAACCACTCTCAATTAATGCTCGCTTCATAAATTGAATAGTCGATCCCTTTCCATTTGTTCCTGCAATATGAACTGCTTTGATTTCTTTTTCTGGATTATTAATTAATTCTAATAGTTTATGTATTCGATCTAAACCTGGCTTTATTCCATACTTTTCTCTTCTATTAAAAAAGCTAGTTAATTTTATCCTATCCTCTTGCATGACAACACAACCTTTTAAACTTATAATTAATAGATACGAATTTATCATATATATATTATGTATGATAAGCTAGTTTTTATTAAATGAAAAGGATGAATGACATATGACCCTTTCTGGTTGGATTATTTATAACGGCATGCTTCCTGGCGATAAATTTATCGACTTTGCTCAGATGTTTCATGAAGCTGCTAAAAAAGAAAATATTAAAACGACAATTTATAAAAATAATGAATTACTAGCGTATTTAACACATGATCATTTATCTATTCTACAAAATGAGAATGTTACGCTTCCTGACTTCGTCATAAGTACCGATAAAGATATTTATTTAGCAAAACTATTAGAATTATTAGGTGTGCGTGTTTTTAACCGTGCAGATATTATTCATACGAGCGATGACAAAATATTGACGCATCAAATGCTAGCAAAAGAAAATATTCGAACACCAGCAACGATAGTTAGTCCAAAGACTTACTTAGAAGACGTTGTCATTGATCATGATTTAATTGATCAAGTGATTGAACAACTTTCATTACCTCTCGTCATTAAAGAAGCTTTCGGATCATTTGGTGAACAAGTTTATTTAGTTGAAACGAAAGAACAACTTATTAAACAAGTGAAAGTAATCGGTAACAAACCATTTATTTTCCAACAGTTCATTGCTAGTAGTTACGGCAAGGATTTGCGTCTGCAAGTTGTTGGTGATGAAGTTGTTGCTTCTATGATGCGCTCATCAAAAAATGATTTTCGAGCAAATATTACGTCA
The DNA here is from genome assembly GCA_035301345.1 of Bacillota bacterium. Classification (GTDB taxonomy): domain Bacteria; phylum Bacillota; class Bacilli; order Bacillales; family Amphibacillaceae; genus CALAMD01. The sequence goes on from DATGUM010000021.1 coordinate 3,033, forward strand.
GGCGGATCAATGGAACCATATGAAGCGACTGAAGAAGAAAAGCAGTTAGCAATCAAAGCAACTAAAGCAATCTGTGCTGACTTTGCAGGTGTTGACTTATTGTTTGGTGAAGACGGGAAACCGATTGTCTGTGAAGTTAATTCTAATGCTCACATTCGAAATATGTACACGTGTACAGGAATAAATGCTGCTGAATACATCATTCGCTACATTAAAAAGCAACTAACGAATAAAGGGGACTTGTCATGACACAGCATGTTGGTTGGCTTATTTACCGAAAAGAAGATACAGAAAAAAACAAAGCTTTTATTGATTGGTTTATTGATGAAGGTGAAAAACAACAATTAAATATAACGTTCATTCCACGTGAACAATTAATGATTCAGCTAAATAATGGACAAGTAGAAACATACATAAATGAAGAACTAACTGCGCTACCCGATTTCGTTATCAACCGTACGATTGAGCCTGTACTTACCTCTTTATTCACATCAGCAAACGTACGTGTCTTTAATCCATATGAAACGACGCATATAGCGAACAATAAATCACTCACACATATTGAAGTGAATCGATTAAACATTCCGATGGTGCGGACTATTTTTACGACGAAAGACTTACTCAGTGAAAAACCACCTATGGACTTTCCTTTCGTTATAAAAGAGTCTACTGGGCGAAGTGGTGCACAAGTTCATCTGATTGAAGCAACAGACGAATGGGCACTATGTAGGCAAAAAATCGGTCGAGGCGATCTCGTCATACAGTCATCTAACGTAAAGCCCGGGAGAGACGTTCGTGTCTTTATCGTTGGTCATGAAATTATTGCTGCTGTTTTAAGGAAAAGCGACCAAGATTTTCGGGCAAACTTCACACTTGGAGGGTCTGCAGAACGATACCCCTTGAATACAGAAGAAAGAAAAATGATTCAAACGATAGTTGACCATTTTGAATTTGGCATGGTTGGGATAGATTTCTTACTTGCACATGACGGCACGCTTTTATTCAATGAAATTGAAGATATCGTTGGCTCTCGTATTTTAAGTCACGTCACTGATGAAAATATTTTACAAACGTATGTTTCATATATAAAATCACAGCTTAAATAAATAGGCAAAAAAAGCACGTCTATCATTATTTTCTATAACGATAGACGTGCTTTTTCATGATAACTTATAAGTTTTGCTTCAGTTCTTCTAAACGCTGTTTCGTTCGTTCATATTTACTTAAATAATCTTGTTCCTTCTGTTTCTCTTCTTGGACTAATTTTTCAGGTGCTTTCTCTACGAAACCTTTATTAGAAAGTTTCTTCTGTACGAATGCAACCTCTTTCTCCCATTTTTCAAGTTCTTTTTCTAAACGACTAATCTCTTTCTCAAAGTCAATAAGCCCTTCTAATGGTAAATAAATTTCTGCACCAGTAATGACTGATGACATCGCTTGCTCAGGCACTTCCACCTCTTCAGCAATCGTTAATGAACTCGGATTACAGAAACGTTCTAAGTATGAACGATTCTTTTCTAATTCTTTCACAATATCCGCTGATTCCGCTTTAACGATCATTTGGATTTCGCGTGACATAGGCGTATCTACTTCCGCGCGAATATTTCTTACCGAACGAATCATTGACACGAGACGATCCATCTCTTTAACTGCTTGTTCGTTGTCAAATGCTTCATTAACTTCTGGCCATGATGCGACTGTAATCGAATCACCTTCATGCGGTAACTGTTGCCAAATTTCTTCTGTAATAAACGGCATGTATGGGTGAAGCATGCGCATTGTTTGATCTAATACGTGAGCTAAAATTGAACGTGTCGTCTGTTTACGTGCTTCGTCGTCACCGTACAGTGGAATTTTAGCCATTTCAATGTACCAATCACAAAACTCATCCCAAATAAAGTTGTACAGCGCTCGACCAGCTTCTCCGAATTCATACTTATTCGTATTCGCAGTAACGTGCTCGATCGTTTCATTTAATCGCGCTAAAATCCATTCATCTGCTACTGATTTTTCACCTGACAAATCAATGTCTTCATACGACATACCTTCCATATTCATTAAAGCGAATCGTGAAGCGTTCCAAATTTTATTAGCGAAATTCCAATTAGCTTCAACATTATCCCATGAAAAACGTAAATCTTGTCCTGGTGTAGAACTCGTCAGTAAGAAAAAGCGTAACGCGTCTGCCCCATACTTCTCAATAACGTCCATTGGGTCAACACCATTTCCTAATGACTTACTCATCTTCCTACCATCTTCTGCGCGAATGAGCCCATGAATAAGCACGTCATTAAATGGTTTTTTATCAGTGAATTCTAACGATTGGAAAATCATACGGGCAACCCAGAAGAAAATAATGTCATACCCTGTAACGAGTGCATCTGTAGGGAAATAACGCTTAAAGTCAGCCGACTCCTCATCAGGCCAACCCATCGTTGAAAATGGCCATAAAGCACTTGAGAACCACGTATCTAACACATCATCATCTTGCTTCCAATTTTCAATGTCTTCAGGTGCTTCTTTTCCAACGTATACTTCGCCTGTTTCCTTATGATACCAAGCTGGAATACGGTGTCCCCACCATAACTGTCTTGAAATACACCAGTCTTGAATGTTTTCCATCCAGTGTAAATACGTTCTTTCAAAACGCGAAGGAACAAAGTTAACTTTTTCTTCTTCATTTTCTTGTAATTTTACCGCTTCATCAGCTAGAGGTTGCATATTAACGAACCATTGTGTTGATAAATAAGGCTCTACGACAGCTCCGCTTCGTTCAGAGTGTCCGACTTGATGGACGTGATCTTCAATCTCAAATAAAACACCATCAGCTTGTAAATCTTTAACGATTTGTTTACGACAGTCGAAACGGTCAAGTCCTTCATATTTTCCTGCATTATTATTCATCGATCCATCTTCATGCATAACGAGTACACGTTCTAAATCGTGGCGGTTCCCAATATCAAAGTCATTCGGATCGTGAGCAGGCGTAATTTTTACAGCACCTGAACCAAATTCCATATCAACATAGTCATCCGCGACAATTGGTATTTCTCGTCCGACAATCGGTAATATAACTTTTTTACCGATTAAATGTTTATAACGATCATCTTCTGGGTGAACAGCAACTGCTGTATCACCTAACATCGTTTCTGGACGTGTTGTTGCAATTTCAATTGACTCATCACTATCTTTAATCGGATAACGCATATGGTAGAAATGCCCATTTACTTCTTCATGAATCACTTCAATATCAGACAGTGCAGTTTTCGTTTTCGGATCCCAGTTAATAATATATTCCCCGCGATAAATGAGCCCTTTCTCATACAGCTTAATAAATACTTCTTGAACAGCATTTGATAAACCTGCATCCATCGTGAAACGCTCACGTGAATAATCAAGGCCGAGTCCGACTTTTGCCCACTGTGAGCGAATAAAGTCTGCATATTCTTCTTTCCAATCCCAAACTTCTTCGAGAAATTTTTCTCTTCCTAGATCATAGCGTGTCTTACCTTCTTTACGAAGCTCTGCTTCAACGACTGCTTGAGTCGCAATCCCAGCATGGTCCATTCCAGGGAGCCATAAAACATCATACCCTTGCATACGCTTCATTCGAGATAATGTATCTTGCATCGTCGTATCCCACGCATGACCTAAGTGTAATCGTCCCGTAACGTTTGGCGGAGGAATAACGATTGTATAAGGCTCTTTCGTTTCGTCTCCAGTCGCTTCAAAAAACTTCCCATCTACCCAAAATTGATAACGCCCTTCTTCAACATCTTTCGGATGATACTTTGTCGGTAAAGAACTTTGATTCTTTTCTGTCATTTATATATCCCCTTTATTAGTAATAAGAACAAAAAAACTTTCCATCCTAAAAAAAGGACGAAAAGTTTGGATTTCCGTGGTACCACCTTTGTTTGTAACATATCGTTACACACTTCATTATATTTTTAACGGTAATAAACCGACTTTTTCTACTCATCGTTCAAAAAAGTTACTCTCAGGGCGACTTTCTAAAAGTATCGTTAGAAGACTCTCAGCCACATCTTCTTCTCTGTGAAACAATTAGCTTTTATACTCTTCCCTTTCATCGTAGACGTATATGAAATTCAATTTTATTATAACTGACTATTATATTTATTCAAGTATTTTTATTTATACATTAAAACTATCATTATCTAGTCATTAAAAAACTACTTGATAGGTAGACCCATCAAGTAGTTTTATACACATCCTAGTGTACGAGTAAAATAATAACGAACCCAATTCCCATAGCAATTGCTCCTACTGGAACTGCGAAGCGAGCATATTCTAAACTCGTAATATTTAATTTTCCTGCTGCAATAATGTTCGGAATGTTTCCTGGAATTAGCATTCCACCACTAATCATTAGCCCTAACATAATTGCTTCAATAACAGGTTCACTCATTGCTGGACTAATTTCAGCTGCAGCTAACGTTGCGTTATCTAAGATTGCTGAAATCATGTTAATCCAATAGAGAACGAGTGGATCTAAATCTAATAAATACTTCTCGATAAACGGTTGGAATCCAGCACCGAGAAACGTAAGTGCCATAACGAACAGGAAGATTTTGAAACTACGGATAATAATTTCCCCGTAAGACTCAACTTCACTCGTTAATTCGTCTGTTTCTTCCTCTGCTTCCTCTTTGTCGCGTCCTTTAACCATTAATGCAGAAAGGATACCAAAGATCACAACACCAGGTAAAATATAAATAACTAATAATCTAAATAAGTAGAAGAAGTCTGCACTTAACTTACTAACTACAATTGTAGATAACGGCTCACCAAGTGGCGTTAATACAGCTCCTAAACCGATCGAATAACAAGCTAAAATAACGACACGGATTTCTGATTTTCTATCCATCTTCAGTACTGATAGAACAGATACGAGAATAATTGCAGCAATAATCGCTGTGATTATACTCGAAATTAAACCGAGTATGATAACGAATAATGCAATAAACACGCGATACGGCATCGCTTGACTAATACCCTTTATCCCTTTTTCAATTGGCCCTTGGAACCAGCGGAATAATAAGCCGGCAACTAACACAGCAATCGTAATATTTATCGGTGACACGAGTGCTTCTTTAATAAGTGCCGCGTCTAATACTTGACTGACTAAAACTGAAATAACACCCATAACAAATAGGAATACTTCTAAATTACGTTCAACATACTTTGTAAATGGTAAAAATAAAACTAATAGTAAAATTATTGAAAGTCCGATAATCATAAAGTTAATTCTCCTTCTAATGTTAAAATTCAATGATTGTTATAACATTTAATCCATTAACAAACTATTAAACCATCTCCCTTTAAAATAAAGAGTGGAATCTTCCACAATAAAAAAGTAAGGAAAGCGCATTCATTCATTGTTCCATTGAATATGGACAAAAAAAGAAGTCTACGACAAAGGGACATACGTATCCCTTGGTGACAGACTCCTCCTAAAAAATCAAATATGTAATTGAATGGGCTTTCATTTCATTTTTTAACGTATTTATAATTTACCATAACCTTATTAAACTTTCAATATGTTATGATAAAAAAAGTTGAAATTATACGATAATATTTGTCACATCTTTTTCTTTTAATGCTTCAATAGCTGCATTAACAACACTTTCTGGAGAGTCCCCTAATGCATGTGCTCGCAAAACAACTTCTTTATTTTCTGTAATAATTGCAATAAATAGTTCAATATTATCACCATTTACTGCTGCAAAGCACCCTGTACTAAAGTTTGCTGACAGCTTTACTGTCTGTAAAAAGAGTCGTTCTGTTAATATGGCTGTATGCGTTTGTTTATCATCAACCTTTTTAATAAATGCGTCTAGTAATTTATTTTCCGATAAACATTTAACAGCTAAAGCACCTTGTCCTGCAGCAGGCGTCACTTCGTCTACTGGTAAATATTCCGTAATAATCGATTCGCTTAAACCGAAACGCTTAACACTTTCAGCGGATAAAATAATTGCTTCATAATTTCCGTTATGTAATTGTTGTACTTTTGATCCAATCGATCCGCTTATTTGCTTCGTTTGCAAACCTTCTTTTAAAAGTGACAACTGAGCAAAACGACGGGCAGTATTCGTTCCGATTCGTGCATCTTCTGTTAAATCTTTTAATAAAATATTATCTTTTGAGATAAGAACATCCCGGTGATCATCACGAAGTGGGATATACTCATTCATTCGCTCGTTTACATCTAATCGGACGGCATTTTTCAAACGATGAATAACGATATCTACTGTTTCGTTTAATAATAAATCATCCAATTCTTCTACGAATTGACCACCACGTTCCTTCGTATCATATGGCTGATCAAGGGCTTGATTATCTTCTGTCAAAAATTCTTTTATCTCAAATTCATAATGAATACCTGAAAATTTCATTTGTTCAATTAAATGTTTGGCATGAATTTTCGTTAATGGATCTTTTTTAATACCTACTGTAATTACTCCCATATTTATAACCTCCAATTATTCATTTAAGAATATGAATAGTATGTTATTATTATAACGTACATGACATATTATCAAAAAGAAAGTGAGTTGAAAATAATTAAAAATAACAATCGTTTATTAGCTTATTTTTTAATCGGATTAGGTGTTTATTTCTTCATAAAGAAATTTAACGTTCCTTTTGGACATATTATATTATCATGGCCATTTATATTTTTTGCCATTGGAATTGTATTTGCTATCCATTCTTTTCGTTCACGTGCTTATGATCACTTATTGATTAGTTTCGTGTTAATGGGCATAGGTATTCATGCATACGGGCTTGAAACTTATCCTTTTTGGATTGATCACTGGGCTGTTTTCTTGCTGATTATCGGTATCGCCCTTATCCTTAGATCGTATTGGACAAAAAAAGGATTAGGCAGCGGTATAATAATCATTATTTTTTCAACAATTTTCATCTTTCCTTTAAGATTGCCTTCTTTTCTTTATTGGATCAATGACTTATCAGCATTTTTATACTCGTTATGGCCAGTCCTTCTCATTAGTATCGGTATTTATTTACTCATTAAAAAGTAATAATTTTAACTTTTATAAAAAGGCATAGCCTCATTCAAGTGGCTATGCCTTAATTTTATTATAATCAAGCAACATTACTCGCTTATAAATGGTCGTAAGTGAGACCACATCTCATCTACACCTTCACCTGTTTCTGCTGAAAATGGAATCAGTACACCATTTTTCGACATTTGTAGAGATTTTTTCATCACCGAAATATGTTTATCTCGCTTCCCGCGCGGTATTTTATCGAGTTTCGTACCGAGCACTATCATTGGTAGTTGTAAATAGTTAACGTAATCAAACATTTGTCTGTCATCACGCGTCGGCTCATGACGTAAATCAGTCACAAGAACAACAACCTTCAACGTTTCTCTCGTTTCGAAATACTCTTCCATCATAGCGCCCCATTTATTACGTTCTTGCTTTGACACTTTTGCATAACCATATCCTGGAACGTCAACGAAATAAAATAGTTGATTAATTTTATAAAAATTAATCGTCTGTGTCTTTCCTGGTTTTGAAGACGTTCTCGCTAGTGCCCGTCGATTAATCATTTTATTAATAAAAGATGATTTCCCCACGTTAGAACGACCTGCTAAAGCTATTTCTGGTAAATGATCATCTGGGTATTGCTTCTGACTCACAGCACTGATAACTATTTCAGCATCATTTACTTTCATTTTCTTCCTCCACTAACGCATACTTAAGCACATCATCTAAATGTGAGACACGAATAAATGTTAATTCCTCTTTAATACTTGTTGGAATATCATCCATATCTTTCTCATTTTCTTCAGGTAATATAATTGTCGTTATTCCTGCACGATGAGCACTTAGTGACTTCTCTTTTAACCCACCAATTGGTAAAACATGACCACGTAACGTAATTTCTCCTGTCATACCAACTTCTTTTTTAACAGCTCTGCCAGTTAATGACGATACGAGTGCTGTCGCCATCGTTATCCCTGCTGAAGGACCGTCTTTAGGTGTTGCTCCTTCTGGGACATGAATGTGAATATCATATTTTTCATGGAATTTCGGATCGATATTTAATTCATCCACTCGAGAACGTACATAACTAAACGCTGCTTGAGCAGATTCACGCATCACTTCCCCGAGCTTTCCTGTTAAAATTAATTTTCCTTTTCCAGGGTAATGGGATACTTCAATCGAAAGCGTATCTCCACCAGCCGCTGTATAAGCAAGACCAGTAGCAGTACCGATTTGATTTTCTTCCTCCATTTTTCCGTAACGATATTCTTCTTTACCGAGCAAGTCGATTAATGTTTTCTCTGTTACAACGACACGTTTCTTTTCTTCTGACACAATCACTTTAGCCGCTTTTCTACAAATCGAAGCTAATTGTCTTTCAAGACCTCGAACACCTGCTTCTCGTGTATAATTTCGAATCAATTTTAAAATAGAGTCATCGCGAACTTGTAATTGATTTTTCGTTAAACCATTTTCCTCAATTTGCTTAGGTAATAAATGATTTTTTGCAATATGTAATTTTTCAATTTCAGTATAACCTGCGATTGAGATAATTTCCATACGATCTAACAACGGTCTTGGAATATTATTTACATAGTTTGCTGTAGCAATAAACATAACATTTGATAAATCGTAATTCTCTTCAATGTAATGATCGCTAAAAGTATTGTTTTGTTCAGGATCTAGCACTTCCAACATAGCTGATGACGGGTCGCCACGAAAATCATTAGCCATTTTATCTATTTCGTCTAATAAAAAGACCGGATTCGTCACTTCCGCGCGTTTCATCCCTTGAATAATTCTTCCTGGCATAGCACCAATATACGTTCTTCGGTGACCTCTAATTTCAGCCTCGTCTCGCACACCTCCGAGAGATATTCGTACGAATTTACGATTAATCGCACGAGCAATTGATTGTGCGAGTGACGTTTTCCCAACGCCTGGTGGGCCTACAAGACAAATAATTGGTCCGCGAATTTTTTCCGTTAATTTTTGTACAGCTAAATACTCTAAAATTCTTTCTTTAACTTTTTCTAATCCATAATGATCTTCATCTAAAATATTTTTTGCTTTAATGACATCAAGTACGTCTTCTGTTTTTTCTTGCCACGGTAAATCGATGAGCCATTCTAAATAGTTTCGAATAACCGCACTTTCACCAGACGTCTGTGGTACTTGTTCATAACGATGTAATTCTTTAAGTGCTATTTCTTTAATATCGTCGAGCATATCAGATTGTTCAATTTTTTCACGCAATTCATTAACTTCACCTGTCTTACCTTCTCTATCACCAAGTTCAGACTGAATCGCTTTCAATTGTTCGCGTAAGTAATATTCTTTTTGCGTTTGTTCCATCGATGACTTTACCCGTTGACCAATTTCCTTTTCAAGTGTCAAAACATTCTTTTCATCAGAAATCAAATCAATTAACATTTCAAGCCGTTTTGGAACTGATGTTTCCTCTAATATTCTTTGTTTTTCATTCATTTTAATTGGTAAATGTGAAGCGACAATATCTGCAAGACGATTTGGCTCTGCAATATCAGACACTGTTGCAAATGTTTCTTTCGTTATTTTACCTGAAATTTGTATATATTGCTCAAACTGCTCAAGTAAAATTCTCATCAATGCTTCTTCTTTCATTTCATCTTCATATGTTTCTGATACTTTTGTGACGTTAACGACGAACGCCTCATCATTTTCTATGTATGTATCGATCTTTGCACGGTATAAACCTTCCACTAAGACCCGCACTGTCCCGCTCGGGAGTTTTAACATTTGATTAATTTTTGCAACTGTCCCTATTGAATATATGTCTTCTACTGCCGGATCTTCCATACTGATTTTCTTTTGCGTCGATAAAAATATTTCTTGATCGTCCATCATTGCTTGCTCTAGGGCAAGAACGGATTTATCTCGACCAACATCCAAATGTAAGACCATCGTCGGATAAACGAGAATACCTCGTAACGGTAAAAGGGGGAATTGCTTCACTTCATTCGTCATCTATTTAACCTCCTATAGCATGACTTTTATTAATAAATAAAATAAGAGGACTGACTTAGTTAATCATACGGCTCCTCTCTACACTTAAAGAGAAGGATAGTTGCTAAGTCAGCCCCAGTTTATTGTCTCACGATATTTAACTTATTTAACATAAGTGCAATAAATTTGCCGTTTGCTATTCTTTATGCACTTTCTTTCGGTAACTTTTGAATACCTTCAATAACTGTCCCGTCTCGATAGACAATTTTCGGATGATTTGCCTCACCGATAACTGTATCCTTCGTAATGACACACTTCTCGATATCTTCACGTGACGGTAATTCAAACATGACGTCTAGCATAATCGTTTCTATAATTGAACGAAGTCCACGTGCTCCTGTTTTACGTTCAACAGCTTTAATAGCAATTTCACGTAAAGCTTCGTCTTCAAATACGAGCTCGACATCATCCATTTCAAATAACTTCTCATACTGTTTAACGAGCGCATTTTTTGGCGTCGTTAAAATTTCAATTAAAGAAGCTTCATCTAATGGTTCTAAACTTCCAATGACCGGAATACGACCGATAAACTCTGGAATTAATCCGTAGCTGAGTAAATCTTCTGGAAGTACTTTAGATAATAATTCAGCTTGATCATAATCTTTCACTTCTTGTTGATCGTCGAAACCAATGACTTTATTTCCTAATCTACGTTTAATAATGTCATCAATACCATCGAACGCACCACCGACAATAAATAGAACATTTGTCGTATCAATTTGAATAAACTCTTGATGAGGATGCTTTCTACCACCTTGTGGCGGAACACTTGCGACAGTCCCTTCAAGAATCTTAAGTAGTGCTTGTTGAACACCTTCACCAGATACATCACGAGTAATCGATGGATTATCTGACTTACGTGCAACTTTATCAATTTCATCAATATAAATGATTCCTTTTTCAGCCTTTTCAATATCATAATCAGCTGCTTGAATCAGTTTTAATAAAATATTTTCTACGTCTTCCCCAACGTAACCTGCCTCTGTTAATGACGTAGCATCAGCCATTGCAAATGGCACATTTAAAATTCTAGCTAATGTTTGTGCTAATAAAGTTTTACCACTACCTGTTGGACCTAACATAGCGATATTACTTTTAGCTAGCTCCACATCATCAGAGTTCTTAGGGGAATTTATTCTTTTATAATGATTATACACAGCTACCGACAAGTTTTTCTTAGCGTTATCCTGGCCAATAACATAATCATTGAGGGTCTCACAAATCTCTTTCGGCTTTGGAATTTCTTCTAATTCCATTTCATCTTCCGTGCCTAATTCCTCTTCTACTATTTCTGTACAAAGTTCAATACACTCGTCACAAATATAAACACCAGGTCCAGCGACTAGCTTTTTGACTTGGTCTTGACTTTTACCACAAAACGAGCATTTTAATTGTCCTTTTTCTTCATTAAATTTAAACATATACTTCACCCCTAAAAGTTAAACTCTAGTCCTCGTAGCTCCAAACAGGATTCCACTTTCATAGCCATCATATCAGATAGAAATGCGAAAACAAAACAATATACTCTAATTTAATCAAACAGATTTCCTCTATAATACTTCTATTTCTACCTAAGAAAAATACTAACAAGCGCATATAATTGCACCTGTTAGTATTCAACTATCAAATAAGGGTTATTTCCTTATGAAACAACTTTGCTTTGTTCAACTAAATAGTCAATAGCCGTTTTAAATTTCAAGTCTGATTTAACCATGTCTGTGTTTCCACCGAGCATTTGAGTAATTTGCTCAAGCTCTACACCGTACATGTTTGCCATATTTTCTAACTCTTCATTAACCGCTTCATCCGATACTTCTAATTTTTCTTGATCGAAGATCGCTTCTAATGTTAAGTTTGAACGAACACGCTTTCCTGCATCTTCACGCATTTGTTCTTTTAGTTCATCAATTGTTTGACCAGAGAACTGTGAATACATATCCATCGTCATGCCTTGCATTTGCAGACGTTGTTCAAATTCGCTGACCATTTGTTCTAATTCTGATTCAACCATTGCCTCTGGAATATCAATCGTTGCATTTTCAGAAGCTTTTTGAACGAGTGTTTCACGCTTCTTGAAATCTGCTTGCTCTTCTTTTTCTTTTTGTAGTTCTTCTTTTCTCTTTTGTTTTAATTCGTCTAAAGTTTCTACTTCTTCATCAACATCTTTAGCGAATTCATCGTCTAATTCTGGTAGTTCTTGTACTTTAATTTCATGAATTTTCACTTCAAATGTAGCGTCTTTACCAGCAAGTTCTTCTGCTTGATATTCTTCAGGGAAAGTAATTTCAACTGTCGCTTCTTCTCCTGATTTCTTACCGATTAATTGTTCTTCAAAACCAGGGATAAATTGTCCTGATCCAATTTCTAATGGATGGTTTTCCCCTTTTCCACCTTCAAAAGCTACTCCGTCTTGGAATCCTTCGAAGTCAATAACGACTGTATCGCCTTCTTCAACTTCTCCGTCTTCTTTTAGTACGAGTTCAGCTTGTTTTTCACGTTCTGACTCAATTGCTAAGTCTAAGTCTTCTTCTGTTACTTCTACTTCTTCTTCCTCTACTTCAAGCCCTTTGTACTCACCAAGTTCAACTTCTGGCTTAACTGTTACAGTTGCTGTAAATACAAAATCTTTCCCTTTAGCAATTTCTTCGATATCAATTTCCGGCTGAGCAACAGGCTCGATTTCTGCTTCTTCTACTGCATCAGCATATGATTCAGGTAAAATAATATCTACCGCATCTTGGTAAAGTGATTCAACGCCGAATCTGTTTTCAAAAATAGAACGTGGTACTCTTCCTTTACGGAATCCTGGAATTTGTACATCCTTTACTACTTTTTTAAACGCCTTATCAAGTGCTTCATCAAATTTTTCTGCTGGTACTGTTACTGTAAGTACCCCTTCGTTTCCTTCTTTTTTTTCCCACTGAACTGACATTACATTTCCCTCCAAAATCTATTATAACAATAATTAATATCCGATTTTATAACCATTACAGTATAACACATATAAGTAACCATTCAAGCATTTAATTTACGCAACGATTACTCATCAATAACTGATAAATAAAGTGCTTCATACTGCTTGATTTGTTCTTTGAATTGCCTTGTCGTATCGCATAGCTCTTCGTTATCATGTTGCATTAACAGCTCACTTCCAATACTTTGCAGTGCATTGCTTATCAATGAAAATTCATCTTGCTTTGGCACGATTGGGTATAACGTATATAAGTATCGATATAACAATTGATTCAATAATATATAAAGTGACGGATTTTCTTGCTCAATCTCAGATAAATTAGACATGATACTTCGCATCGGTTCGTCACTTCTAATACCTTCTAACTCTGTCGCTAAAAATGTTTCTGTTTGCCCGAGCTTCTGAATAACAAACTCACCAGCAAGTGATTGATTACGAATCCAGCGAACGATTGACGTTTTCACAACAGGGTGAATCGATTGCTTCTCTAACAGTTGTATAATGTCTCGAGTCGGTAAAGCATTCATTCTCTGAATGTTTTCAACCATCTGCCATTGCTTCACATGATTGTCTGTTCTGATTGCTTCTTCCAGTTGACTCACGTATTTATCTTTTTCTTCAGCGACTATTTTATGTATGATTTCCATACTCATTTTTGATATGAGCTCTAGCTGTTCTTTCGTCGCACGCGGAATTGTTTTTAACTCGATCGTTTCTTGGACGGTATCTTGTAACAATTGGTGCTGTTCTGTTTGAAATAAAACAGACACATAAATATGTAGTATGTCAAAGTAATACTCATTATCTTTCACTAGCAACTTTTCACAAAGTGCCTGAGCCTCATGAAAGTTGCCGAGTCGCATATGACAAAGTAACTCATCCATTTGCTGCTTATCAGAATTTAATTCATATGTATTTATTTGTTCTAACGCATCTTCAAATCGTTCGTCTTCGATAGCCTGTTGAACATCTCTTTCTACCTTCTCTTTCCATTTCGGAAAAAGAACAACATTATCTTTTTTCTTCAATTTGTACCTCTTTCTTCTTTAACAGGTCCGCTTCAGTAACTATTAAATCTTTACATAGTGAATGAACATTATTTCATATTCATTTAATAATGAAAAGAGATGTTATACATTTTTGACATTTTTAGGAATAAATGCTTAGGAAGAGTTTCAAACCTTTAAACGTGAGGTTATTCTGAAGATTATACATGTAATTAAAAAATCCGAACAAAACTGCTAGTCATTCTTTCAACGCGATTATGAGACACGAAACTCCTTTGTTGTTCGGACTTTCTAATTATTGAAGTTGGATCATGGTGTCGAAAACTGTTAAGTAATAATTACGATTAAATATTTAATATGCACATATACTTATCTAACTTCAGAAAAACGAGCGTCTTTTGAGTGCATTTGCTTTTTAGCTGCAATCACAACACGTTCAGCTAAAATAGTCGTCGTAACAGCACCAATTCCACCAGGTACTGGCGTTAAATAAGCTGCTTTACCTTCAACTTCATCAAAACGAACGTCTCCGTGTAATTTACCATTTTCATCATAAGTCGTTCCAACGTCAACAACGACAGCGCCTTCTTTCACATGGTCGCCTGTTATTAAGCCAATCGCTCCAGTCGCAGTCACAATAATATCAGCATTTTGGCAAATACCTTTCATATCTTTCGTATGAATATGGCATAGTGAAACTGTTGCATCCTCTGAAGCTAGTAACATTGATAACGGTCTACCAACGACTAAACTATGTCCAACAACTGCAACATCTTTTCCTTGTAAGTCGATTTCGTAATGACGTAACGTCTGCATAACTGCTGCAGGTGTACAAGGTACAAAGTCATTCTCTTGAGGTTCTAAAACTTTTCCGATGTTATATGGACTCATACCATCAATATCTTTTGCTGGATCAATAATCATTTTTACTTTTTCAATATCAATATGGTCTGGTAATGGGCGCAATAATAAAATACCATGAATGGATGTATTATTATTAATTTTTTCAAACTCACTTAAAAATTGTGTTTCTGGTGTTTCTTCGGGAAAATAAAACGTTTCAACTTCTAAGTTAGCTTTCTTTAGCACATTAACTGCAGAACGCTCGTAACCGACAGAATCTGATAAGTCACCAACTCTTACAATAGCAGCTGTTGGCTTTATGCCTTCTGATTGAAGTGATTTCACTTCTTCAATGACTTCTTCTCTTAGTCGATTAGCTACATCTTTTCCTCTCATAATAACTGTCATGTTATGCCCTCATCTCCATCAAATATGTTTTAACCTTACACATTCATTGTATACTTTCATAACTGTTAATGGAAACAAAATACATTGATTTAATCAATGTTCGAAACGGGTGAAGATTCTCATAATTTAAACACTTCACTAAGATGATAATGCAATTTTTATATGTTCTAAATGATGTTCTTCATGCCAACGTAATTTAGCTAATTTTATACCGACAGTAATTTCACCTGTACCTCGTAGTGTAAATGTTTTTAGTAAATCATCATTCGTTAAATGATTCGCTAAATAGACAATTCTTTCATTCATACCTCGAAGCATATCGATAGAACTCTCATAAGACAAATGATTATCTGCAAGCAATGCCCAAGAATCTTGAATAAAAGGTGGAACAACAGGATTATCATCTGTTAAAGCTAACTTTAATCGTTGGTACATCACGAGCTGAGAATCTGCAATATGATGAACGAGTTGTAAGACGTCCCAACTGCCATCACGATACGTCTTTTTAAATGCTTCTTTACTTAGTGGTTTAATAACTGCCTCTAAACGATCCGCGTATGTCGATATATCATCGAGCCACTCCTCGACATGTTGCATCGTTATAACGTCAGGTACTTCAAGTGGTCCAATCGGAAATTTAACATCCATATGTTTTGCCTCCTCAGACTGTAACCTTTCTTTTTATCATAACATATTTTACTTTTTACAAAGCTCGTCTTAAGTGCTTGATTGTTAACAACCACTATATTTTATATGACACTATTAAGATAGTTCTAAAGTATTAGGTTAAATAGCCGATAAATAAATGTGCGAGTATCTTTAAATGGTTTATAAAAGTAATGAAAGCTTTTTAGGAGGATGACATGCATGAATGATCACACACAAATGATACAAACGATGAAAAAGTTAAATAATGAAATAAGTATTTTTGTTATCCAAAAAGATGGTAAGGTCACTTATGTGAATAATCGATTTTGTCAGCTATTAGCATATAATCGTAGCGATATTATCGGGCAATCATGTCAAATGCTAGAAGAAAAAGAAAGTACGTCGCTTAATCGTTTATATCACCTTGTTCTTCGAAAAAGAGAGTGGAAAGGCGAATTAAAGTTTCAAATGAGCACAGGTGACACAAGATGGTTCTTCGTTCATTTACTTCCTATTTATAATGAAAACAAAATCATTAAAGAGTTTTACGTCATCGCTGATGATATGACTAAAAAGAAAAAGCGCGCCATTAAAAATAATCGTGAACTAGATAATTTAATGAAAGTAAACAATGCCCTTGATGAAGCTTCAATCGTCGCTATTACGAATAAACAAGGTGTTATTACTTATGTAAATAAGAAATTCTGTGAAATATCACAATATAGTGAAGAAGAATTGATTGGCCAAAACCACCGAATCATTAACTCGGGTTATCATCCACATTCTTTTTTCAAATGTATGTGGCGAACGATTGGCCGTGGTGAAACGTGGAATGGCGAAGTCCGTAACAAAGCGAAAGACGGTACATATTA
>DATGUM010000022.1:0-18598 GCA_035301345.1 Bacillota bacterium
CTTTCTAATCATATTTAATCCTCGGATCAATAACACTGTATAAAATATCGACAATTAAATTAATCATAACGAAGAAAAATGCAATAATTAATATGCCAGATTGAATCACTGGATAATCACGATAAGAAATTGCGTCATAGATGTACCTACCGATTCCCGGCCATGCAAAGATTGTTTCTGTTAAAATTGCTCCACCGAGTAACATCCCTGTTTGAAGACCAATAATCGTCATCACAGGAATAATCGCATTCTTTAAAGTATGCTTATATACGACGATAAACATCTTCTGTCCTTTTGCCCTCGCTGTACGAATGTAGTCTGAACGCATAACTTCTAACATGCTTGATCGTGTCATCCGGGCGATAATCGCCATCGGAATTGTCGCCAGTGCAAATCCTGGTAATATGAGATGCTTGAGTACTTGGACAAACTGATCAAATCTTCCTTGAATAAGTGTATCAATCAAATAAAAGTTCGTAACCGAAGTTACCGGATCCCGGGTCGGTGATCGACCTGTTGTTGGCAACCAAGAAAGTTCAATCGCAAATAACCATTGCCCCATTAAACCTAACCAGAAGATTGGCATTGATACACCAACTAAAGCTAAAATCATAGCCCCATAGTCAAAGAACGACTTTTGGAACCATGCAGAGATTATTCCGGCATTCATTCCGACGATAACTGCAATAATAATAGCGAATAATGATAATTCCATCGTCGCTGCTAAATATGGCCAAATTTCTTCAGTTACGGGCGCACGTGTTCGCATGGACTCCCCTAAGTCACCTGTTAGGATTCCTTTTACATAATTGATGTACTGCATATACCACGGCTGATCAAGCCCTAATTTAATCGTTAATGCTTCTACAGCCTCTTTTGTCGCTTGTTGACCAAGTATTACTTGAGCTGGATTACCTGGAATTGCACGAACGAGCATCGATACGATAAAAGTCATACCGAGTAAGACAGGTATTAATTGTAACAGTCGTTTTCTTATGTATGTACCCATATTTTCACCTCGTTCATTCTCATTCCATCATATTTAAGTGCAAGAAGCAGGCTTTATCCACCTGCTTCTTTGCACATTTACTTATTAAGATTACTCAAAAGCTACTTCAGAAAGTAAATCAGAACCTGTTGGATGCGGTGAGAATCCTGTAATATCTTTTGCTCCACCTAATAAAGGTGTTGAGTGAGCAATTGGTACCCACGGCGCTTCTTCATGTTCGATTTTTTGTGCTTCTTCGTATAATTCAACACGTTTATCTGGGTCAATTTCTGACTGTGCTTCAATTAATAAATCATGCATTTCGTCATTTGCGAAATACGTATAGTTGTTACTTCCGATGTTGTCTTCGTCTAATAATACGTAGATGAAGTTATCAGGGTCACCGTTATCTCCAGTCCACCCTAACATGAACGCATCAGCATCACCTTTTTCAGCTAACTCTAAATACGTTCCCCACTCGTGAGTAACGATTGTTGCATCAATACCAACGTCTGCTAAGTTATTTTGCATCGCTTCTGCAACTTTTTCACCGTTCGGCATGTACGGACGTGGAACAGGCATTGCCCATAATTCCATTTCAAACCCGTCGCCGTATCCAGCTTCTTCTAATAATTCTTTCGCTTTTTCTGGGTCATAGTCATAACCGTCAGTACCTTCATAGTATCCTTCAACTGAAGGAGGAATTGATCCTACTGCCGTTTCTGCACGACCTTCAAAGAATGCTTCAATAATAGTTTCTTTATCAATTGCATGGTTCATCGCTTGACGAACTAACTTATTATCAAAAGGTTCACGTGTAACTGTTAAACCTAAATAACCAACGTTCATTGATGGACGTTCAAATAATTGTAACTCGTCGTTATCTTCAATTTGAACACCGTCTGATGGTTCAATACCATCTGCTAAGTCAATATCTCCTGCAAGTAACGCATTTAAGCGTGCTGAGTTATCCGGAATAGATTGGAAAACAACTGTATCTAACTTCGGTAACCCTTCTCGCCAGTAATTTTCGTTCTTTTCAACAGTGATTTGATCATTACGCTTCCACTCAACAAATTCAAATGGACCCGTACCTACTGGGTTTTCTTCATAATCATCGTCACCGAATTCTTCAATCGCTTCTGGACTTGAAATAGCGAACATATCCATAGCAATGTTATTTAAGAATGGTGCTTGTGGGCGCTTCAAGTTGAATTCAACTGTATGCTCATCAACTGCTTCAACTGATTCAATAATGTGCCCTTCATCGCCTTCAAACCCTCCGAACATTGAGTTGTAGTAAGGGAATAATTCAGCGTCCCCTGCTGCCCAACGCTCAAAGTTGTAAACAACAGCATCTGCATTGAAGTCAGTACCATCATGGAACTGGACACCTTCTTCTAGTTCAAACGTATACGTTAAACCATCTTCTGCAGCTTCCCAATCCTTTGCAAGGTTTGGTTCAATCGCTGTTCCTCCATCTTCGAACTTAACTAAAGTTTCAAAGACGTTCTTTGTCACTTTAAATGTTTCTCCTTCTGTTGTACGTGACGGGTCTAGTGAAGTTGAGTCAGCTCCACGTCCAAATACTAACGTGCCGCCTTCTTGACCTTCTTCTACTGCTTCATCCCCCGTATCTTCTATTCCCTCATCAGCTTCTCCGTCATCTCCGCCACCGCATGCAACTAATACTGCTGCTACGAATGCAAAGATGAAAAACAAACCAAAGGAACGGAATGCTCTATCCTTCATATACTATTTCCCCTCTCTCTTTTTGTTCTATATCATTATCGTCACTTGCATTGTATAAATGGCAAGCAACGGAATGACCGTCTTCTTCTTCCTGTAAAACTGGCTTAACTCGTGTACAAATATCCATTTTATATGGACACCGCGAACTAAAAATACACCCTTGTGGTGGATCGGCAGGGCTCGGCATTTCACCCTCCAAAAAGATTTCGTCCTTTTCATATGTAGGATCTGGAACTGGAACGGCTGATAACAATGCTTCTGTATACGGATGTAACGGTTTTGCATATAATAATTCACTCTCAGCAATTTCTACAATTGTTCCTAGATACATGACGATAATACGGTCGCTCACATGACGAACAACACCTAAGTCATGTGCGATAAATATGTATGTTAACTGAAATTCTTCCTGTAAATCCTTCATTAAGTTTAACACTTGCGCCTGTACTGAAACGTCTAATGCTGAAACAGGCTCATCCGCAATGATTAACTTCGGATTCGTCATAAGTGCTCGGGCAATTCCAATTCTTTGACGTTGCCCCCCGCTAAATTGATGCGGATAACGCTTCGCATGTTCTGGTCTTAAACCGACAAGATTTAAGAATCGCTCAACACGCTCTTGTTGCTCTTTTTTATTTGTTATCCCATGAACAATCAATGGTTCTGTTAATATCTTCTTTACCGTATGTCGCGGATTAAGTGAAGCATACGGGTCTTGAAAGACCATTTGTAAGTTCTTCCTTACTTTACGCATGTCTGAAGCAGACAATTCTGTCAATTCCTTATCTTCAAATGAAACTTTCCCAGCCGTTGGGTCAAGCAACCTCATGATTAATCGTCCTGTCGT
Organism: Bacillota bacterium; assembly: GCA_035301345.1. Classification (GTDB taxonomy): domain Bacteria; phylum Bacillota; class Bacilli; order Bacillales; family Amphibacillaceae; genus CALAMD01. The sequence goes on from DATGUM010000022.1 coordinate 3,588, forward strand.
TGACTTCCCGCAACCAGACTCCCCAACAATACCGAGTGTTTCTCCTTCATAAACTTCAAATGAAACATCTTCTACGGCACGAACGACGACTGCCTCTTTATTACGAGTTGCTTTTGCAATTGGAAAATGTTTCGTCAATCCGTCAACTTTTAACAGTGGCTTCGTCATTTACGTGACTCCCTTCTTCAGTATGTAAAAAGCAGCGAACTTTCTGCTTCCCACTCACTTCGTATAACTCAGGGTCTTCTTGTGTACATCGGTCAAAACGAAACGCACATCTATCGGCAAAACGACAACCTTTTGTAATCGTACCAGGCATCGGTACTGTTCCCTGAATCGAGTATAATCGCTCTTCTTTCGAACGAATATCTGGTACAGATTGAATGAGCCCTTTCGTGTAAGGATGTTTTGGTTCTTCAAACAGTTCCTTTACCGGTGCTTCTTCAATCACTTGCCCAGCGTACATAACGATCACTCGCTCGCACATTTCGGCAACGACGCCTAAGTCATGCGTAATGAATAGTACAGCTGTTTTTAATCGTTCATTTAAATCTTTAATGAGCTTTAATATTTTCGCTTGAGTCGTTACGTCAAGTGCAGTCGTTGGCTCATCCGCAATAAGAACTTCAGGCTCTAATATAAGTGCCATTGCAATCATCACGCGTTGACGCATCCCACCTGACAATTGGTGTGGGTAGTCTTTTAAAAGGTTTTCCGCACGCGGTAAACCGACTAATGTCAGCATATCAACAACTTTCTTTTTCGCTTCTCTTTTTGATATTTTTTCATGGATAAAGACCGCTTCCGTCATTTGATCACCAATAGTAAACAATGGGTTCAATGAAGTCATCGGTTCTTGGAAAATCATCGCAATTTGTTTCCCGCGAATCTTACGCATTTCTTTCTCTTTTAAATGGACGATATCTTCACCATGTAAAAGTACTTCCCCACCAACAATTTCTCCTGGCGGTTTCGGTATGAGACCCATAAGCGAAAGTGATGTAACACTTTTTCCACAACCAGATTCACCTACAATGCCTAATACTTCTCCTTCTTTCACATGAAAATCTACATGATCGACTGCTGGTATAATTGCGTCATCTGTTTTAAAGTGAGTTTGTAAATCATTCACTCGCAATACTTCTTTTCTTTCCATAAGGTCCTCCTGTTTAAAACGTAATATAAAACACCTTATAAGAAACCGCTTACAAGCGATGCTTTTTTAAAAAAGTTATAAGTTTTTTTCATTATAACACGTTCATATGTTTCCAACAATGCAATATTACAAAAGGTTAAGTTCTCATTACATCTATGTATATTTACTTCCTTCTTAATCGATGTACCTGTCAATGAAAGATTGGCTAGCGTGCGTTCGGTTTCTCACCGAAAACAAACTAGCCAATCATTTGCTTTAAATATCGTCTTACGTTTCGGTTAACTCTTAAGCTGTCTATTATTTAGTTTTACTTCGTCCACTCTTCAACTAAGTCTTGATTTTCCTCTACCCATTCACGTGCGCCTGCTTCATGATCGTCATTTTCAACAACAAAATTAATTAAGTCACCAATCGTTTCGTCATCGACAGACCAATTCATCAACCAATCATTTACTTCAGGGTATTCATCAGCAAAGTCTGTTTTCGTCGCTAAATAAATTTCTTCTACACCACCGTAAATTTCTTGTGGATCATCTAAGAACTTTAAATCAACTTCAGAAAAGATTCCGTGTGGTTGCCATAGTGGAGCAACGACAGCCCCCTCTTCTTCCACTGCTTCACGAATAACAGTTAACATCGCTGGTTCAGAGCTTGGTACGAGTTCGAAGTCTAAATCATATTCATTGATTAAATCTTCAGTCACTTCCATCGTTCCAGCACCTGGTTCAAATCCAGTTATTTCACCTTCAAATAAATCTTTGTTGTCATTTAAATCTTCGATACTATTAATGTCTTCCATGTATTCCGGAACGACAAGTCCGACAACGCCATTATCATACCAAGGTTCGTCAGCGAAAACAACTGTATCTTTATATTGCTCATAATAACTCTTGTCTTGAACAGGTAACCACACTTCAATACCGATATCTAAATCGCCTGTTTCAAGCGCTGCCATAATTGTCCCCATCTCTAACGGGTTTAATTCAACGTCATAACCTTTTTCTTCTAAAATAACTTGCCAAACATGATTCACAGCAATGTTCTCTGGCCAGTTGATTAAGCCCATAACAATCGTATCATCATCAGCCGTACTTTCTTCTGATGCATCTTCACTTTCTTCCTCTACATCAGCCGCATCGTCAGAACTACACGCCGCTGCAACGATAAGAAATAATCCAAATAAAATTGTTAGCAATATTTTTCTCAAATAAATTCTCCTCAATCATCATTTTCTTCTTTCGGTAAAAACTCAAAAATGTCTTCAGACTTAACACTTTCTGATAACCGCTTTAACCACTTATAATAAATTTTCGATTCCGCTAATAAATCTAGATGACTTGACGCTTCTTCTTTGAGCGCCTCACTAATATCCGTCATCTCTACAATCTCTTCTAACTCTTTTTCTGCCACACTAATTGCTTCCAAGTTTTGGCGTGCTTCACGTTCCCACATTTTACAGTAAAATGCCATGAACGATTCAAAGAAGTCCTTTTCAGCGCGGTATAAATGCTTTCGCGTTCCTCGTTGAAAGACCCGTTTCACCATACCATTGTCTTGTAGCTTCCTCACACCTGTACTCATACTCGGTTTACTCATGTTAAGTTCTTCACGCATTTCATCTAAATTCATCGTATCGTTAAAATACATCGTTGCATATAATGTGCCTGCTGAAGATGTTACACCGTAAAGGTCCATCGTTTCTGCAATTGCTCCAATCACTTCGTCTTTTGCACGTTCTAACTTTTCTCTAACTTCTTCCTCACGATTAATTGACACTACGCCACCTCAAATTTATATTTACATTTATCATTTCATGAAACAATATGGCCGGCTTTTCACATATTCAAACGTTAAATCGCCATTTCCTTTATTTGATTATTCGCACTTTAACATCGAATAAAATGATTTATAAAAGCCATATTTTTCTCTCGTTTCAATTGTTACGTCAATTCGTAACCAATGATATGTACCATCATTAAAAAAGTCAAATGCATTGACGTGATATCTATTCACTCGTTATTTACTTATGTGAATGTGATGATAACTTTTAATAATGTGATTTGCATCAATCAGGTGATCTGCTGACTGTTTGTTTTCTGCAACAATGCCTATGTTAGCCTTCGCTTTACTTCGTCTGCCTAAAATCATATCTCCATTTGAATCGCCAATCATTAGTGTACGCTCCGGGCTCATATTCATTTTTTTACATGCAACCTCAACCATATCCGGATATGGTTTCCCACGTGCCACTTGATCATGACCAATAATAGCAGAAAAATATGATTCAATCTTTAGAGCACGCAAATGTTTAATCGCTTGATCATAGTTATCTGATGTTACAACGCCTAACTTTAAAGACGATGCTGTCGCACAACGTAAAAATTGATATAACCCATCCACTGGACGAATAGATGATTTCCAATCTTCACGCGCTTCAATTTTTTCCCAGGACTCTGTCGCCATTTGAATCGATTCGTCCCATGAAAAACCTTTGCGATACAAGTTGATGGAGACAATCGTTATCACTTGATCTAATGAACCGATACAGAGCGGGCCTTTCGGATCCCAGTTGTTAGACTGAACGTTAAAACCTAATTCATTAGCTAACGTTTCCCTGTCGATCATCGACAAATTTGCCTTCTCCCCAACATCATCTAACAACTGTTTTGCCCAAGAGACCCAAAGGGAACTAAACTCAAGTAACGTACCATCTTTATCAAACAAAATACCTTCTATTTCATATGTTTGACCTTGTACTGTAATTGCAGCCACCTAGTGTTTTTCTCTCCTTTAAATGAAATGCAAGCCGAAGATTAAGTTCATTAAGTTTATTAAATAAAAACTTAACAAAGTATCTGTTGATTAATTTAGCGAATGAAAAGTTATCTGTCAAACGTACTTTTTTGATTATTTTACAAAATTGAAAACGTTTTCCAACATTTAGCTATTATATGGTTAAGAAACATACTTATTGCATGATTTCACTCTATTTCATAAAGCTTATCGCTTAATACGTCGACATATAATCATTAATCATAAAATATCGCGTTATTTCACATGAAAAATAATTTAAATAAATTATTCGCTCATTCATGTGATTTTCACCGTTTTTTCTTCGATTAAAACAGGAAAAAATAATCCCTTCCATTATATACAGTTAAAATACATCATATTTTCTAACATCATTCTCTCATGATTTAACGAGTTAAATAAGCAGTGTTTTTTCCGAACTTTTGACTTTTATCTAATGGCGTGCTAAATTTAAACAAGATTAAGTTCGTTAAGAATAAATTTAACAAACTAAACATTGCTTGGAGGGATCATTTTTGACTGTAAAGAAACAGTATATTAATGGTAAATGGGAACTCTCTCAATCTAATCATGAAAGAGAGATTATTAACCCGTTCAATCAAGAAGTTATCGCTACAGTAACAGAAAGCGATGAAACAGATGCTGCTCGTGCAATAAAGGTTGCTCGTAAAACATTTGATGAGACAGATTGGAAAGATTTACCAACAATTGAACGTGCAAATATTGTCCGTAAAATTGCGGCATTCATTGAACGAGATAAAGAAGAATTAGCAGAGTTAGAAACGCTTGATACAGGTAAAACAGTAGAAGAAAGTCGTTGGGATATGGATGATATCACAAATGTCTTTCGTTTTTATGCAGATATTGCAGATAAAGATGGCGGAGAATTAATTGATTCGCCGATCCCAAATACGATGAGTAGAGTCGTCTATGAACCTGTTGGTGTATGTACACAAATCACACCGTGGAACTATCCACTTCTTCAAGCATCATGGAAATTAGCACCTGCACTCGTCGCTGGTAATACACTCGTCATGAAACCGAGTGAGATCACACCATTAACGACGATTAAAGTATTCGAATTAATGGAAGAAGCTGGTGTACCAAGTGGTGTAGCCAACTTAGTATTAGGCGCTGGACATACGGTCGGATCTGTCCTGTCAGAAAGCGAAGACGTTGATCTCGTTTCATTTACAGGTGGACTTGAAACAGGAAAGAAAGTCATGCAAGCTGCTACGAGTAATGTTAAACATGTCGCATTAGAACTCGGCGGAAAAAATCCGAACATTATTTTTGCTGACGCAGATTTAGACATCGCTGTTGACGGTGCGTTAAACGGTGTATTTTTCCATGCAGGCCAAGTGTGCTCAGCAGGGACACGCCTTATCGTTGAAGAGAGCATTCACGACGCATTCGTTGAAATGCTCATCAAACGTGTGAAGAATATCCGTTTAGGTAATGGTTTTGATGAAGATACTGAAATGGGACCACTTATTTCAGAGGAGCATTTAAACAAAGTCATTCATTACGTTGAAAAAGGTAAAGAAGAAGGTGCGAAATTACTCGTCGGTGGTTCACAACCGGAAGAAGCAACTCTGCAAGATGGTTTCTTCTATTTACCGACTGTTTTCACAGACTGTCAATCAGATATGTACATCGTTCAAGAAGAAGGATTCGGCCCAGTGATGACGATCGAAACATTTACGACTGAAGAAGAAGCAATAACACTCGCAAATGATTCACGATACGGCTTATCTGGTGGTGTTCAAACAAATGACTTACATAAAGCAGAACGCTGCGTCAATCAAATGCGTATGGGAACTGTCTGGGTGAATGAATATAATGTTTACTTCCCAGAAGCTCCGTGGGGTGGTTATAAACAATCTGGATTTGGCCGTGAATTAGGTAAGCCTGGACTTGATGAATACCGCGTACAAAAACATATATTAACAAACTTAGCACCTGAATCAATGAACTGGTTCGGAGCGAGTGAATAAATCGAGGAGGAAGATAAAATGAGTTTAAATATGAAAGTCGAACAAATGTATAAATTTCAGGAGTTTGAAGTGCCTACTGCCATTAAGCATGGAATTGGAGCTGTTAAAGAAGTTGGTCAAGAGGTGAAACAACTCGGCGTCTCTAAAGCACTATTAGTGACAGATCCTGGCATTTATGATGCAGGCGTCACGAGTCCCGTAGAACAATCATTAAAATCAGCTGGCATCGAAGTCGTTCTCTTTAATAAAGTAGAGCCTAACCCACCTGTTCGTTCAGTTGCTGAAGGTTCAGCTTTATACAGAGAAAATAATTGCGATGGATTAGTAGCTGTTGGTGGCGGAAGTTCTATGGATACAGCAAAAGCAATCGGCGTTGAAATTGCACACGATGCATCAGTATTAGAATATGAAGCAGCTGAAGGTAAAAAGCCTTTAGCGAACCGTATTCCACCTTTAACAACAATCCCAACGACTGCTGGAACAGGTTCTGAAGTGACGCAGTGGGCAGTAATTACTGACGAAGAAAGAGAATACAAGTTCAACACAGGTGGCCCGTTAATTGCCGCGCACTTAACAATTATTGATCCAGAGTTGCATACGTCAATGCCACCACACGTAACAGCAATGACTGGGATTGATGCATTAGCACACGCGATCGAATGTTATACGATGCAATACGCACAACCAGTAACTGATGCAGTCGCTCTTTTAGCAATTGAATACGTTGCGAAATACATTCGCCGTGCATACTCAGATGGTAACGATATTGAAGCTCGTTACGGAATGGCACAAGCAGCGATGTTAGCAGGACTTTCTTACGGAAGTGAGTCGGCTGGAGCTGCACACGCGATGAGCCAAACACTCGGCGGAATTATCCCTGTTGCACATGGACAATGTGTTGCAGTTATGATGGGGCCAGTCATGGAGTATAACTGGAAAGGACATCCTGATAAATTTGCACGTATTGCTCAAGCACTCGGGATTAACACGTTCAACATGTCTACTGAAGAAGCTGCAAAAGCTGCAGTAAATGCCGTTTATGAGCTCGTTGAAGAATTAGACGTCCCTTCACTAGAAGAGCAAGGCGTATCACCAGATTTAATTGATCGTTTAGCAGAGGAAGCGATGAATGACCCACAAACTATCGGTAACCCAAGAGATTTAACAGTTGCTGATTATAAGTGGATTTATGAGCGTTGCTTTAACTTAACAGCTAAAACTGTATAAATGAATGTCTGACAAAAAAAGCGAGTAGGGCTCTGTTTCAACAAGAAGCCTTACTCGCTTATTTATTTTTATTCACTTTTTACATTCATCCACGCACGATTATTTTGCCATGCAATATCGACCGGTATTTCAAAAAAGTCCGTTAGTTTTTCTGACGTAAACATCTCTTCCCTCGTCCCGTGCCCATACACTTCACCTTGTTTTAATAAAAGCGTATGACTGAACATCGGTAAAACTTCCTCAATATGGTGCGTCACGAGAATAATCGTCGGTGCATCTGGATTACTCGCCAGTTCATTAATTGACGTCATTAATTCTTCTCGAGAAATAAAGTCTAACCCATTCGTCGGCTCATCTAATATTAACAGTTCCGGATTAGCCATAAGTGCACGCGCAATAAGTACTTTTTGCTTTTCACCTGTTGAGCACGTTGCATACATCCGGTCATATAAATGTCTTCCACCTAACATGTTTAAAAGTTCAGCCGCACGGTCATAATCCGTATCTTCTGGCTGTTCATAAAGTCCAATCGAAGCATACTTACCGCTAACAACAATTTGTTGCACACGCTGATTACCGCTAATTTTTTCTTGTAAAGAAGAACTTACCCAACCAATTGATTTCCTTAATTCAACAATGTTCGTTTTCCCAAACGGGTTATCAAGGACACTAACCTTTCCTGTCGTCGGCCAAATATAACCATTCACCATATTTAAAAGCGTTGTTTTCCCTGAACCGTTTAAACCGAGAACTGACCAATGCTCTCCTGCTGCTACGTCCCAGTTAATATTATTTAGAATGGTCTTTCCTTTTCTTACCCACGTTACGTCACGCATGTAAATACTTTTCTTCATACAATCACCTTTTCATCTGCAACATCTTGATTGCTATTTTGTTTCATTCAGTTTAATTTTTAGTCTATTTCGATTATTATGAAATCTATTCTATTGTATATATTTTTAGCCCGTGTGTCTATACATCAACACAACAAAAAAGACCTTCCATATAAACACGGAAAGTCTTATATACATACACGTCTATTCATCTGTTTAGCGATCAGCAAAAAATTCTTCTGCACGCTCTAAAAACACTTCTTGATCTGGTGTTAAGTCATATTCTTCAACAATTGCATCAACCGGACAAACTGCAACACAAGCCCCACAGTCAATACAAATATCAGGATCTATATAAAATTGATCGGTACCTTCTTCAATACAGTCAACTGGACAAACTGTTACACATTCACCAGCTTTTTCACCTTGGCAAGGGTCTAAAATTACGAAAGCCATTTATATGTTCCTCCTTTATTTGTCTTCAAGTATAATCTTACTTTACCACAAAATTAATAGATGACATAGTAATTACAAGTAAACTGGCGTAAAAAATTACAGAAATATCGCTGCCTTTCCTTATTTCAATATAACGACTTAGTAGTGAGAAGCGATTTGACAATACTTCTGTTTGTTGAGATAATAGAGAATGATTAAATAGTAACGAATAAGCCATCTGGCATTCTGCAATTATTTTTGTTGATGCTTATTCACACTGGCGCGACTATAGGGTCGCAAGGATGTAGAAGTAGGTTGGGTCTATATTGCTTAAGTTAGAAAATAGACAGTAGAACAAATGACCGCGGCTAAGCGTAATTGTTTTGACATTACCCACCCATCATTTAAGAGATGGGGTAAAATAAAATGAATCATGTCTTATGTGTTACTTTATTTAACAAAGGGGTGCTCTTTAGCGATAAGGAGTATCCCTTTTCCAATTTTATGATGAAAGTAGGTTTTAAAATTGATGCAATTACCAATTGGTACCGTACAAAAAGCAATTGTCGATCGAACAATCGACACAGGATACGTTGTCGTCTTCGAGTCAACTGAAATTTTGATGCACCATAACGATGCCATTGAAGAACTAGACGTCAGTGACGAAATTGACATCTTTTTATATAACGATAAAAATAATCAAATCGTTGCAACGACAAAAATACCTGAAGTGACAATGGATACATATGAGTGGGTAGACGTGATTGAAGTTATCCCACGTCTCGGAGTGTTCGTAAATATCGGCACTGTAAAAGATATGCTCGTTTCGATTGATAACTTGCCATTATTTGACGATGTTTGGCCAATTGTTGGCGATAAATTATATACGACACTCGATTTAGATCAAAAAGGACGATTACTAGCTTTGCCAGCGACTGAAGGAATCTTTATGTCTATTCGCGAAGACGCTTCTCATCTCGACAGAAACGACATTGTTGAAGGATATATTTATCATACAGATCGTGAAGGTAGTGCCTTTTTCACTTCTGAGCATTTTCGTGCCTTTATCCATCACACGGAAAGAGAAGACGAACCACGCCTCGGGGAACATGTTAGGGGACGTATTATTGACGTAAAAAATGACGGTACCATTAACGTTTCACTCCTACCTCTTAAAGAAGAACGGATGGACCATGATAGTGAAGTCATTTTAGACATATTAAACGACTTTGATGGAACGATGCCATTTAGTGATAAAAGTGATGCTCAAGAGATAAGAGATCGTTTTGACATGAGTAAATCTGCCTTTAAACGTGCATTAGGACGACTGATGAAGCAAGGTAAAGTCGAACAAAAAGACGGACAAACAATTATAAAACAATAACTTTCTCACAAAGCTTTAAGAATGATCTGCGAATAATGACACACTTTTCTGAATATATTTCCAAGTGCTCATTATTCGTATGTTCATTCAGCAACAACGACCGTTCATCTACTCTTCTTCAATATTTCTATCAAATTGAAAAACTGAAATTGCCATATCTTCTTCTATTTTTATATCCGTAAATAAATGCAGCAATTTCGCATCTACAATCTCTTCTAACCCTGTTGGCGTCGCTTCTTTATAAATCTTTTGAACCATTTGCGTCCGCGCAATATGAATCATATCGTGTCCTTGCTCAGAACTCGCGATAAACTGTTCAGTTGGCGTCAAATTCCCGTACAACTTTGAGACGGCCATATCTTCAACAAAAACCGTTTCTATTCGTTCTGGACCTTTCCCGAATAAATCCTTTCTTAACTTCCGAATAATATTATTAAATTCATGGATTTTTTTTGACATTTTACAACCTTTCTTTCCCAAATTCATTGTTAATTAAAAGAAAATACATTATAATGACATATGTTAGAACAATTGAGTTTCTTACCATCCTATTTTACAATAATATGAGAATAATACTAACATAATGGATTGGTATTTTTAGCAATTACTGTTAAAAAACTATTCCACCAAGTGTAAGTTGTCCGTCTTCGGACGCTTCTTCGTGGTGGAATTTTATTTTTAAAAAGGAGGAAAAAATCATGTCTATTACAATTAATGGCAATAGTTATAGTATAGATGGAGCGCATAGAATCATCGACGTTATTAACGCGAATGAACTGCCCCATCCGCAAATTTGCCATTTGCCAGAAGTTGACCCAATTGAAACGTGTGATACGTGTATCGTTGAAGTTGACGGACAACTAATGCGTGCTTGTTCTACTGAAGTACGTCCTGGCATGAACATCTCGTTATCTTCTGAACGAGCACAAGAAGCACAAACTGAAGCAATGGATAGAATTTTAGAAAACCACCTGCTTTATTGTACTGTTTGTGACAACAACAATGGGGACTGTAAATTACATAACACAGTCAAGCTAATGGGTATTGAAGAACAAAAGTATCCTTATACACCGAAAGTACCTGAATCAGAAGTTGATATGTCTCACCCATTCTATCGCTATGACCCTAACCAGTGTATCGCTTGTGGTCAGTGTGTGGAAGTTTGTCAGAGCCTTCAAGTAAACGAAACGCTCTCAATTGACTGGGAAGCAGATCGCCCAATGGTTCTATGGGACGACGGTTTAAAAATTAACGACTCTTCGTGTGTTTCATGTGGACACTGTATTACAGTATGTCCGACAAACGCATTAATGGAAAAGTCAATGCTCGGTGAAGCTGGCTTCATGACTGGCATGGACGAAGAAGTTTTATCGCCAATGATTGAACTCGTTAAAGACGTTGAACCTGGATATAGTGGAATTATGGCTGTATCTGATATTGAAGCGTCAATGCGTGAAGAAGTCATTGAAAAAACAAAAACAGTTTGTACATTCTGTGGTGTTGGATGTTCATATGAAGTGTGGACGAAAGACCGTAAAATCCTTAAAATTCAACCATCATCTGACTCACCTGTTAACCAGATTTCAACGTGTGTTAAAGGTAAGTTTGGTTGGGACTTCGTTAATAGTGATGAACGCTTAACGAACCCACTTATTCGTAAAGGTGATCGTTTCGTTGAAGCATCTTGGGATGAAGCACTTGACCTCGTGGCAGAAAACTTCAAGAAGTTTATGGGCGACGATCAAAAAGATGCGATCGGAGTTATTTCTTCTTCGAAAATTACGAACGAAGAAAACTACGTTATTCAAAAGCTTGCACGCCAAGTGTTTGAAACGAACAACGTTGATAACTGTTCACGTTACTGTCAATCACCTGCTACCGACGGATTATTCCGTACAGTAGGAATGGGTGGAGACGCAGGAACGATTAAAGATATTGCAGAAGCTGGATTAGTTATTATTGTAGGAGCTAACCCTGCTGAAGGTCACCCTGTTTTAGCTACACGTGTTAAACGTGCACAGAAGATTCACGGACAAAAGCTTGTCGTTTCAGACTTACGTCGTAACGAAATGGCTGAACGTTCAGATGTGTTTATTAGCCCTCAACAAGGAACAGACCAAGTATGGTTAATGGCTGTTACTAAATACATGATTGATCAAGGTTGGCATGACGAAGCATTTATTCAGGAAAACGTTAACCACTTTGAAGAGTACAAAGAAGTCCTCGAGAAGTACACGTTAGAATATGCTGAGAAGATGACAAACATTGAGAAAGAAACATTAATTGAAATCGCTGAATTGATTCGCGATGCAGATGGAACATGTATCTTATGGGGTATGGGTATTACTCAGAACACTGGTGGTTCAGAATCGTCAGCTGCTATTTCAAACTTATTATTAGCAACTGGAAACTACCGTCGCCCAGGCGCTGGTGCATATCCATTACGTGGTCACAACAACGTACAAGGTGCTTGTGACATGGGAACACTTCCTGGTTGGTTACCTGGATACCAGCATATTACTGATGACGAAGCACGTGAAAAATTTGCAGAAGCTTACGGTGTTCATATTGATGGTGAAGCAGGAATGGATAATATCCAAATGCTAGAAGCTATTGATAAAAACATTCTAAAAGCAATGTATGTCGTCGGAGAAGATATGGCATTAGTTGACTCAAACGCTAACTACGTACATGATATGTTATCGAAACTTGAATTCTTAGTCGTTCAAGATATTTTCTTCTCACGTACAGCACAGTATGCAGACGTTATTTTACCAGCAGTTGCATCACTTGAGAAAGACGGAACATTTACGAACACAGAAAGACGTGTTCAACGCTTATACAAAGCATTACCTGAGTTAGGAAATACAAAAGCTGACTGGGTAATTATTCAAGAAGTAGCTAACCGTCTCGGACAAGACTGGAACTATAGTCATCCGTCAGATATCTTTGACGAAATGGCAAGTTTATCGCCATTATTCAGTCAAGCAAACTACGACGTGTTAGAAGGATACGGAAGCTTCTTATGGGGTAGCTTAGATGGAGAAAGTACACCACTTCTTTATGAAGATGGCTTTAACTTCCCAGATAAAAAAGCTCGCTTCTCATTAAATGACTGGATTGAACCAGTTGAGTATCCTGAAGAATACGACTTACACATTAACAACGGTCGTTTACTTGAGCACTTCCACGAAGGTAACATGACGAACAAATCTGATGGTATCCAAGAAAAAGTACCTGAGATTTACGTTGAAGTATCACCTGCTCTTGCAGAAGAACGTGGTATGAAGTCAGGTTCTCTCGTAAGATTAGAGTCACCACATGGTGTCCTAAGATTACCGGCTCTCGTAACAGATCGCGTGAAGAAAAACGAATTATTCTTGCCGATGAACTCGGTTGAAAAAGAATCAGCAATTAACTTCGTTACTGGTCCAGCAACAGATACACGAACAAATACACCAGCTTATAAGCAAACTATGGTTAAACTGGACGTATTAGAAGTTGAGGGTGAAAACCCATTACCGGAAACAAACCACCGAAACAAACAACGATTCCCACAAGATGGAGTTGAAGTGGAACGTAAGTGGTCTAGAGAAGGATACATTCACTTAACAGATTATATAGAGGGAAGGTGATTTAATCATGGCAGCACCTATAACGAATATTCATCGAACTGAAAAGTCGGCTGAACAAATTCAAGAAGAAAGACTTGAAAGCTTACAAACTTCAATCGCTGAACATGAGGAAGCCCTTCAACGCATGCTAGATATTACTGGAGAATTAGAGAGTATCGGAGCAATCAAAGCATTACAGGCAATGCTCGATGCAAAGGTTGAAGTTTCAAAGATTGCAGTTGAACAAGCGAATCGTGAACCGATCAAAAACTTGATCAACCATGCTATTAATGCTTCCGCATCTATGGCTTCGATTGATCCAGGTGTCACAGAAAGATTGTCAAACAGTGTTAAAGCAGGCATTGAATCAGCCGAACTTGAGATGATTCAAGATAACAAAGTCGGATTATTTGATCTGATGAAAGCTATTAACGATCCAGATGTAAATCGCGCCATGCGATTCGGTTTATCATTCTTAAAAGGAATGGGTAAAGAACTCGGTGAAGATTAATTGACTCACCTACAAAACGGTGTTGATGAGTAGTCGTCAACACCGTTTTTTTTAGGATATTTAATAACAGAAATCCATAGAGTAGAGTTATAAACTGAACTTTTCTAATTATTTAAGGAAGATAAACTATAAGCATTCTCTACTTCCTATGGTTACAAATCCGTACCTCTGTATATTTAAGCATCCTATATCTAATCGACATCACTTGACACAAAGCCTCCTTATTACACTCCTCATGAAACTTTTTCAACTAGCAATTTTGTTTTCGCTTTTTTTCAATTTTATATCTTGATATAGTGAATATATAACAGATAACACAGTTATTATGATAATTATTAAAGATATCGGTCTCGTCAAGAAAGTTAGAAGACTTGAGTTCAATTCTAATGATCGAAATAAGTTGTGCTCAAAGTTTTGTCCTAAAATCACACCTAATACGAGTGGACTTATAGGTACTTCCGCTTTAACTAACAAATACCCAATTATTCCGAATACAAATAACGACCATATGTCAAATATATTTCTATTTAATGTAAACGATCCCACCACACAAAGCATAATAACAATTGGAACTAAAGAACTTACAGGAATTGACGCTATCTTAGAAAAGATTCGTATTAAAAATAACATACTCGAAAGCATTACAATTGCAGCAATTATTAAACTAACATAAATTCCACCGACTAAAACAGAGTCATTTTGAAATAACATTGGACCCGGTGTAATTCCATGAAGAATTAATACTCCCATCATAATTGCCATCGCCATATCACCAGGAATCCCTAATGTAAGAGTAGGAATTAATGACCCACCTGCCGTAGCATTATTTGATGATTCGGAGGCTACTATACCTGCTGGGATACCTGTTCCAAACTTCTCTGGTTCCTTCGATCCCTTGCGAGCTTGATCATAACTAACAAAGTTAGAAACGTCTCCCCCAGCACCAGGTAAAATACCTACAAATACACCTATTAGACTCGAACGAATAACGTTCCACTTTTGTTGCCACATGTCTTTTAAAATTAATAAGTATGGGATATCTA
>DATGUM010000023.1:0-50794 GCA_035301345.1 Bacillota bacterium
TTGATTTAAGCCGAGCTGTTCCCTTAAATCATTAATTTGTTCCTTCGTTGCATCTTGCCCTAAAATAATCGACGCTGGGTCGCCGGGTGTCATATGAATGATGGAAAAAATGACGACTGAAACGACGAATAAGACGGGAATAAGTGCAAGCACTCGTTTGATTATATAATTGACCACATCTTTACCCTCCTTTTAAGCATGAACAAAAAACAATCGTTTATTAATATAATGTGTTTTGTAGAAAGCTACTTTCCTTCTGTAAATATTCAATAAATAAATCCATTATTTTAGTATGTGATTGGTCACGCCTTGTTGCAATGTAAATATTTCTTTTCACAACGTTTTCATGTATTTGTAAACATTTTAGCACGCCGACATTCACTTTATTAACGATAGAAAGTCGAGACATAATCGATATACCGAGTCCGCGTTGTACAGCCTCTTTTATTAATTGTGAACTTCCGAATTCTAAATACTGTTTTGGTTCAACACCTATTTTAGAAAACATAAAGTTAGTCATTTCTCTCGTTCCTGACCCTTTTTCCCTTAAAATCCAACGTTCATTCATCAATTCCTTTAAGTCAATCGTCCCTTTATTAGCGAGCGGGTGGTTTGCTGGTAAAATAACGACTAATTCATCTTCGATTACTGGCTCAATTGATAAGTTTACAAAAGGTTCCTGTCTTTCTAAAATCCCTATGTCAATTTCATGTCTTAATAATAGTTCTGAAATCCGCTTTGAATTTCTGATTGCAATGTTCGGCTCGATTTTCGGATATTTATTTAAAAAATTAACGAGTATGTGTGGTAAGAAAAACTCACCAAACGTATAACTCGAACCAATCGCAAGTTTTCCTTGAACGCCGTAGTACACTTCATTAATTTTTTCTTGAATTTTCGCATATTCATTACTTATTTTTTTAGCATAATCATATAATACTTCGCCACCTTTAGTCGGACGAATAGGATTTCTTTTACGATCAATTAATTTCACACCGTATTTTTCTTCTAAAGCTTTTATTTGCAAGCTAATAGCTGATTGAGTAACGAAAAGTGTCTCAGCAGCTTTTGTGAAGCTTCTTTGTTCAACTACTTGAATAAAGACTTTTAATTGATAATCCATAGCTGACTCCTTCAGTTATTCTTTTAAAGTCATTTTAGTACATGAAATAGATAAAATATGCCCTGAATGTTCAAAACATCCAGGACATATTTTTTTAATCTTCAACGAACAGCGGAACAAACTTTTGTTCATTCACATGAATAAGTCCTTTGTCACTTATTCGTATATTCGGTGTAACTGTAAGAATGACAGACGTGAGCGCCATAGAAGGTGCTCTACTTCCGACTTGTATCTTGCGTTCGCGTACTTTTTCACTAAAGTTACGAATGCTCGCTGCTACTACCTCAATAGGCTCAGGCGACATGAGCCCAGCTACTGGTAATTCTACTTTCGCTACTACTTCACCGTTTTCTACGAGACAGAGCCCACCCCCACTTTTTTCTATTTCTTCAGCTGCAATTAGCATATCTTCTGGATTAGAACCTGCAATCACTAAGTTATGACTGTCATGGGCCATCGTCGTTCCGTATGCTCCGTCTTTAATACCAGAGCCTTTTAAAACGCCGACGAACGGCTTCTTATATTGTCCGTGACGGCCTGTAACTGATAAAAACACATGGTCTTCTGGCAGTTCGTTAACAATACCCTGAGATACATCAACTGTAATCACATCTTCTTCAGTCACACCATTTTTCGTCACTTCAATCGTCCTTAATCGTGCACGTCCATTCTCAAAAGGTGCCTTTATACAAAAGTCTTCTTTCGTTAATCGTGGTAATTTTACTGTGTTTTCCGTTTCAAGCGGTTGCTTACTCTGAACATTTACGAGAACGTGACCCTTTTCAACAAGTTTTTCACCTTTCACGTACACGTCTTCAATAGCCATTGTATCTAGCGATTCCACGAGCGAAAAGTCAGCCATATATCCAGGAGCTATAGCACCAACATCTCTTAAGCCGAAATGCTTTGCGCCATTAATCGTTGCATATCGAATCGCTAACGGCGCATCAATACCTTCTTCAATCAGACGACGAACGACACGGTTCATTTGCCCGTTTTGTAAAATATCACTCGCCTCTATATCATCTGTACACATAGCTACATTAATAGCGAGGGGCATTTCTTTTAGCGCTTGAGCAGCGACGTCTGCGAATTTACTCACACTTGATTCGCGAATATAAATAACTGTACCGAGGCGTAACTTTTCCATAATTTCATCAGCTGTCCGACTTTCGTGATCTGAGTGGATACCTGCTGATAAATACGCTTGAATATCTCTTCCTTGTACACGTGGCGCGTGTCCTTCATTAAGAACATCGTTATTCAAACCAACTTGTACAATTTCTGCCATTCGTTTATTTTGTTGAATAACAGCAGGATAATCCATAATTTCTGCAATCCCGACAACATCAGGTAATTGTAATAGTTCTTCAACTTCCTTCGCATAAAACCGTGCACCAGCTGTTTCTAACGTTTCAGTAGCTGGCACACATGAAGGGATTGTCGTCAAAATTCTCACAGGTAGTCCTTCAGATGCTGCCACAATTTTTTTAACTCCTTCGACACCCAAGACGTTTGCAATTTCGTGCGGATCAATAACCGCTGTCGTCGTTCCGTAACGAAGTAAAGCTTCAGAAAATTTATCCGGAACGAGCATTGTACTTTCAATATGAACATGAGCGTCAACGAATCCTGGCACTGCATACTTCCCCTCAGCATCATGTACTTCTTCACCTTCTAGTTCAAACACTGGGTGGTCATCTTCATAGTGAGCAACTGCTGCAAAACGCCCTTCCTTTATACCAATATCTGCGCGATAAATCTCTGCTGTAAAAACATTAACGAGTTGCGTATTTTTAATAACTAAATCAAACGGCTCATCGCCACGTGATGCTGCTACAATGTGCTTCCTTTCTGTGTGCATGAATATTTATCCCTCTTTTCCCGAATCTTTACTCTGACGCACTCATGTTCCAAAAAATCGCTCCTGAGAAAGTTGAGAATCCATCAATTTTTGTCGTAGCAGCGTGGAACATACTATAACCGCCTAAGACAGATACAGGTAAATGTTCTTCCCATGCATACTGCTGTGTTTCATCCCAAATTTCTTTTGCTTCTTCTTGTGTCTCAGCAGTTTCAATATCATTTAACAACTCTGTTATATGATCGCTCTGAACACCGCCTGACCACGAAGAACTTAATGCTAACAACTGTGGCGGCGTACTTACTGTCGATGAACCTGTAATAAGCGCGTCCCATTCACCCGCTTCATTTCGTTTATCCATCATTGTTGGCCAGTCATACACATCAAGATCAACATTAAACCCTGCTTGAGTCATTTGTTCTTGAATAACGACCGAAGCATTATAAATAACGTCATCATCACGTGTCGTCAAAATTCTGAACGGTTCATCGTTGTAGTTAGCTGCTTCTAAAAGTTTATTAGCTTCTTCTACGTCACCAATGTTGTAAAATTCTCCACCTGCTTCACTCTTCCAATTTTGTAAATCACGCGTCATATACCCTGGGTCAAGCCAGTATAAATCTTCAGAAATGACAGCACCTAACATAATTTCATCCATATCTAACGCCGTATTCGCTGCTTTTCTAATGTCAAAATCTGACGCAATTCCTTCTTCTTTATTGTAAACGAAAATAAGTTCTCCATGACTTGCTGGATGTGGCTCTAAATCTGGATCACTTTCAATCTGGTCATAATCATCATTTGCAATTTGATACGCAATATCGTATTCACCCGTTTTTAACCCTGCTAACCTTGTTGATGAATCGGTTACGATATCAAAGAACAAGTCATCAATCATAACTTCTTTTTTACCGGCTAATCCACTCGGCTCTTCGTCAACTCCTTCATAATCATCATACTTCGCGAAATGAATATATTGGTCTTGTTTCCACTCAACGAATACAAATGGTCCGGTTCCAATATACTCTTCAACACCTTCAGCAGATGATGAATCAATCACTTCTTTCGGCATAATAGCTGCCGCCTGTTTCGGTGAAGCCATTGTATCTAAAGTTAATGACGATGGCTTTTGTAATTCTAAAATAACGGTATATTCATCTTCATCTATCCACTTTGCATCATCAAATATATTTCCTGTTAGTCCTGATTTTTCTACCCAACGTTCCATTGAAGCGACGACATCTTCAGCGACCATTTCTTCTCCATTATGGAATGTAACACCTTCTCGTAAATTAAAGGTATACGTTTTTCCGTCATCACTTACGTCAACTGATTCAGCTAACATAGGTGTCGCCTCAAAATTCTCATCAGGAGCAACTAAAGTTTCAAACATTAAACGTCCTAAGTCTCTCGTCTGAACTGACGTATCAAGCTGCATATCTAATGTCGGTGGCTGACCGTATAAAGCAACCCGAACTTCTCCTTTTGCTTCGCCTCCTCCGTCTTCTGATCCGCCTTCACCTTCATCATTGCTTGAACTACATCCGAAGAAAACTAACACCATTGCTACTAATATGACAAGTAATCTTTTCTTCACTTTTATTCCCCTCTCCGTTTAAATCCCCTTTTATTAAAGCGCTTACAAATAGAGCGTGAATTTTCAAGTGTTCCTCCGACAAGTGACAGAATTGTTTGAATCGTGTAATAATTATCTCAATTGATTTTAAATATGTCAATATAGTTTGTCATGAGTTTTTTTAATGATAAGAATGATTTTTTAGCATTTTACTATCGAATAAAATAGACATAATGTTAATAGTAGATTGAAGAACATTATTTACTTGAAAATAATTAAGTTTTTTTACACAAACTATCCCCCAAGGAGGGCGTAATGATGACATATAGTTATATTTCACATTTATCTTGTTCTGTTTGCGACTTAACGTTTGATGACCATGAGATTAATCAATTATGCTCATGTGGAGCTCCTTTATTAGTGAATTATGATTTAGCTAAAATGAAAGAAACGACAAATAAGTCTGATATCGGAAATCGCCAGCCAACTTTATGGCGTTATCATGAGCTTTTACCGATAAGGAACGAAGAAAATATCGTTAGTTTAGGTGAAGGTATGACCCCACTGATTCAGACGAACAAAATAGGCGAGGATATGTCACTCAATCGATTATATATAAAGGATGAAGGAATTATTCCGACGGGAACGTTTAAAGCGCGTGGTGCAGCAGTTGGTATGTCTAAAGCGAAAGAATTAGGTATTAAACAAATGGCGATGCCGACTAATGGGAACGCTGGAAGCGCTTGGTCCGCTTACGCAACGCGAGCAAATATTAAACAAACAGTCGTCATGCCTAATGATTCACCAGAAATTACGAAAAAAGAGTGCCAATTATTTAATGCTGACGTCCACATCGTCGACGGCCTCATTAATGACGCTGGCAAAATCGTTAAAGACCATATTAATGATACAGGAAAGTATGACGTCTCTACATTAAAAGAACCTTATCGTATTGAAGGTAAGAAGACGATGGGCTTAGAAATTGCTGAACAACTAGATTGGACGATGCCAGACGTTATTTTATATCCAACGGGTGGTGGCGTCGGATTAATTGGTATTTATAAAGCACTAAAAGAACTAAAGGAAATTGGCTGGGTAACAGGAAAATTACCCCGTCTCGTCGCTGTACAATCTACAAATTGCGCACCAATCGTTAAAGCTTGGGAAAACGGCGATACACATTCAACAATATGGAAAAATTCAGAAACGATTGCTTTCGGAATAAACGTTCCAAAAGCATTAGGAGACTTTTTAGTTTTAGAAGCGATTGAAAAAACAAATGGGTGTGCAATTGCTATTTCAGATGAAGATTTATTAGAAGAACAACAAAAGGTAGCTGCTGAAGAAGGTTTATTTATTTGCCCAGAAGGCGCTGCTGTTTTTTCAGCGGCTAGACAACTCAAACAACAACAATGGATACATGCTGATGATGTCGTCATTTGCTTAAACACTGGTGCTGGTATTAAGTACCCTAACACGTTCGATGTTGACTTGCCTATTTTAAATAAAAATGATCGTTTATAAGTTTGTAGACAAGCGACGTATGATAAACTATAAATGAAATCACTAGTCAATAAACGAATAAATCATTTTGCAACATGTGCAAGAAAGGAGAAACAAATGCGTACGATTAAAAACAACTTAGTACCAGAAGCACTAGAAAAGCACTTGATAGAAATATACAAGCATTTACACAAACATCCAGAATTAAGCCTTGAGGAACATCAAACACAAAATTTTATTGTAGAACAGTTAGAAAAGATAGGTGTTCCGTATAAAAAAATGGCAGGTACAGGTGTTTGTGCCGAAATCAAAGGAGATCGTGCAGGGAAAACTGTTTTATTAAGATGTGACATGGATGCCCTTCCTATTTCTGAACAGACAGATTTACCTTACGCTTCGACAATTGACAACGTTATGCACGCTTGTGGACATGACGCACATGTCACGCTCGGGCTCGGCGTAGCGACTATTTTAAATGAGAACAAACACCGCCTCAACGGGACGTTAAAAATTATGTTCCAACCGTCTGAAGAAGTCCAACCAGGTGGTGCTTTACCGATGATTAGAGAAGGTATTTTAGAAAATCCAACAGTCGATATTGCCCTTGGTTTTCATACGAATCCTTTTTTATTACCCGGGAAATTTGAAACAAAACCAGGTTATATGTTAGCTAATTCAGACACTGTGCGCATAAAAATCAAAGGAAAAGGTGGCCATGCGGCCGCTCCTGACCAAGCAA
This sequence comes from Bacillota bacterium, assembly GCA_035301345.1. GTDB lineage: Bacteria > Bacillota > Bacilli > Bacillales > Amphibacillaceae > CALAMD01. Next base: position 6,806 of record DATGUM010000023.1, read on the forward strand.
TTGATGCGATCGCAATGGCAGGTCAATTTTTAACAGACATACAAAAAATCGTCAGTCGACAAGTGTCGCCGTTAGACCCTGCCGTCATTACTTTCGGCCATATCGTTGGTGGAACGACGTCAAACGTCATTACAGATGAAGTTTATTTAGCGGGTACTGTGCGAACGATCAAAGAAGAAACGCAAACAAAAATAGAACAACAAATGGAGCAACTATTAAAGTCTATTACGACTTTCTGGGGAGGCGATTATGAGTATGATTTCGCAAAAGGTCACCCTGCCTCTTGGAATGATGAAGAAATTGTCAATCAAGTGATGGAATCTGCTACGAAATGCTTTGCTGACGATTGTTTTATTACGCTAGACAATCCGTATTTGAGTGGTGATGATTTTTCTCGGCTAGCTAGTGAAGTTCCCGCAGCGTTCGTTTACTGGGGAACAGGGTTTTCTGATCGAGAAAACTATCCGTGGCACCATCCAAAATACACATTAAACTTAGATTCAATAAAATATGGTGTCACATTAGCGACACAATCTATTTATGACATATTAACATAACGATCGCTTCTGCTGGATTTATAATTGTCTAAATAAAATCACGGACTTCCTATCATTGGAAGTCCGTTTAATTAAATACGCTGCTTTTTACAAAATTATCCTTATGATTATATGTTTAACGACGCTCTCCTTCTATATAGACACTTAATATACCTAAACATAATAAAAATATGACACCGACTAAAGTGACGTTTGACCACTGAAGCCTTGGATCAAATATTTGTAGAGTAAAAATTATGCCTGGAACAAAGCTTAATGACATCATCACAATAAACATTGCACAATACTCGATACCTTTTTGAAGTAAATACATCGGCGTTAAAACCCCTAAAAATGTAATAAGTAAAATGAAAACAATATTTTATTTAACCTTAACATTACAAGTTTATTACAAATGATTAAAGTTAGTGTAATACACTTCTCATTATTGTATAATGTTGGGCACTAGTTGATTATTTTAAATTGAATATTATTTTTACAGTTACTCAACTTCTTAATTTTAAAGATTGTTGATGATACATAAAAAGAGGAGTGTTTGCATTGATTCGTGAACGAAAATCAAACAAAGGAATGATTATGTCTGTCACTGCGACAGCAGCAATTGCAGCTGCATTTGTCGGAACGAACGAAGCTGAGGCCGCATCTTATAAAGTACAATCTGGTGATACACTTTGGAGTATCGCGAGTAAGCACAATACGACAGTGTCACAATTAAAATCATTAAATAAGTTATCAAATGATATTATTTTTGCAAACCAAGTATTAACAGTTGATAAAGCTTCTGGAAGTACTAACGTTTCAACAAATAATAGCGAATCTAAAACACAGTCGAGCAGTAAAACGTATACCGTTAAAGCAGGAGACACGTTAAGTCGCATTGCTTCTAATCACGGCATGTCTTTAAGCGAATTAATGTCATTAAATAAATTAGATACGACGCTTATTTTCCCTGGAAACGTCCTATCAGTTAGTAAAAGCTCAGGAACGTCTTCAGGTTCGAGCTCATCGAATAGTTCTAGTAATAATAGTGGAACAAGCTCAAACAAATCAACGTACGTCGTTAAATCTGGAGATACCCTTTCAAAAATTTCTCGTGACAATGGCGTATCAATTAGCAACATTAAAAAGTGGAACAAGCTAAGTTCAGACACGATATATATCGGACAAAAGCTCACGTTAAATGGTTCTGTTAGTTCTGAATCAAATACAAGTTCAGGCAGTAGTAATAATAGCTCATCATCTACGAGCAGTTCTTACGTCGTTAAATCGGGTGACACACTCTCAAAAATTGCTTCATCATTTGGTGTCACAGTAAGTAATATAAAATCATGGAACAATTTGTCATCAGATACTATTTATGTCGGACAAAAGCTTTCTCTAAAAGGTAGTAGTTCATCAAATAATAGTAGTAGTGGATCTTCTTCAGGTAGTTCAAGTAACGACTCAGCAAATAGTGGATTCAACGTGAATTCTCTCGTAAACACAGCTAAAAGTGTTCTCGGGACGAAATACGTATGGGGTGGAAGTTCAAAGAGCGGGTTTGACTGTAGTGGATTTATTCATTTCGCATATAACAATGCTGGTAAATCAATGGCTAGAACATCTACCGACGGATATTACAGCCGTTCATATGAAATAAACAACCCACAAGTCGGTGACCTCGTTTTCTTCGAAGGAACATATAGAGCGGGTATTTCACATATGGGTATTTACCTTGGTAACAATGAGTTTATTCATGCAGGAACATCAACAGGTGTAACGATTACAAACTTAAACAATAGTTATTGGAGCAAGCATTTCCATAGCTTCAAACGCTTTTATTAAAATTTTATACGCATTAAAAAAAGCGCTTATAGAGAATGTCTCTATAAGCGCTTTTCGTATATGATCTTATTCAAAGTTATCTGTTACTGCTCCTAATGATGAACAAGATACGTTATGTGCATACTTTCCTAGCACGCCACGCTTAACAAGCTCTGGCGCTTTCCATCCTTCACGACGTTTCGCAAATTCTTCTTCCGAAACTTCAACAGATAATTCACGTCTTTCTGCACAAACAGTAATCATATCGCCATCTTCAAGCAATCCGATCGGGCCACCTGATTGAGCTTCTGGTGCAATGTGACCTACAACGAGACCGTGCGTACCTCCAGAGAAACGTCCGTCTGTTAAGAGGGCAACTTTTTCCCCGAGTCCTTTTCCGACTAAAATTCCTGAAATTGATAACATTTCTGGCATTCCAGGCCCGCCTTTTGGACCAACATAACGAATGACGAGAACGTCACCTTCTTTAATTTCATCTCGCATAACAGCTTCTGTCGCTTCTTCTTCTGTATCAAAGACACGCGCAGGTCCTGTATGAATTTTCACAGAAACACCTGAAACTTTTGCTACAGCACCACTTGGCGCTAAGTTCCCTTTCAGAACAACTAATGGACCGTCTTCACTGAATGGTTCATTTAACGGGCGAATAATTTCTTGTCCTTCTGCTAAGTTTGGTGCGTCTTCTAAGTTTTCTGCTAACGTTTTACCAGTAACTGTTAAGCAATCACCGTGTAAATAGCCATTTTCAAGTAACAGTTTCATAACTGCTTGAACGCCACCAACTTCATATAAATCTTGCATAACGAATTTACCACTCGGCTTTAAGTCAGCAATGTGTGGTACTTTTTCTTGAATTTTATTGAAATCTTCCATCTTAAGGTCAACATCAATCGCATGTGCCATTGATAATAAGTGTAAGATTGCATTCGTCGATCCACCTAAAGCCATAACGACTGTAATCGCATTTTCAAATGCTTCCTTCGTCATAATGTCTTTCGGATAAATTTCTTTTTCCATTAAATTACGTAATGCCTGCCCTGCATTTTCACAGTCTTCAACTTTCGCTTTAGAAACCGCTGGGTTTGATGCGTTTCCTGGTAAGCTCATACCTAATGCTTCAATCGCTGAAGACATCGTATTCGCTGTATACATACCACCACAAGAACCAGCACCTGGACAAGCTTTACATTCGATTTGACGAAGTTCTTCTTCATCAATATCGCCTGCGTTCCACTTTCCAACACCTTCGAACACTGATACTAAGTCGAGTTTTTGTCCATCTAAATCTCCTGGAGCAATCGTTCCTCCGTAAACGAAAACAGCTGGAACTTCTGCATTTGCAATCGCAATCATACAACCAGGCATATTCTTATCACAGCCACCAATAGCGATGAAACCGTCTAAGTTTTCTGCTCCAACAACTGTTTCGATCGAGTCAGCGATAACATCACGACTTGGTAATGAGTAGCGCATGCCTTGTGTACCCATTGAAATACCATCAGATACTGTAATTGTATTGAATGTTAAAGGTACTAATCCTGCTTCTCTTGAGCCTTTCTTTGCAGCTTTAGCTAAGTCATCAATATGTACGTTACACGGTGTGACTTCTGCCCAAGTACTTGCAATCCCTACCATAGGTTTTTCAAAATCTTCATCCTCTAGACCAACTGCACGTAGCATCGCTCGGTTAGGCGCACGACTGACACCGTCAAATACTTTACTTTTCTTTCGTAAATCCTTTGTCACGATTGTTTCGCTCCTTTTTAAAAAATATAATATGATACTAAACCGTGAAGATATCGTATGGCATGTAAAACTTGCGTCAATTGCCATACGATTATTTTCACAATATATTGTTAAATGATTGGTATAATTATACTATAATTCGCTTATAGTTCAATAGTTCAGTCAATTAAAATTATTCCTTACTTAAGTGAATGCATGTTTCCAGTTTATTAATATCGAAATTCCCACCACTGACAATAACGCCAATCTTCGAAGCTTTTATCGGTAATTTTTTATAAATAATCGCAGCAAGGGCTGATGCTGCCGCCCCTTCAATTAATACTTTTTCTCGTTCTAAAACGAATAAGATCGTTGACGCAATTTCCTTTTCAGAGACAGTAATCATCGCATCAACATGTTGTTTAATAATTGATAGCGGTATTTCACCTGGCGTTTGTACAGCTATCCCTTCTGCAATGGTCGTTTTAAAATCATCATAATTTACTGCTTGGTCATAATAAGGACGAACGATTGACGGGACGTTTTCTGCTTGTACACCGATTATTTTAACTGCCGGATTCATCGCTTTTATAGCTAAAGCAGTACCCGCAATTAAGCCACCGCCACCAGCTGGCACAACAATTACTTCGAGATCTGGCTGTTGTTCTAACATTTCTATCGCGACAGATGCATGACCTTCAATAATATCCATATCATTAAATGTAGGGATAAATGTTGCACCTGTTTCTGCTTCATATGCCTGAGCTGCTTTATAGGCAGCGTCAAAGTCTTTACCAGCTAATTTAACAGTTGCACCGTACTTTTCAGTCGCATCAATCTTTGCTTGTGGTGCATCAATTGGCATAAAAATTGTTACTGGAATGAGTCGTTGTTTACCAGCTAACGCCACTCCTTGCGCATGATTACCAGCCGATGCTGCAACTAACCCATGCGCACATTCTTCTTCACTTAATTGACTAATCTTATTAAATGTTCCACGAATTTTAAATGAACCGGTTTTCTGTAAATTCTCTAGCTTTAAATGAACATCACAACCTGCATGTTCATTTAATGTTTTTGATTGTTTAAACGGCGTATAATGAACCATTTTCTTTACTCTTTCATAGGCATGTTGTAATCTTTCATCATTGATATTCGCCATTGTTCACCATCTCCTCGTCTATTTCAAATAGTCGTTTTCGGTGTAAGTGAGTAAAATGTACGCTTGTTTATTTAGATGCCGTTTGCTTTCTCGAAGTTTTTAATTTGATCTTCATATTGGAACGTTAATGAAATCTCATCCCAACCATTAATAAGCATCGTCTTAAAATAAGGATCAATCTCGAAAGAAAACGTTTTTCCATCTTCTGTCGTTACTGTTTGGTCTTCTAAGCTTATGTCGATTGAAAATTGTTTCTCTTGCCCTTTAGCTAATAGTTCTTCCACTTCTTCTACTTCTAAAGTTATTGGTAAAATACCATTTTTCGTACAGTTATTATAAAATATATCGGCAAAGCTCGGTGCAATAACGACGTTAAATCCGTAATCGGCAATCGCCCACGGTGCGTGTTCTCGTGATGATCCACAACCGAAGTTCTCATGGGCGACAAGTATGTTCGAATCATCAAACCGTGGATCATTTAAAACGAAGTCTTCTATCTTTCTACCTTTGTCGTCATATCGCCAATGGTAAAACAAATATTGGCCAAATCCTGTTCGCTCGATTCTCTTTAAAAATTCTTTTGAAATAATTTGGTCAGTATCTACGTTCACACGATCAAGTGGTGTAATAATACTCGACACTTTGTTTATCGGCTCCATAAATGAATCCTCCCTTATTATACGCCTTGTGCAACGTCAATTTCACGAACGTCTACTAAATGACCCGCTATAGCTGCTGCAGCTGCCATGCTCGGGCTCATTAAATGAGTTCTTGCCCCAGCTCCTTGGCGTCCTTCGAAGTTACGGTTTGACGTTGATGCACAGCGCTCTCCTGCAGGTACAACGTCATCATTCATCGCTAAACACATACTACAACCCGTTTCACGCCACTCAAAGCCAGCGTCCTTAAATATTTTATCTAAGCCGAGTTCTTCAGCTTGCTCTTTTGTCGTTCGTGACCCTGGAACGATAATAGCCGTAACATTTTCATGCACTTTCTTGCCAGCAACAACTTCTGCTGCTGCTTGTAAGTCATTTAAGCGAGAGTTCGTACATGAACCGATAAACACGTGTTGAATATCGATTTCTTCTAACGGCATATTTTCTTCCAAATCCATATATTCTAAAGCATCACGTAATGCTGCGCGGTCTGTTTCAGTTTTCATATCATCTAAGCTCGGCACGCGCTCTGTAATATTTGATCCCATTGATGGATTCGTTCCCCACGTAACGTATGGTTCAATTTTTGAAGCGTCTAATTCAACCACTGCATCATAGACGGCATCTTCATCTGTTGCTAACGCTAACCATTCTTCAGCAGCTTTTTCAAAAGCTTCACCTTGTGGCACGTGACGGCGACCACGTAAAAACTCAATCGTCGTCTCATCAGGACTAATTAAACCAGCTTTTGCCCCCGCTTCAATAGACATGTTACAAATTGTCATGCGCTCTTCCATCGTTAATCCGCTAATCGTATCACCTGTAAATTCAACAATATGTCCGTTCCCCATATCAATACCGTTTTCAGCAATAATTGCTAAAATGATATCTTTTGCTGTTACACCAGGCCCTAATTCACCCGAAATTCTTACTTCCATCGTCTTCGGTTTTGATTGCCAAAGCGTCTGAGTAGATAATACGTGCTCAACCTCACTCGTTCCAATCCCGAATGCAATTGCTCCGAAAGCTCCGTGTGTAGACGTATGGCTATCTCCACAAACGATTGTTTTACCTGGTTGCGTTAATCCTAATTCAGGTCCGATAATATGGACAATCCCTTGATCAGGGTGTCCCATATCTGCTAATTCAATCCCGAATTCTTCACAATTTGTTTTTAACGTATTAATCTGTTTTAAAGCAACTAAATCAGTAATCGTATCAACATCTCGCGTAGGTACGTTATGGTCCATCGTCGCAAAACATAAATCTGGTCGTCTCACCGTTCGATTAGCTAAACGAATACCTTCAAACGCTTGCGGTGACGTTACTTCGTGAATTAAATGTAAATCAATGTAAAGTAAGTCAGGTTTATCTTCCTCTTCGTAAACAACATGTTTATCCCAAATTTTTTCAATAATTGTTTTACCCATGTTACTGGCTCCTTTCTATTTTTATCGCTTAATTTCCTCTATCACTTTATCTGTCCATTCATCTGTCGATAAAGATTCATTATTTCCTGCTAAATCAGCTGTAAAGTAACCGTCATTAAAGACTTTATCAACCGCATCTTCAATTAACTTCGCTTCATCTTGCATATCAAATGAGTAGCGTAACATCATTCCTAATGACAAAATTGTTGCCGAAGGATTCGCGATCCCTTTTCCAGCAATTTGTGGTGCTGATCCGTGAATCGGTTCGTATAGTCCAAAACCATCCGCTCGAATACTTGCAGAAGGTAGAACACCGAGAGATCCGGTAATAACTGACGCTTCATCACTTAAAATGTCACCAAACATATTTTCCGTAACGATGACGTCAAATGCGCTTGGATTTGTAATGAGTTGCATGGCAGTTGAGTCTACGAGCATATGCTCGACTTCAACGTCTGTATTTTTTTCTGCAATTTCTTTTACAATTTCTCGCCAAAGTTTACTTGATTGCATAACGTTTTCTTTATCAACAGACGTCACTTTCCCACGACGTAAACGCGCAAGCTCAAAGGCTTTTTCTACGATGCGTTCAATTTCCTTACGTGTATACGTCAATGTATCAACTGCATCATCAGCCGTTCGCTCGCTTGGCTCACCAAAATATAAGCCCCCTGTTAATTCACGAACGATTAGCATATCTACATCTTTCGCAACATCTTCTTTTAGTGGAGAAGCTCCTAGTAAAGATGGGACTGCTTTAACAGGTCGTAAATTTGCGAATAATCCAAAATGTTTACGGATCGCTAGTAAACCTCGTTCAGGTCTTAATTCTGACGGATTACCGTCCCACTTTGGTCCGCCGACAGCACCGAGTAAAACAGCATCGCTATTTTCACACAATGCAATCGTTTCGTCTGGTAAAGGATTGTTAGTCTGATCAATTGCCGAGCCACCAATTAACGCGTGTTCTACGTCAAATGAATGTTGGAATTTCTCCCCAATAGCATGTAAAACTTTCTCCGCTGCTTTTGTTACTTCTGGTCCAATACCATCACCTGATAAAATTGCCACTTTCTTTTTCATACGAATGCTCCCTTACTTATTACTTTCTTTAAAAGTTACCGCCCTCCCTAGCATATGGTTCGGGGGGCGGTATATTAATTAGTTTTATTTATTCTGCAACTGCTTCATTATTCGTTTCGCGTAATTTTTCTTGAATAAGTCGGCGATTAATCGCGTTAAAATACGCTTTAGCAGATGCTTCTAGTACGTCTTGAGCGACGTCTCTTCCTGTCGTATCTTCGCCATTGAAGTTTAAGTTAATCACTGCTTCTCCAAGTGCGTCGCGCCCTCTCCCAACTGATGTTACACGGTAGTCAAGAATGTTCGCTTCTCCTTCGATAAATTGTTCGAGTGTGTTAAAAATCGCTTCAACAGAACCTGCGCCTGTCGATGCTTTCGTTTCTAATTCACCTGAAGGAACTTTAGCTGTTACGGTAGCCGTCGGAACATTTTCTGTCCCGTACTGCACTTGTACAGATTGTAAGTCATATAGCGGTATATCTTGCATACGTACTTGTTGATCTGTAAATAAGATGTATAAATCATCTTCAGTAATTTCTTTCTTTTTATCTGCAAGAACCTTAAATTCATCAAATGCTTTTTGGATTTGCTCTTCACTTAAGTCAAAGCCCATCGTTACCGCACGATCTTTAAATGCGTGACGGCCTGAGTGCTTCCCAAGTGCAAGCGGCTCAACTTCTGCACCAATTAATTCTGGTGTAATAATTTCATACGTCTCAGGATTTTCTAACATCCCGTGTTGATGAATACCAGATTCATGCGCAAAAGCATTCTTTCCTACAATTGCTTTGTTTTGTTGAACCATAAAGCCAGTCAATTGACTAACAAGTTGGCTCGTACGCTTTATTTCTTTTAACGTTAAATCTGTTTTTAATCCTTTGTAAAAGTCTGCGCGTGTATGAAGGGCAACTGCAACTTCTTCAAGAGCAACGTTACCTGCACGTTCTCCAAGCCCGTTAATCGTTCCTTCCACTTGATTCGCACCATTTTCAAGTGCAGCAATCGTATTCGCTGTAGCCATACCTAAGTCATTATGACAATGAGCAGATAAATTAACATTTTCAATGCCTGGAACATTTTCAGTTAAATATTTAAACAACGCGCCGTACTCTGCTGGCGTTGCATAACCGACTGTATCCGGAATATTAATTGTTGTCGCTCCTGCTTTAATAACTTCTGTTATAATTTCCACTAAAAATTCACGGTCTGAGCGAAACGCATCTTCTGCTGACCATTGAACGAGAGGAAATTTCTTTCGGGCATACTTTACAGCATCAACTGACAAATCAATGACTTGTTCAGGTGTTTTCTTCAACTTATATTTCATATGAATCGGTGAAGTTGCTAAAAATGTATGAATGTGAGGCTTCTCTGCATCTTTTAATGCTTCCCATGTTGCGTCGATATCTTTTTTAATCGTTCGTGCTAAACCAGTTACGATAGAACCTTTAACTGTTTGACCGATCTTTTGAACGGCTTCAAAATCACCAGGGGATGAAGCAGGAAATCCTGCTTCAATGATATCTACCCCTAACCTTTCGAGCTGACGAGCAATTTGTAACTTTTCTTCTGTGTTTAAGTTAATTCCAGCAGACTGCTCTCCGTCTCTTAAAGTTGTATCAAAAATGTGGATTTTACGCATCTGAGCTAGCTTCCTTACCTTCGTTAACGAAAGGCATCATCTTACGTAATTTCTGGCCAACTTCTGTTAACTGATGCTCTTTTTCAGCTTCTTTAATCTTGTCGAAGTTCGGACGGCCTTTTTCGTTCTCTTCAATCCATCCTTTAGCGAACTTACCTGATTGAATGTCAGCTAAAATACCTTTCATTCTTTCTTTCGTTTCATCGTTAATAACGACATCACCAGCTACGTAATCTCCCCACTCAGCTGTATCTGATACCGAGTAACGCATGCCCTCTAATCCACCTTCATACATTAAGTCAACGATTAATTTTAACTCATGTAAAACTTCGAAGTAAGCTAATTCTGGCTGATATCCAGCTTCTACTAATGTTTCGAAACCTGCTTTTACAAGTGAAGTTGTTCCTCCACATAACACTGCTTGTTCACCGAATAAGTCTGTTTCTGTTTCTTCTTTAAATGTCGTTTCAAGTACACCAGCGCGTGCACTTCCGATACCTTTTGCGTATGCTAAAGCAACGTCACGTGCTTGGCCTGAAACGTCTTGGTAAATTCCGAATAATGCCGGTACTCCTGCACCCGCTTCAAATGTTCTTCTTACTAAATGTCCAGGGCCTTTAGGTGCAACTAAAAATACGTCTACATCTGCAGGTGGAACAATTTCGTCAAAATGAACGTTAAAGCCGTGTGCGAATACGAGTGAGTCGCCTGCTTTTAGTCCTGGTTCAATTTCTTCGTTATATACTTGTTTTTGTCTCTCATCTGGTAATAAAATCATAATAACGTCTGCAGCTTCTGACGCTTCTTTAACCGTCATAACTTCATGTCCGTCTTCTTTTGCTTTATCAAATGAACCACCTGGACGAACGCCTACAACTACGTCAAAACCTGAATCTCTTAAGTTTGATGCGTGTGCGTGTCCTTGTGAACCGTACCCGATTACCGCAATTTTTTTATCCTGTAGAACACCTTCATTAATATCTTGATTGTAATACATCTTAGCCATTGTTAAATCTCCTCCAAAATTTGTTTGTTTTAATTTTTTAAAATATTGTTACATTTATATTTAAATGGAATATATGTCTGAGCAAATTGTTCAATACATCTTCCAATTAAAATCAGTAGTGCCGTAATAAGCGCGCCGGCAATAAGTGCCGAGCGCGTTTATTGCTTAATTAGTTTATTTTAAGATTGATAATTGTGGTGCATCTGATTTTCTCGCATCACGAACAAATGCTGTCGCACCTGTACGTGTTAAACTCTTAATACCATAAGGCTTAATAAGATCGATAAACGCATCAATTTTCTCAGGGTTTCCTGTGACTTGATACGTGACGACACTCTTACTCATGTCAATCACTTGTGCTCTAAATGGTTCAACAATACTTGAAAGTTCAGCACGAATTTGTGGTGCTGCCATGACCGTCACGAGAGCTAACTCTCGCATAACGAGTGCATCATCAGTAATATCATTAACTTTTAATACGTCAATTTGTTTTTGTAATTGCTTAACGATTTGTTCGATTTTTCGTTCCTCATCTACATGAACGACGAACGTCATTTTTGATTTTCCTGGTTGCTCTGTATGACCAACCGTAATACTCTCGATATTAAATTGACGTTTCATGAGTAAACCTGTTACTCGATTAAGAACACCGCTTTGGTTAAGAACTGTTACAGTAATGACTCTTTTCATGGTTTACTCACTCCTATCATTTCATGGTTTCCTTTACCTGGTGCAACCATCGGATAAACGTTTTCTAATTTCTTCACGCGACAGTCAATAACGACTGGCTCATCAGAAGTTAATGCTTCTTTAAACACTTTATCAGCTTCTTCTAACGTTTCTACACGGTACCCTTTAATATCGTAAGCACTCGCTAATTTTACAAAATCAGGTTGAACAGGAAGTAATGACTCAGAATATCTTTCTTCGTAAAACGCCTGTTGCCACTGACGAACCATTCCTAAACATTCGTTATTTAAAATAACAACTTTTACCGGAAGGTTCAATTCTTGTAAAAGACCTAATTCATTCATCGTCATTTGGAAACCACCGTCACCAACGACTGATACAACTGTTTCTTCAGGTCGAGCGATTTGTGCACCAACTGCTGCTGGGAAACCGAAGCCCATCGTTCCTAATCCACCCGAAGTTACCCAGTTATTAGGGTTGTTAAAGCGATAGTATTGTGCTGTCCACATTTGATGCTGACCAACGTCTGTCGTAACAATCGCGTCACCATTCGTATATTTATGAACCATTTCTAACGCTTGTTGCGGTAAAATAGCATTCTCTTCTTCTTCATACCAAAGTGGATAATTTTCTGCTTTTTCTTTTAATGCATTCACCCACTCATCTGTCGTTGGAGAAATGAACTTCTCTTTTAAAATTGCTTCTAACGCTTTTTTAGCGTCAGCTACCATTGGGATTTCAGTCGGAACATTTTTACCGATTTCCGCTGGATCGATATCAATATGGATTACTTTTGCATTTGGTGCGAATGCGTCTAAGCGACCTGTTAAACGGTCATCGAAACGTGCACCAATATTAATTAATAAATCACATTCTTTTAAAGCCATATTCGCTGTATACGTTCCGTGCATACCTGCCATACCTAAAAACAATTCATGATCACCGTGAATACTACCTAAACCGAGTAACGTATTCGTTATTGGTAATTGATGTTTTTCAACGAACGTTTGTAACTCATCCATCGCATCTGCAAAAAGTACACCTGCACCTGCTAATACGAGTGGTTTTTTCGCTTGTGAAATTGCTTTAACTGCTTGCTTCACTTGCTTGTAGTTCGGTTCAGTCGTCGGTTGATAACCCGGTAAGTTAACGACAACTTCTTCGTCCGTCGGCTTAAATACCGTTTCCGAAATGTTTTTCGGAATATCTACGACAACTGGTCCTTTTCTTCCTGTTGAAGCGATATGGAACGCTTCTTTTACAATACGCGGTAAATCATTTATATCGTTCACTTGGTAATTATGCTTCGTAATCGGTTGCGTTATACCAATAATATCCGCTTCTTGGAATGCATCTGTTCCAATTACTGCTTGACCAACTTGTCCAGTGAAAATAACTAACGGTAACGAGTCCATCATTGCGTCTGTAATTCCTGTCACTAGGTTAGTCGCTCCTGGTCCAGACGTCGCTATGACTACTCCCGTTTTTCCTGACACACGTGCATATCCTTCAGCAGCATGAATAGAACCTTGTTCATGACGAGCAAGTATATGCTTAATCGGATTTTGATATAATGCATCATAAATCGGGAGGACTGCTCCACCAGGGTATCCAAAGATTACTTCTACTCCTTGATCCTTAAGAGCTTGGATGAGTATTCCAGACCCATTATCCGGTCCTTTTTGTTCTTGTGCTTTAGACGACATTTCATCATCTGTCATTGTTTTCATTTGAGCTCCAGCATCCATTATTTCTTCCTCCTATATTTTCATTTCATACGATTCAATCGTACGTCATGTATGCTTTAAAATTAATAATTAATTTACTTATAACGTCAAAAAAACTTTTTCAGCCCACGTAAAGAAACATATTCTTTGCATAGGGATGAAAAAGTCTCCATGGTACCACCCTTTTATTCGCAGCTAAAAAAGCCACCTTACGAATGAATTAAAAAAACATTCACTCATTAATAACGAGCACTATAACTATGCCCGGAGTAACCTATACGTTTACACATTCAGTCACTCACTCCGAGGGGATGTCGCTATTGGATGTATTGTCGGCTTCCAGCACGCTCGACTCTCTGGTAATACATATCTCCGATAACTTTTACCTCATCAACGTTTTATACTATTATTTTAAATATCAGAAAATTTAAAATAGATATGTTAAATTAATGAAATTTTAATTAGTTGTTGCTAAAAAAGCAACCTATATTTAATTATATGATAGTTCATTAAATATAGCAAGTGTTTTTGCTTCTTTTTTCTTCAAAATGAAAGAAGCGTTCAATACTCACGATTCACTCGAAATTATCATAATCAATATGTATATTTTCGTCAACTATAATGGTCTATATTTATGTATGTTTTTATAAAAAAGAAAAGCCTTCCTATATACATATGAATCTTCCTTGAATTATCTGTTATTATATCGACAACAAAAATCCATCTGATTCATATCATATGAGAAAGGCATCATTAAACTTAAGGTATCCTTAATTGCTCTGGTAAATCATAAATTGCTTGAATAAGGCGTGCCAGTTGATTTTCAATACGATGTAATAAATAAAATGTAACGAAAATCGGAAAGCCAACGTCTGTTAACAACTGAATCCATACGTCCATCTGAATACCTCCTCGTGAAATAAAACGAGCGCAGCATGCACAGTGCACACTACGCTCTCTTTTACTTAACCTAAATCAATATCTTCAATCGTTTGATCAACAACACGTGCGCGGCGAATACGTGTGATTGACCCTCCAATTGAGTAGAAGATATCTTCCTCAACGACGACGTCCATCGCTGCACGAATGACCTCATGATCAACTGGTTCAATTGGGTCATCTAATGTGTACTTAACTGTTTTTCCTTCTTCGTTTTCAAAGAACAATTCTAATCGTTTCATTTAACCTTTCCCCCTTTAATTCTCTTTTATCCTTCTTGAATGTCTAATTCATCTCTACGCTCAACTTCAAGAAGCGGATGCTTTTGCAAGTCCGCTAACGTTGTCGCAACTCTATAAAGTTGCTCTGGCGTTGCAGTTGGCTTCACGCGGTTAAACATTTTCGCCTTAAAAACCGGGTCCCCCGTCTCTTCATCTGTTCCCACCTCAAATACGAGACGTAACTTCGAATCCTTTTTAGTTTCTATAGCCATTTTGTCATTCCCCCTTTCACTTCTAACTATCGAACACACCAAGCGAAAGGTAGGAAAGAAAATAAAATTTATCGCCTACTTTTAACATGAGCTACAAAACGAGATAACTAAGGGATAAATTTTACACACTTATTCCACATTTTCCCATTTACGCAGAAGGTTTATTATAGTAAGATGTAGTTTAGTTCATTTTTATATACTTTTACGTACATAAAAACTGATTGATACACATTAAAAGGAGATAATATTTTATGTCGGAGATTAATACTTCGCGCCTAGGAAAAAGAAAGGCGAAAAGAAAAAAACAAATAATCATCATGACTTCAGTAGCTTTGCTCATTATGGTTGCATTTACGAGTTACGGTATTCACTTGTACTCGAAAGCTGACTCCGTATTGTCTAATGCTTATGAAGATGACGGGAAAGAAAAATCTGATTTACGTGATACTGTTGTTGATCCGAAGTTTGATAACGTCTCTATTTTATTTATGGGTGTCGATTCTAGTGAAAAACGAAAAAATGAAGACTCTGCACGAACGGATGCACTTATGCTGGCAACATTAAATAAAGATGAAAAAAGCGTGAAGCTACTAAGCATCCCAAGAGATTCTCTCGTCTACGTACCGAAAGTCGGTTACGAAACGAAGATTAACCACGCTCACGCATACGGTGGTCATCGTGCAACAATTGAAACCGTTGAAAACATTTTAGAAATTCCAATTGATTACTATATGACAGTTAATTTCGAAGCATTTATTGACGTCGTTGATTCATTAGACGGCATTAAAATGGACGTCCCTTATGAATTTAAAGAATTAAACTCAAAGGATAAAAAGAATGCCATTCACTTAAAGCCAGGTACTCAGACGCTAGATGGTGAAGAAGCATTAGCACTCGCTCGAACGCGTAAGCTAGACAACGATATTGAACGCGGTAAACGTCAGCAAGATATTATTAAATCAATCGTAAAACGAGCTGCATCTATCGATTCTATCCTTAAATATGATGATATGATCGAAGCGGTAGATGGCAAGCTAAAAACAAATATGCTTTCAAGCGAAATTAAAAGCTTCGTCTCTTACGGAACGAGTGGAAAGAACTTAAAGATTGAAACATTAACGTTAGATGGCCAAGATTATCAACCAGATAGTACGTATTACTGGCAGATTGATGAAATTGCTTTAGAAGATACGAAAGAAATATTACAGAAGCACCTTGACTTAAATAAGTCTCAAGCAAAAGCTGATTCGACGGCAGAAGAAGCAGCAGACACGACAAATTAATCAACATATCTTTATTAAAAGAGAGTTATAAGCTATATAACTCTCTTTTTTTGTTAGTTTATATTTACGAACAGCTTATATAATAGTATGATATTGTCTAACAAAAGGATAATTGAGAGGAAAAGACTATGTGGAAACAGATGAGCAAGCGAAAGAAATGGGCCTTTTACATCATTAGCCCCCTTTTAATAATCGTATTATCCGTCGGCGCTTATGCTGGCTATTTATACATAAAAACAGAAAGAGCAGTTAATGAAGCATATGTTGATAGTGGAAGAGAAGGTGACAAATCTGACTTAAGAGACAAAAAGGTCGATCCAATTGAAGATAACGTATCAGTGCTTATTATTGGGCTTGATGAAAGCGAACGACGCAAAGAAAAGTATAAACAAGAACTCGGACGCTCGGACGCGCTTATGTTAGCAACTTTTAATAAACAGAGAAACGACGTCAAACTTTTAAGTATTCCGAGAGATTCGCGCGTATATATCCCAGAAGTTGATTATTTCACAAAAGTGAATCATGCTCATGCTTTTGGTGGACATGAAGCGACAATCGAAACGGTCGAAAACTTCTTAAATGTTCCAGTCGATTATTATGTCACAGTTGATTTTGAAGCATTTATTGAAATTATCGACTCGCTCGGCGGTATTTTCTTTAACGTTCCGTACGAATTAAAAGAACGTGACTCGAAAGAAAAGAAAAACGGTATCCACTTATACCCAGGGTTGCAAAAACTTAACGGCGAAGAAGCGCTTGCCGTTGCGCGAACGAGAAAATATGATAGTGATATTCATCGTGGTGAACGTCAGCAAGAAATTATTCGTGCGACGATGAAAGAAATGACGACTCTTAGCTCTGTCTTTAAGCTTGATAATTTTATTGAAGCAATTGCTAAAAATATGACGACGAACTTAAAGTTTCATGAAATGAAAAAGTTTTTATCATACGGTATGGAACGAACAATTCCCATTTCTTCAGTGACATTAGAAGGTGATCACGGACGAAGAAGTGACGGCATCATTTATTTTGAAGTAGATGAAGAAAGCCGTAAAGAAGTTGAAACAGAGCTTCGCACGCATTTAAATCTCCCACCAATAAAAGATGAAAACATTCATGCTGACGAAGATACGGATTATACAGACAATCCTTTATTTTACGAATAAAAATACGATTTAAAATTATAAATAGAAAAATGCTTGTGCTTATCTTAATTGATGATATGTACTGAACCCATATCAGATAAACGCAAGCATTTTTATTTGTTCGAGACTAAATGTTAATTAAATAACTATTTATTATTTTGCTTCTTTAAGTACGCTCGTTTTCTTTTTAAGCGCTGCTTTTCGGTAAGCTGCCTTCTCTTTCTTAGACATCTTTTTATAATCTTTAATAAACGCTTCGTATTTCGGTAAAAGCTCTTCTGTGGAACCGAAGTCTTTTACACGACCAAACTCAAGCCACAATATTTTATCCGTAAAGTTCCGCATTTGTCCCATGGAATGACTGACGAAAATCATCGTCTTGCCTTCTTTTTTAAATTCTTTCATTTTCTCTAAACTTTTTTCTGCAAAGGCTTTGTCTCCGACAGAAAGTGCTTCGTCAATGATTAAAATATCCGGATCAACAGTGACAGAAATAGCAAACCCTAGTCGCGACCTCATCCCGCTTGAATATGATTTTACGGGTTGGTCGATAAACTTCCCTAGTTCTGAGAACTCAATAATTTCTGGTTCGAGTGCCTCTATTTCACGTTTACTAAATCCGAGCATCAAGCATTTTAATTCAATATTATCTCTTCCTGACAAGTCACCTTTTAACCCTGCTGCAACAGCGATTAACGACGTTTCTCCATTAACAGTCACATGACCACTTGTCGGCGGAACTATACCTGCGATAATGTTCGATAATGTCGACTTACCCGAACCGTTAATCCCGATAAAACCAACAGCGTCACCTTTTTCAATCGTCACATTGACGTCAGTAAGCGCATAAAAGTCTTCACCGTAATCTTTCGGCGTAATTAAGTCTAACATCCGCTCTTTCATATTCGTATACAGTTTATATTTTTTTGTTATTTGATCGACAATGATCGCTTTTTCCATACTTCTCACAAACCTTTATAAGTAATCAATAAAATGTCTTCTGAATTTGTAATGGAGTGCTGATCCAAACAAGAATAAGACGAAGACGATTCCCCAGAAATACAACGTGTAATACCAATGAGTAATGAAGTACCATTCTGTCCCGAAGAGTGCTGCACGGTACCCTTCAATTAAATAATACAGTGGATTTAACTTCATCAACGATTCGAGCTTCCCACCGAGCATTGAAAGTGGCCATAAGATACCAGAAACGTATAACAACATTCTTAACGTTGCGTTGAGTAGCATATGCACGTCACGAATAATCGTTGATAGCGTCGACGTAATAAGTGCGATAGCAAATAAAAAGCTGACAGTTGCAAAAATAAAGTAAACGAGTTGTAAGTAATATACGGATATGTAGTATCCTGACAATTGGAAAATAATAATTGCAATCGCAAGCATAAATAAATGAATATACAGTTTTGAAAAAATAACGAAATTCGGAATGACACTCATCGGAAAGTTCATTTTCGATAGCATCCGTAAACGAGTGTAGATTGAACGCGATCCGTCAATCGTTGATTGATAAAAGAACACCCATAAAATAAATGCCGAGAGCAACCAAAGAATAAAGGGAACCTCCATGCCAGCAATTTCCACAGGTTCCCTTTTTCTAATGGTCCCGAACACAAACCAATAAATTAAAATTTGAATCGACGGGTTAATAATTTCCCATGCCATCCCTAAATAGTTGTTTCTATTTTTACTTTTTATTTCATATAAGGACAGTCTACGCACTAAATAAAAGTGGTCAATCTGTTCCCTAATAATTGTCCAAGCTGCTTTCATTCGAGTTTCCTCTCATATCTTTTAAATAGTTAGTCGAACATCAATTACGACTTGATTATACAACGAGACAGCGATAAAGACAATCGTTCGTCATTACTCTTTAAAAACCGCTTCGACAACACGCTTCGTCGCTTCGCCGTCTTCTAAATAACAAAAGCGATCATAAAACGCGTCATTTACCGTCGTCGGTTCGTACCCATGTGCTTCTATCTGTTCGATTTCTTTAATGAGCGCATCAGTCGTACGAACGAGTGGCCCAGGAGCCGTTTTTTCAAAATCAAAGTAAAAACCACGTAAGTTGTCGCGATAATCATCAATGTCATAAACAAAGAAAAGCATCGGGCGCTTCAAGTTAGCATAGTCGAAAAAGACAGATGAATAGTCGGTAATTAACATGTCTGCTACGACGTATAGATCACGGATATCCTCATGCGCTGAATAATCAAACACAAAATCTTCATAGCCTGTTAAATCAAGATTTTCAGCAACTAAATAGTGCATACGAAGAACGATAACGTGCGTCTCACCAAACACTTCTTTCAGTTTGTCTAATTCAAGTTCCATGCCAAATTTATATCGTCCACGGCCATAAAACTGATTGTCACGCCACGTCGGTGCATATAAAATGATTTTTTTATCTGTCGGTAAATTCATCCGTTCTTTTAATGACGCAACGAATGCCTCGTCATCACTTTTAAATAAATAGTCATTTCGTGGATAGCCTGATTCAACCATTTCTTTATTAAAACGAAATGCTCGACGAAATATTTCACTTGAATAAGCATTTGGCGACACGAGGTAATCCCATTTACTCGCTTCTTTCGTAAAGTTCGCTTTATATTTTTCAATATTCGTACCCGGCATATGCACTTCATCCATATCAGCTGCTAAACGTTTAAGTGGTGTTCCGTGCCACGTTTGTAAATAAACAGTTCCTCGTGGCTTCGGAATCCACAACGGTAAACGCGCATTCGTCACCCAATACTTCGCACGCGTCATTGCAAATAGCCAACGAATTGAAAACCTCCGAATGTACGGCACTTTTTTCCCTTTAAAATAGTCCGTATGTCTGCGGTCTGCGCTCCAGACGAGTTCATAGTTAGGTGCATGCTTTTCCAAATACTCATAGATGGCACGCGGGCTATCACTATACTGTTTCCCGTGAAAACTTTCGAAAATAACTAAATCTTTTTTCGTCGGCAAAACTTTCCCTAAAGTAAAAAAGGCTAATTTATAAAGCTGTAAAAGTTGCTTGCTACGGCGAAGAACTACCCAGCGACGTTTCACTGAACGCATGAATTCTAAAGCAAATTTATATTCATAAACATCAACAGCTAAGCACTCTGTTTTTCTTTTTGCCTCAACACTCACTTGAATGCGCTTATCTTGTAGCGACACTTTTTGTTTAATCGGCACACGATTAATTGCGTGACTCACAATTAAATAATCACTCTCTATCGTTTTTACAACGTTACTTTCCTCATAATTTACTGTTAAATAAAACTTGAAGTTGTTTGCGCTTCCTACGTCCATATAATCAAATAAGTTGACCATTACCGTATATCCTTGATTTTTCACTTCCTCATACCAACGATATGAAGTATACGATTCTGGGATAGACATGCTTTGTACTGGTACGTGAATTGGTTCTTCATTTGATTTTGCTTGCCACGTCAAATAAACTTGTTTGTTTTCTACATCTTCAAGTTCATTCCAATGATAAAAACCGCTCAATTGGAGAATTCCTTTCTCCCTAAGCATAATGTGTTCACATGTCGCCAACAAAAAGTTCTCCCTAAAACAAAAATTAATATTCCCATTAACTGTTGTACTCGGATAGAACACATACTTATCACTTATTTTTATTTGCTGCTGCTCTAAATAGTCAATGTTACTCTTTATTTTTCCACGTTGCTTTTCATCGCCTCGTCTTCGAACAATTGAAAAACCAACTTCTTCTCCCTGAGAATAAAATAAAGGTTCTTTCGAATAATCAATCTCAATTTCATAAATATTAAAGTCCCCAGACTGTTTGATTTTTTTCTCTTGAAAAGTAAGTTCCTCATTAGTTGTTGTTATTAGTGCAAAGTAAAATTGTTCCCAATCCTCTATGTAAGATCTTAAAATAGACACTTTTAAGATGTATTTATTCGCTATTTTATCAATGCTTAATAATTGCCGATTTCTCAATTGCTTCATTCACAGTTCCTCCCCACAACCTAACTAATAATTAATATATGTACGATGACATTATAACACTTAATACAAAAGAAGAACCTTCAGAAAGTACAAATCATTGACTTCCCAAAGGTTTTGGCTTCTACTTAAAAACTTTATTCACTGTTTTTTCTGAGGCTTTTCCATCATCCCATAAACAAAAGCGTTTATAGAACGCATCATATATTTCCTCATATTCTTCTTTAACTGTTTCAATCGTTTCAATAGCATCAATCACTTCATCTGAAGTTTTAAGTAATGGTCCAGGAACTTCTGACTCAATATCTAAATAAAAACCTCTTAAAGTATCTCTATACTTCTCTAAATCATAAGTGAAAAAGATAATTGGACGCTTTAAATTAGCATAATCAAAGAAAACCGAAGAATAATCAGTTATTAACAAGTCAGAAGCGAGATACAGTTCCGCAATGTCGTCATACGTTGAAACATCATAAGCAAAACCTTCATACTGACTTATGTCTAATGAATTAGCAATAAAGTAATGCATTCTTAACAGAACGATATAATCATCACCTAATCGTTGTTGCATCTTTTCTAGGTTTAACTTCAATGAAAAGTTGTATTTCCCACGAGCAATGTAGTCATCATCACGCCAAGTTGGAGCGTATAAAACAACTTTTTTATTTAAAGGGATATTTAATTTCTTTTTAATTTTTTTAATCTCTTTGTTGTTATTTCCTTTATATAAAATGTCATTTCTTGGGTACCCAAATTCAAGCATTTCTTTATTGTATACAAAGGCTCTCTGGAAGATATTTGATGAGTACTCGTTTGGCGAGCTCAAATAATCCCATCTACGCGATTGAATGTAAAAATTCTTTTTATAATTTGGGTCAGCAGAATAAACATCATCCATGTCAAAAACAAGCCTCTTCAATGGTGTCCCGTGCCATGTTTGTAAATAGATATTTTCTTTTCGTTTAGTTAACTGGACAGGTAACCGAGAATTGCTCACCCAGTACTTAGCTCGTGCTAAATAATAAAAATATTTCAAGCTAAATCTCTCAACTTGCTTCCCACGACCAGGAATTTTCTTTTTTTCATTAAAGCTCCAAACGGCCTTATATTTCTTTTTATGCTTATTCATATATTCATAAATGTACTTTGGGCTATCGGAGTAGTTTTTCCCTAAAAAGCTCTCGAAAAAAACAAGTTTTGATTTAATTGGGAGCTTCGTAAAAACATGATTGTATAAAAAATAATAAAATCGTCTTCGCGAACCTAGACTTTCCTTTAATTCTCTAAATGCATTATGTCTCTTCATTATTTTTTTGTATCTTTTGATATTATTTTTCTGGATAGGTTTTAGTTCACGCCGTAAAATAATACTTGCATTGGCAACACTTTTCTCCCCTAGCAAAGATACCGCTTGTCGCAAATGTTCAAATAAAACTTCTACATCCTCTTTCGTCGATATAGCAATCAGTATTTCTTTGCGATAATAATTTAAAAATCGCTTGTCTAAAAAAGCATTGATTCCATTATCCTTTGAATATGTTTGCTTTAAATCCACAAACACTTTAATAAAGCTTTTGGATAAATCAATGGAATCTGTTTGAGATAAAGATGGATTTAAAATTGGATCGTTTCTTAAGCGCTGGAAGTACACTGCCTCTTTAATTCTTTGTATGTAAGTAATATTTTTAAAAAATGGTAGTAAAAAGAACAAATCTGTATAGAACATATGACTTTCAGAAAACTTTAAGTTATGTTCATCAACAAACTCCTTCTTTATTAAAAAGTTTTTCGCCTTTAAATTATGGAGCAGATTGTAACGATTATCAGTATATGTTATTGGATTAAAATTGCCGTCAAAAGTTACTGTGAATGCCGATGATAAATGACTCGATCTAACACTCCCACGAACAGCTACATTCCCTCCAATATTATTCATTAGAATGCTCAATGTTTCACGTGGTAAAAAGTCATCACTATCTAAGAAATATACGTATGCTCCAGTTGCTTTTTCTATTCCGTAATTTCTCGCATACCCCACACCTTTTTGCTCATCTAATGAATAGACGATCATTCGATCATCTGCTTCTGCGTATTCCTGTACAATTTCCAGAGAGTTATCCGTACTTTTATCATCAACAATAATTATTTCTAAGTTATCATACGTTTGATTTTTTAAAGAGGACAAACAATCCCCCACAAATTCTTCGGTATTATGCATCGGTATAATAACAGATATTTTATCCATATATAAAATCCACCTTTATAAAAATAAATATGCACACGGTTAAATATGTTACTTGTTTCATACTTTTAATGTCAAACACACACTTTAGTTTACATCTTCTTCTTAAAGATAGTATATAACATTTCGTTTAAAATGTGATTACTCTTTTATTACTATACCCTTGCATGAGTAGATATAAGCGTCCTCAAACAATTGTCTAATCATTTATGTCGCCTTTTACTATGTTTCTTTTGTCAATTTATAGTATAATAAATATTAAATGTCTTAAATCCTAATGAACCATACATATAGATAATATATTTTTAAATCTTAGACGGAGGTACATGAACATGAAAAGAGTTATCACATACGGTACGTTCGACTTGTTGCACCCGGGTCATATTAATATTTTAAGGCGTGCAAAAGAAATGGGCGACTATCTTATCGTAGCTATTTCAACGGATGAATTTAATGCACTTAAACATAAAGAAGCTTACCACTCGTTTGAGAATAGAAAAATGATTCTCGAATCGATTCGCTATGTCGACGAAGTAATTCCAGAACATACGTGGGAGCAAAAAGTAACTGACGTAACAGATCATAACGTTGATTTGTTCGTTATGGGTGATGACTGGACAGGAGAGTTCGATTTTTTACGAGAATATTGTGATGTCGTATATTTGCCACGAACAGTCGGCATTTCAACGACAAAAATAAAGCAAGACTTACTAAACACGAATAATGGTTAGGGAATTTTTTATATCCGCATACTTAGTCATTTTCAATACGTTATTTAACATTTGCAAGCGATTTCCGCAACGTGTGAAAACAGTGTGCGTCGCGTCATTCGGTGACAATATTCACTATACGACTCAAGCGTTAAAACGCTTATCAGATGAAGAGATAGTCATTTTAAAAGATCATCGTTGCAACTATCCTTTCCCTGATAACGTTCAAGTCATTCGATTTCATGCATGGAGACCCATCAGTTACTTGAAATCAATCTATCATTTAGCAACTGCAAAAACAGTTTTAATCGATAATTATTTTGGCTTTTTAGGTGCTGTTGCATTTAGAAAAAATACGACACGCATCCAACTTTGGCATGCCGCTGGTGCCATTAAGAAGTTCGGACTGAACGACCCGTCTATTAGTAAACGTAGCAAGCGTGCTAAGAGCAGATTTAAAAAAGTGTACCAACAATTCCAACACGTGACCGTTGCTTCTAATGAAATGGCACGTGTTTTCCAAGAAAGTTTCGGATTAGATGAACAATCAATTATTCGCGCAGGTGTTCCGAGAACCGATTTGTTTTTTAATAGCGAAGAGCGCGAACGTATTCAAACGTCATTTAAGAAAAAATTTCCAATCATTAACGAAAAGAAAGTTATCTTATATGCACCGACATATAGAGACAACCAACTACGTGACTACAAACTAGCCCTTGATTTAGATGAACTTTATCAAGAACTAGCAGATGAGTACGTCTTGTTCATCAAGCAGCATCCTGCTGTTTCTTATCGTTTAACTGAAAAGCACCAATCGTTCGTCTATGACGTTTCTTATTATCATGATACGAACCATTTGCTTTTATTTACTGATTTACTTATTACGGACTATTCTTCTATTCCGTTTGAATATGCACTACAGCACAAGCCGATGATATTTTTCGCTTACGATCAACAAACGTACGAAAAAACGCGTGGTTTAATTAGCAATTATGAACAAGAAATGCCTGGACCGATTGCTCGGACAACGGAAGATGTTATATCACTTATTAAAAAAGAGACGTTTTCATTAACGAACGTTCAGCAATTTTCACAAAAGTGGAATGAATTTTCCGACGGACATTCAAGTGAAGATATCGCGAAGTTTTTACTAAATAAACGAAAATAACTAATTCCTTTCAACAATGCGAGGCACGAAGGAGGATCCGAATGTCGAACAACCAAAAGAGACGGATCGTAAAAAGAAAAAAGAAACGAACATTTAAGAAACGAGCCTTGCTCATTTTAACAATTATTTCTGTTTTATTTTTAGCCGTTTTAACGTATGCTGCTTATTTATACGTTAAAGCAGACTCTGCATTTTCTAATGCGTATGAAGATGATGGCTCAGAGAAATCAGACTTAAGAGAATCTAGCGTCGATCCGAAAATTGATAACGTATCTATTTTAATTATGGGTGTCGATGAGAACGATCATGATGAAGAAATGATCGGACAGCCTGTTAGAACGGATGCTTTAATGCTTGCTACACTTAACCGTGAAACAAAAAGTGTGAAAATGTTAAGCATCCCACGTGATTCTTATGTCTTTATACCGAAAATTAACGACTATTCAAAAATCAATCATGCCTTTGCTTACGGAGAAACACAAGCAACGATTCGAACGGTCGAGCATTTGTTAGATATTCCGATTGATTACTACTTTAAAGTAAATTTTGAAGCTTTTGTGGAAGTTGTTGACGCATTAGACGGAGTGAATGTGGACGTTCCTTATGAGTTTTATGAACAGAATTCACATAACGTGCTAGATGCCATCCACTTATTACCTGGTGAACAGGAACTTGACGGTGAAGAAGCTTTAGCTCTCGCCCGTACACGTAAACTAGATAACGATATCGAGCGTGGTAAAAGACAACAAGATATTTTAAAAGCTATCGTTAAAAAATCTGCTTCTCTCGGTTCGATCTTAAAGTATGACCAAGTGATCGCTGCCGTTGGAAATAATATGACGACAAACATGAAGTTTAGTGAGATGAAAAGCTTATTCACATACGTTACGGCAGGTGCTGACCTCGATATCGAAGCGTTAACGATTGACGGATATGATTACCAACCTGGCGCTGTCTATTACTGGCAACTCGATGAAGAATCTTTAAACAATGCAACAACAACATTAAAAGAACACCTAAACATTAACTAATACTTATTTCCGTACACGCCTTTGCGAAAAACATTTTAGCAAAGGCGTTTTTCTTTCGTTTAACAAACTCTTCAAAACGTATCATTTATGCCTATTCTACTTATACATACACCGTCATTCATGATACAATAATAAAAGTGAACATTTTTAATTAAGGAGTCATTAACATATGAACTGGATGAATCGGTTTCAAAAAGCAAAGCAATACCGTGAATTAAAACCTTATGAAAAAAAAGTACGTTTAATTAATAAACAAGAAAAAGTAATGGAGCAACTTTCTGATGATGAGCTTCGTCAAAAAACTGACGTGTTTAAACAACAGCTTGCTGATGGTAAAAAACTTAACGATATTGTTATTGAAGCATTTGCCGTCGTTCGTGAAGCAGCAAAGCGTGTTCTCGGCCTCAGACATTATGACGTGCAACTTATCGGTGGCTTAACATTACTTGACGGGAATGTTTCTGAAATGGCGACAGGGGAAGGTAAAACGTTAGTCGCTTCACTTCCGAGTTACGTCGTTGCTCTTCAAGGTAAAGGTGTACATATTATTACAGTAAACGAATATTTAGCTTCAAGAGACTGCGAACTCATCGGACAAGTCCATGAGTTTTTAGGACTTACTGTCGGACTTAACGTCCCGATGATGTCCAATGAAGATAAGCAAAAAGCGTATATGTGCGACATTACATACGGAGTCGGAACAGAGTTTGGCTTTGACTTTTTGCGTGACAACACTGTTTCAAGCGTTGAACAAAAAGTACAGCGCCCTTACCATTTTGCGATTATTGACGAAGTCGATAGTGTGCTCATTGACGAGGCACGAACACCACTTATTATTGCCGGTAAAACGAAGCCGAGCGATCGGCTGTACGGCGTCTGTTCAAACGTTATTAAAAGCTTTACAGAAGACGTTGATTATACGTTTCATCGCGAATTAAAAATGGTTAACTTTACAGATGAAGGATTAAATAAATGTGAGAAAGTGTTCGGTGTCGATAACTTATTCTTACTTGACCATGCAGCTCTTTTCCACTCTTTACTACAAGCTTTACGTGCACAAGTACTTTTCGAGCGTGACGTAGACTATATTATTGAAGATGAGGAGATAAAGCTCGTCGATATGAACACTGGGAGAATTATGGAAGGTCGTAGTTTAAGTGACGGGTTACACCAAGCCATTGAAGCGAAAGAAGGACTTCCAAACACAGAAGAAAATAAAACACACGCGTCAATAACGATTCAGAACTACTACCGCATGTACCCAACGTTATCTGGAATGACTGGGACAGCGAAAAGTGACCAGCGGGAATTGCAAGATGTTTACAACTTAGATGTCGTACAAATTCCAACGAATCGCCCGTCCATTCGCGAGGACAATGAAGATATCGTCTACTTAACGATGGACAATAAATACGAACGAATTACTTCAGAAGTCATCGAACGTCACGAAAAAGGACAACCAATCTTGATTGGAACGACGTCTATCTTAAAGTCAGAGGAAATTGCTAAACAACTTGATCAGCATGCGTTAAAGTATCAATTACTTAACGCAAAAAGTGTCGAACAAGAAGCAAAGCTCATTTCCTTAGCCGGACAAAAAGACCAAATAACGATTGCGACGAATATGGCGGGTCGTGGGACAGACATTATGCTCGGTGAAGGTGTTGCTGAACTCGGTGGATTATTCGTTATCGGAACAGAACGTAATGAAAGTTTACGAATAGATAACCAACTCAAAGGACGCGCAGGCCGTCAAGGGGACCCAGGTGCTTCACAGTTTATTATTTCACTTGAAGACCCCCTCTTCATTCGCTACGGGGAAGACATTTTAGAACGCTCAAAGAAACGGTTGAAAAGTGAAGCTGACGGGCGTATCACTTCAAAGAGTATTCATAAAGTCGTTCAAGCAGTACAGGCGACGAGTGAAGGTTTACAACAGTCATTTAGAGATTTTAACTTGAATTTAGAAGAAGTTATTAATGACCAACGCAAAGTTATTTATGAATTAAGAGATAATGTTTTAACCGTTGAAAACGCACTCGCATTTTTCAAAAAGCAGACAGAACATATACCACATACATTTATTGAACACTTCTGCCCTGCCGAAACAGACCCAGAAGATTGGGCGATTGATGAACTACAAGATGCTTTAGAAAATATTTTATTAAGCGACGTATCACTACCTGACACAATTGATGACGTAGAAGTACTCAATAAGCAAGTCACAGCTATTTGGGAAGCACATGATGAAATTGTGACAAATTATGAAGCGAATGAATCGATTCAAGATAGTGTGCGCGGCACTGGTTTATTCGTCATTGATACATTATGGACAAAACATCTCGGCACGATGGAGCAGTTTAAACAAGGTATCGGTATTCGCCAATATCAGCAAGACAATCCGTTAGACATATTCAAAAAAGAAGGTTACACATTTTTCGAAGCAATGTATAATGATTTACAATACGATATTGCGAGACGGTTAAAAGGTTTACTTGAAAATGTCATAAAAAAAGAGCAAGCTCTAAAACAATTAGCGGATAAATAAGAAAGGAAGATGTAAAGATGTCAAATAAAGATAATAACGTCACATCAATCGATGACTATAAAGACGGTATTGAGACAGAGCTTTCCATACCAAATAGCTGGGACATTACGAATGAAGACAGATACGTTTACGCATTTCATAATTCCCAGAGCCCTAAATTAGAAGAAAATCAATTGTCAATTTACGGCATTGAAATTTTTGAAAAAGACGGTGGATTAGAAGTAACTGGTCTTATTCGTAGTACAATTACACAGCCTGTTGAATTAAAGCCGATGACAATTATTTTATTCGGACCTGACGAAGAAATTATCGGGAGAAAACCATTTGATTTCTCAAAGTTAGGAGCTTTACCAACGAACAGTGCACGTCCGTGGAAGTTCCACTACACGACGAAAGATTTGTTAAAGCAAGTCGACTTACCAATGGATGATTGGTCACTTGCTTTCCAAATTGAAGATAAGCACCGACTAGAGCTTGAAGAATCTTGGGAAAAATCTATTGGTGAATCAACACGTGATTCTTTAGAGAAAATCGTCGATGAAGCAAAGCCTCTTAAGCCTGGTGAAGTAAACTTCTTAGGTATTAGCGCTAACCAAAAGGAAAATAAAGACTTATCGATTACTGTACTTATCCGTAACGGAACAGAAAACAATATTTCCTTTAAAGAAATCCCTTTAGCCGTGCGAGATGCTACTGGAGAAGAAGTCGTTCGTGGACATTTCAAACTGGACGACTTTAGCGTGAGTGCGAACACGAGTAAGCCTTGGACGTTTATTTTCCCTGCGAGTACACTTTTAACAGATACGTTCGATTTCTCGAAATGGAGCGTTTACGTCATTCAAAAATAATCAGTCTTTCTCAATAAAACCTCTCAAGCGGTCATT
The DNA here is from genome assembly GCA_035301345.1 of Bacillota bacterium. Lineage (GTDB taxonomy): Bacteria > Bacillota > Bacilli > Bacillales > Amphibacillaceae > CALAMD01. Next base: position 36,741 of record DATGUM010000023.1, read on the forward strand.
TCGTCTGAGAGGTTTTTTATTGCTTCTTACTAGTCATTTTATCCTAAATATTAATTAAAATGTGTTTTTAACACACATTTAACGTTCACTTCTTATACTTAAATTAGTAGATTTTTATGCTAATGGAAAGGAGTGAATGAAACGATGGATCTATCAATTATGCAGTTATTTAGACGGACGTTCCCTTTCGTCATGACGAGAATTTTAACGTACGTCGTATTTGCCCTAGTTGCGTTCTTATTTCTCGGCATAATGATTGGTGTCGGATTTCTTTTAATTAAAATGTTCGGTGAAAATTCTTTTTTCTTTATTATCGTTATGATTATATCTTTTGGAGCTGTCTATGGTGGACTGAAGTTTTTAGAGCGCTACTTTTTATACATGGTAAAAACAGGTCATATCGCAGTTATTGTCGAATTAATGCAGAACGGTAAAATTCCTGAAGGTAAAGGAATGATTGCTTACGGAAAAGATAAAGTGACAGAAAACTTCGGTGCTTCAAACGTCGCTTTTGCCGTAGACAAGCTCGTCTATGCTTCTGTTAAACAAATTCAACGGTGGATTTTTCGAATTGGAAATGTCTTTAGTTTTATTCCAGGATCGAAAAACATTATTGGTATTATAAACGCCATTATGTCTGTTAGTTTAAATTATATTGATGAAGCAATTATGAGCTATATTTTCTTACAAAAAGGAAAAGAAAATAAACAGTCTGTCTGGAAATCTGCCTCTGACGGCGTCGTCTTGTACGCTCAAAGTTGGAAAGGCATTTTAAAAACAGGTGCGGGTGCTGTGCTTTTCATTTATGCATTCAACATCGGTGTGTTTTTACTACTCGTCTTCCCGCTCATGTTCGTAGGGAAGCTTATTGCTGGAGATACACAAGGTCTCGGTACATTTACAGGATTCCTCGCTGTCGTTGGTGCTTACGTCATCACGACTGTCATTAAGCGAGCACTTATTGATCCGCTCGTGACGATTGCTATGATTCGTCAATACCAAATAAGTATTCGATCACTAGAGCCTGCCATTGATTTACAAGACAAATTACTCGGTGTTTCTTCGAGGTTCAGACAACTTCATAACAAGTCTAAATCACATGCGGCGACAGAAACGAAAGAACCACCACAAGGAGTATTACACAATTAAATTCACTCATTAAACGAATAAATGTCCAGGCGTTCCTCAAACGCTCTGGACATTTTTTAATACAATTCTTTATCGAGAAGTGGCAACGTCATATAAAATGTCGTTCCTTCATTAAGCTTACTTTCCACATATATGTTCCCACGATGCCCGTCGATGATTTGTTTAACAATCGGAAGACCGAGACCTGTTCCTTCATGTTCATTTGATTCAACGTTCCGCTTAAAGAAACGTTCAAAAATATGCGGTAAATTTTCTTTTCGAATACCGAACCCATTATCGCTCAGTTCGACATATAAAAAACCTTCGTTAACATCCGCGGCCAAGTGAATCTCCCCTACTTCCTCATCAGTGTTTTTCACTGCATTTGAGATAAGGTTATTAAACAATTGGTTCATCCGCTCGTGATCGATGAAACAAATGTAATTATCTAGCCCTTTTTTATTAATGTCTTTTGTAAATAGGCGCCCTTTTTCTGTCGTCGTAAATTCACACATTTCTATTAAACGAGTGAGCCATTCATCAAGCGGTTCTTCTTTTAAATTAAAACTAAACTGTTTTGACTCTAACAACGCTAAATCATATAAATCTTCAATGAGTCGATTAAGAACATTTATTTTATCAGTGACGAGTCCTTGATAATACGAATCATTCACGTCAATCATTTCTTTCTGTACTAACTCTAAGTAGTTGTGAATTAATGTGACAGGCGTTCCGAGTTCATGAGCGATATTCGCTAACAACTGTTGTCTAGAGGAAATCGCATCATGTAAATCTTCGTTCGCTACCTTTAAATCATACGTCCGTTCAGTAACTTTATCTTCTAAATGGGCGTTAACTTCGATAAGTTCTTGATTCAACATTTTTACACGGACGAGCGTTTTAACACGAGACAGTAACTCTTGTTTATCTGTCGGTTTCACTAGGTAATCATTCGCTCCTGCTTCAAATGATACGACTTTATCTTCAAGTTGATTTTTAGCCGTTAACATTAAAATCGGCAATTCCATTAATGTATACGTTTCTCTTAACTGTTTACAAACGTCATACCCTGATTTTCCAGGCATCATGATATCTAAAATAACTAAATCTATTTCTCTTTCTTCAACTACTTGAAACACATCTTCTCCGCGTAAGACAGTAATGACGTCATATCCTTCTAAAGATAATTGGTTCATTAATACTTGTAAATTGACGTATTCATCATCTGCCACGAGAATCGTCGGTCGTTTTTCACTAAATGGGCGCTCAATCGGTTGGACTTCTTTCGCTTCTTCACCGAAAATAAATTCCTCTACAGTCGCTGCAACATCTTCTTCATATGACGCTTCATCATGGATTGGTAAAGTAATTGAAAAAGTTGATCCTACGCCTTTTTCTGATTCAACATGAATAGACCCACTGTGTAAATCAACTAAATTTTTCGTTATACTTAAACCGATACCAACACCTGAAACGTCACGTGATGTAGATAAGCTCCCTTGTTCGAACGGTTGGAAAATATGTTCTAACTGTTCGTCAGAAATACCTCTTCCTGTATCTGTAATACTGATCGTAACATCGTTCGCCCGCTCGTACGCTGAAATAATTATTTCCCCTTCATCCGTATATTTAATCGCATTGTCGAGTAAGTTGTGCAACATTTGTTGCAGGCGGTTTTGATCGGCACGAACTGGTGGCAGCGCATCATCAATATTATTTATGAGTCGAATATTCTTATCTGTTAGTAACGGATTCATAATCGCAATGACGAGGTTTAATACTTGATGAACGTGTACAGGTTTTATATCGAGTTTAATCGAATCGTATTTCAGTTTAGAGAAATCTAAAATTTCATTAACGAGTTTCGTCAAACGTTCACCACTCGCAATAATAAATGACAATTGTTTATTCGCATTTTCTGGCAACTGACCAGACACACCATCTCTTAACGACTGCGCAATACCAATCATCCCGTAAAGAGGTGTCCTCAACTCATGAGACGTAACAGCTAAAAATTCATCCTTTAATTCATCCGCTTTTCTTAAATTTTCAATCGCGAGTTCTTTATTTCGTTGTGATTCTTTTTCCGCTGCTTCTTTTTCTTCACGAATAATTTTTATTTTATCAGCGAGTGCGAGTGATAATAAAACGATTTCAAATGTTATCGCCATCTGACCTGCATATTCTGTAAACGTTGTAAAAGGTAACACGACAGCACGTTCTAAAATTGTTATCGACACACCTGTTAAAAAAACGACCCAACCGACGATGTAAAACCGCGCTTGCCTCGCACCACGAATCAAACAAATAACAGCATAAATGAGTACCGATAAAAATGTAAGTAATGAAAAGCTAACCATTAAATACAAACCAATATACCGCGAAATGAACATCGTAATAATGACCGTTCCGTTCAAGCCGATTAAAACGTAAGATAACTTTCTAAATGATGGTGTATATGTGTCCATATCAAGAAAATTTCGCGTAAAAATAACAATCGCTGAACAGCCGAGCGCTACAAAAATAGGGGCAGAAATAATATTCCACTCCGGTGAATGTGGCCATAAATATTGGTAGGCCGTACCGTTAATTGCCATTTTTCCGAGGAGTGTAAACGAAATAGCAATGACATAGTACAAGTAACTTCGCATACGTAAACTAAAATATAAAAATAAATTATAAGAAATCATTACGAGAATAATGCCATAAAAAAGTCCGAGCATCGTTGATTCAAATTGTGTTTTCTCTATAAAGGCATTTTTTTGCCAAATAGAAATTGGTGGATGTAAGTCACCGCTTCCGACAGCATACGCATAATAAGTCTTCTTTTCACCAGGCTGGATATCTAAATCATAAATAAAGTAGCGATCATTCACTTCTCTTTGATGGAACGGTAAATTCGCCCCTCCAGAATAAAGTAATTCAATTTCTCCTGATGATTGTTCATAAATCTTTAGTTCATGAATAAGGGCGAAAGAAAACTCAATGAGCCATTTATCTTCTTTTGAACGATTATCGACATCAAACCTTAACCAATTACCCGCTTGAAAAAAACCACTTTTTTGTTCAACATCACCAATAGGAATAAATGAATGAGCTTCCTTACCAGTCGTTACGTCATCAATCGTCATATTTAACTCATAATCTTTAATAATATCCATTGCTGGGTAAAGACTTTTATTTTTCGTGTCAAAATTTAACGTTAACGGCTCTGTTTCATGTGCCTCGGCAATACCCAAAAAACTAAATAATACAGTTGCTAGTATGATGATCATGGAAAAAAAGGATTGTTGTCTGTTCAATAAGAAAGTACCTCCTTATCCGCTAAAAACGTACCCAAATCCGCGTACTGTTTTAATATATTGTGGACGACTAGGATCTTCTTCAATTTTCCGACGCAAATACGTAATATGCACTTTCACTGTGTCATAGTTGCCTGTCGCATCAATGCCCCACACTTTTACGTATAATTGCTCCTGACTCCACACTTGATTTGGATGACGGGAGAAATGAATAAGTAATTCCATCTCTTTCGTCGACAAATCAACTTTTCCACCGTCTAAATAACACTCATAATTGTGTAAATGAATTTCTAAAGCGCCGTACTTTAAAATATTTCCTCGCTTTTGCGGATACGTGTAATACCGCCTAATATTCGCTTTTATTCGTGCATTTAACTCTTCAAATTCAAAAGGCTTCGTCACGTAGTCATCACCGCCAATTTCAAAGCACCTCACTTTGTCTAACGTATCTCTCCGCACGGTGACAAAAATTATCGGCACTGTCATACGCTGACGAATTTCCTGGCAAATTTCAAACCCGTCACGACCAGGCATTTCAATATCTAGCAGAATTAAATGCGGGCTCGTCACGTCTAAAATTCGTAGTGCTTCCTCGCCATTCTCAACAGGTATCACCTCATACCCCTCTTCTTCCAAATACATCTTAGTCATCTCACGAATGCCTACCTCATCTTCAACGATCATAATTTTTCGTGGACCAGTCATAAAATCCCCCTTCCTTATAAAAATAAACGCTCTGGCACTTTTTCTATATATACATGTTTCGACATATATAGCGAAAGTCCTTTATTTCATTATACACGTAGCAACATAACGACAATTAATACATAGATGATTTAAAGACTTATTTATTTCTTTGTCTATTTAACTTGTATTTAACGTTAATCATTTAAAATAAAAACAAGAAGATTTTGAAATGTAAATAGGAGTGATACAGATGATGGACAATGATGACGACATTCAAAAGAAACAAAATGTTTTTAAAGATGAGACGACAGAAGAAGAACAGCAAACAGCAAGTGGCTTACCTGAAAACATTGCAGGATTGCTCTGTTATATCCTTACGTTTATTACTGCAATTATCTTTTTAGTCATTGAAAAGGATAATAAATTTGTCAGATACCATGCCTTTCTTTCCCTCTCGATATCTGTCGTTTTAATCGTGTTCTTTTCTATCCTTTCTTTTATACCTATACTCGGCTGGATCATTACGTTATTACTTTCACCCCTTTCGTTTATTTTATGGCTTTATTTATTATGGAGTGCCTATCAACATCGCAAAACGCGCATTCCTATATTGAGTGACTTCGTGAATGACATCGTTAATAAATAAGCATAACTAAAAGACTCCCTGAATCATAAAAAGGGAGTCTTTTAGCTTATTTTTAAAAACTAACATCCGTTTTAACTTATTTTTAACGTTTAAACGGTATTATATAAGAGGAAGCACATTCCCCCCACTTGCTTGTAAATGGACGAAAATATCATTTACAAGCTTTTTTTGTGGCAACTGTTTTTAATAACCTTTCTTTATTCATTTGTTAGCTTTATAATGTATTTATTAATTAAGCGAGCATCTTTATGCGTACGGGGTGACGAATGTGGTTTTTAGTAGTTTAGTCTTTCTTTTTATATTTTTACCGATAACGATCGTTGTATATTACATCGTTCCTTTTGCGCTAAAAAATATTATTCTCTTACTTACAAGTTTGTTTTTTTATGCTTGGGGTGAGCCGATATACGTTCTTTTAATGCTCATTTCCATTACTTTAAATTACATATTCGGTCGCTTAATCGATCGAGCACATAAAAAAAATAACCGAGCAAAAACGTGGCTCATCTTAGCTACTCTGAGCAACGTACTTATTCTTGGCTATTATAAATATAGTGACTTTATTATTCATAATTTAAATACTCTGTTTCAAATGAATATCCCTTTAACTGAGCTTCCGCTTCCAATTGGAATTTCATTCTTTACATTCCAAGCACTCAGTTACGTCATTGATGTTTACCGTCGTGACGTCGCGGTACAAAAAAATCTATTTAACTTAGCGTTATATATTTCTTTGTTTCCGCAGCTCATCGCTGGTCCAATCGTTCGCTACCATACGATTGCTAAACAAATAAAAGATAGAATTCATCGTCTCGATTTATTTGCGAGTGGCGTGAAGCAATTTATTCTCGGACTTGCAAAGAAAGTTCTTATTGCCAATCAATTAGGAGAAATCGCCGATTATATATTTGCTTTGCACCCTGGGGAAATGAGCACATCAACTGCTTGGATTGGCATGGTTGCATATGCCTTACAAATCTATTTTGACTTCTCAGGTTACAGCGACATGGCAATCGGCCTTGGGAAAATGTTCGGCTTCGAGTTTTTAAGAAACTTTAACTACCCGTATATTTCCCGAAGCATATCTGAGTTTTGGCGTCGTTGGCACATATCATTAACGTCATGGTTTCGCGATTACATTTACATTCCGCTCGGTGGAAATCGTGTCTCACCATTGAAGTTATACAGAAACATACTAATCGTCTGGACGATTACCGGCTTTTGGCACGGTGCTAGCTGGACATTCATCGCTTGGGGGCTTTATTACGGCATACTAATAGCTATTGAACGGCTCGGCTTATTACGGATAATCGAGAAATTATGGCGTCCTTTGCAACACGTTTATATGCTGTTTTTCGTTTCTCTCGGCTGGGTATTTTTCCGGGCAGATAACTTCACGTATTCAATAAATTATTTGAAAACAGTCTTTGGATTACAAGGTGCCGGATTCATCGACCAAACAGCTATGCTATACGCCTATGATTATGTATTAGTTTTCGTGCTCGGCATACTGTTTAGTTTACCTATTTTCCCTTACGTGAGAGAAAAGCTTGATAATCTTCAAACAGATTTATTATCACATAGAATAATAACGGTGACGCGCCATAGCTTTAGCCCAGTTATTTATTTATCATTGTTCTTGATCGTCACGATGTTTTTAGTGAATTCAACGTATAATCCATTTATATATTTTAGATTTTAAACACAAAGATTCCTCAAATAAAATAAATTATATAAAAAACGGTTATGTTTATCGCTTTTGATAAGCATAACCGCTTTTTTCTCTCATTAGTCTAATGTCCAATCGTATAAGTAATCCAATGTGCGTCCGTTGCTATATAAGAATATAACTGTCGAAAAGTCATGCGTTTCAATAAATGCTCGTAAGTCCCGACCTTCGTTATGACGAACATCATAAATCGTCGTCTGTGCAAAGTTATTTGCCATTAATGGAATGAGTGGATTAGCGTAAGAATCTTTTAAAATAAGTGCTTTCCCTTCACCCGTCTCATTTAAAATATGTAACTCATCATAATCTGACATAAATAACTCATCATAAGCAATTTGCTTTTCGTCCTTCTGCTCAGCGACACCGAAGATATCAGAAAATGATAATTCATTACCTTCAGCTATTTCATGCTGATAAACATCCCAATCATCAATAGCCGCTTCGCTCGGCAAGTAATAACAGAGTGGTTCATCAGTCGCATCGACGTAACCGTATAGTTGGCGATTATAAGATCCTAAAAATTCTTTATCCGTTAAACAATGCTTGTCAAATGCTGATGGATCAAATGCGTCCTTTTGAAAAGTTGTTGACTCGTCTCTTAACGTCTCATGAATGGACTCATACGCTAGCAGCGCCCCGTCTACATTCCAGTGATGATCTGTTCGGTAATAATATGGGCGAAAGTTATTCGTTTCATACGTCTCCTGCCACTCTTCACCAATATCAACTGCGCGAATGCCAACTGTACGTAACTTCGGCAAAAACGTATTTTTATCGCGTTGTAATACGTTATTTTGTACACGTTTCGGAAAAGACATATCTATCATGTAACGTCTATCTGGTAAAGAAAAGAAAAACAATTCAATTGCTTCATTTGCAGTGTATTCTACAAGCTCTTCCATTTGCTCTGTTGCAAAAGAAATCGCTGCTTCATCCACTTCTGTAAATGGGCGCGGAAACACCCAATCATCCGCTAAATAATAATCGTGAATAAACGTTTGTCCAGACATGATTTGCCAACGTAAATAACTTTTTATCCAAGCATCACGTGCTGGAAATTGATCGGTTGCGTACGCTTCAACCCCATCAGAAAAGTCACCTGCCAAAACACCTGTAAGTGACAGCTGAGGCGCCACTTCAAGTGGGCGATTTTCTGTTTCAGACACTTCTTTACTCGGACTAAAAAGCAAAAAAGCACTTATTGAACAAATACATATAATAAATGAACTAACAATGATTAAATCATTCGTCTTTTTCATCATTTAATCCCTCGACAGTCACTTATCGTCCGAGCAAGCCAATAAATATACTCCGTTTTCTCGGGCCATCTTGCCAAATTTCTTTCCACTTCGCTTTACTCGGTTTAAACGGTGTAATAAATGGTGATTCATATAAACGTTTATCCGTTTCTAATAGGACGGATTCATTTTTTTCTAATCCTGAAGTAATTTCAACGTATGGATCCATTTCCACACCACTCGAGACAGCCTGCTTTTTCAATATGCCTGAACGTTGCATGTGCCAAACGAAGTCTTCTTCCTTTTCTTCAACGAGTGCACGTGACTTAATAGCTGTTGCATTAGGAGACTCGGCAAGCGTAATAACGACGTCTGCGTGATACCCTTGAAGCATACCTGATTGATCCTCTTCTTCTTCAAGTGTTAATTCCCATGCATACGTACTTTCGTCTGAATCTACTTCAGCTGCTTGCTCACTAAGAAACGTCAACGTTCCAGATAATGGTTCTGCCGCTTCTTTTTCAAGTAAAGTAACGTCACCACTCATTCCTTCAGACACTTTCATTCGTTCGCTTTCAGAGAGAGTTCCTGTCACGTGAAGGTCTTCTGACCCAATCGTAATTACAGGATTATCAAGTGACTCAGAAATATCGATTACTTTTCCGTCATACGGACTGCCAACGACAATCGTATCTTTACCTGCAGCTAAATCACTCAACTCTGCATCAACACTCGTAAGTTCCGCCTCTAATTGACGTACCTCTTTATTTTTATCAATCATATATTGTTCTTTCGCACTTTCAGCAAATGTCGTGTCGCTCGGAATCGTCCCAGCCTCTGAACCGTCTGGATACATAATCCGTGTTGTTGACTCATTAATAACGACACCTTGCATCTCATCAGCCGCCTGTTGAGCAGCAGTTACTTTTTGCTCAATCGCTTGTTTTTCATTTTCTAAAGTTGCTAATCGCTCAAAGTAATTTCTTACTTTATAAGAAAACAATGGTTCTCCTGACTCAACGGTATCCCCAACAGTTACTGAGAACTCGTCAAACGCCCCTGCTTCTTCATCAATAAAAACAGGGTACTCATTTATAAAATCAAACGTCCCCTCTGTTGCTAATGTTTCTTTTAAATCTTTTCCTTGAGCTACTTCCCACTTTTTAACATAATTTAATCGTTCGACCTTTTCTCCATCGTCTTTCACGAGTAAAACAACATTTACAACGACAAAAATGAGTGGAATAAGCCACAATAATCTTTTTCGCATTATAAGAACCACCTATCTATAATAAATACACTGACGAAGCTCACAAGTGTAATTAGCCACCATTCGACAAAATGTAATAAAAAGACACTGAAACCGATAAGTCCTTTTTTTACATCTAAAAAGTAACAAATAAATTTTATTTGCAACATCATAATGAGTACTTGGAAAATAGTGATCGAACCGAAAAAGTAAATGACCCACGATTTTGTCGTCACATAAGATGCTAAAACACCAAGTGATAATGGTGAAACAAACCAGTCTAAGTCCGCGAAAACAGCTAACGGAATCCACGTCAGACGTTCAACTAAAATAAATAGAAACACAATTAATTGCATGACGACTAATTTACTAAAGTCAATATTCGATATTAGTCGAAAGATAAATGCTGGAACGAAAATCATAATCGCCGCATAAATACCACCAAATGCTGCCCGACCGATGATAAACCAAAATTTACTCGATTCATAAGTGGCTGCAGTAAACAATAAATCGCCATCTAAAATAAGCGTGGAGCCTATCCCTAAATAAGCCATCCAACCATAAATCAATATGCTCGCAAAAATAAGCAAAGCAGTCGTACGTTTAATATTTTTTATCGTTTCAGCCCGATCAATTCTAAACAGATGATCGTTAGGAGCTGTAAAATACTTAAATACATTCAAATGATAAGTCATTCGCTACATCCTCTACTTCTATTCTGAAATTAATACAATATGCACCTATCTTATTTTATCGTAAAACGTAAGAAAATACGAATGAAAGTTAAAAAAACTATTACACATGACTACTTACATGTGTGCTACAATAACTATGCTATAAACTTAATAGACGGAGGACTTCTTATGAGTAAAACAATAAAAGTATTAATAGCAATAGTTCCTATCATATTACTCATCACTTTCTTTATACAAAAAGAGAATGAACCTATAATAGAAAGCGAAAATAATAAAGAAAATAAACATACGATTGAGACGATTCATTTAAACGTCGCTGAAGAAGATCTTAACGAACTTTTTGAACGCTCGCCATTTTCTGATGATCGTTTAAATGGAGAAGCAACAATCGGTGATACGACTGCTCCTATTGAATTTCGTTTTCGCGGAAATTCTTCAAGAGATTTCCCGAAAAAATCGTACAATATCCGTTTTGAAGATAGACAAGATGTATTAGACGGGAAAAAGCGTTTGAACTTAAACGCGATGTGGACAGATCCGAGTTTCATGCGCGAGCACATTGCTATGCAACTGTTCCATGATGCTGGTATAACGGCACCACAAACGAGCTACTATGAATTATATATAAACGATATTTATGAAGGATTATATGTTCAAGTTGATCGGGTTGATAAAGACTTACTGAAAACATACGATTTGAACCCTGACGGAACACTTATAAGAGACCGTTTCCGTCAAGCTGAAGACCTTGAGCGACCTTCCATCTTCGGTTTTGATTTATCTTCTGTTGACAATAAAGTTGAGTTTTTAGAAGAAAATATGCAATATCGTGGCGAACCCGACTGGGAAGCTTTTAGTGAGCTTGTAGAATGGGTGTATGAGACACCTGAAGGCGAATCATTTTACGATGAATTTCCGACTGTTTTTGATGCCGATAATTTCACTACATGGTTAGCCATTCATATTATTATTGGTGACCGTGACGCATTTGGTGATGATTATTGGATGTATTTGGACCATGAAAATGAACAAGCTAAGTGGCAACTGATTCCGTGGGACAAAGATTTAACGTTCGGTTCCCATTACCGAGACGAATACGGGGTCGTGAATGACTTTTTCGCTTATGAATATGAGCATTTACCAGAAGAATCATGGTCAAACACGTTAATTACTAAATTTATTCGTACACCCGAGTTACGTGAAGATTTAGAGAAAAAAATGATTGAACTTACGAATAGTACCGTAAGCACCGAAACTGTTCGTGAGAAAATTAATGACATACTCCCTGCTATTAAGGAGAATTTATCTCAAAAACAGAGAAAAGCATTCTCCGTTCACGAACAAAATAGCTATAGCGATGAACAATTCATTGATGAATATGCAGATGTCCTTCTTGACTATATGACTTTACGAACAGAGTATTTACGAGCGAATATCGAACCGAGTGATTCATTAAAAGTAAATGAAGCGACGATTCCATTATCAATGATTAATAAAGATGAGCCTGTTTATTTTACAGATAAAAACGGTTGGGTCATTGCTTCATTTATAGCGACTGAGATGACAGAAAATGACGGAGAAGTAACTATTAAAGTAAGTGAAGCTGATAGTAACAACGCAATTAATCGTCAATGGACCGTTTCTACGACACATCCAGTTGAAGGCGATTTATCACTGTACTACCGTAATGACATTGCTCACCATAGTAAGGAGAACTGGTTTGTTGAAGACGTTGCTATTGAATCTGACACAGTTTCGCAGTGGGATTTAGAAATGGTTCAAACAGACGAATCAGATGAGGTAACAGCATTAGATGCCGTCATTAATCCTTTTTCAAATAAAATAACTGCACCTGTTAAGCTAAAAGATTCGAGCATCTTTACAATTGAATAGTTTCATATGTTCCTTCCGTGCCCATATGTAACAAATATATGCACGGAAGATTTCTTTTATCGGATAGAAAGCTTTAACATTTATAAAATAAACTGTTATACTAACATATACGGGTTTTGTCGATTAAAATAAATGATCCCGGAAACAAGGTACACTTATATGATCTTCAAACAAATAGATAGAAGTCATAAAGGATACTTGAAGAAAGTAGGTTTCCTGTATGTCTAAAGTTTTAATATCAGGTTATTATGGCTTTCATAATGCTGGAGATGATTCAGTTTTATACGGCATAATAACTTCTTTACATAAAAATAATTCAAATATAGAATTAAGCGTACTCTCTAATGATCCTAAGAAAACGGAGAGTATGTTTGACATACCCGCTTTTAATCGCTGGAACTTATTAGAAGTTACGAAACAGATCAAAAATCACGATTTACTTCTTATGGGCGGAGGAAGTTTACTTCAAGATGCAACTAGCCCACGAAGCGTTCTATATTATTTAGGACTTGTCTTCGTTGCAAAACTATTCCGTAAACCTGTTGTGTTTTATGCACAAGGCGTCGGACCCATTCAGAAGCGATTTAGCAAACGACTCATTCGTTACTTTGTTAATAAAGTAGATGTAATTACAGTCCGCGACGATGCTTCTGCTAAAGATTTAGAGTCTTACGGCGTAACAGCCCCGATAGTTGTAACCGCTGATCCTGCCGTTACAATAGAGCCTGAATCAATTAAACGAGACATCGGTAAAAACTTACTTAAAAAGATCCATCTTGACGGTTCAAAAACCATTGCTATTTCTGTCCGATCTTGGAAGAAAGAGCAAAATTACTATAATGAAATTGCTCAAACGGCTGATTACTACGCAGAAGAAGGTTGGAGTATCCTCTTCATTGCTATGCATTATCCAAATGATATAACAGCGTGTAAAAACATTATGGAAAAAATGAGTAATCAAGCGTATATCATTGAAGAGCAGCTAAGCTTTAAAGAAATTATGAGTGTGATAGGCAATGTCCGCTTTGTCATTGGGATGAGATTACATTCTGTCATTTTAGCAGCAATTATGAACACGCCATTTGTTGGTATTTCCTATGACCCGAAAGTCGATCGATTCGTCAAAAGGTTAGACATGCTCTCGGCTGGACATATTAAAGATTTAAAGTCAGAAACATTAACGAACTATGTAAAACAGACGATAGAAGACGAAGAACAAGTCAAACAAACGATGCAGAAAAAAATGAAACATATCATTTCTGAAGCAGAACGTAGTAGTCAGTTAACGATTGAACAATTAAATAAATAAACCATAAAAAATAACACCTTATCGCTTGTTAACGATAAGGGTTGTACAATAAATGGTGTTGGTGAAGTATTTTCACTGACACCATTTTTATGTTGATAAAAATAGAAAACAAGTGAATTTCCCTGTAGAATATAAGTCGCCAAACCAATCCTAGGAGGGAAACCACTTGTCTATTTCT
>DATGUM010000024.1:0-98921 GCA_035301345.1 Bacillota bacterium
ATCCTTCACCGTTGAAATAACTTTCTTTTTCTCTGCCATTGTTGTCCTCCTTTCTCACTCATTATTTCACAAGAGTTATTTTATAATTCCAAATATTGCGGAAGGATAAAGTGTTAATAATAAGTATAAAACATAAACAAATAATATACTAATAATTGTATTATATAGGCCTTTTTTACTAACTGAAAGCTAAAAAATAAAGAAATTCAAACCTCATTAAATAAAAGAGATGTACATATTTTGATTTTGAATGTTAAAAATCGATGGAACGTTCATCGGAGAGCAGTTGAGCACGGTTAATGGCAACCACTTTAAAGAGGATTCTTACATAATAACTAAAAATGCTTGTGCTTATCTTTGCTTCCGATAAACACAAGCATTCTATTCGTCATTTGCTACTTTAACTATTTTCTAATACTTATATTATGCTTTTGGCACTTCAATAAGAATAGCGTCACCTTGACCGCCACCGCTACAAATTGCTGCAACGCCTAAACCGCCTCCGCGACGTTTTAGTTCATAAGCAAGGGTTAAAATAATTCTTGCACCACTTGCGCCGATCGGGTGACCAAGTGCAACTGCCCCACCATTGACATTAATTTTCTCTTCGTCGATGTTAGCAATTTCTGCACTAACTAATGAAACAGCCGCAAACGCTTCGTTTATTTCAAATAAATCGATATCTTCTGCTGTTTTTCCTGTCTTTTTAAACAATTCATTAATAACGATACCAGGTGTTTGTGGGAAGTTCTTCGCTTCAACACCAACTGTTGCTTGACCGTGAATAATCGCTAACGGTTCTTTATTTAATTCAGCAGCTTTTTCTTCAGACATCATAACGAATGCGCACGCACCGTCATTTACCCCTGGTGCATTTCCAGCAGTAATCGTTCCGTCTTTCGTAAAGGCTGGTCGTAATTTTGCTAACTTTTCTTCATTCGTGTCAGCACGTGGTCCTTCGTCATCTGTAACGACGATTGGTTCTCCGCGGCGTTGCGGAACTTCAACAGGAATTATTTCTTCCGCAAACTTTCCGTCAGCAATCGCCTTTAACGCGCGTTCATGACTGCGAAGTGCCCAGCGATCTTGTTCCTCACGTGAGAGTGAGAATTCATTCGCTGTTGAGTCACCATATTCGCCCATATGAACACCAGTAAATGAACAAGATAAGCCGTCATGAATCATTAAATCAACGACACGTTTATCACCCATGCGATTTCCAAAGCGAGCATCTGGTAAAGCGTAAGGAGCATTGCTCATACTTTCCATTCCACCTGCAACGATCACATCTTCTTCACCGAGACGAATGAGTTGGTCAGCTAGTGTCACACTGCGTAAACCCGAGGCACAAACTTTATTAATCGTTTCAGTTTTTACTTCCCAAGGGAGACCTGCTTCGTGAGCTGCTTGACGTGATGGTATTTGTCCTTGGCCTGCTTGTAGTACATTTCCGAAAATGACTTCATCAATATCTTCGCCTGCGATACCTGCACGTTTCACTGCTTCAGCAATCGCTTGACCACCTAACTGTGACGCTTTAACATCCTTTAACGGTCCACCGAATTTCCCGAATGGTGTTCTTGCACCTGATACGATAACTGCTTTTCTCATTGTTTCCATCCTCTCTCAAATGTCTGTTAATCTTTACATTTTTTCTGGAGCTGTTACGCCAATTAATTGAAGGGCGTTTTGCAATGTTATTTGCACAGCTTTCATTAATGAGATACGTGCTTTCGTTAATGGTTCATTATCTATGTGTAACACTTTTTCTGCATTGTAAAAACTGTGTAAATGAGCCGCTAGATCATAAACATATTGCGTCATTTGATGTGGCGTATACTGCTCAGCTGCTTGTGATACGACTTGCGGAAATTCACCGAGTTTCTTTAATAAGTCGGTTTCTTTTTCTGATGTTAATAAACTAACGTCGCCAACATGAGCAATGTCATATCCTTGGTTTTCTGCTTGCGCAAGCATCGTGCAAATACGTGCATGTGCATATTGAACATAATACACAGGATTATCTGTTGACTGCGAACGAGCAAGCTCTGTGTCGAAATCTAACTGTGAATCATTAGAGCGCGAAATAAAGAAGTAACGAACAGCGTCAACGCCTACTTCTTCCATCAGTTCACGTAAGGAAACAGCATTTCCACTACGCTTACTCATCCGGAGCGCTTCACCTTTTTCCAAAATGCTAACCATCTGTGTAATTTTCACGTCAAAAACAGATGGGTCATAACCGAGCGCTTCAATCGCTGCACGCATACGGACAATATACCCGTGATGGTCAGCTCCCCAAACGTTAACAATTTTATCAAAGCCACGTTCGAGTTTGTTGCGGTGATACGCAATATCTGGCGTTAAGTACGTATACGATCCGTCATTTTTAATGAGGACGCGGTCTTTATCATCGCCAAAATCTGTTGAACGAAACCACGTAGCTCCGTCCTGTTCATAGCTATAGTTTTTATCTTTTAAAATAGCGAGTGCATCCGCTATTTGTGTCCCTTCATACAATGAGCGTTCTGAGAACCAATGGTCGAAGTGCACACGGAACATCGATAAATCATTCGCAATATATTCGAGCATTTTCTTTAATCCGTACTCTTTAAAATGGGATAAACGCTCGTCATCACTCGCTTCTAACCACTTATCAGCATCTTCTGCGACTAATTCCTTCGCTGCTTCAATAATATCAGGCCCATAATAACCATCTTCTGGCATATTCGCTTCTTTACCGAGTGCTTCTTTGTAGCGAGCATCAATTGATAAAGCTAAGTTATCAATTTGATTACCTGCGTCATTAATATAATATTCACGTTCAACATCATAACCAGCAGCAGCTAAAACGTTACAAAGAACGTCACCAAAAGCTGCTCCTCTTGCGTGACCTAAATGCAAGCGACCTGTCGGATTCACAGAAACGAATTCAACTTGTACACGTTCCCCATTCTTTGCCGCTTTACCGTAATTTTCTCCTTCTTTGAAAATAACGGGAATGAGATCTCCTAAATAATCACTTTTCATAAAGAAGTTGATGAAGCCAGGTCCAGCAATTTCTATCTTTTCAATAGATGATGATTGTTTATCAATGTGATCAACGATTTGTTCAGCAATTTGACGAGGTGCTTGACGAGCGACACGTGCTAATTGCATGGCGATATTCGTAGCGAAGTCACCGTGGTCCTTTTCACGTGGCTTCTCAAGGATAATCGGTGGTATGTTTTCAATCGTCGTTAGTTGTGCGTCAACGACAGCTTGTCGAATCGCGTCTTTTAGTTGTTCTTCCGTTTGTGCTAAAACGTTCATGCTTTGTTCTCCTCCTGAAATGTTAATAATAGCGAATGCTTTCTTTTTTCTTGCCCATTTAATCGGACGTTATAATCAATCGACAAACGACCCGCTGATTGCTCAGTTGGTCGTTCGTAATGAATCGCTTCTGTAACAGTTTCCATATGAAAGTTTCCATGTGGGTGTTGATAAACACTTTCTGTCATACGCTGCTGATCAAATTGTTGATTCATCTGAACAGCACCTGTTCGTTTAATTGAGACTTTATTTTTATGAATCGTCAGTAAATTATTTACAAAAACATCATCATCTAACGCTTCTTTATATGTAATAACGTCAAAACGTTCTTTTTTATAATACGAACCGACTGCTTTAACAACATTGTATTCTTTTTCGCCATCGTCATCAATAGACATCGCGAACTTAATCGATATACGCTGTTTTTCTGTCGTCATATACTCTTTCAACTCCTACGGCTATTTATTCAATAGTTTCGTAACCGTATTATAGCCTTTTAATGGAAAAATAACACTATTCTTTCATGAAGTCATCGTTTAACAATGAGGATTTATATGTGAGGATTACGTATAAACGTGTAAAAAGGCTGATAACAACGATTTCCGTCGCTGCTATCAACCTTTTTACTGTCCTAGTAATACATGTATAAGACATGTATCTATATCCTACAAATTCCTACCAAAAAGAACAAGCGTTATTCATGTCTTCTCATCATTATTCTTTATTTTGTCACATTTCATTCACTTATGGCGAGTTGATTTTTCAAATCATCTGACGACAATTCCCACATTTCCTCATTAAAATCAATTAAAAATTGTTTGAGTAATTGTTTTGATTGGTCATCCATATGTTCGACGATAATGTGTCCCTTTAATGATTTCTCCATATGTGTCACGTGTTCTGCCATTGATTTATAGGCGCGCTTATTCGGTTTATCAACAATTAGTTCACTACCTGCAACACCTGCATAAAATGGACCGTTCTCACCACGTTCTACTGTTATCCAGACAATCCAGTACAGTAAGCCGTCTGGTACTTCTTCTTTATCCGGATAATATCTCACGCGACGTTCTACATCACTTCTCGCATGCATCGCGTCCATATCAACGTATGCTTTATTTTCATTCGTATCAATAATAATAGAGGACATATTCTCTAAACTAATAGATCCGACACCGAATCCTCCATGACCATCCGTGGAGTCACCGCTTATAATTGTAAATGTTTGACGTTTTTTCCCATCCGGGTTTTGACCGACACTCAATTATAATCCTCCTTGTATATTATTTTATGACATATCTTTTAGTTTTTTATACGATGTGGCGATTGAGCCACAGTTTTTATTGTATCATATGGCGCCGTTCTCTTTTATTAATTTGCTTTATAAGATTGAGTCAAGTATTTGTCGATGCCCAATAAATATGTTCAAAATACCATCTTTTGTATAGATTATTATTAAATTATTTGTTAATCACTTGGCGATCGTTTCAGAACGATACTACGCTTGCCCACGAAGAATTGAAGTGCATTATTCGTAGATAAGCGAAGTACATTTCTGAAGTGGAAACTTTACACAAGTAAGTAGGTCATAGTCCCACAAACACTTTACTCATACACTTTATACTACTTCTTTGCCATTTTCATTTTGTTTAATAGTTGATGGATTGGGTGGTTGTCAGGCAATTGTTCTAAACATTCTTCTGGATAGTATAGTTTGTTGTCTGTACGTTTTTTTCCTGAAATTGAATCAACGACGACAGAGTGCTTTGACAATTCTTTTAACTCATTATTCGGCATGAGTAAATAAATTGGCTTTCTTTCACCACTTAATGACTCATAATAGTCATATGGCAAATCTGATGATGAGTCAATCGCTAAATAATAGTTAGGGTCCCAACCAGCATCAGCGAACAAACGTCTTAATTCCTCATAATCTTCTTCCTGACTTTCTCGGTCGTAATCGATATATTTATAAAGTTTACGGTCCATAAAACGTGTACATAAATCACGTAAAACCGGGTCAGACTCACGTTGCCATTGTTGAAAGTAAAAATGAACAATTGGCTCGTCAATTTGTAAATAGTCTTCCACACGCACATCATCTGCGAAAAGCGATAGAAAATGCGTCGGCTTTAATTTAAATTGATACCCTTGTAAATAAAGTTCTTTTACACGATGAAACGTCTTCGTTAAAATAACTTCTGAACTTCTCGTGACAGGGTGGAAATATACTTGCCAATACATTTGATAACGACACATAATATAATCTTCTACCGCGTGCATCCCTGTCGACTTAATGACGACGTGATCTTCATACGGACGCATCACTCTAAGAATTCTCTCCATATCAAAATGCCCGTAACTAACACCTGTAAAATAAGCATCTCGCTGCAAGTAATCCATACGATCAGCATCTATTTGACTTGAAATAATACTTATGACTAACTTGTTCGCAGACGTTTTATCGATAATAGAAGCTACTTCCTCAGCAAATCCTGGTGACACTTTTTCTAAAACGTCATTCACTTCTGTTTTCCCTAATAAAATCTTTTTCGTAAATTTCTCATGATCTAATGCAAACACATTTTCAAATGAATGAGAAAATGGTCCATGACCGAGATCGTGTAAAAGAGCGGCACATAAACTTAATAAACGGTCATCTTTATTCCATTCGTCATACGTTTCAAACGTATGAATCATGCGACGAACGACTTCATAAACGCCTAATGAATGATGGAACCTGCTATGTTCTGCACCGTGAAACGTAAAATAAGTCGTTCCTAACTGTTTAATGCGGCGTAATCTCTGGAATTCTGACGTAGCAATTAAATCCCATATCACTTGATCTGTTACTTGCACGTAACGATGAACGGGATCTTTAAAAACTTTCACTTCATCTAATTTTTGATTTTTATATGCATTCATTTTCTCAGCCCGTTTCTTTTTCCTTCATTTTTCTTTATTATATAATATAAAAACTGATTAAAAAAGAATATCGTTATATACACTAAAGGAGATCGTTATAAAAATGAAAGATTTATTACATAAATATGAAGCGTTTCGTTGGCTTGACTTTACGACAGATGAACACCAAAAATTATATACAGCAAAACATTCGTTCGCGCTTGACGATGCACTCGCACAGTCAGTCGGTGATCAACAATCACTCCCGACTGTACGGCTATGGCTTCACGACCCAACAGTCGTCTTAGGTATTCCGGATGCTCGCTTACCTTATATTGCTGAAGGAATAACTGTGTTTGATCGAAATATTTATGACGTTATCGTGCGCAACTCTGGTGGTTTAGCAGTTATTCTCGATCCAGGTGTACTGAACATTTCTATTATTTTACCGAACGCTAAAAAGTTATCCATTGATGAAGCATACGAATGGATGTATGCGTATATTACACATATGTTCAGTGATTTAACAGATGAGATCGAAGCATATGAAATTGTCGGATCATATTGTCCTGGTGATTATGATTTGAGTATTCGAGGAGTGAAGTTTGCTGGTTTATCACAGCGCCGTATTAAAGATGGCGTCTCTATACAAATTTATATTGATATCACTGGGGATAGTCATAAACGCGCAACACTTATTCGGTCATTTTATGATAAAAGTAAACGAGATGCTGAGTTGACATTTAATTACCCGACGGTTGAATCAGAGAAGATGGGTAATTTAGCACGACTGTTAGGCGAAGAACTAACTGTAAAAGATGTTGCAATGCGAGCGAAGCATTCTCTTATCGATATTGCAGAAGAAGTAACATTTGAAGAAGCGATAACTGACAACGAAAAAACAATTTTTGATTCGCGATTAAAGATGATGGAACAAAGAAACGAACAATTACAAGAAATGCTTTACAAATAAATAAAAGCGTTGGGCATTAACGTCCCAACGCTTCCTATATAACTTCTAACTTTTTATAAAAATTTCATAATTGAATATCCGAGCAATACCCAACCGATTAAAAAGAAAATACCGCCAAACGGTGTAATCATTGCTAGACTTTTAATACCTGTTGTTGAATAGAAGTAAAGACTTCCTGAAAACAGTATTGTTCCGATGAAGAATGCCCAGCCCGAGAGTGACATACTCATTGCTGACGTTTTCATTAACAATAGTCCTGTGACTAACAATGCGCCTGCATGGAACATTTGATACGTGACTGCTTTTTCCCACGTTAATAACATTTTTTCAGAAATTTTACCTTCTAGTCCATGTGCTCCAAATGCTCCGAGTGCAACTGCTAGAAAACCATTAATAACTCCGAGTAATAAGAATAACTTCATTATTTTCCCACCTTAAAAATCAAAAATAGAATCGCCGTCAATACCTGTTGACAATGATGGTGACGGTTTATTTTGTACGTTGTCATGAGTCGTTTCAGTCAGCTGACGTTCTAGCTCATCTTCTCGTTGATCCAAAATAAGCTCACATAACATATGCATTTTCATCACATGTTCTTTCATTGTCCGATTATCTACTCTAGATTGTTGTTTTGCTTTATTTAATTCCTCTTCCATCCGGCGCAAAATCGCTTCCGTGCTCACTGTCATCAAATCATGCCTCCTCAACGATTTTCCTGACGCTATTATAACATGACTCACATGTTCGTAATAGTTTAACGACACAGGTAACATATTCATAAAAGAACATATCCAGATTTTCCCATTATGTATGACGAGTCAAGTGAACCGTTCGTTTTTCCCCATGGATTACTAGTCGCAAAAGAGGTGCACCCACGAAACACTTTCTAGCAGACTTAAGAAGCCAATGATGGCTAAATGATTCTAGATTTAATGAAAACGTATTTTTTGATATAATAACAAGTAAGAGATTAAACATTGGAGCTGGTGATAATGAATAAAGAAGATTTAATAGCACCAAAACATTACAACATTGTTAATGAAATTGAAAAGCATGCGAGTGACAAAACGAAAAAAGCTCTCATTTATTATGATACGAATAAAACGATGAAAGAAGTAACGTACGACACTTTAGTTAGTCAGTCGAATAAACTAGGAAATGTCTTACTCAATCACGGACTAAAGAAAGGTGATAAACTTTTAGTCATGGTACCGAGAATTATCGATGCCTATGAAGTGTACATTGCTGCTCTGAAGTGCGGCATTATTATTATTCCGAGTTCAGAAATGTTAACGGCAAACGACTTACAGTACCGGATTGACCATGGTGAAGTGAATGGTATCATCTGCTTTCATGCGTTTACAGATGCGTTTGATGACGTAACATCTGCTCAGTCCCTTAAAAAATTCGTTCTCGGCGAACGGGTTGACGGTTGGATATATGTAGATGAATTAAAAGAAGACGCTTCAAATGTGTTAGCTACGACTGAAACGTTAGCAACTGATATTGCTTTTTTACCTTATACGTCTGGAACGACTGGCTTACCGAAAGCAGTCGTTCACGAACATTCATGGGGATATGCACATATTCGTACCGTCGCAGAAAATTGGCTCGGAATTAGAAATGATGATATCGTTTGGGCGACTGCAGGACCTGGCTGGCAAAAGTGGGTGTGGAGCCCGTTTTTATCTGTATTAGCCACTGGTTCTACTGGCTTCGTTTACAACGGACGTTTTGATGCAGAAACGTATTTACAACTGCTCGAAGCGTATAAAATTAACGTTCTATGCTGTACACCGACTGAATATCGCATGATCGCTAAATATGATGGTCTGGATCAATTTTCTCTAACGCATCTGCGTGAAGCACTTTCAGCAGGCGAACCATTAAATCGTGAAGTTATTGATACGTTCAGAGAAACCTTTGATATTACTGTTCGCGATGGATATGGCCAGACAGAAAACACATTGCTACTCGGTATTATGAAAAATATGGACATTCGGCCTGGATCAATGGGTAAACCAACGCCTGGAAATGACGTCGCTATTATTGACGAAGATGCAAACGAAGTTTCCGTTGGGGTAACAGGAGATATTGCTGTTAAACGAGATTGTCCAGCGCTGTTCCGTGAATATTTTAAAGATGAAGAGCGAACAAAAGTAACGAAACGTGGCGAATATTATGTCACTGGTGATCGTGCATCGATGGATGAAGATGGCTACTTTTGGTTCCAAGGCCGTAATGATGATATTATCATTAGCTCCGGTTACACGATTGGGCCATTTGAAGTGGAAGATGCGCTAACGAAACACGATGCTATTCAAGAATGTGCAGTCGTTGGAGCGCCAGATGATATTCGTGGGCAAATTGTTAAAGCGTTTATCGTTTTAAAAGAGAGTCGAAAGAACATTGATAAAGAAGCACTCGTGAAAGA
Organism: Bacillota bacterium; assembly: GCA_035301345.1. Classification (GTDB taxonomy): domain Bacteria; phylum Bacillota; class Bacilli; order Bacillales; family Amphibacillaceae; genus CALAMD01. Next base: position 9,624 of record DATGUM010000024.1, read on the forward strand.
GTTACAAGCGTTCGTCAAACGAGAAACGGCGCCTTATAAATATCCACGTGCGATAGAGTTTATTGATGAACTACCAAAAACACCATCAGGAAAAGTTCGCCGTGTTGAACTAAGAGAGAATTTTTCATAAAAAATGTTAGGAGATGAACCTCTCCTAACATTTTATGCTGTTCGTTCGTTATCTTCTTTTCTCCATAATGACCGTACGCGCTGTACATTCGCCTCTACAAAAGGCTTTGTCGCTTTAATAACAACATTGCTTGATAATAAGAATACGATTAAACCAGCAATAATCGCTCCGTACGTCAGTTGTAATAAACTTCCTTCTGAAAATAAATCAAACTTCCTAAAGAGCTGAATAATAAAACCGTGTAATAAATAGACGTATAATGTTCGTTTTCCGAGAGACGTAAACGATAATTGTCGTTGCGGAATAAACGAAAAAATTGAAAATACCATGACGGCTGACGCTGCATATACTGATAATCGCGCTAAGCCACCGAAGTAAGGCACGCCTAAATCTCCATAAGACTTCGAAGCTAATAACCATCCTGAACTAAATTCAGGCGCGTAATAAATAGATGAACTGATAAACGCCACGGCAATAAATGCAAATATCTTCATAGACGTTCGTTTCGTAAACATTAATTGTTCTTTTGTTAACCAATATCCTGCTAAGAAGAAGGGAAAGAACACGAACGTACGCGATAAACTAAACAAATGACCGACTTGCTCAAAGTAACCAATTGTTACGCCTAAAAATATCGCTACGATTAAACTGATAATCGGTGGCATTCGTTTAAATAAACAAAGTAATAAATGCCAACTAAATAAACTAAATAAAAACCATAATGACCAGTGTGGATAAAATAAACTGACATTCCAGCTGCTACTTCCAGCAAAAAAGTAAAATAGTGAGTAAATCACTTGGAAAATAAGATACGGGATAAGTAGTTTTTTCGCTAAATTTAAAATGTATTGTAAATTTCCCGAGCCTTTTGCAAAGAAACCTGAAATTAAAATAAATGCTGGCATATGAAATGTATAAATCGTTAAATATAACGATTCAGCTCCGCCACCGCTCTTTGTCATCGGTTGAATGAGATGCCCAAAGACGACGAGAAAAATTAAGATTACTTTCGCATTGTCAAAAAATGCACTTCGAGCCAATGTAAACCTCTCCTTAAAACATAATCGCTCTTTTTATCACTGTATATAACTTATAACCTTTTTTAAAGTGAACAACACATTCTTTATTCAATTGTAAGCAAACTGTAACTTTTTCTTAAATAACATTTATTCTTCTTTTGTCGTAGATGAGAAAAACCACCCGCCAATGGCACATCCGACGAGTACAAGGTAAAATATGACTTTCCATGTTGTTGACTGGGGAAAACTTGTTGAAATAATCGCTACATCTTCATGGGCTAACGTTAAAACGGATAGCTTCACACCGACCCAGCCGACGATTAAAAAGGCTGCCACTTCAAGCCCTGGTCGACGGTTTAATAAGCCGACAAAAACATTAGCCGCATAACGCATTAAAATAACTCCGACCATCCCTCCGAGAAAGATAACGATAAATTGTCCCCCGTCTAAACTACCGACAGTGAATAAGCCTGTTGGTTGTAATGATACGGCTAGCGCCACAGCTGCCAAAATTGAGTCAACAGCAAATGCTAAGTCAGCAATTTCAACTTTCAAAACAGTTACCCAAAACCCTGAACCCGTTTTAGGTACTTTTTCTTTTATATCTTCTTCATTATCTTTAAGCACTTTTTTATACAAGTTGTTCAATGCAATAAATAATAAGTAAATAGCTCCGAGCGCTTGAACTTGCCAAACATCTACTAAAAATGAAATGATAAATAACGATCCGAACCGAAGAACAAATGCACCGACGAGTCCATAAAACAGCGCTTTACGACGCTCATCCTCTGGTAAATGTCTAACCATTATAGCTAAGACAAGTGCATTATCTGCTGCTAACAATCCTTCTAATCCAATCAATACAATGAATACCCAAAAATATTCGGCAAATAGTTCAACTGGCATAGTGAACACTCCATTCGTCATTTTGTTGTCAGGTTCGGACTTTTTTCAACAAAAAAGAGACCTTACCTAGATGGTAAAGGTCTCGCTAACAACATCATTGTTGCCAATGAAGCCGGAGATATACTCGTATTGACGACTTCGATTGTACAGCTACTCCCCTTTAGGAAATTATACGTTTGTTCTTTAATTGAACATGTTTTTTGCTTAAAAGTCAATTTTAATGAATCGTTCCTTCGTTCATTTAGGGAAGTATTTTCCTCGTATTTAATTAAATATCATTCGTTTCAATTAATTCATCAACAAGCAATTCGCCGTCGACGACTTTCATAATAAGAACTGTTCTAAACTTTTTCACGTCAGATGAATCTGGACGAATAATTTTAAATTCTTCGATGACCGTTGCTTTATATGTTTTATCATCCATTTCTTCTAATTTTTCAAGTTCAGTTCCATTATATTCTTCGTATATGTCTTTTGAATCTAAATAATCGATATATTCATCTGCTTCTTTTCTTCGCGGACCATCTTCTGTTATAAATGATGAAACGATAGAAAAATCACGCGCATTAATCGCATCTACACTCGCTTCTGTATACTGAATGAGAAATTCTTCGGCGTCTGACTTTGATACTGCCGACTTATCTGATTTTTTATCCTTTTCATCTTTTTTATCTTTTTTCTTTGATTGACCGGGTCCGTAAGCTTGCTTTTTGCCGTCTAGTTCATCAGTCGGTTCAAAGCTAGTCATATAACCTAAACTATCAATCGCCTGAACAGTCCATTGATCGTCTTTATAAACTAATTGAAGGTCCCACAGATGATCGATTTCGCTAAGAGACAGATCTTTAGATTTATAACGTTCCGCTTCTTCCATCATGTATTTTACGTATATTTTGACCGCTTGCTCATCAGAATCTTTATCTATAGCTAATGACGTTTTATCAAATTCAACTTTGTTTAACTGGCCTGCGTAATGATAGTCTTCCGAAAAGTCACTTTCAATCATTTTTTGTACAGCTGAGCTAGCAACTTTTAAAGGCTTCGTACTTTTTTCTGCGCGTGCTTCTGTATACTGTTCACCGAAATCTCTTGCAGTTTCTTTCAGTGTGTCATATTGCTCTTCTTCAAGGATCGATGCGTGAATATACATTTCGTCTTCAGCGACTTCAATTGGTTCGGACGTCACTTCTCCCCACGGCATCGTTACAACTGTTTGTACCGTTTGTGAGCCGTCAACGATCATTGGACCGACTTTTTCAATCTCACCGTCGCCTGAAGCAGAAAACTCCTCCTCACCTAGTAGGAGCTTTGCCCCTGCATCACCGAGTTGATCATAGTTTTCAATAGAGAAGTTTACGTAAGTAATTGGGATATCCATCCCAATATCCGTATAATCACCGTACTCACTACTTAAACGCAACTCATCTTCAACAGCAGCTTCACCAAAATCACCATCAAACGTTGCTTTGATATCATAAATACCTGGTGCGATTGGTCCGTAAACGATATAATCATCGTCTTTTTCATATTCTTCAACACTTAATTCATTAAACTCGAATGTTAAACCGTCGATATTTTCATCATAAACGGCAAATTGGTCAATCAGTTCAATTTTAAACGCATCAACAACACCTAATATTTTTTTATCGAATGGAACGGTATATAAAAAATCGGCTGCTGAGCTACCGCCCTCTGTTACTAATTTAACGAGTGCTTCTGCTTCTTCGCTTTCAATCGAACTGCCATCTTCATGATATGATAATTTCTTTATCTTCTTCGCATCACCAGCGGCAAGTGCTTGATTAAATCGTTTATCGACTGACTCGGCTGAATAGTGAGAGCTTGCCCACGTATTTAAACCAAAAAGTAGCACAACTACCGCAACGACAGCACTAATAATGATTTTATTCTTTTTTGACATCGGTTGTTTCTTTTTCGGTGTTGTTCGTTGCTTTTTCTCAACTTGTTCTTTTTTAATTGGTCCTAACTTCGTGCCACAATGAATACAAACTTTATGATTAGCTTCTGCTTCTTTACCGCATTCTGTACAAAATCGTTTCATTTTATTTTTCACCCACTCTTCTCTTTTTACATGTAAGTCATCGTATCGTTAATAAAGTTACCTAATGTAGAATCGAGTAAAACTCCGATAACGATAACAAAAGTAATACTGACTCCGACGATATAAATTAAGTAACCATATAAAGGATCAATGTTCTTCGGCTCTTTCGTCAATAAATGACTAATAATATAGAGTGGAATTAATGTAAACATAAGTGCCATCGCAACAAATACTAATATAAGTGCGTATGTGTTCGCTTTAAAAATACTTAAAATAAATGCTAAACCAATCGTAATAACGACGACCGTCATATGAACACCGAAAATTGATACGATATCTTTATAAGACGCCATCGTTCCAAATAATTTATTAACGACAAAAAGTATACTTATAATAATGGCTGTTACAATAGCAAAACCTAGTACGACATTAAAAAATATCGAGAAAAATGATGGACCGAATTCATCAAAATAAAATTCGCTCATAACGTTGCTGATCGTTCGATAATTAGTGAACGCTAAAAGTAGTGCAATAATTCCTATGTTTATTAAAGCATTCGTGAACTCTTTTGATGCATGGCTAAATACATCTGAAGGTGATTTAATATACGTTGTGAAAAAACTTCCGTATGCTCTTGAAGCCTCTTTCACTTTTTCAACAGACTCATTCGCTTCACCTTCTGTTTCTGGTGTGTCGACGACGAGTGTTTCTTTTTTCACCTCTAAATCGAGTGAATCTTCGCTCTCCGTTTGCTCTGACTCTGGCTTCGCCACATCGTCTGCTTGCTTAGTAGATGCGACAAGTTCGCCTCCACATGTTCCACAAAACTTCCCTGAATCTTGATAAGAACCACATTTACTACATTCCAATATGTATGCCCTCCTAAAAATTAACATTGTTTATCTTTTGAAAAATTCTAAAAGCTTTATTCAAAGTGAATGAATAGTTCCTTTTAGACACATTTTCAAACGGATGACTTTTATGATAAAACATAAAGAATATTCTATCATAGTTTATATAATACGCAATTTGAGGTTTTGTTGAGAAATTTCTTTTTTACATATTTTTCTTTCTATTTCTCTCATTAAAATGTAGAATATAAACAATATAAATGAATGTAGGAAGTGAATAATGCATGATTGAAAAGAAATGGTTTCAGGGGCTCATTGCTCTTATTTTAGTCTTTATTTTAATATTGCTTATGTCAAAGGTTAGTTTCGTTTTTGACCCCGTCTTAAAATATATAAGTGCCATTGCTGTACCGTTTATTGGTGCAGGTATTTTGTACTACTTGACGAAACCTGTCATGCACTTTTTCATGCGTTTAAAAATACACAAAATCATATCCATTTTAATCGTGTTCTTACTTTTAACGTCAATTGGCGCATTGTTCATCTTATATATTTTCCCCATTGCGGAAAATCAATTTAATAACTTAATGAAAAACATTCCGAAAATGGTTGATGCAACACAATCACTCATTAATTCGATTCAAACAGACCAAATCAAGATTCCTGAACAAGTCAATGACACGATTGATGACGTAATGGCAAATATTCAATCTCATATTGAAAATGTCGTTTCTTATACGTTCAGTTTTATTGGTCAAATCATTTCTCTCGTGATGTCGCTCGTTTTAATTCCTTTCTTTTTATTCTTTATGCTTAAAGATGGCGAAAAGATCGTACCGTTTATTACACAGTTTTTCGATAAAAAGAAAGCTAATAACATTCGTTCATTACTCGGAAAAATAGACGAAGCATTAACAGCATTTATTCAAGGTCAGTTAATCGTAAGCTTTTGTGTCGGTGTCTTATTATTTATCGGATATATCATCTTACGATTAGACTATTCATTAACACTCGCTCTCTTCGCTATGGTGATGAACGTTATACCTTTTCTCGGGCCGTTCATTGCAGTTATCCCGGCATTAATCGTCGGTGCTTTCCAGTCGCCGATGATGATTGTCTACGTCGCAATCGTTACACTAATTGCGCAGCAGTTTGAAAGTAACTTTATTTCGCCGAATGTGATGGGACGTGTCTTATCACTTCACCCACTCACTGTAATTACTGTTATTTTAGCTGCTGGAAGTATTGCTGGTTTTCTCGGCATTCTCTTCGCCGTACCATTCTATGCTGTTGTAAAAACAATTGTTAGTCATTTTTATCAAACGTATAAAAGCGAACAAAAAGCTACCTCTTAATGAATGAAAGGAAAAAGGTGATGATCAATGGGTAAAAAAGCGCTTGAAGCGAAGCTCAGAGAATTAAAGTCAGATTACGTACGCATTCAAGAAGATATGGATAAATTGGAATTTGTCGGTGGACGCGTTTCTTCAGCGGAACAACAACTGATTCAATTAGAAGAACAAATTGCACAGTTAAATAAAGAAATTGATGCATACGATTAAAAATTGGCATAAAGAAAGGTCATTCCAGTAAATGTGTTCTTACTGAAATGACCTTTTTTCTCGTGTAAAATCCCGGCTTCATTTGACCGTAGAACTGTCTACGTCGTCTTGTTTTTACGCGTTTGTTCGATTTTCTTTTCAATTTTTTGTTTTTCTTTAGTCGGTGGTGTGAAGCTAACGACTTTATCGCCTATTTCTGGGTATGTACGCATACCTTCTGAGTAAAATTTAATTTCTCCTGATGGCTTAATAAAGTATAAATAAATAGTGTCATTATCTTTTTCTGCAACATATTGATCGTAGTCATAGCGTTCAGTCAATACTGTTTGCCTGAAAATATAACCGTCTCTCGCTTTTTGACCTAATGCTTCTAATGAAAGCTTATTACCAAATAACACTCTTCCACCGACTTGATCAACGAGTTCGCTCGCATGATCAATCATTTGGTCATACGGTTCGATCCTATAAACACTTTCACGCCCGTATTCTGGAATAAACGTCGTACAGACGAGTGAGTTATACGAGTCTTTATTTGTCGCTGCCACTAAATATTCATACGGAATCGTATCTAAATTATATTCCGTTTGTTCTGCAAGCATTTCACCGTGATAATTCGGCACACCACTATTTCTTGCGTGTCTTAGGTTTTCCCATGACGAGTCAACGATAATGACTGGCATGTTCAACTTCTGAATAGATTTAGCAAACTCAACAGTGAACGTGTTACTACCAACAATGAGTATACCTGGCTTTCCTTCAAGTGATAAGCCGAGCTTTTTCGCTAACCAGCTAATCGAAAACCCATGCGCAACAACTGTCGAGAAGACGAGTGCAAATGTTAACGTTAATAAAATCGACGCATCTTCAAAGCCCGCATCCCCTAATATAGAGGCGAAATAACTCGCAACGGTTAACGCGACAATTCCTCGCGGAGCAATCCAACCAATCAACGATTTCTCAGCTAACGACAACCCTGTTCCGATCGTCGATAAGAAAATGGATAACGGACGGACGATAAACATCATAATAAGTACGTAACCGATGATATGAATATTTGAGATTTGTAAAATTGTTTCCACTTTAAGTGACGCTGTTAACATGATGAAAATGGCTGAAATAAGTAAAATAGAAACATTTTCTTTAAAGTGCCTCATATCAGGAACTGAACTTACTTTCGTATTAGCGAGTGTCATCCCCATAATCGTAACACCTAACAAACCGGGTCCTTTAACTATTTCGTCACCTAATGCGAAACATAAAATAACGACGACGAAAACGAAAGGTGATTTTAAAAATTCCGGAACGAGTCCGCCTTCAAACATCCAACCAATGACGCGACCGAAAACCCAACCTAAAATTCCTGCAAAAATTGATACAGCAAAGAAAATGATAAGTGCCGTTCCCTGTGGATCTTCAGCTGTTAAATAAGCGATGATTTCAAAAGCGAATACAGCTAAAAGAACACCGATTGGATCAACGACAATTCCTTCCCACTTTAAAATTTTCGCTGGACGCGGTTTTAATTTTGATTGACGTAAAAGCGGCATAATCACTGTCGGACCAGTTACGATAAACAGACCACCAATAACGAATGATACGGCTAAAGAAAGGCCAGCAATGTAATGGGCTGTTAAAGAGCCTAAAATCCAAGCGATAAATGCACCAATCGTCGCAATTCGAACGAGCGGTTTTCCTAATCCTCGTAATTCTTTACCTTTTAAACTTAAACTTCCTTCAAATAAAATAATCGCGACTGCGACTGAAATAATCGGATCATATATATCCCCGAACGTTTCTTCCGGGTTGATAATTCCAAAGACAGGCCCAATAATTAAACCCGTAATTGACATAACGACAATTGCTGGAATACTAAATTTCCAAGCTACCCATTGGGATCCAATGCCTAAGAAACCTATTAACATAATCGTAAATAAAATCGACGGATCCATAGTTTACCTCCATATGTTTCACGAGCATTTTGCCACTCTTTTTTGTTCCCGTGAAAATAATATAAAGACCATTCTAAATGTGTCACGTGAGATTGTAAACCTTTTTATGAAAGTATTTTAAATCGATACAAAGAATATATATGTTAGGATAGTGAAGGGGGTGAGCTCTGTTGAAACGACAAGTACTCCAAACGTATTTTGGGTATGATGAATTTTTACCAGGACAAGAAGAAACAATTAACCATATATTAAATAAAAAACATACATTAGCCGTCATGCCAACAGGTGGTGGGAAATCTGTTTGCTATCAAGTACCAGCTCTATGCTTAGACGGTGTAGCGATTATCGTTTCGCCACTTATTTCTTTAATGAAAGATCAAGTAGATGCGGTTCGTGCATTAGGTATTTCTGCAACGTACATTAATAGCTCACTTTCGACGGAGGAGCAATACGAAAGAATACGTGAAGTGACAGCAGGAAAATATAAACTGCTTTACGTCGCTCCGGAGCGATTTTTATCCCAATCATTTATTGCACAGATGAAACGTATACATATTTCCTTCGTCGCTTTTGATGAAGCACACTGTATTTCTCAGTGGGGGCACGATTTTCGCCCGAGTTATCGATCAGTCATTGACACGTTAGCTGAGTTTCCTAATATTGACCGATTTGTTGCATTAACGGCAACAGCAACGGAAGAAGTCATTGATGATATTAAAAGTCTGTTATCGATTTCGGAAGATCATGTCGTTCGCACAGGATTTGAGCGAAAAAACTTATCGTTTTACTTAGTGAAAGGTAAAAATAAAATCGATTACATCAAATCGTTACTCAAAAAGCGCACAAATGAATCGGTCATTATTTACGCGGCGACGCGAAAGCAAGTCGATCAGATACATGCAACGTTATCACACATGAACATATCCGTTGCAAAATATCACGCAGGTATGAGTGACGTGGAACGTAACGCTGCCCAAGAAGCATTTATTCGTGATGAAAAGCAAATGATGGTTGCGACAAATGCCTTTGGAATGGGAATTGATAAATCGAACGTCCGGTTAATCATTCATTACGCAATGCCGATGAATATTGAAGCGTACTACCAAGAAGCTGGACGTGCTGGGCGAGACGGTGAACCGAGTGACTGTATTCTTTTATTCTCACCACAAGACGTGCAGCTACAAAAGTTTTTAATTGAGCAATCGCAAATGGATGAACAGAACAAACGGATTGAACATAAAAAATTACAGCAGATGATTAATTATTGTCATACGAATAGTTGTTTAACTGCTTTCATCTTAAATTACTTCGAAAAAGATCAAATCATCGAAGCGTGTAAACGATGTAGTCATTGCTTACAAAACCATGATAAAGTCGATATTACGACAGAAGCACAAATGATTCTTTCATGTATTAAGCGAATGGATGAAAGATTTGGCGTCCAGATGATTGCAAAAGTATTACGCGGATCTAAGGACCGAAAAGTTCTTAGTATGAAGCTTGACCAGTTATCAACGTATGGTCTTTTAAGTCACTATACGGAAAAGCAAATTGCCGAGCGGATTCATTTTTTAATTGCTGAACAAATGATTGGTATGGAAGAAGGACAATTTCCGACATTAAAACTTAATCAATTATCAGTGGATATTTTAAAAGGAGCACGTGAAGTAAAAATGTTCATTGAAGTCATACCGGAAACAGAAGTTGTTGATTATGACACGAACTTGTTTCAATCATTACGCGAGCTCAGGCGAACGATTGCGACTGAAGATGATGTACCGCCGTACGTCGTATTTTCCGATGCAACGTTAAGAGATTTAGCGCGCTATCATCCGAAAGCCGAAAAAGATATGCTACGAATCAAAGGAATCGGTGAAAAGAAATTTTCTCGTTACGGCGAAAGGTTTATTGACGTCATTGCGGACTGGACAAATGAGCACCCAGAAGTGAAACCGAGAATACTTATTTAATTACTAAAAAAGGTCATTCTAGAAAATTTACGAGAATGACCTTTTTTCTTTTGTTTACACGTTATAAATCTACTTCGCTTATCACAAGAGTTATCGCACACCACTGTAATCTCATCGGTATTTTTTTAAAGCGATTAAATCTTTTACGTAATATCTATGCTCCACGTTCCTTCACGAAAGACAGCTTCAGTCGTTCCGTCTGCTTTTATTCCATCAATGGACATATTTGCTGAGCCAATCATAAAGTCAACGTGTGTTAAGCTGTCATTTACGCCATGTTTATCGAGCGCGTCATCTGACATATCCGCTCCACCTTTTATATTCGTCGGATATGCTTTTCCAAACGCTAAATGACATGACGCATTTTCATCAAATAACGTATTATAAAACGTTAAACCTGACTGAGAAATTGGCGATTCATGTGGTACGAGTGCGACTTCTCCAAGTCTACGCGCACCTTCATCAATGTCTAATAATTGTTTTAACGTTTCTTTACCTTCTTTGGCGTCAAAATCAACAACTTTCCCATCTTTAAACGTTAACGTAAAGTCATCAATAATATTTCCGCCATAATTTAACGGTTTCGTACTGGATACTGTTCCGTTCACATCATATTTATGTGGCACACAGAACACTTCTTCAGTCGGCATGTTTGGGTTAAACGTTATCCCTTTTTCAGAAACAGCCGAACCGCCTTGCCAAATATGATCCTTCGGTAAACCAACGATTAAATCTGTTCCGTCAGCTTTGAAATGAAGTGATTCATATTGCTTATCATTTAAGACACTTTCCGCTTTATGTAACGTATCGTTATGTTTATCCCATGCAGCAATTGGGTCATCTTCATCCACGCGAACAGTTTTTAAAATAGCGTCCCATAATTTGTTCACGGCCTCTTCTGCTTCGTCATTTGGGAATACTTTTTTTGCCCACGCTTTTGTCGGTACAGAAATGACCGACCACGTAATTAAATCATTCATAACATACGTGCGGAAATTCTTTAATCCTTCTGCTGAAGCTTTATTTGCAAGGGCCACACGTTCAGGATCAATATCTTTTAATAAGTCTGGATCAGTCGCGTGAATAGATAATAATGCTGCGCCATCTTTTGCGAATGATTCATGACGATCAATTTTCCATTCTGGGAATTCAGCAAGCACCGCTTCATCAGCATGTTTATATTTTAAATACGTTAACTCATCATCTGCCCAATTAATATGAACATCTTTTGCACCCGCTTCATATGCCTGTTTAGCAATTAACCGTGTAAAGTCAGCACATTCAATCGGTGAGTTAATCATTAATGGTTGTCCTTTTTGCAAATTAACACCTGTCTTTACGACTAGTTCTGCATATTTCTCTTTCATTTCCATTCATAAACACTCCTTCTATTACTCTTGATTATCAATTGTCCAAGGTACTCTCGTTCCTAATTTTTCAGCCATTTCACGTGATTTTATTCGACGACTTCGGCGATATTCAGCCCGCTTCTTCGCACCTTCATGTAAAAATTTTTCTTGTTCAGATTGTGGATATACTTGCGGAACAGTTGAAGGCTTACCATTTTTATCCACAGCGACAAACGTTAAAAATGCTGTTGAACACACTTTCCGTTCACCTGTTAATAAATTTTCAGTCACAGCTTTAACGAATACTTCCATAGATGTTCTGTGCGTCCACGTAACGAAAGCTTCTAAACAAATAGAGTCTCCTAAAATGACTGGTTCTAAAAAATCAACAGAATCAGTTGAAGCTGTGACGACAGGCTTTCTCGCGTGCCTCGTTGCTGCAATAGCCGCGACGTCATCGATACTTTCCATTAATTTACCCCCGTACAACGTCCCGTGAATGTTCGTATCTGGTGGTAACACATTTGCCGTTTTAATCGTTAGTGAATATGAACATGATTTTCTTTCCATCTGAATGCTCCTCTATTGTCTGTTTTCTTTTTATAAAATAGGTGATAATAATCGAGAAACAGATTCTTTAAATTTAATCATAAGCGACCGTTGTCCGTAAAGCTTATCAGTCATCTGGGTTGATACTTTAATATCCTCTTGAAACGCTTCAACGAGGTGTTCAGCTATATCAGTGTTATATAAAAATGCATTCACTTCAAAGTTTAAACGGAAACTACGGACGTCAATGTTCGCTGTACCGACAGAAGAAATTTTCCCGTCAACGACAATCGTTTTAGCGTGTAAAAATCCGTTTTGATATAAGTAAATTTCTGCCCCTGCTTGAAGCAATTCACCGACATACGATAAAGTTGCCCAGTAAACGAACATATGGTCAGGTTTATTCGGAATCATTAATTTTACACGAACGCCTGAAAGTGTAGCAATGCGTAACGCATCCATTAAACTTTCATCTGGAATGAAGTACGGCGTTTGAATGTAAATGTATTCTTTCGCAGCGAAAATCATCTTTATGTAACCGTACTTTATTTGTTCCCAGTCAGAGTCTGGTCCACTAGAAACGATTTGCACACCGACATCGCCACCTTCAGCGCGTGGGTAATGTCTTGATTCATAAGCGATATGATTTCTTGATGCTTGGTTCCAATCTAAAATAAAGCGCGTTTGCATATTGTGGACAGCGTCACCGTCAATTCGTAAATGTGTGTCACGCCAGTAACCGAATTTTTCACTTTTTCCTAAATATTCATCCCCAATATTAAAGCCACCAATATAACCTACTTTCCCGTCAATGATGGCAAGTTTTCGGTGATTTCTAAAGTTGATTTTCAAGTTGATTTTCGGAATTTTCGGTGGGAAAAATGCGTCGACGAGTACCCCGGCATTTTTCAAGCGCGAAATATATTTCCGGCTCAATGAGCGTGAGCCCATATCATCATATAAAAAACGCACTTGAACGCCTTCTCGCGCTTTTTTAATAAGAACGTCAGCAATCCGTGTTCCGAGATGATCATGACGAATAATATAGTAAAGCAAATGAATATGGTTTTTAGCATTTTCCAAGTCTTCTATTAAAGCGTTAAATTTCTCTTCTCCGTCAGTAAAAATTTTCACGTCGTTATGGTGTGAATAGAGCGCATCATTATTCACTAAATGTAAGTAATATAAGTCTTCGTAATAAGTTAAATCATTATATTTAGGAGTGAAATTCCCATTTTCAATCGCTTCAAGTTGGGATGCGACTTCTTTTTTTACACCTAGTTTGTTTTTCGTGTCCCACGTAAATATCTTTTTGTTACTTAATTTCCTTCCGAATATGAGGTAGCAAATAAATCCAATGACTGGAATAAAGAATAAGACCATTAACCACGCCCATGTAGACGTCGGGTTTTTTCTCTCTAAGAAAATAATTGTAAATGCTAAGACAAAGTTAATAATTGTTACGAATCCAAGCAAGTATGGAATTATTTGCATGTATGCCACTCCTTTATAACAATTTTTTAGTTGAATATCTTACATCAATGATATAGCAAATGAAAGAATTTTACATTGAATAAGTATCTTTTGTTGCATGCATCTGTTTTACGATTTATGATAGCTTTGCTCTTTATGTTTTTTATAAATAACAGTCACCAAGAGTCAAGGAGGGAAAAGCGTGAATGAGCCTATCCATAAAGATGGTGTCATTATAACTGTATTAGCATATATTATTTGGGGCTTTTTGCCACTTTACTGGAAATTAGTTGATGACGTTTCGCCAAGTATTATTTTAGCCGAGCGAATTATTTGGTCATTTGCTGGCATGATGATTTTATTAATCGTCACACGGCGTTGGTCGACTTTTAAACAAGAATTTAAACACATTTTCTCACATAAACAGAGCTTTTTACATATTACACTCGCGTCTTTTGCGATTAGTTTAAATTGGCTCACGTATATTTGGGCAGTTAACAATGAATTTGTCGTACAAGCGAGTCTCGGGTATTATATCAATCCGCTCATCAACATCGTCGTCGGGATTATTATTTTAAAAGAAGTCGTTTCACGGATCCAAATTTTTTCATTTATTATTGCAGCAGTAGGCGTTTTATATTTAACGATTAGCTTCGGTGAATTTCCGTGGGTATCTTTCGTTCTTGCGATTAGTTTTGCCATTTACGGATTATTGAAACGATCAGTAAAAGCGAGTGCAGCTGTCGGGCTAACAATTGAGACGATGATTGTTACGCCGATTGCGCTTATTTTTTTAATTGCCATGCCGAATAGTGAAAGTTTAATTCATGGGAATTTCACGTCAGTGACTGCTTTGCTCGTCGGAACAGGGATTGCTACTGCACTTCCGTTACTATTATTCGCTTACGGAACGAAACGAATTCCTTTTATTATGCTCGGATTTTTACAATATATTGCTCCAACAATTATGTTGTTTATTGGAATTTATATTTTTAAAGAAACATTTTCAACTGCGCATTTCATTGCATTTTGCTTTATTTGGGTAGCACTTGTTATATATATGTGGTCATCTTTTTATGAACGAAGACGATTAAAACGAAATATTGTGTGAATTGCAAGTTTATTCTAAATATACTTGACTTTAAAACAGATAGACGTATAATAACGTTTAAAGTTTAATAGCTCAATCTCTTATCAAGAGTGGTGGAGGGGATAGGCCCGATGAAACCCAGCAACCTTTAAGTAAAAAAGTCATTTTACTTATTACGGTGCCAAATCCTACCAGATTTAAAACATCTGGAAGATAAGAGGAGGATGACGTTTTCAATCATACACCCTCTTCTTACTGAAGGGGGGTTTTTTGTTTTTCTTCTCTTTAGAACCGGAGATATTTAACTTTCAGAACAATAGATTGGCTAAAACAAAATTTTAGGAGGAATAAATTTATGGCAACATTCAATTTTCAAAATCAAGATACGATTTTATTACACGGGGGACAAGAACCTGACCCTGTGACTGGTTCACGTGCTGTACCTATTCATCAAACGACGTCTTACGTTTTTAAAGATACGGAGCATGCACAAAACTTATTCGCTTTAGCGGAACCGGGAAATATTTATACGCGAATTATGAACCCAACGACAGACGCATTCGAACAACGTGTCGCTCAACTAGAAGATGGAGTAGCTGCCTTAGCAACAGCTTCTGGGATGGCTGCAATTACGTACGCCATTTTAAATATTACACAATCTGGTGATGAAATTATCGCTGACAGTAACTTATATGGCGGAACGTATAATTTATTCGTCCACACGCTTCCACGTTACGGCATTACTGTAAAATTAGTCGACGGGTCAGACCCAGAAAATATCCGCCAAGCAATTACAGACAAAACGAAAGCAGTTTTTGCTGAAACGATTACGAACCCGAGTTTAAATGTGTTCGATATTGAAGCAGTTGCAGATATTGCACACGAAAATGATATTCCACTCATCATTGATAATACATTTGCACCAGCATTTTCTAAACCGATTGCTTGGGGTGCGGACATAGTCGTTCATTCAGCAACGAAATGGATTGGTGGTCACGGGACGACAATCGGTGGTGTAGTCGTTGATGGTGGGCGATTCAACTGGGATAACGGAAAGTTCCCTGGCTTCACTGAACCAGACGAAAGTTATGGGGGCGTTCGTTACGTTGATTTAGGACCTCCTGCCTTTGCATTAAAACTACGTGTCCAATTACTACGTGATACAGGGGCAGCTCTTAGTCCACATAGCGCATTCCTATTTTTACAAGGATTAGAAACGTTGCATTTACGCATTGAACGTCATAATGAAAATGCAGCAACAGTTGTTGATTACTTAAAGAATCATCCACAAGTTGAGTGGGTAAATTATCCAGGATTATCAGACCATCCGTCACATGACTTAGCGAATAAATATTTTGCTGACGGCAAAGGATACGGATCAATTATTACATTCGGAATTAAAGGTGGACGTGAAGCTGGTCGTCAACTGATTGATCATATTGATCTATGGTCACACGTCGCAAACGTTGGAGATGCTAAATCACTTATTATTCACCCAGCATCAACGACGCACCAGCAATTAAGTGAAGAAGGATTGAAGAAGAGTGGTGTGACAGAAGAACTCGTTCGTTTAGCTGTCGGACTTGAATCACCTGATGACACGATTCAAGCGCTTGATGAAGCGATTGCTCTTGCAACTAATTCTGAAAAACAAGTAAACATTACTGAAGATAAAGTCATTGTTGCAGCATTAAAATCACCATTTGATCGTAGTGAAGGTTTGCGACAAAAAGTTATTGCTGTCGTCGGAGAAAATAATGACGCACAAACATTAGCTAAGTATGGCTTTAAAGTTGTATCTGTTACTGATTCTTTAAGCGATATTGAAGGAGACGTTGATATCGTCGTGACAAATGGTGCATTACCAGATGGTATCGCAAATGAAGCTTCAACGAAAAATGTTAAACTAATCTGGAACGAAGGTAATGACATTATTCAAGTCGGTGAAGCGTATAGCGTCGCTGGAAAACAAATTTTAGCCGAAGCTATTCGTGTAAAAACAGTTGAATAAATAAATTTAACACGTACCGTTACGGTTATTTAGCCGTAACGGTATTTTTATGTTTACATCAATTGCTTAACGTGTAAACTATACATATATTGTTTATTTACAAATTAGGTGTGATGTTTCAATGAAAAAACGTTATATATTTTCTCTTATTATTATATGTATAATCCTTTCACTGTTCTTGATCCCCTGGAAAAGTAATTCTCCTAAAATTATTCACAAGACTAACTCATTACCGACAGAAGAAAAAGATGAACCGATTGAAGAAGATGATGATCCCGAAGATGAAAGGCCCGCTAAACAAGTGAGAAAGAAAATTCAACAATCGATTCGTCTCATGTTTCATAAAAATGTTCGGATCGTCGCAATCGGTGATTCTCTCACGCAAGGTGTCGGTGATGAAACGGATAATAATGGATATGTCGGCATTGTAGAACAATCCATTGATACGACTGAAGGAGACATTTCCTTTTCTAATTATGGTAAAAGAGGTAATCGCACGGATCAACTGTTAGTCCGTCTTGATGAACATGAAATTATATCGGACATTAAACGTGCGGATATCGTTCTACTCACAATAGGAGCAAATGATATTATGGAAGTTGTAAAAAATAACTTCACGCACTTAACGCTTGAACCGTTCATTGAAGCCCAAGCAGGTTACGAAGAACGCTTAACGCAGATCTTAAGTACGATAACGACATATAATCAAATGGCAGATGTTTATTTAATTGGGTTTTACAATCCGTTTCATCAGCATTTTGATGACATTGAAGAATTAGAATTAATCGTTGATGATTGGAATGAAATTAGTGAGCAAACAGCTAACCATTTTGCCAACGTTACGTACATTCCGATAAAAGATGCGTTCGATCATACAGATGACAACTTGTTTTCTGATGACCATTTCCATCCGAATCATGCAGGCTATGAACGTATTGCTTCCGAAGTGATTCATTATTTAACAGAAGAAAGGTGAAGACACCGTGGTGAAAAACATCTCATGGAAAAGATTGTTTTATATATTACTTAGTTTAAATATTTTAATCGTCTTATGCATTACTTTTCTTATTTTCAGTCCCGTTGCATCTGTAGACAAACCTGAAAGTGAGCCGATTGATTTAAATGACCGTTCACAGTTTGTTGTTCGTACGACTAAAGGAAATTTAAATGACTTAATGAATGCATATATTACGAAATTTCTTAAACAGACAGAACATAAGTATTCCGTTACGTTAGAAGACGACGTTTTATTAGAAGGAGAGCTTCCCGTATTTTCATCAACTGTTCCGCTTTCTGTGCGCTTGGAACCAGTCGTTGAAGATAACGGACATTTAATTTTAAAACAACAATCGATTGCACTCGGATCATTGCAATTGCCTAATAAGAAAATTATGGAATATATGGCAAAATATTTACCTGTCCCTGAATGGGTAACAATATTGCCACAAGACCAAGAAATTTACGTATCGTTGCAAGACTTGAATTTAAAAAGTAATTTTGATGTCCGGGTAAATACATTTGATTTAGAAGCAAATGATTTATCGTTTACGTTTTACGTTCCGTATAAAACGCTCGGCATTGATCCGCTTCCTGTCGATCAAATGGCTAATGAATAATCGTATAACCAAGATATGAGACAATTACAGTCATATCTTGGTTATCTGTTTAGTCATTATATAAATCAAACATGCCAGAAACTTTTTCTGTCACTTCTTCAACGAGTGACTTCGGTGAAAGAACTTTCGCTTGACTCCCCCACGTTAGCAACCAATGGACGAGCCCAGCAGATTGTTTCGCTCGCGTTCGTAAAATAAAATGATCTGGTCCATCCGTCTCAATGTTTGCATCCATCCCGAAACGATCAAGTACGACGTTAATTAAATCATTCACGAAACGTACCTTTACGTGAATATCTTCTCCCCCGTACATATGAAAGCTTTTATTCACATACGTTTGTAATGAAAAGTCATCTTTCGTAAATAATTTATCGATTAATTGGATATGCCTCATTCGGTCAAGCCTGTAGTGACGGAGTTCACCTGTTTCTTGAAATTTCCCTATTAAATAGTAATAATCATTTTGCCAAATAAGTGCATATGGCTCAACGTAATAATACTCACCATCTCGTCTGTAAGCGAATTGTTTATCGACATTATATCGTCCATACTTATAGCGAATAACTCTGTTAGAAGAAATCGCTTCATGTATACGGTCGATATTTAATTTGACTAACTCATAATCAACACTTGTCGATTGAGAAAAGGTCATCGTTTCAGGCAGTTTTTTAGCAACATGTTTACTCGTTAGCTGTTTGATGTTCTTAACGAGACGATCTTTTTCATTCGTCGTAATAAATTTAGCAGATAAAATAGCATCAATCATTAAGCGGAGCTGATACACTTCAAACAGACGATTTTGATGACTGTACACGTGAGCACCATATTTTTCTTCATTTTTAATAATATCAAAACCGTTTCGCGATAAAGCCTCTATGTCAGAACGTATCGTGCGTCGGTCGAATGTCTCATTCACAAATGCCGCTTCTAAAGCTTGTTGAATACCTTTTATACTTAGTGCATGATCTTCATCTGTCTCTGCAAATAAAAGCTCTCTAATCCGTAATAAACGATCACTATTTGACTGCCCCATAAAACAAACACCCTTTCTCAAACGATTCATCCTTATATATGTTACTTTTATTTTACACGAATATTCAATATCGTCTATAATAGAGAGAATGTGTGAATGTTAGGCACCGCATAAATATGGCAAGAAAATTATTGGAGGACTCTTTATGATTACTGTTACAGATGTAAGTTTACAATTCGCGGATAAGAAATTGTTCGAGGATGTTAATTTAAAATTTAATGCTGGAAATTGCTACGGATTGATCGGCGCGAATGGCGCAGGAAAATCAACATTTTTAAAAGTGCTTTCTGGTGAAATCGATTCGCAAACGGGTCACGTCTCAATCGCAAAAGATAAACGACTAGCCGTTCTTAAGCAAGATCACTTCGAATACGAAGATGAAATTGTTTTGCAAACGGTTCTCATGGGACACGAGCGATTGTTTGAAGTTATGCAGGAAAAAGATGCTATTTACATGAAAGAAGATTTTTCTGAAGAAGACGGGATGCGTGCAGCAGAACTTGAAGGTGAATTCGCTGAATTAAATGGTTGGGAAGCTGAATCAGATGCAGCGGTTTTACTGACAGGGTTAGGTATTAAGGAGTCACTTCATGACGTGAAGATGGCTGAATTAAAAGCAGACGATAAAGTGAAAGTACTTCTTGCACAAGCTCTATTCGGTAACCCAGATGTGTTATTACTTGATGAGCCGACGAACGGCTTAGATATTCAAGCAATTCAGTGGTTAGAAAACTTTTTACTCCACTTTGAAAACACAGTTATCGTCGTTTCTCATGACCGTCACTTTTTAAACAAAGTATGTACACATATTGCTGACGTTGACTTCGGAAAGATCCAAATTTACGTTGGTAACTATGACTTTTGGTATGAATCAAGTCAGTTAGCTGCAAAAATGGCCCAAGAAGAAAACAAGAAAAAAGAAGAACAAATTAAAGAATTACAATCATTTATCGCTCGCTTTAGTGCGAACGCTGCTCGTTCACGCCAAGCGACGTCGCGACAAAAGTTATTAGATAACATTACGTTAGACGATATTAGACCGTCTTCAAGACGCTATCCGTATATTGCATTTACACCTGAGCGCGAGATTGGAAATAATTTACTAACAGTTAACGGTATTAGTAAAACAATTAACGGCGAAAAAATATTAGATAACGTTAGTTTCACCATTGATAAAGATGATAAAGTAGCGTTTGTCGGACCAAACGACGTCGCTAAAACGACATTTTTTGAAATTATTACTGGTAACTTAGAACCGGATGAGGGGACGTATGAGTGGGGTGTTACGACGTCACAATCTTACTTCCCAAAAGATAACTCAGCTTTCTTTGAGAATTCTGATTTAACGCTTGTTGAGTGGTTAAGACAATATTCACCTGAAGACGAAACAGAATCATTTTTACGTGGTTTCTTAGGCCGTATGTTATTTTCAGGCGAACAAGCACTTAAGAAAGCGAACGTTTTATCAGGTGGGGAAAAAGTGCGCTGTATGTTATCTAAAATGATGTTAAGTAGCGCAAACGTGCTTATTTTAGACGAGCCGACGAACCACTTAGACTTAGAATCAATTACGTCATTAAACAACGGACTCATTTCGTTTAAAGGTTCCATGCTCTTTTCATCACATGACCATCAATTCATTGATAGTATCGCTAACCGACTCATTGAGCTAACACCGACAAAAGTCATTGATAAACATATGTCGTATGACGAATACGTTCGTGATCAAGCATTGCAAAAAGAAATTAAACAACTTTACGTATAAAAGTGAACATTAAAAGAGGTTGGGACAAAACCCAGAGAAATGAAAAGGTAATTTCAGTAGATTTAATTTTACTGGAATGACCTTTTCTTTTTATTTGATCGACTATGTCGCTTCATAAATTTACTACGCTTTCCGCGGGCCGGCCTCAAACGAAAAAACAAGCGAAATTTACGGAAAACGTAAAATAGACGTAGAACCTTTCTTCGGATTTTTGAAGACTAATTTAGGTTTCACTCAAATGTCGGTTCGAGGAAAATCTAACGTGCAGAACGAAATGGCTTTTGCATTAATGGTGGTAAATATAAGAAAACACACCGTCATTAACACTGGAAATGTTCCATTTTTCACCTGAAGATAAAAAAATGCTTGTGCTTATCTTTTTTATGATAAACACAAGCATTTTTATTTATTTGAGGCTAGTTTTGTCCCAACCTCTTCTTTGTTAGCTATTTATTAGTTTAAGATTGTTACTTGTACAGAGCGTCTTCCCCACTGGAAAGCTTCGTCTTTTGTCGGTACGTGAATATCGATTTTGTTTCCTTTAATTGCGCCACCTGTATCAGCAGCAATTGCTTCACCGTATCCTTCAACGTGTACTTTCGTACCTAATGGAATAACGTTCGGATCAACTGCAATAACTTTTGCATGTGGATCGTTATTTAAGTCAACACCTGTTGCCGTAATACCTGAACAGCCTGCACACTGTGCTGTATAAGCTGTTGCACTTACTGTTAACGTTTGACCTGATGGTTGGTCATTTTCTTCCTGAACTGGTTCTTCTTTTTTGCTTTCTTCTGCTTTAGCCGATGTATCTTCTTTAGCTTTTTTCTTATCTTTCTTTACTGACTTGATCGTTAATTCATCACCAACTGATAGTTCTGATGAATCTAAATCGTTCCACTTCTTAATGTCTTTCTTTTTAACGTCAAAATCTTTTGCGATACTTGATAATGTATCACCTTTCTCAACTTCATATATTGTGTGGATATTTATTGTTTGCTTTGGATGAATCGTCGTTGAATCAAGTTCATTTATCTCAACTAGTTCCTCTACTGTCGTATCGTTCGATTCTGCAATGCTCCAGAGGCTATCTCCTGCCTCAACTTCATATTCTTTTGCTGATGCCGTTGCTGTAGCCACCAATAAAAGCACAAATGTAATTGCCAATGTGGCCATCATCTTTTTCATCAGTAATTCCCTCCTTGTTTTCTAACCAAGACCAATAGTAACACAGGAAAAATGGGAATACAGTAACAGATGGGTTAAGAGATAGTTACACAAAGCGTCAAAAACGCCTCTATTGTTACATTCGTCGAGCATGTGTAACAATCGCTCAATGAAAGCGTTTTATGTTACATACGCATAACAAATTTCAAAGCGCTTCCATACTTTTCAGCAAAAAAAGGTGTTGGCAACTTACGCACCAGCACCTTTTATTGATAAATAATTGCTTCTTTTTTCTACAACCGCTTGCGTTTTTCTTTCATTAATAAATAAACACCTAAAATAATGACGATTAACGATGCTCCCCCAGACGTTAGGAACATTTTATCATATCCAGCACTTGTTGTTTGCGCCACTGTTAAAAAGCTCGCATAGATTGTCGGAAAAACAGTTAAGCCGATTTGGCGCGAGAGTGATAACGTTCCGAGCGCAGCTCCTTTTCCATTGTCTGATGCACTTTCTCCGACTAATACATTTAACGGAGCGCCGAGTAAAATACCGAGTCCGAGGCCGGCAACGATACTTGCTAGTGTAAATATAAGTAAATTCGTCACGAAAAACTTGAAAGCGAAAAATCCGATTGCACCAATAATTCCTGCTGCAATAACTGTCCGTCGTGCGCCGAATCGATCGGTTAAAAAGCCTCCGAGGCCAGCACCAATCCCAGAAGATAACGCTAAAGGTGTGAGCCAAAAACCAGCGCTTGATACAGCAACACCTAAAACATGTTGGACAAATGAGGGTATATAAATAATACCCGCTAAAAATCCACCTGATAAAAGTCCGAGAGCAACAGTCGTTTGAAACAGGCGTGAACGAAGCATCGTGTAGGCAATGATTGGATCACCGCCTGAGCGTTCTAAACTTTTCTCATAAAATAAAAAGAGTGCTGCAAAGACAATGCTCAATCCAATGAGTGAAATCGTCACTAAATCCGTTAAGCTCGCATCTGCTAATCTCGTCATACCGAGCATGAACGTTAAAATACTCACAGATAATAAGAGAGAGCCAACCATATCTAATCGTTTGCCTGTTGGTGCTTTCGTCTCTTCGATTTTAACTATCCCAAACGCAATTAACAAAAGAGCAATCGGAATATTAATTAAAAATAACCAATGCCATGAATCAGTGACGTGTAAAATAACTGCCCCAATATTCGGACCGAGTACGGCAGATAAACCGTGCATACTACCGAGAAGTCCGAGTGCCTTTCCTTGTTTATCTTTCGGTAATGTTGCTAAGACATGTGAACTTCCGATAATAAATATTCCACCACCACCGATTGCTTGAATAAATCGAGCAATTAAAAGAAAGGTGAAATTTGGACTAAGCGCGACGAGTAATGAACCGATACCGAAAAGAGCGACTTCGATAATAAATAGTCGTTTGCGCCCGTAATTATCCGAGAGCTTCCCAATAATCGGCACACTTATTGCAATACCTAACGTATATAACGTAATACTCCAGGCACCCCACGCAGGCGAAACGTTAAACGACTCATAAATTGTCGTTAACGCTGTACTTATAATCCCGTTATCTAAACCTGCCATAAATACACCAATTGTAAATAATATAATTGGCCACTTTTGTGACTGCGTACCTTCCCTTGTCATTCCTATCAACCCCGCACAATTTATGTATAATAAAAAACTTGAGACGTCATTAAATGATACGTCTCAAGCATTATTTTAATCAAACATATTACTTAATTTATTGAAGATATTTTTAAAGAAGTTAACGACCTTTTCCCAGAAACCTTCATCTAGTCCAAGCTCTCCTGCTTTATCTTTTAATGATGAAGCAATATCTTCTAATTGATTTTTTACTTTGTCAAAATCAATATCTAAGTCACGCATTTTATCAAATAAGTTAGTAAGCATTTGACGATCTTCATCACTTAATGTGATTTCAAGTTTATCGAGTTGTTCTTTTACAATTCGCTCGACGTCCTCTTTCGTCGCTGGATCTTGATCAGCAATTGCTTTTTTAATTTCAGCTAATAACTCTGTTACCTTTTCTTGATCAAGTCCATCTTTTTCTGCTAAATCTGTTGCTACGTCTAACTCTTCATTAGCGACTTCCATTCGGTCTTTATCAAGCATATCCCCATCTGCATCATACGCTTTATAAATACCAGTTAATGCAGAGTGGCCTGTTACTTTCACAGGTGATGCAACTTCAACGACTGCGCCTTCAACACCTGCTGTTAAAAGTGCGTTCGCATACATATCACTCGTTACTTGTGTAATATTATCAGGCGTTACAATATTAATCGTTAATCCTTTTGAATCGTCTTGACGCATAATTTTTGCTGACGAATACATGTTTGAATGAGGATCTCCATCAATATAATTGGCAATGTCTGCGCCCGTAACATTATATTCTTGTACTTTACTTGAATCAGTCACATCTAAAAGCTTACGTACTTCTTCTTTTTGTGCGTCTGATAATGTATCTCCATAAACGACAATTGGCAAACCATACTTCTCATCAATTACGTCATCATCTGCTAATGCTGGCATAGCAAAGCTAAAAGCTACTACAAATGCGAGTAAAGCGATGATATACTTTCTCATTTTCATGATTTAAAACTCCTTTTCGTTTCTCTGTTCATTATTATAACCGTTTTTTTCATGATTATCATTATTTTTTATTATTTCCTTTTTCATAAAGATTAAACGTATACGATTAAAACCGAAACTAATGATACACTTAAGTAAACTATGTCAGTCTGTTTTCTTTGCAAAATACACCGTCATATGATTAAAATAAACAGAATCACTCGTATTAAAAAGGAAGTATGTGATAACAAATGGGTATCGTTCTCGTTGACGTCTGTAGTGGAAACGTCATGACGACAGTTGACATTGAACAAATAATAGAAACCGAGTTTCCTGAAGTTGCGGTTATTATCAATGATTGTCTGTCTTATTGTGGGTTATGTGGTGTTAGACCGTTCGTCTTAGTGAATGGGAAGATTGTCTTCGGACAAACCGTTGATGAATGTTTAGATAAAATAAGAGAAGAAATAAAAAAGGAATTATCTGTTTATGAATAAAAATCATGCGCAGATAGTTCCTTTTTGTTTATTATTTCGTGTAAGCGACGACGTCCATTTCAACGATAACATCTTTTGGTAAACGACTCACTTCAACTGTTGCACGAGCTGGGTACGGCTTTTCTAAATAGCTACCGTAAATTTCATTGACAACACCGAAGTCATCCATTGATTTTAAATAAATAGTAAATTTAACGACGTCATTAAATGATGTGTTTGCTTCTGTTAAAATTGCTTTTAAGTTTTCAAGTACTTGTTTCGTCTGTGCTTCAATGCCTTCAGCTACTTCTCCGCTTTCTGGATTAACACCGATCTGACCCGAAACGTATAAAAAGTCTCCCGCTTGGATTGCTTGTGAATACGGACCGATTGCAGCAGGTGCATTCGTCGTATGAATTTCTTTTGCCATAATAAAAATTCCTCCTTAACGTTCAATTGCTTTTATCATATCATGTTTTGTATGTCTTTTGTATATTGCGAAACTTTAGGTTGAACCTCTTAAGAGACCAAAATAACACATTTCCACAATTGACTGTTATACTAAGTGGCTAACTTTCCCTATAGATAACTCGGCTTAAACGAGTGTTTCCTTTAGCTTAATTGGTGTCAATTGACTAAATCTTTTAATCTCATCTATAAAGTGGCTTTGATCATAATATCCTAAGTCACTAACGATATGAATTAACTCATCATGTGGCAGATTGGATATCGCACAAATTGAATTTTGAAACCTAACAATTTGGCAAAGTTCTTTTGGATTAATCCCTAGATGCTTTTTAAATTGTTGCCGAAGGTATCTATCAGAATACCCAATTTCTTTTGCTAAATCTCCTACAGTTATATTTCCTTTGCAACGATAGATTCGTTTAACGGCATAATCAATAAAGTATGGAGCAATATGTTCATTTTCTAGATTGTTTTTGATAAACTTCAGAAAATAATTTATTCGTTCATGGAATGAACTTGGCTCACAAATTTTTTCTACAATAAAGTTATCCATCGAAACTAAATCAAGCAGTGGGAGCTTTTCTTCTCTTATCTCATTCATAGGATATTTAATAAGTTTAGCACCTTGCTCAACTAAAACGCGGACACAAAAATGTTCATATCCTGGTTCGAAGAATATTTTTCTACTATCTTTAAATAAACTTCCATAAATACTTGCCGTTGGGTTGTTCGGATTACATGAAAAGATAATCTCAATACACCCGTCAGGAAGGACATGAGCTGGAGAGTTGATAACATCTCCTATTGTAAATTGAGAAAACAGTAAGACATTATGGTTTGGGTAACCTCGCGCCTCAACATATTGTGCTGCAATAGATTTTACATGCGGCTGCAGAGGGAAGTAGTTAAACGATTCTTTCGTTTGAGTACTCATATTATTTACCTCTCCTTATTTTAAATTGTTAAAACCACAAGTATTCTCTCCTAATTTCTGCATTATCCACTGTATGATTGTTTAAAGGAATGTTTACTATGTAGAAGAATATACAACTGAAAAATACTTACAAAAAATCAGTCATAAGCTACTTTTAAAGTCTATAAGACATGCAAAATGTAGCTTTATTATAAACAGCTTTAATTATAGATAATTATATAATTTTAGAGAGAATAAAACCAATCTTTTACAACGCGTTTTTTAATTTAGAGTACGATAACTAACGTCATATTTCTTACATATCATCACTTTAGTAAGAACTAAAGAAAAACAACCTCTTCACAAGAAACAAAGCGACTTCTCTATACCATTCAAGAGTAGTCGCTTTAAATCTTTTGAAAAACCTTTTAACTTTCTAAAATTTTTTCAAATTGTTTTTTATCCATGTAAAACATAGTTCTTAATTTGAGCAGGCGACATTTCCGATAACCCTAAATCTTCTAAAGCTATTGCGTTACTTTCATAGTCTTTATCAATCCCTATACTTAGCAACTCAACAAGAGATTTCATGACGGTTACATTGACACCTAAATGTTCACCTAATCTTATTAACGGAATAAAGCTACAAGGAATATCTTCCGCAGTCATATCATACGCTGATGTAGCAGTTTCCATTGCAAACTCTTGAGCAGATTTATTTGTTCTAATGATTTCATA
The DNA here is from genome assembly GCA_035301345.1 of Bacillota bacterium. Lineage (GTDB taxonomy): Bacteria > Bacillota > Bacilli > Bacillales > Amphibacillaceae > CALAMD01. The sequence goes on from DATGUM010000024.1 coordinate 37,339, forward strand.
CATACTTGTTCCTTTAGCCCCGAATGGACTGTACATTTCTTTATAGCTTTCCATAATCGTAGGAACCTCTATATCTAAAGCTTTTGCAATAGCTCTTCTTTCCTTATCAACCTCTTCCATTATTCGTCCAACAGATTTTGTTACGCCATCACGATAAAAATAAAAAGGCTCTGCTCCAAGCTTTTCAATAAAACCAAGATTACTTGTCACAACAGGGGCATGTAAAAAACCATTCAAATTTGATAAATTAATTTCTAATACACTTGTTGCCTCTTCAAATTGTGGATAAAGCTTTTGGACAACTTCTAACACTCGTTTATTTTCAGTTGCCGGCATTGCTGCGATTTTCACCTTATCCTTAGTTGCACTAATATAAACTTCTCCAGGATTCACTAAAGATGTTAAATAAACAAGCAAGTTAGTTTCAGCTATTGTTACATCCTTACCATGCTCCTCCAATAAAGTTTTATATCTTAAAGAATCCCAATAACCAGTGTTGATGACAATTATTTGTCCATCTCGTAAGTGTTCAACGATCATCTCAAACAAATCGTCATGCCCAAAACCAGGTATGGCGACCATAATAACTTCTGCTTCCTTAAATGCTTCTGAAGGATCAACTGTTATAGATTTAGGCATTGCCAAACCATTCTTTTTTGACAACGTGTTACCTGTTACTTTTATACCTTTTTGTTCGATAACAGGTTCAATAGAAGAAATAAATTTTGGGAGCTGAAATAATGTTACATCATGTCCGAGCAATGTTAAGTCCCCAGCAATCGACAATCCTCCTCGGCCGCCACCACATACTGTTACTTTAATTCCTTTTTCACTTTCTTGTTTTATCAAGTTAAACACCTCATATGTTAGATTTAATAAATGATTATTTTATAAAATGATTTTTCTATTCTTTAATAACCTAGAATTAATTTCGGTAAAAATAAAGAAAGTTCTGGTAAATAAGTAGTTATCATTAAAGTTGGTAACCAAGCAAATATTATCATTATTATTGTCGGCTTAATCATTTCTGTAATAGGCACTTTCCCCACTTGCGACCCAAAATATAAAAGCGGCGCAGTTGGAGGGGTAATGTTACCCATTCCTAAGTTTACAGCTAATATTGCAGCAAAGTGTACGGGATCAACACCGATATTAACAGCTACTGGTAAAAGAATTGGTGTTAGTAATAAAACTCCACTTATATCGTCAATTAACATGGCCATTAATATTAAAAACAAATTAATCATTAATAATATAATAAATTTGTTTTCAGAAACAGATAATAAAATGTCAGTCAATCGATTTGGTATATCTTCCATAACCATCATGCGACTTAATAATGATGTACCATAAATCATCAACATGATTACACCTGTTGTTATCGCGGTTTCTTTCATTACAGTAAGAAAATTATCTTTTGTTAATCCTTTATAAACCCAGAAGCCAACAGGTATTGCATAAAGTACAGCAACTGCCGCTGCCTCAGTCGGAGTCATAAAGCCTCCATAAATACTCCCTAAAACTATGATAGGCAACGCTAGCCCTGGTGATGCTGCAATTGTCCGTTTTCGAAATTTAACCGGCATAGTTTCCGTAGAGTTTATATCATTTGGTTTTTTTATATTTTCTTTTCTCATAAGAACCACATTAATAATACTTAATAATATTATTAGAATAACTCCTGGAATAACCGTTGATAAAAAACTAGCTAATACCGATTGATTACCTGCCCACGCAAACAAAATCATAATTGTACTTGGAGGAATTAACATACCAAGTACCGAAGCGCTGGATAGCAATGCTGCAGAATAGCCTCTTGGGTATCCAGATTCTTTTAATTTTGGTGACATAATCTGACCAATTGCCATTAAAGCAGCTACTGAACTCCCGGATATAGACCCAAAGATTGCACATGAAAATATGACTACAATTCCAAGACTCGCTTTTATCTTTTGAACAAAGAGTTCAGCAAACTCAATCAGCTTATCTGCAATACGCCCCTTATCCATTATTCCTCCAATCATAATGAATAAAGGAAGAGCTAGGAGTAAAAAGTTATTCATTTGGCTAAATCCAAAAGGTATTAAAAAGGAAGTATCATATCCTAATGAAAAAATTATATAAACTGTAGTAGCCAAAAAAGCAAACGAAACAGGAACACCGATAATCAATGTTAATATTAAAATCCCAAATGCTATTATCATATCTTTCACAACCTAACCTAGTTTTTCATCATTTAAAACGAGTTCACGTTTAGAAAAGAACGCTTCTTTAATATCCTTTATAAGGTTGATTAATGAATGTAAACTCATTAATAGAAAACCTACAAATAAAGAACTCTCAGGAACATACATAGGAATTCGCAATACTAAAGATTTCTCTCCACTTTCAATTCCCGATAAAAATTGATCAAAGGACCATAAAGAAAAGATCACGCATAAAAGAAAAACGATTAACGATGAAAGAATTTTTATTCCTGACCGTATATTTTGGTTTTGAATCAAAAGATCAACAATATCTATATTGACGTGACTTTTAGTAAACGTACCGTGAGATGCACCTATAAAATACATCCATACAGCGATAAGAAGAACGACTTCTCCAAATCCATATAAGTCTACTTTAAATAAATAACGCATAAAAACTGTTGCACAAACAAACAATAATATGAGAACACTCGATAGAATTAAAAATACCTTTTCGAATTTTAGAAGGCCATCATATAAGAATTTCCCTAATTTTTTCATACTTTTTCCTTCTCTCCGGAACAGACGAATCCCAAAGTTTATCTGTATTATTTTTCATCTGCAATTTCCAACATTCTTTCATATAATTCATCACCAAGTTCTTCTTTTATGAGAGGCCATACTTGTTCTTTTGAAAGCTCAGCCATCTCTTCCATTTCTTTGTCATCAAACTTAATGACATTAATGCCTGATTCCTCCATATTTATAAACGCTTGCTCACTGCGGTCTTCTATATTACTAAAGCTCTCATTCGTCATCTCTTCAGCGGCATCTGTGATAATATCCCTATCTTCTTCACTTAATCTTTCCCACAAATCATTACCAATTAATAACTGAGTCGTTTCAAAATATAAACGATAATCATAGTAATATTTTATTGTGTCATTAAATAAATTAAAGTTACTTTCAGGGTGTCCGCCAATCCATCCATCTACCTGCCCAGTCTGCATTGAAGTAAATATATCCTCAAATGGCATTGAAAGAGTTCTAAACCCTAAAATTTCAGCATTTTTCTGATGCTCTGGCCACTCAGGAACTCTAATTGATAAGCCAGTATCAGTATTGAAATCAAGTGGATCTTTGATTTCTTTCACAGTCCCAATACCACCAAACCCTGCTGGATGAAAGCCTAATAACTGAATATTATTCTCTAAATGAATATCTGAGAGTATCTCAACCAACTCCGAACCAGGTTTATAACTATCGATAGCGCTTTCATATGTTTGGAAAAGATAAGGCACATTACTAATAACTAAACGTGGATCAATTTGTGTCGGGATTGAAATTAATCCTAAGTCAACACTTCCTGAGCCTATCTCTTTATACATAAGTGAATAGTCCCCTAGTTGATTGTTCGGATAAACTTGCATCTCAATACGTCCATCAGTTTTTTCTTTAACTTTTTCTACAAATTCTTCCAAGTCTTGTGTACTAGGATCATCATCAGGTAACATTGCAGCTACACGTAACTTTATTGTATCTCCGTCTCCTGAGCTATCACTATTATTATCAATTTTCGTCTCGTCCTTACTACAAGCAAAAAGAATCATTAAGAGACTGAATATTATGAATACTTTAGTTAAACGCATTTTTCCCCCTCCTTAAATTAGAATAAAACAATTATTTGCCAACTCTACCACCTAATAAAATAAACTACCTCCTTTTATTTGCTTCTCAGTTTAAAGCTTCTTTAGCTAAAAATAATATATCACATAAAAATATCGCACTATAGGAAAAATCGGATATAACTTTCATTATTAAGCGATTTATTTACACGAATAAGAGGCTAGGATAAAAGTAACTAGAAATACTGAAAACACGAACAATTAATAGAATAGAATTGCTTCAGAAGTGTACTACGAAGAATTGATGCATATTCTTCGGTAGTCTCCGTACATTGCTTCCGCTTTAAGCTTCTATCGTTCGTGTTCTTTCTAGCATGCTTTGTTTTGTCCCAACCTCAGTGTTTTTTTATATTAATCAAGACTTACTATCTTCAAAAATATCTTTCGTGCGCCATTTTCCGTAGCGGAAATATAATGACGCAAGGATGCTGCTTACGACAAAGCTTGATCCCATGCCGTATGCGATACCTATTTCGCCTGTGTAATGGGAGAAAGCGTACGTTAATGGGTAGCGTAATACCCAGAATGAAATAATATTTAAGACGAGTACTTGATACATCGCACCTGACGCGCGGACAATCCCGTTTAAAATAAAGTTTACCCCTAAAAACGGGAAGCAAAAAGCCATGACACGTAAATATGTCGTTCCAAATGCTACAGCATCTTGCTCGGTAATAAACAATTTAATACCGTATTCAGCAAAGAGGAGCACGATTAATCCAACGATTGCCATAATGGAAAAGTTATAAAGTAAACCGTAGCGCGACACTTCGCTGACCCGCTTCCAATTTTTTACGCCAATGTTTTGTCCAGCCATACTTCCAACGGCTGTACTAAGCGCATGAGCAGGTAACATTAATAAGCTATCAAGTCGCTGTGCAGCGCCAAATCCGGCGACAACACTTGCGCCAAATGTCGTGACGACACTCATAATAGCTGCTGAGCCAGCTGAAATAACGGACATTTGTAAACCTGACGGAATGCCTAAATGTAAAATAAGCTTCACTTCATGCCATTTTGGCGCTTTTGGTAATTGAAACGGAACGAGATCGCGTTTGACGACGTAAATAACCCCGTACGTAAATGCGAAGCCTTGCGCAACGACTGTCGCTAAGCCCGCGCCTAAAATTCCTCCATTAAATCCAGCAATAAACAGTGGATCAAGGACGATATTTAATAAAACAGCGATAAATACGAAGCGTAGAGGTGTTTTACTATCACCTAATGCGCGTAATACTGTACTTATAAAGTTATAACCGAATAAAAATAAAATACCGATAAAGTTAATTTGTAAATACACCGTTGCATCTGCCATCATATCTTGTGGTGTGCCTAATAAATGCAAAAGCCACTCCGACGTATAGAAGCCAAAAATACCTAATCCGAGCGCAAGTAATGAAAGAGTGACGAGAAACGCATTTACGAAACTTTTTAACGCTTGATCGTCACCTTTTCCTTTTTGTTGCGATAATATCGCGAGTGCTGCATTATTTAGTCCGATAACAAATGAAAGCAATGTAAAAACAATCACACCTGAAATAGCGACTGCCCCTAAAGCAGTCGCTCCTAGTAAGTTACCAATCCACAAACTATCGATGAATTGATAAGACACTTGTAATAAATTCGTTAGCATAATCGGTCCGGAAAAATAAACTAATTGCCGAAACGTATTTCCTTGCGTAAAGTCATGTTGCTTGCTCACTTCATGACTCCTTTCTTATAAAGGTGTCGTCGCCATTTCACGCGTTTATGATGGACTAACACCTAACAAGTCTTTTATTTCTTCCTCTGTTAATCCTGTTAGAAGCGTTTCGCCTGGATGGATAATTTGCTCCATTAATTGACGCTTCTTCTGTTGTAATTCATATATTTTTTCTTCAATCGTTCCTTCTGTAATGAGCCGGAATACTTGCACGACGTTCTTTTGTCCGAAACGGTGCGCACGTCCTGTCGCTTGATCTTCAACCGCCGGATTCCACCACAGATCATATAAAACGACCGTGTCTGCGCCTGTTAAGTTTAATCCTGTTCCCCCTGCGCGTAACGAGATAAGGAAGACGCTATGTTTACCAGCATTAAAGGCATCCGCCATTTTCACGCGATCTTCTGACGGCGTTTGCCCGTCTAAATAGAAATATTCGATATTTTCATCATCTAAACGTTCTTTAATAATCTCATGCATGCTCGTAAACTGTGAAAAAATAAGCATCCGTTTATTATTTTCTAACGACTGCATAACAATTTCCATTAGCTGTTCTAATTTTCCTGATTCACCGGTGTAATTTTCGGCAAACAATGACGGGTGACAGCAAATTTGTCTGAGACGTGTTAAACCGGCTAAAATTTTCATCCGGCTTTGTTGAAAGCCTGATGCTTTAATCGATGCATTCACGTCCGTTTGTAATTGCCTTAAATAACCGACGTAAAGCCGCTTCTGTTCATCGGTTAATTCTGAAACGTGAACGGATTCGATTTTTTCAGGTAACTCTGTCAGAACGTCTTCCTTTAATCGTCTTAAAATAAACGGACGGGCTAACTTAGCCACTTGTTCAGAAGACATTTGACGGAACGTGCTCATCGGTGGCATAAAGCCTGGTAAAACGACTTGAAAAATCGACCATAGCTCATCCATTGAATTTTCTATCGGTGTTCCACTAAGTGCAAACGTCCGGTTCGCTTGAATACCACGTACCGCTTGAGACGTTTTCGTTCGGTAATTTTTAACGAATTGTGCTTCGTCAAGAATAAGTGTTTTAAAATTAAGTGACTCATAAAGCGAGAAATCTTGTCGCAACGTATGGTAAGACGTAATCCATACGTCACTTCCTCCCGCTTCGGCAATTTTTTCCCGGCGTTGTTCTACCGGACCCGTTAATACTTCAACCGTCAATGATGGCGCAAATCGTTTACATTCATTTTTCCAGTTATAAACGACGGATGACGGAACGACGATTAAATGCGGTAAATCACTCGGCTCTGATAATAAGTAAGTAATTGTTTGCACCGTTTTACCGAGACCCATATCGTCAGCTAAAATCCCACCTAAACCATATTCACTCAATGTTTTAAACCATTTAAAACCTGTCTCTTGATAGTTTCGTAGCGACGCCTGTAACGTTTCTGGAACAGAGAGATCAATGTTTTCCGGATGCTTCACACGGTCAAGTAATTTTGCAAAAGATGGTGCATAATTTTTCTCAACCGTTTCTAAGCCATCGATTGCTCCCATTTGATGAACAGGTACGTGCCATGCTCCTTCTTGAAAAGCGTCTTTATCGAGGCTATGAAAGCTCGAAATAAATTGCTCGACTTGATTAAATGATTCATTTTCAAGTGAAAGAAACTTTCCTGACTGTAAACGGTAATATTTTTTCTTTTCGATAATTGCTTGTAAAACAGCGTCAATTTCTTCATCGGCAACACCTTCAAGCTGAAAGCCGACTTCTAATAAATTGCTCGATTCATTATAAGCAATATTTGTCTGTGGCATCGGATCAACGTCCATCACGTATTGCCTAATATCATTCGTTAAATATATATCGACGTAATTCTCCATGTACGGCACCATTGAATATAAGAAGTCGTACATTTCCTCTTCATCTGAAGCGATAAAAAGTTCTTTACCATTATATTTAAAGTTCGCATGTTCGATCATGCGCATAACTTTTTCTTCCTTCGCCGAATCGCGAATCATATATTTATCTAACGGTTTCTCCTCATTAAATGGATCAATTTCATGTGAACCGTATGAATAAACGAGCCGACCGACGATATAAGCAAAGTCTTTTAACTCAAGATAGAGTGATGCTTTTAATGGGTGGCGAACGATTTTCTGCGCGACCGTTTCGTCAATTGATACGTCACCAACTTGTTGTAATAAAGGTAATACATCTGATAAAAAGGCATCACTGTTTTTCTCATCTATTGGGAACTGCTCATGATTGTTCAAGCCATACTCATACATTTGCTCAATAATCGCTTGTTGCTCCTTTTTCGGAAAATAAAATGTCCCGTCAGCAAAATAAATTTGATACGTTTCTAAATACGTTCCAATCGTTTCTTCTTGAAGTGCGAGCATAAGCGTCTGCCCATCTTCTTTTAAAGAAAACTGAATCGGTAAGGTATCTTTTTCAATCGTTAAATGTTTATACACATCATTATCCTTCTCTAATGTGAAGTCCCGTGCGACTAACTGTGTGAGTAACTGTTCTGCAAAAAGGGGCGGGATAATGAGTGAACGTTTCGTCTGAGTTGCTTGGTAATCATATGCATATGGTGATTGTTGTTCATATATATCTTCATTACGATAAATAGCGAGTATGTGCTCGAAAATATTTAAATCTCGGGCTAAAAAGTAATGGATGTCTGGGTCATACGTGAAATTTTTCGTAAACGTGTACGGCTCACCTGCCATAACCGTTTCAATCAGTTCGCGTAAATTCCGAACGACGTAACGACGTTGCTCACCCGTTTTTATTTCTAAATATAAATTGTTTTCAAATGTCCATTTACAAATATACTCAACGTGCATCGGCACCTGTTGTGGTAACACGTCAATATCACTCTTTTTCGTCTGAGACACGGCCTCAATAAACCGATCCATTGACGTATAACTGCGCTCATAATTACTTTGCTTTTGCTTTTCATCAATCGCTAAAAGAACAGCGACATTATGCTCACAAGAGCCATACGCACTAAATGCTGGGCAATCACAATATGCGGCAATCGTACCTTTCTGGGCATTTTTTAAATCAATCTCCGCAAAATAGTTTTCCGTGTCATATACTGTCGCTGTCCACACATCATTATTAATATCATAAGACAGGTCGCTAACAGAATCGTTTTTGTAGCACGCATAACCACGCTCATATCTCTCTAATGAGAACATTTTCTTTATGTTTAAAAATTTTATGTTTTTTAATCCTATCGTATCTACTTTTTCCATCACTTTTATTCCCCTACTACTTATGATTTTAAAAAGAGTCTTCCTTCAAAAAATACACTACTCAGCTAATCGTTCTATGCGCCGCGCACGAACGTATAAAAGCATGTATAAAATGAACGCCGTAAAAACAGATCCTGCCGCTGCAATGTAAATGGAGGCGTATCCGTACATATAAGCCAATTGTCCGAAAGTCATCGCGCCAATACCAACACCTAAGTCAAAGAACGAGAAGAACGTCGCATTCGCCATTCCTTTTCGGTTGCTCGCCGCTTTTTCAACGGCCCACGCTTGCAATGCTGGTTGGATGCTTCCAAATCCTAACCCGTATAACCCTGCTGCAATGAGTAAAACAGTCGTGCTCGGTAACCATGCTAATAAGAGCATGGCGATAAAAATAAATAGAACACCTGGAAGAAAGACGAACGCATGACCTTTCAAATCATAAATTCTCCCGGAAAACGTTCGCGAGACGAGTAAGAACAAGGCGTAAATTAAAAAGTATGATTCAATCCCTGGAATGCTTTTCTCCGCCGCATGAAGCGGTAAGAAAGATGAAATACCACCGAATGTCGCTGTAATGAAAAACAATAACAGAGCTGGTTGAAGGGCTGTTTTTTCAAAAATATCAAACTTTAGTGTCGTCGATCGATGAGGTGATTTTTCAATTTTTTTATAACGAATTTGTGAGGAAAGTAAAAAAGCTGCAAAACCAGACGCTGCACAAATTAGAAAGAGCGCTGTGAATGAAATCTTTCCGACAAGAGCTAACCCTAATGTCGGTCCAAGAGCTAACGCTAAGTTTCCTGATAATCCGAAATACCCCATACCTTCTCCGCGCCGTTCTGGCGGAATAATATCCGTTGCAATCGTTCCCGTCGCTGTCGTCGATAATCCCCAACCGACACCTTGAACGATACGCATCAAAATAAGAAAACCGATACTCGTGACGAATGCGAAAGAACCGACTGAAAGGACGAATATAATCAAACCGGTCATATAAACGAACTGACGTCCTCTTGATTCTAGTGCATGTCCCGCATACGGTCTAAAAAGTAATGCAGAAAACGTGAATATACCGACGATAATACCGATAAATTGCTCACTACCACCGAGATCTTTAATAAAAAGTGGTAATGTCGGTAACGTCATTTGAAAGCCTAAAAACACGAAGAAGTTAGCGATACAAATAAATGTAAAGTCTCTTGTCCAAATTTTAGGGCGGTTTTTTGTCGTTGCTGCCATCGTGTGCATAACTTCCTTTCTATAGATAAATGGTTAAAAATACCGTCGCTCGAAAAATGCGTATACGATTAATTATAACGTAATACGAGCGTTTTGAATATCTTTCGGCTTTATTTATTCATATTTTACAAATTATGTTTGACAGTTTTCTGTTAGGGCATTATAGTGTGTATATAGACATACACACATACACACGATTTTTTGAAGGAGGACTTTTTATGAACACGTGGAAAAGCGCGCACCATCTTGCAGGATTAGAAATACGCGCATCAATTTGGCAATTAATATTATTCATTCCACTTATTTCATTGTTATATAGTTTATTTTTCACAGGAACGATGAGCAACTACTTAAATCAATCAGGAGGCTCATTTATGTTTGACGTCATGTTCCTACTCATTATAAGTATCGCGCCGATTTGGTTGCGAGCGAAGTTTTTTCAAGTACAAAAAATAAACGATGAATTTTGGGCGTCGCCGACACTTATTTTACAACATCAACTTGCCATTTCAGAACGAGCCATTGCAAGAAGTCGATTAATCTCATTCGTTTATTTACTCATTCCGTTTAACATATTAATTTTCACATTAACTTACGTTTTATCATCACATATTCGAGCTTTTTTAACACCGATTGAATACGTGATTTTCGCTATTAGCTGGATGCTAATCGGACTCGGCGTAGGATTTATTTTTCCTGCGAGTGACGTCGGTGATTACATCAATCGGTCATCTATCGCGCGAGGAATTGTTCTATTATTCGGTGGATTTTTTATCGTTACCGTCGGACTTTTTATGATATTAAATGGCGGCATTATTTATTCATCAATGATTTTCGTTAAAAAATACTCACTGCTCGCTCTTTTAATCTCGATTATATTCGTTTGCTTAAGCGCACTTTACTGGCAACGTTATATGATTCAAGCGATGCGGAAGCTCGATTATTTTTAAAAAGGAGGCTAAACGATGCATGAATGGAAACAAGCATACGCACTTGCCCGATTAGAACTTGGTGAAATGAAAACGTACATTCTTTACTATATTGCCATCGTCATTTACTTTTTATTTCTCATGAACACGTCGTTTCCCGGTTACTTTGAAAACAGTTCTTTCGGTTTGGATATATTATTTGTTTTATTATTTGCTATTTTACCGAGATATTTAAGAAAGCGAGACTTCCAGTGGATGCCTCTACAGAAAGGATGGTATGCATCTTATTTCGGAATCTCCTTAAGTACATTACCTATCAAAAGACGTGTCATTGCGAAGTATCACTTTCTCGTGCACATCATTTTATCCGTACCGATTCAACTTGCTGTGCTCACGTTAATTTATATAACTTCAAGCCCGCTTAAGGAACAGATTTCACTGTCAAATTACATCGTATTTGCCATCATTTGGTTATGTATAAATATTTATTTCGGATCGTCAGGCATTCGTTCCGCTGCAGGTTCAAATATCTTTATGAATATCGCCTTATTTATGATTGGAACATTTATTTTCTTCATTGTCGGGACGATATTATTTTATAAAATATTTAGTGGAGGGATAATCGGTTGGACCATTTATATTGCAAATGAGTACCCCTTCCTATCGATTATTTGTTCCATTGGATTAGCCATTTTAAGTGTGAAGTTCTGGCTTGCAGTCACGGTGAAAAGGATGAGACGCTATGATTATTTTAAATAAAAAGGGAGGCGAGTGTCTTGCGATTGCCGATTCAGCTATCAAAACAATCTCGTGAGCCGATTTACCATCAAATTGAAACACAAATAAAAGCGCTCATTGCGAGCGGAACACTTGCTGCTGATACACCGCTCCCTTCCATTCGTGCTTTAGCAAAAGACTTAGAGGTGAGTGCCATTACGACGCGACGTGTTTACCAAAATTTAGAACAAGATGGCTTTACGACGACCGTTCAAGGGAAAGGGACATTCGTCAAAGCGATTAATAAAGATGTTAAAAAAGAAATTGAAGAAAAAGCGATTTCGGAATCATTTAAACGATCCATCCAAATCGCTCGAGGCTATAACTATACAGATGAAGACATTAAACAGTTATTCAAACTGACCTTACAAAAGGAGGCAAACGATAATGAATAATCCAGCTGTTTTTACGAATGTGACGAAAGATATGAATGATTTCACGTTTGGGCCGATTAATTTCTCACTAGAAGACGGGATGATTACAGCAATCGTCGGGAGAAACGGTTCAGGAAAAAGTACGTTACTAAAAATGTTAATGAATTTAGTGAAGCCGACAGACGGAATGATTCAATTATTTGGTGATGACGTTGGCAGTGAAAATGAATCTTGGAAAGAACATATCGCCTATCAACCACAGACGACCGTCGGATATGACCCATTTACTGGCAACCAGTTAAAACAATTGATTGCTCCGTATTATCCACATTGGGATGATGAGTACTTTTCGGCGCTCGTGAAACGACTGAACGTGACGTTGAATAAACGATTTAACAAAATGTCGCAAGGAAATCAACAGAAGCTCATTCTCGCGCTTACCTTTGCTCGAAATACACGATTACTCTTACTCGATGAACCGACATCTTTTCTCGATATTCCGTCGAAAAAAGAACTGATGAAAATTATTACCGAGTGGATGGATAGTGGCGATCGCTCAATTATTATTACGAGCCATCAAGCAGAAGATATTAATAAACTAGCTGATTATATAGCTGTTATGAAAGAAGGACAACTAGCTGGCACGTACGAAAAAGATTTATTAAGCGATATGTACGGACAGTACTGGGTAAAAGAGGAAACGTCTGAACGACTAGCTGGCGAAATTGCCCGCGACGGACAAATAATCGTTTCAAATAACTGTGAAGCGACTGAACAAGACTTACATGAGCGTCAATTAACGTGGGAAATATCACCATTAGGACTCGAAGATATGATAACGATTTTGCTTGACCAACAGGAGGGTATGGACAATGGAAACAATTTTAACAGTTAATCAACTGAACAAGTATTTTAAAGACAAACAAGTATTACACGACATTTCTTTTGAAGTGAAGCGCGGAGAGATTATGGCTATTCTCGGGCCGAACGGGGCTGGTAAATCAACAACTATCCGTAACATTATGGGCATTATTCAACCAGATGAAGGGTCGATTACATTTGAAGGAGAGACGAGTATCCCACGTGAAAAGATCGGCTACTTACCAGAAGAACGTGGTCTTTATAAAAATGTAAAAGTAAAAGATATTATTTTATATTTAGCGGATTTAAAAGGATACCCACAAGATAAAGCGAAAGAACGTATGATGCATTATTTAGAGAAATTTGATTTAGCAGGAAAAGAAAATTCCTCGGTCGAAGAATTATCTAAAGGGATGGGGCAAAAAGTTCAATTTATCGCATCGATTATTCATGAACCGGAATTGCTTATTTTAGATGAACCTTTCTCAGGCCTTGACCCAGTAAGCCAAGATTTATTTAAACGAGAAATACGCGAACTCGCAAATAACGGCACAGCAATTCTTTTATCTTCGCACCAAATGAATTTAGTCGAAGAGATGTGCCACCGCTTATTTATGATAAGTAAAGGGAAGCGAATCATTTACGGAGATCTCAATGACGTTAAACAAGAGTACGCGAACTTTAAATGCATCATCCGTTACGACGGCGACCAAAATGTTTTCAATGAATTGCCGTCTGTTGAGCGTATCGAAAATGAAGAAGGTGTCGTTACATTGTACTTAGAAAAGGATGTCCACGTCACAAAATGGCTCCACGCCCTACCAGAAACGCTAAACATTTATGAATTAACGATTGACCGTGTATCTTTACACGAAATATTCGTCGACATTGCAACAGGCGAACAGAACAGTGAAGAAGGAAGTGTTTTACAATGAAACAGACGATGAAAATTGCAAAGTGGGAACTAAAGAAAAACTTAACGAATAAATCATTTTTATTTAGCTTATTTTTAACACCAGCACTCTTTCTCTTGTTCTTTTTCATCCCGCAACTATTTGATGATTCAAGCGAAAGTGAATTAACGACTGTGTTCTTAAAAGATGACATTGGTGCTTATGAAACGATTGAAAATTTCGTAGAACAACAACCGTTTTTAGAATGGGAGCTCGTTGACACAGAATTACCTGAAACAGATATTATTAAGCAGTTAAATGAACATGATAATCAAGCATTTGTTCATTTAGATGAAGATAGTTTAGCAGAGCATTCCTTTACTGTTTATACGAGTGATTCGATCGATTCTTCGTTTATGAGTGAGGTAAATGTTTTATCAGATCCGATAAAAGAGTTACAGCTTGAACGGTTAGAATTATCGGATGAGCAGCTCGCTGTTATTCAAGCGCCTTTTATGTTTGAAGTAGAAGAAACGACTAGTAACGCAGAAGCGACTGGTGGTATTGAGGACGTCGCTAGTGAAGAAGAATTATTAAGTAAGCTCGTACCAGGTATTTTTGCCGGTATTGTCCTCTTTTCTATCGTAATCTCAGGAATGATGATTTTCCAAAGTGCTTCACAGGAGAAAAAGGAAAAAATTGCAGAAATTATTTTATCATCCGTTACACCTAATGAATTAATGCAAGGAAAAATTATCGGCTACTTTTTCTTAGGCATTATTCAAGTAGCTGTCTGGCTAGGTGTTGCGATACCTGTCGTCTTATGGAAGATTGATATGCCAGTCATGCAGTATTTACTCGTTCCTGAAGTACTCATCTTCTTAGTTATCGCTATTCTTGGTTATTTATTTTTCGCATCGCTTTTCGTCGGTGTCGGGGCAACGATCGAAGACGTTTCAACATCTGGAAACTTCCAAGGGCTCGTTATTATGTTGCCTTTCGTGCAGTTTATTTTCTTCGGTCCGTTGTTCTCAAACCCAGACGGTATACTAGCAAAAGTATTGTCTTTCATACCGTTTACAGCGCCTGGTACGTTAATCATTCGCTTGTCGTTGCTCGACCAATGGCCGTGGATAGAAATTATTTCAGCCATTGTCGTTCTATTCATTAGTGTCTTGTTATTCATGCGTCTCGCAGGTAAGATTTTCAAAACAGGTATATTAATGTACGGAAAGAATGCAACACCGAAAGAAATATTAAAATGGATGATGCAGTAAGTAATATATAACAAAAATATCCTGTCACTCATTATAGTGGCAGGATATTTCTTTTAAAACGCCCGCTTATTTCAGCGTGCTTTTTTTATATATTTAACCAAGTAGTTGTGATAGTTTTTTATCTCTGTCTGCACGTTCTTCTTCTGATGCTAAGTCATATTTTTTTAATAAATGAAATAGCTCATTCAATGTTTCTTGGTCAGGTCTTTCGCTTAATAACTTGGCAGAACCGTCATGTAAGTTAGCTGGTAAAAACGATTTCTGATCAGCAAGCTTTTGTTCAACGTCTGCAATTGGGTGATCAATGTTACATGAACTCATTTCATCAACCTCCTCTACTCATTTCTTCTTTTAGTGTATCACAAAGAGCCGTGAGCAATCACTTAATTCAAATATAACCTATCCGAATGAAGTGGCTATGCTCGTTACTTCTGAAAATTCATAGATGATTAATCCTGGAGTGTTTCTGAATCATTTAATGCTTCTCTCCTTTTGCTTATCTTGTCGCCAAAATCGAATGTAGATGAAGATACCAACATTACTAATCGCGAGAATGATGAGAGGCCAATTCAAGAAGGCTGGCCAAATCTCATTTATGCTCTTTATCTTAATAAACGTATCCTCATGATTGTTTTCCCTATAAAGCATAGTCAGTTTATCACCGTTATCATAAGCTTTATAAGTCGTCCACGTCACTGCTTTATTACTGACGTACATCTCACCTTCTTCATTCGTATAACGTAAAAGTAATTCGTAAGTAGGAAACATATGTTGAACAGTTAGATTTGATTCTCTCGCCTTATTTATAACGGTAGCTTCTACTTCAGTTAAATGAGACGCGTTAAATTTATGATAGAGATTAGTGCCGATTAAAATCGTCGTAATGACACTAATAAGAATCAATATGATTGCCAAGACAATCGTTGCACGGCTAAAAATATTATTAATCACCTTTTTTATTACTTTTCGTCGCTTAACAAATTTCGTGGATTGCAACCACTCAAGAACGACAAAGAACCACACCGTGTCTAATATAATCATTAATGGGATGAAGTACATCTTCTCAATTTTAATATGATAATCGGTTTCAAAGTGTCCCTTTGAACTTATATATCCACTTATTTCGTCACCTAATTCTATTGAATCATACATGTCTTTCGATACCTTTGTTGGCGTATCTGAGCCTACAACTACAACTTCATATCGTGGAATTAACGCCGGTAAATATAATCCTTTCTTAGCGCTTTTTAACAAAACAGTTGATTCTGCTTCATCTTGTACGGGCCACACCACATTCAAATGTACCCCTATCGTAATTAATCCAACTAAAACTAAAAGTACTCTATTTTTAAAATCAATAACTACTCAACCCCTTAATATGTCTAACGTCGGAAACCTCATCAAAATATTATTTTTTAAAACAAGTTCTGTATAGTTTATACAATAACTTTAACACAAAGAACCCTCTCCCACCTAAGTGGAAAAGGGTTCTAAACATGACAATATATTAAGCTTTAATTAGAGTATTACCTATCAAATAACTCCAACACATCATAATTAAAGTATTCAACATTTCTTTTTTGCATAGGGTCTTTAAATAACAACCCTTTTTCAACAAGTGAGTTCAATGCTCTTCTAGCAGTGGCAGGAGCAACTTTAACATATTTCGCCGCTTCCACAACAGTTATATTTGGCGAACTAAATGTTACCATATAAATCATCTTCTCTGTATGTGTCTTACATTTTCTCATACCGTCTTTAGCTAGTTCATTGGCCTGATCTAATAGGTTATTCAGTTTTTCTGCCATCCGTCCCGAAGCATCTATAAAAAAGTCAAGCCAGCTCTGCCAATCTGGGGAATCGCCACGTGTTCCATTTAATAAGTGATAATACTTCGCTCGTTGCTTTTCTAACTCTTCACTTACAAAAAAGATTGGACTAGATATTTGATCTGACTGCATCATAAAGAGAGCTATGATGATTCTACCTATCCTGCCGTTTCCATCTAAAAAAGGATGAATAGATTCAAATTGAGCATGAAGAATCGCAACTTTTAATAGTGGATGAATGTTTTCATCTAAAATAAATTCTTGATCCGAAAGGTGACCAATAGCCATCTTTTCACCATAAGGATGTGTATTGGCATATACTTCCCAATTCTCCATATAACTTTCTATCTCATCTGCTTCGACAGGTACATATACTGCGTCCTCAAATCGTTTTGTAGGTCCTATCCAGTTAGGGACCTTTCTAAATTCCCCACTACCCGCATGAGTACCTCTAGCTCCTTCCATCAACACTTTGTGAAGTTCTAAAACAAGCCGAGTCGTAAGCGGATAGCCGTTTTGAATACGTTCTTGTCCAAGAGACAATGCTTTACGATAATTTAGCACTTCTATATGTTCTGCTTTTCGTTTTAACGTATGTTTTTCATGTACCATATCTGTAAAGGTCACTTGAGTACCTTCAATTTTTGTCGATTGAACAGATTCTTTTAAAGCTAACGTATTAACTAAATCACCTTTTACGATAGAGTGTCTTAATTTTTCATCTAACCTGCTTATTTTTGCTGAAACCACCGCCAGTTTCATAAATAGGTCAGGAGCCAAATCTCTTTTAATGCTAACAGGCAATTTTTTAATTCCTTTAATTGGTGACATTACTTCACTCCTCTTAAGTTAATTTTACGAGAAAATGAGCTTAGTGTGTATATTATACACATATAAAGATTAAAATAATATGTTTTTTACTTTATATATTAAAACACAAAAAACCCTCTCCCACCTAAGTGGAAAAGGGTTCTAAATACAACAATATAAATTTCACATATTGAGTATTCTATTATTTAATGATTATAGATCGTCAAAGCCGTTTAGGTCACTTGTTTTTGTATATTGTCTTGATGTTTGTTCGAAGAAGTCTGTTTTCGTGCCGTCGAAGTTATCGACGTACGCGCGAATCCAGCGCATTGGGTTTTCGACAAACTCAGGGTACATTTCTTCTAAGCCGAGCATACGTAACATTTTGTTTGCACGGTACTTCACGTAGCCTGCCATTTCTTCTAAATCAATACCTTCAACGTCTGCTAATACGTAACGCGACCATTCGATTTCATTTTCAACTGACGTACGGAATGCATCGTATACCCACTCCGTTAATTCTGCTGTGTTTTCTTCCGGGTTTTCAGCGAGCGTTGCACGGAATAATTCAGCAATGAAACGTCCATGTTCTAATTCGTCACGGTTAATATAACTAACCATCGTCGACGTACCGACCATTTTGTTATGACGTGCTAAGTTATAGAAGAACGCGAATCCTGAGTAGAAGAACATTCCTTCAAGTAATGCTGTATAAACCATCGTCTTTAAAATGTTTTCTACTGTTGGTTCTTCAACGAATAAGTTATAGTGGTTCGTTACATGTTCATTTCGTTTTAATAATACAGGGTCTTTTCGACCGAGCTGGAATGATTCGTTTTGTTCATCAAGTGAAACGACAGATGAAAGAACGTAAGAGTAACTTTCATTATGAACTGCTTCTTGTTGAGCAATAACTGCCATAATCGACTGAACAGACGGATCTGTTGCATATAATGAAATTAAAAGTGCTGTACGCGTTTGTGGCGCGTCTAATGTTGATAATAAGCCAATAATTTTTAAATAAGCATCTTGTTCAGCTTTCGTGAGTAACGGAAATTCTTTTACGTCACTCGCCATGTTAACTTCGTCTGCTTGCCAGTAGTTACCGACTAAGCGTTTATACATTTTATACCAATGTGGATAAGCAATATCGTTCCAATTTAAAATACCACTTGATTCTCCACCGAATAATTTTGTTGATTTGTTCGGGTGGAGTGGCTCTAAAGTTTTTGCACGACTAAGCATAGACGTAGACATCTGATAAAACCCCTCTCAACCATTGTTCAATATATTGTTCTTGCATGCCTCTTGGCGATTGTTCGATTTTTAAGCCTTTCCACGGGCTATTGTAAAACTTAGCGAGTTTATCAACTGCAATGCAGTATTGATATTCCTCACCAAACTGTGTGTCTCCTGTTCCAAAAACAGCGACACGCTCAGGTTTGTACCCGACGTTATAAACAAAATCTTTTACTTCATCAGGCGTTGCTCCATAATCCCACGTAAATGTTCCGAGGAAAATCATATCGTATGAGCGAACGTCTTCTGGAAACGGATCAACGTCGATATGATGCATATCGGCGTCGATGCGCTCCTTCTGTAAATGATGTTCAATATGTTCCGCGACTTCCTTCGTATTTCCACTATAGGATGCATAAGCAATTAGTATTCTCAACTTTCACACCACACACATTCTTCGACTTCGTTCGCTGTTGAGCGTACGTAATAAGTCGTTTTTAGTCCTTCTTTCCATGCTTGTACGTGTAAGTCTAATAACACAGATGCACGAATCGTATTTGGAACGTACATATTAAATGATAAGCTCTGGTCAATGTGCTTTTGACGTGCTGCATTTTGTCGCACAGACCAGCGTTGGTCAACGATATATGCTGACTTTCGGTAAATATCGTACGTATTATGATCTAAATCTGGTGCCGTCGTTGGTATACGGAAATCTTTCTTCTCTTCGCTATAAAACGGCTGGAACACTGGGTCAATACTCGCTGTTGAACCTGCAATCATCGCTGTTGACGAGTTCGGTGCAACCGCCATTAAATAACCGTTTCTCATTCCGTGTTCTTTAACATCTTTGCGAAGCTCTGTCCACTTCTCATCTTCGTATCCACGAACATCGAAATATGAACCTGTATCCCAAGCACTTCCTGCAAATAAAGGATAGCTTTCTTTCTCTTTACTTAGTTCCATGCTCGATTTAATCGTTAAATAAGCAATCTTTTCATACAATTCATCAGCATATGATACGGCTTCTTCTGACTCCCACTGGATGCCTTTAAGTGCGAGTAAGTGGTGCCATCCGAACGTTCCAAGCCCGATTGCACGGTATCTTTGGTTCGTAATAATCGCTTGTTTAATCGGTAGTGTATTCATATCAATAACGTTGTCTAACATACGTACTTGAATCGGAATTAAACGTTCTAAAACGTCTGCCTTTACCGCACGACCTAAGTTAACTGAACTTAAGTTACATACGACGTAATCACCTGAATGATACTTCTTAACGATTGAACCATCTTCATCAATAAACTCTTCAACTAACTGAGTAGCTGATTGGTTTTGTGTAATTTCTGTACATAAGTTTGAGCAGTAAATGATTCCTTCGTGACTGTTACTATTCATACGGTTGACTTCATCACGGTAGAACATAAATGGTGTCCCCGTCTCTAATTGAGAAACCATAACACGTTTCATAATTTCAATTGCTGGTACTTTAGTTTTTGATAATTGTTCGTTCGCGACACATTCTTCATACTTCTTGCGCCACGTACCGTCACCTTTTTCTTCATCGTAGAAGTCTTCAAGTGAATAACCCATCACTTCACGTACTTCATGTGGATCAAATAAGTACCAATCTTCACGGCTTTCAACTTTTTCCATGAAGTAGTCTGGCATACAAACGCCTGTGAAAATATCGTGAGCACGTAAACGCTCATCCCCGTTATTTAATTTCAAGTCAAGGAATAGTTCAATGTCCTTGTGCCAAACGTCTAAATAAATAGCAATAGCACCTTTTCGCGTACCTAATTGATCAACGCTAACTGCCGTGTTGTTTAATTGTTTAATCCACGGAACGACACCTGAAGACATGTTCTTATATCCTTTAATTGAACTTCCTCGCGCACGAACTTTACCCATATAAACGCCGATTCCACCACCGTTTTTAGATAGTTGTGCAATGTCTGAGTTACTATCATAAATCGCTTGTAAACTATCATCTACAGTATCAATGAAACAGCTTGATAGTTGTCCGTGTGACTTACCAGCATTCGTTAATGTCGGTGTTGCTACTGTCATATAAAGGTTCGATAACGCCCAGTAAGCTTCAATGACTGAATCCATACGTGTATCTTTGTTTTCATCTTGCATAAGATACATAGCGATAATCATCCAACGCTCTTGTGGGAGTTCATAAACGTTCTTCGTATGGTCCGTCGCTAAATAACGTGTCGCTAACGTATATAATCCTAAATATGTGAAAAGTAAATCGCGCTCTGGCGCAAGTTGTTCACCTAAGTGCTCAATTTCTTCTTTTGAATATGCATTAATAATATGTGTCGAATAAATCTTTTTATCGACGAGTGTTTGAATGAGATTATAAAAACTTCCGTACTTTTTATCTGCATCATAATTTCGACTAGCAGCTGCATCTTTATATAATTGTTGTAAATAAACTCTCTCGGCTACATACGTCCAATTTGGGTGTGCCTCATCTATATTTTCTAGAGCATTTTTAATTAATATGTCTGTTATCTTCTCACTAGAAGCTTCCCCTTCTAACGCGCGTAAAGACTTTTCCTTATAAGCTTGCTTATCAATTGATAAACCTTGCACAGCTTCCTCGATACGCTGCACAACCCTTTCGTTACTAACTAATACTGATGACATAATGTAGCCTCCTTAAATATTAAAAACTGCCACTAAAGTAAAGCTTCCAAATCAAGCAGCAGATGTTTTGTTTTTTTAAGACAAATCATACAAAATGCCACAAGAATTATTTTGAGCAATGACTGCTAAAATTGTGGCAAAACGTGATGATTGTCGTATGTATGAATGAAAAAGAGCATTTATTTGCTTTTTTCATTTTCTTTTTTCGTCCATATATAGTATGTCTTTCGATTAATTTCGCCGTTTCATTACTATATATTGTAATTAACACACTAACATATAAACTTACATTTAGCAATATTTTATAAGCGAATGTTTAAGAAAAAAGTAAAATAGGTCTTTTATCTAATGATTAAAAATTTTTCTGAAAATTGATACGTATATGACAAAAATATCCTGTTCTTTCCTAGGGAAGTGAAGAAGTTGAGCTTCATTCTTCTTACCTCTGTGAAATAAGAGAGCGTTCGCTATTCCCCTAAGAGTGACAGGATATTTCCTTATGATTCATTGTTAGTTATACGTTTGCTTCTACCCGAATAAACTTTTCCTCATGTGATAATAAAGTCACAGCGCTTTATTGAAATTTTTCTAGTCGCTGGAAAAATGTCGTGACGTAATCATAAAATAACTTTTCTGTCGGTAATAGCTTACGATCGTTCGGAATAATAATACCGACTGTTCGCGTTATTTGTGGTTCAATGATTGGAACAGTGACCGTCGCGCGTGGTAAATTGTCGACTAACGTAATTTCTGGAATGAGCGATATACCGAGCCCAGCAGAAACGAGTCCTTTAATCGCATCAATGTCTTGCCCTTCAAATGATACTTTCGGTAAAAACCCTTGTTGCTTACAACTAGACGTCACTAACTCACGTAAAACAAACCCTTCAGGGAATAAAATGAATGCTTCTTCCTTTAATTGGTTGAGTGATAATTCTTTCGCGCTCGCTAACGGGTGGTTAATCGGCAAAAGCGCAACGACTTTTTCCGTAAAAAAGATATTCCCACTCACTTCAGATGTTGTCGGTGGAACAGGTGCAACGAGCGCCATATTAATGTTACCTTTTTTCACCTTTTCAATGAGTTCATCATATGAATCTTGTTTAAATTGAAATTGCACAGTCGGATATTCATTATTAAAGGCAGAAAGGGCTGACGGTAAAATATACGTCGACAAACTACTCGGAAAACCAATATGAACAGTCCCTTTCTCTGGATCTGTATATTCACTAACAATTTGCTTCGCATCATCAATGACATTCATCGCTTGTTCCATATGCTCAAGAAACATTTCGCCGATTGGTGTTAGTTTTATATTACGACCTTGCCGAATAAATAAATCGACGCCGAGTTCCGATTCTAAATTAAATATTTGACGACTGACGGCTGACTGAGCGACGTGTAGCGCATTCGCTGCTTCTGTCACATGTTCCCGCTTCGCTACTTCAATAAAGTATTTAATCTGTCTTAGTTCCATTTTTTCCGCCTCCTACGATCCATTCATCTACTAATGATATCATTTCAATCTAATTAAGGCATTGCATAGATAACTCTAAAGTTGTAAAATTAAACTAATCGTCAGTTCGTATGTACTTTTATATAGAAAACTACGACTCGCTACTTGGACGCCTTGTAACAGCGAGCTATTAAAATGCTATGAGTCAACTTACAATCAAGAAATAAAGACAGCCGAACAGGAGGAATAAAGAAGATGAGTCAAGCAAGCACGTCTCCTACAACAGATGAAAAAGAAGTACGTGAATATATTAACAATGTCATGGAAATCGTTAAAAAACGAAATCCACATGAAGAAGAGTTTCACCAATCCATTCAAATGTTTTTCAATTCAATTGTACCTGTGCTCGTCCAGAACCCTACTTATATAGAACATAACATTTTAGAACGCATGGCTGAGCCAGAGCGTGTCATTACGTTTCAAGTACCTTGGGTTGATGACGCAGGGAAAACACATGTAAACCGCGGATACCGCGTACAGTTTAACGGAACAATTGGGCCGTATAAAGGTGGTATTCGTTTCCATCCAACCGTTAGTGCGAGTATTATTAAATTTCTCGGATTTATCCAGACGTTTAAAAACTCACTAACAGGCCAAGCAATTGGTGGCGGTAAAGGTGGTGCTGACTTTGATCCGAAAGGTAAGTCAGACACAGAAATTATGCGTTTTTGTCAAAGTTTTATGACTGAATTATCGAAATATATCGGGCCTGATACAGACGTACCAGCAGGGGATATCGGTGTTGGCGCTCGAGAGATTGGATATATGTTTGGGCAGTATAAGAAGCTTCGTGGTGCCTATGAAGCAGGCGTTTTAACAGGAAAAGGATTAAATTACGGCGGAAGTATCGGACGAACGGAAGCAACGGGTTATGGCACGATTTATTTCGTTGAAGAAATGCTAAAAGACCTAGAAATGGATATGCGCGATTGCACAGTGATCGTTTCAGGTTCAGGAAACGTTGCCATTTACGCGATGGAAAAAGCGATTCGACTCGGAGCAAAAGTTGTTGCATGTAGTGATTCGAGTGGGTACGTCTACGATGAGAATGGCCTCAGTTTAAAGACGATTAAGCGACTGAAATTCACGGATTCGCGTAGAATTAAAGAATACGTCGATATCCACCCTGAAGCAGAGTATTTCGAAGGTAGTTCAAATATGTGGAACGTCCCGTGTGACATTGCCCTACCATGTGCGACGCAAAATGAAATTAACGAAAAGTCAGCACAAAACTTAGTTAATCATGGAGTAAAAGTCGTCGCTGAAGGTGCAAACATGCCGTCTTCACCAGAAGCAATCGATACGTTTATTGAAAATGGTGTTTTATTCGGCCCAGCACAAGCTGTAAATGCTGGTGGAGTTGCCGTATCATCACTTGAAATGGCACAAAACAGTTCACGTATGTCGTGGACATTTGAAGAAGTCGATGCTGAATTACACAAAATTATTAAAAATATTTATAGCAATTGCATGAATGCTTCAAAAGAATACGGCTTTAAAGGTAATTTAGTCGTCGGAGCAAATATCGCAAGCTTTAAAAAAGTAGCCGACACGATGATTATGCACGGTGTCGTATAAAATAAAGCAAATCATTCAAAGACTGAAACCGTTCATGGTTCAGTCTTTTTTTACGATAAAAAGGGAGGAAGCATCATGACACCTACTGAATTAGCAGCAGTAATCAAGCGAGCGAATGACGTCGTCGTTTTTACAGGGGCAGGTATGAGTACAGAAAGTGGCTTACCTGATTTTCGTTCGAATAAAAATAGTTTGTGGCAAAAGTTTAATCCTGATGAGCTAGCGAACGTTGAAGCCTTATTAAATAACGAAGAAGAATTTACTGCTTTTTATCGTCACCGCTTAGCTGATATTACGAAGCATGAACCTCATCGTGGGCATGACATCCTGGCACAGTGGGAAGCAAGTGGACTCATTCGAGGCATTATTACACAAAACGTCGATGGCTTTCACCACGACGCAGGTAGTCAGTGCGTCCAGGAATTGCACGGGACGTTCCGAACGTTTCACTGTCATATATGTGAAAAAGAGCAAACGAGAGAGGCATATTTAGCAGGAGAGACGACTTGTTCCTGTGGCGGAACCTTTCGACCAGGCATCGTTCTTTTTGGCGAGATGCTTCCAGAACAACCATTCGAAAAAGCAGATGAATTAACGAAAGCGGCAGATGTCTTTATCGTGCTGGGGTCATCATTATCAGTCACACCAGCAAATATGTTCCCACTAATGGCTAAAGAACATGGTGCGACACTTATCATTATTAATTGGGAACCGACTGATCTTGACCGTCACGCAAACGCCGTCATTCATGAAACACCCATTCAAAAGCTGCTCATCGAAACAGACGAAGCGCTGAAGCAAATAACGCTAGATTAAATGAAGAAATTCAAGTCGAATAACTTACTGTAAAACATTTAAAATCATATCTGCCACATATGTTTCTGTGAAAGCAGCAATAATAATTATCGGTAATACGAAAACGACATAAAGAGCGACAGTTTGTATAAAGTATTTATTAAATGATAGGCTGCAGTTTTCTTTACGGAATAAACTCTTTATTTTCCCTCGCAAAGCCTCGTTCACTTTAAATAAAGCAGCAGCGAGTAAACAATAAGCAATGACTTCTAACATATAATGGGGTATTGTCGCAATCATTAATTTAAGTCCTTGGCTAGCATCCGCTCGTAACACAAGC
The DNA here is from genome assembly GCA_035301345.1 of Bacillota bacterium. Taxonomy (GTDB): domain Bacteria; phylum Bacillota; class Bacilli; order Bacillales; family Amphibacillaceae; genus CALAMD01. The sequence goes on from DATGUM010000024.1 coordinate 63,279, forward strand.
GCAAAAAGAATTCCCGGCAGTGTGACTGTCGTCGCGATGTTTAAGACGTATAAAAATTGAATAGGTACGATAGCTAAAGCAATCATTTGTAATGGCACCATAAATCCATTATTGACGATATACGCCCATACTTTCTTTATCCCCGTTGCTTCTTTTAAATCGGGGTCTATAGAACGACTAATCCCTTCAGTAACAGCACCTATATCTGGATTAGCAACGTATGTCACGAATAAAGCAATGACTGTCAGTGCTAGTGAAAACAATAAAAATTTAATCGCTCGTATAAATAGCGTGCGTTGAAAGATATCTTTAATTTGGAACACCTCATAAAATTCATCATTCATATCATTGGAAAAAGCGTTTATGCTTTTAATAAGCATAAACGCTCGCTCTTTTATCGACACTGTTTTTTAATCGGTTATCTTTTTTATCCTAAAACGGCACGGTCACTTTCAAATTGTGTCCCGCGACGTTTTTGGAATTCATGTAATAAATCTTCAATCGTTAATCCTTGTTTTTCTTCGCCTTTAACGTCTAAAATAATTTGTCCCGCGTCCATCATGAATAAACGATCACCTAAATCTAGCGCTTGTTGCATATTGTGCGTGACCATGAGCGTCGTCAATTCAAATTTCTGAACGATTTCTTTCGTTAAATTCGTAATTAATTCGGCACGTGACGGGTCAAGTGCCGCCGTATGCTCATCAAGTAATAAAATATTCGGCTCAGTAAATGTCGCCATTAACAACGATAGTGCTTGGCGCTCTCCACCAGATAAAAAGCCTACTTTTGCTGATAAGCGATCTTCTAAACCTAAGTTTAACGTCTCTAAATACTCTTTGAACAAGTCACGGCGCTTCTTTGTCACGCCTGGCTTTAAGCTACGACGTTTATTTCGTGAGTACGCCATCGCTAAATTCTCTTCAATCGTCATCGATGGAGCCGTTCCTGCCATCGGGTCTTGGAACACACGACCGATATAAGCTGCACGCTTAAATTCACGTAAATACGTCATTTTTTTATCGTTAATGAGCACGTCGCCAACATCCGGAAAGAGAACACCTGAAATAATGTTCATTAACGTCGATTTCCCTGCACCGTTACCGCCAATAACTGTCACAAACTCTCCGCGCTCTAGCTCTAAGTTTATCCCTTGTAACGCACGTTTTTCATCGAGCGTACCTTCGTTAAACGTAATCGATACATCTTTTAAATGAAGCATTAAATCTCACCTGCTTTCTCTTGTTTCGCAATTGCTGCACGTTTTTGTGCACGACGCTTTTTCTCACGTTGCGTCTGTAAAATCTTCGGAGCGACTAAAGCGACAATAACGAGTAAAGCTGTAATTAACTTCATATCGCCTGTCTCTAAGAAGCTTACACGTAATGCCATCGTCACGACGATTCGGTAAATAATCGCTCCTCCGATGATCGCTATTGTTGCAACGGCGATTGTTCGTGTACCGAAAAGCGCTTCCCCGATAATTACTGACGCTAAACCGATAATAATCATCCCGATACCCATACCGACGTCTGCGAATCCTCCGTACTGAGCAATTAACGCTCCTGACAGAGCGACGAGCGCGTTAGAAATACCGACACCGATAATAATTAACGTATCTGTATTCGCTGATAAACTACGAATCATTCGTTGGTTATCACCCGTCGCTCGAAGCGCTAAACCGACTTCTGTACGTAAGAAATAATCAATTACGAGCTTAATAACAACGATTACGACAACCATCACGATAACGATTGCCCACGTTGCTGGTACTTTTTCAAGTCCTGTTGATGATAAAATATTATTAAGCCAACCATCAATACTCGTTTTCGCCCAAAACTCTTTCAACTGCGTCCACAATGTACTTTCACTTAAAAGTGATAACGTCGGTTGTCCCATAATCCGTAAGTTAATGGAATAAAGGGCAATCATCATTAAAATACCTGATAAAAGAGGGTTTATTTTTCCTTTCGTATGTAACACACCTGTGATACAACCAGCTAAAAATCCTGCGAAAATAGCTAAAATCGTCGCGAGAATAGGTGATACCCCATTCATAATTGCAAGAGCAGCTACTGCAGCCCCTGTTACGAAACTACCGTCTACCGTTAAATCGGGAAAATCTAATATACGAAATGTTAAATAGACGCCGAGCGCCATAATCGCATAAATTAAGCCTGATTCAACCGCACCAAATAATGAAATAAACAACTGTTTTTTAACCTCCTTCTCGCAACTTCATGATACTTTTTCTTGCACCGTGCATACACACGGCCGTGAAACAGTTCGTTCAGTTATTACGAGTCCATCTATTTTATGAATATGCAAACAATAAGGCAGGCGTTAGCCTGCCTTATTATTATATCATTTCTAACGACTTTATTCTTCGTCTTCGTCGTCTTCCTCTTCATCTGGTTCTTCTTCGCTACCTTTTGTGTCACTTTCCATTTCGATAATTTCTGCGTCTTCGTCCCAATCTTCATTCCACTCAACACCTTGGATTTCTGAAGCTGTTTTGTTAATGAACAACTGCATATCCGACGGGTATTCAACTGGAATATCACCAGGCGTGCTTTCTCCTGTTAAAACGTCAACAGCCATTTCACCTGTACGGTATCCAATCGTGTAGTAATCAATACCATACGTTGCGAATCCACCTTTTTCTAATGAATCTGGCTCACCGACTAATAATGGAATTTCGTGATCGTTTGCAACTGCAATAACTGTATCAAGTGCAGAAACAACCGTGTTATCTGTAACGATAAAGAATACGTCTACTTGGTCAACTAACGTCGTAGCTGCTTGCTGAACTTCAGCTGAGTTTGCTACTGTTCTTTCTTCAATGTCTAAGCTCGTTCCTTCAACTGCTTCTTCAACCGCTTCAATTTGAACGACTGAGTTTTGTTCACCTGCGTTATAAAGTAAACCGATTGTCGAACCTTCGAAATACTCCTCGATAAATTCAACTGTCTGAGCAATTGATGAAGGGTCTAAGTCAACAACACCTGTAATATTTTCACCTGGTTCGTCCATTGAATCAACAAGTCCTGCTTCAACAGCGTCTGTTACTGACGTGAATAAAATCGGAATTTCTTTCGTCGCTTGTAAAGCACCTAACGCACTTGGTGTTGCGTTAGCGAAAATTAAGTCAACATCATCTGCTACAAAGTTTTCTGCGATAGGCGTTACATTATTTTGGTCACCTTGTGCACTTTGTAAATCAAATTCAACGTCTAATCCTGCATCTTCAATTGCAGCCTGGAAACCTTCATATGCTGCATCTAGTGACGGGTGTTCAACGAACTGCGTTGCACCAATACGGTACGTCTCAGTTTCTTCCGTCTCTTCTTCACTTTCTTCTGATTCATTCTCTTCAGCGTCATCGTTTGAACCACAAGCTGCTAACACGAGCATACTAATGATTCCGATCGCTAATAATTGTAACAATCTTTTCATGATTATATCCCCCTAATTTCTACTTAAAATGTGTACCGAAACAGTGTCTCTATTTTAATTAAATGAGTTTTCGGAATTTACATTCATATACTATCACTTTTTCTTCAGATTGTCACACTTCAACGCGTAAAAGTTCTGTTTCAAATGCCCTCAGAGCATATATGCATAAAATATGAATAAAATCCTTAAACATACTATTGCGATAGGATTTTACGTTTAAGCTAATTGTGAACATTTTGTTAAATTTACATTGAATCACCTGTTGTTAAATGTTAATATACCTTCTAAGCATGAGCAACTGCTCACTGAACAAATACATAAGTAACAGACTAAAAAGTCAGAAAATTTGGAGGAATTCAACATTGAAAAAAATTAAAAACAGATGGTTAATTGCCGCATCAGCTCTAGGAATTCACCTCTCCATAGGATCTGCTTACGCGTGGAGCGTCTTTCAGAACCCGCTTGCAGATCAATACGGTTGGTCGACGACAGAAATTTCGCTCGCATTTAGTATTGCGATCTTTTTCTTAGGTACGTCGGCTGCTTTTATGGGTAGATATGTAGAAAAGAGTGGACCGAGAAAGTCGGGTATGCTCGCTGCAATCTTCTTCGGTACAGGAGTCGCCGGAACAGGACTCGCAACAATGCTCGAATCATTACAGCTTTTATATTTATTTTATGGGGTTATTGGTGGTATCGGTCTTGGAATCGGTTACATTTCACCTGTATCAACACTCGTTAAATGGTTTCCTGACCGCCGCGGGCTCGCAACAGGACTTGCGATTATGGGGTTCGGTTTCGCTGCTTTAATTAGTGGACCCGTCGCTGCATCATTAGTCGATACGATTGGAATTTCAAGTACATTTTTCGTTCTAGGTGTTGCTTACTTTATCGTCATGACTGCTTCTGCACAATATTTAGAGCCACCTCCGAAAGATTGGTTACCTGAAGGGTTTAAAGAAAATCAAGAAAGTGGAAAGATTCAAATTAAAGAAGACTTGGCACAATTAACAGCTAATGAAGCCGTTAAAACGAAACGATTCTGGATGTTATGGCTCATGTTATTCATTAATATTACATGTGGTATCGCTATCTTAGCGGTCGCTTCACCAATGGCTCAAGAAATTACTGGTATGACAGCGATTACAGCTGCTACGATGGTTGGAGTGATGGGAATGTTCAATGGGGGTGGCCGTCTCGGATGGGCAACGTTATCTGACTATATTGGTCGACCGAACGTTTACACAGCATTTTTCGTCATTCAAATCGGTGCGTACTTTATCCTACCAGGAACGACACATGCCGTCTTATTTATGATTCTTTTATACGCCATTATGACGTGCTACGGCGGCGGATTCGCATCTGTCCCAGCGTATATTGGTGATATTTTCGGAACGAAGCAACTCGGAGCGATTCATGGATACATTTTAACAGCGTGGGCACTGGCTGGTGTCGTCGGTCCTATCTTGCTCTCAACTATTTATGACCGTACGAATAGCTACACAGTGACGATGATGATTTTCGGTTCAGTAAACATTATTGCGCTCGCCGTTTCATTACTCATTCGCTTAGACATTAAACGTTTACGTGAAGCGAAAGAGACGGAAAAACGAACGTCTCCAAAAAGAAGCAGTACAGTTGCAACTCATAGTTAAACATTATATGATATAAACAGAAGCATAAGGCTCACAGATTCGTCATATACCGTCGTAACTTCGTCTTTTACCCGTCAAAGTAAAAAGATACTTAAGTTACGACGTTTTTTATCATTATATATAGTAAAAAAAAGATAGATAACGACATGTTTCTGTTTAAAATATTATGTGAAGCAAGGGTTGATTAATATGAATAAAACAATCGTAAACGGTTGGAAAACATATCACTTCAAAGGTGACTCATTTACAGTTAATAATGAAACAATTGCTACAGAAAATCCTTTAACCGTTATGTTAAACGGCCAAGAATTCGCAACGATGGTCTGCTCACCAACTCATTTGCGCGAATTGTTAATTGGCTTTTTAGCATCGGAAGGTGTTATTCGCCATAAAAAAGAAATAACGTCATTATCAATTGATGAAGATCGTGGATTTGCATATGTCGAGGTCGATAAGCCACTAGATTTAATAACAAATGATCATTCGAAACGTTTTCTCGGATCATGCTGTGGTAAAAGCCGTCAGTTTTATTTTAAAGCAGATGCACAGACAGCAAAAACAGTTGTAAGCAAACAGCAAATTGATGCTAAGCAATGTTTTCATCTCATGAATAAAATGCAAGACGAATCGACTGATTTTCAGCAAACAGGTGGGGTGCATAATGCAGCGCTCGCGACGACAGATGAAATTCTCGCTGTCAGAACGGATATTGGACGACATAACGCACTCGATAAAGTGTACGGTCATATTATCGATAATGAAATTCCGCTTCACGATAAAGTAATCGTCTTTAGTGGACGTATTTCTTCTGAAGTTCTGCTCAAAATTTCTAAAATGGGTATCGGTATTTTAATTGCAAACGCAGCACCGACAAATTTAGCGTTACAGCTTGCGGATGATCTTGGCATTACAGCGATTGGATTCGTGCGTAACGATTCAATGAATGTTTATACGCATCCAGAGCGCATTCGTAATTTGACGCATGAAACGAGCCCAACAGCATAAGGATAGGGGAATTAAACCTTACCAAAATTCAAGTGATACGCAAACGTTTAAGCCTATCTTCGTGTGTAAATTAACTTGAACGAAAGAAATGTACGGGGACGTCTGCGGGAATAGCCGTGTCCGAAAATCCCTAAGACCGACACGACAGTGAAGGGATTAGAAGTTGAGGTAGGCCCGCGACAAGCGAAGTACATTTCTGAAGTGAAAACTTTACACAATAAGCAGAGCATAGTCCCACAAACATTTTACTAATACAGAAATATATTACACTTGCTCACGAAGAATTGAAGTGCATGCTTCGCACCATTAACCTCTGCCTCTTCGCTGTCGCTTTGTGGCAAAAGCGAAAAGAGGCTGGAACAAAAACCCAGTACAATGAAAAAGGTAATTTCAGTAGATTTTAATTTACTGAAATTACCTTTTCTTTATTTGACCGACTCTGTCGTTCCATAAATCCACTACCATTTCCGCGTGCCGGCGGAAAAGAAATGGCCACAGTGAAGATAAACGGGTGACATGCATCCAATACACCGCTCTATACGTTTGGTGGTTCGGTTATCTTTTCTACAACTTTGTCTTCTTCTATATCGACTTGGACGGTTTTTCCGCCGTGGTGGAACTTGAAAATACCGTTATTAAAGTCTGTGCCGATTTCTTTATAAAAAATACCTTCGTACTCATTCTTTTTTGAACGTGTAAAGCTGAGCACGTACGTATTATCTTCATTATTTACTAAAAATGCACGTACACCTTTTTCGTAAATATCACCTTTGCTACTACGGATTCTTCGGTCCAGAGAGACGATATGTATATCAATAAATGATGATATCTCTCGTTGTAATGCGTTGACGAAAGAACCTTTCGTAATTTCTTCCCAACGATTTTGTGGAGTTTGACCGATAATCACTTGTGTCACGTTATATTGATGAGCTACCTCTGAAATAACTTTTACAGAAGGTTTATGTTCGTTATCACGAATAATAAATTGTTTAGCACCTAATTCGCGTGATAACTCTTGCCACGTCTCAACGTAATCAGATTTCTCTGCATCAAATTCATCGTACGGTAATTGATCAACTGTTAACACGTATAAAGGACACTCTAACATCTCTGCTAACATATGCCCACGCTTAATCAGTCGCTCACCGTTCGGTCCATAATAGACACAGACTAAAATACATTCATCCATTTGTCCTTTAATTTTAACCATTGCGTCTATCTCCTTCTCCAACATATTTCGTTTCATCATAGCATGTCTCATGAAACTGTCTATCTTTCCTCTGTATGAAAATGCATGTATAATATATTTCTCTAGCATACGCTAAACGATTGTATATTTCCATATTTCTCAAGCTTTTTTTCAATAAATTTAGTCTTTTAAAGTGCAGAGTATATATGTTTAGTATATAATTGATAATGTAAATTTTCTTTTTACACCTTTCTTATTAAAAGATGAATATTATTCATACCCTTCATTCAACCATTTAATCGTGTTTCCTTTAAATAAATCGCGTAATTTTACAAACGTGACGCACTATTCACCACACATATACTTAAGCACGAATGACATTAGCAGGAGGTTTTCTTTTGGTTACTGTAAATATGGCTATTTTCATTCCATTTATTGCAGCGGTTCTCATACCGCTTCTCCATAAATTGTTTTTCTCACGCATTCACATCGGCTGGTTCGTCTTAATTGTTCCGGCGTCTTTGTTCATCGCTCTATTACGTTTCTTACCGGCGCTTGCGGAAGGGAAGACATTTACATATACATATGACTGGATTCCGTCATATGGACTTAATTTACTAACGAAAATCGACGGTCTCAGCATGATTTTCTCGTTATTAATTACTGGGATTGGTATGCTCGTCGTTTTATATTCTATTTACTACTTATCAACGCACGAGTCACTCCGCCATTTCTATTGTTACTTGCTCTTATTTATGGGAAGTATGCTCGGGGTTGTTTTCGCGAATCATTTACTCTTATTATACGTCTTCTGGGAATTGACGAGTATTTCATCATTTTTACTCATCGCTTTCTGGTTTCATCGTAAGGGATCACGTTACGGAGCGAAAAAAGCATTGCTCATTACCATTTCTGGTGGATTTGCCATGCTCGCTGGATTTTTAATGGTTTACGTGATGACGGGAACATTCGTCATTAGTGATATTATCGCATTAGCAGGCACTGTATCAGATCACTCGCTCTTTTTACCGGCGATTATTTTAGTCTTACTCGGTGCATTTTCAAAATCGGCACAGTTTCCGTTCCATATTTGGTTACCAGATGCGATGGAAGCTCCGACACCTGTCAGTGCTTACTTGCACTCGGCAACGATGGTTAAAGCTGGTATTTATATCGTTGCACGTTTTACACCATTTTTCGGCGGGAATAACGTCTGGTTCTGGGCAGTGAGTATCGTCGGAATTGTGACGCTTTTCTGGGGATCTTTCTCAGCTATTCGTCAAACGGATTTAAAAGCTTTACTTGCGTATTCGACCATTAGTCAGCTCGGACTAATTATGTGTTTGTTCGGACTCAGTTCAGCGTCGTTACACCCAGCAATTGAAGGGGTTATTTATACGCAAGCAGCATTTGCCGCGCTCTTTCATTTAGTGAATCACTCGACGTTTAAAGGTGCGCTTTTCATGGTTGTCGGTATCGTTGACTTCCAAGTCGGTACGCGTGATATTCGTCGACTCGGTGGGTTAATGGCTTTGCTACCAATGTCATTTACGATCGCTGTTATCGGTAGTTTATCTATGGCTGGTTTACCGCCATTCAATGGTTTTTTAAGTAAAGAAATGTTTTTCTCAGCAATTTTAAACGTTCAACAATTGAATGTCTTTTCTATTGAATCGGTTGGTTTAATGTTTCCAATAGTCGCTTGGATCGCAAGTGTTTTAACGTTCGTTTACAGCTTAATCATTATTATTCAAACGTTTTTAGGAAAATATGAGCCGGAATTGTTAGAACGAGAAGTATCTGAGCCAGATATCGGTATGTTAATTGCACCGACGATTTTAAGTGTGCTCGTCGTTGGGGTCTTTTTCATCCCAAATACAATTGGAGAGTTTCTCATTTTCCCGGCGATGCTTACGGTGTTTCCAACATTAGCACAGACGATGGAGCCCGTTCATATAACGGCGTGGCACGGCTTTAATACAGAAATATTTATGACGGCAGGAGTCATTGTACTCGGCATTATTTTATATCGTACGTTACCTTCATGGCGCTTTATTTACCAATTATTCCCGGAAAGAAATTCAATCGATGCGCTTTATAACTTTATTATTACGCGTAGTGGACCTATTGGCTCGAGATTAACGTCAACGTACATGACAGGCTTTTTACGCCATTATTTGCTCTATATTTTCATTACGTTAACATTGTTAGTCGGCAGTGTCATGGCTTATACAGGTGCATTTTCGATTAGTTTTGTGAACAATTCACCGTTGCACACGTTTGAAGTGTTGTTAGCGATTATTATTACGATCGCCGTTATTACGATTTTATTCGTTAAATCACGACTACCAGCCATTTTATTAAATGGATTAATCGGGTTTTCAGTAGCGATGTTGTTCGTCTTATTCCGTGCACCGGATTTAGCGCTCACGCAACTCGTTATTGAAACAGTAACGACTGCATTATTCTTATTGTCCTTTTATTTCTTACCTGATTGGACGATGGAGCGACGTCGTCCACGGACGAAAGCTTTTCATTTACTCGTGTCGATTGCGGTCGGACTTTCATTTACACTTGTCGCGCTCGTTGTTCATAACGGAAAATTATTCGATTCGATTTCAGTTTATTTCGAAGATGCTTATCAATTAGCTGGTGGAAAAAATATCGTTAATACGATTTTAGCCGACTTCCGTGCGTTTGATACGATGCTAGAAGTGGTCGTTTTATTTATCGCGGGAATCGGTGTATATTCACTCATTAAATTAAAACGAGGAAGCGAGGCGAAGAAACTTGAAAATAAATGAAGTCATTTTACAATCCGTCACTAAAGTTGTCGTCTTCATTATTTTAACGCTCGCCGTTTACTTATTTTTCTCTGGACATAACAATCCAGGCGGTGGCTTCGTCAGTGGACTCGTGCTAGCGTCTGCGCTCGTTTTATTATTATTAGCCTATGATATAAATACAGTTCGTGAGGGGATACCGCTCGACTTTAAAATAGTTGCTGCAATCGGAGCATTTATCGTTGTCGCCACAGGATTCGGTGGACTTATTTTTAACGAACCATTTTTAAGCCATACGTTCGCAGTAGTCGAAGCACCATTTTTCGGAGAATTAGAACTTTCAACAGTGACTGTTTTTGAAACAGGGGTGGCGTTAGCTGTCGTTGGCGTCGTCGTAACAATTATTATTAATATAAGTGAGGATGTTTAGCTGATGGAAACGATGATTATTATTTTATCAGGAATTTTAGTAACATGTGCGACGTATTTAATGTTGTCTAAAAACGTCATTCGTATCATCATCGGAACGGCGATTTTAACGCATGCTGGACATCTATTGCTTATGACGATGGGTGGACTCGGTGGCAGAAGTGTGCCACTCATTGGAGAAAAATCGACTGAATATGCTGATGCATTGCCACAAGCGCTCATTTTAACGTCAATCGTTATTAGCTTCGGGGTAACAGCTTTCTTTCTCGTGCTCGCGTACCGAACGTATCAAATGCTCGGCACGGATAATTTAGAACAGTTAAGAGGTATGCCAGATGAATAATTTAATTGTTTTACCGATGGCTTTGCCTGTCATAACAGCTATTATACTCACATTTTTCAAAAATAATATCGTCACACAGCGCATCATCAGTTTCGCAGTAATGGTCATCAATACAGGGATCAGTTTATACGTTCTGAACATGATTCAATCAGAGGGGATTATGCGGATTGATTTCGGTGGATGGCAACCGCCATTTGGCATTTTATTCGTTGCTGATTCATTTTCAATGCTGCTCGTCTTAACGTCGAGCTTCGTTACGTCCATCTGTTTACTCTATGCCATGTCAACGATTGGAAAAGACCGTGAGCATACATACTTTTATTCATTCGTCCTCTTTTTAGTCGCAGGAGTGAATGGGTCATTTTTGACAGGGGATTTATTTAACTTATTCGTTACATTCGAAGTCATGTTACTCGCATCTTACGTCCTTATTTCTCTCGGGGGGACGAAGCGACAATTCCGTGAATCACTTAAATATATTGCTGTTAACGTGTTATCGTCGTGGATCTTTCTCGTTGCGATTGCGTTTTTATACGGGACACTCGGCACGTTAAACTTCGCTCATTTATCCGAGCGCATTGCAGAAGTTGGACAGACGCCATTACTAACAGTCATTAGTATATTGTTTTTAGTCGTCTTTAGTTTAAAAGCAGGGCTACTTCTTTACCAATGGTTGCCTGGTTCATACAGTTCACCGCCACCAGCGATTGCCGCTTTATTCGGGGCGCTGTTAACGAAAGTCGGTGTTTATGCACTGTTCCGTATGTTTACGTTACTGTTTTACCATGAACCATCAACGACACATACGATTATTGCCGTACTTGCCGTTCTTACGTTAATCGGGGGGAGTCTCGGGGCGATTGCTTATAATGATATTCGGCAAATCGTTTCCTTTAACGTCGTTATAACGATCGGATTTTTACTCGTCGGACTAGCTATTTCAACGACTGTTGCATTTGAAGGAGCCGTTTATTATTTAGTGCATGATATGGTCGTAAAAGCATTGCTATTTTTAATCGCTGGAACGATGATTGCATTAACGAATCGCACGAAAATATTCGATATGAGTGGGTTAATTCAAAACTACCCAATGCTCGGCTGGATCTTTTTCACAACGATGTTAGCACTTGCGGGTATTCCACCATTAAGTGGTTTCTTAGGAAAAGTGCTCATTAGCCAAGGTGCCATCGAAAGTGGTCATTACGTGCTATTAGCTGCTGGTTTAATCTCGTCACTTTTCGTCCTTTATTCGCTCATTCGTATTTTTGCGAATAGCTTCTGGGGTGAAACGATTATCGGACCAGATGATCAGCGCCCACTTAAAAAGCGCGTGATTACGCCACTCGTTCTTTTAGCAGTCGCGATGATTTTTATCGGTGTTGGTGCAGAAACCCTCGCTGTCTTCGTTCAAGATGCCGCCCATACACTCGCGCATCCTGACGTTTATATTGAAGCAGTTTTAGGCAAATAATTTTATGAAAAAGAGGTGATCGTAATGGCTTTACAATTTTTACTTAACTTGTTTATTGCATTTTTGTGGATGTTATTTAATGATGTCGGCTTTCATTTAACGACGTTCGTTAAAGGATTCGTCGTCGGAACGGCAATCGTGTTTCTCATGCGACATTTTTTCGGGGGGAAATTTTATTTATACCGTATGTATGCAGTGATTAAACTCGTGCTCATCTTCATTTCCGAGACGATTCAATCAGCCATTATGGTCATTAAACATATATTAAGTCCAGAAATTATTATCGAACCAGGTATTTTTAAATATGAAACAATTTTAGAAGGGGAATGGGAAGTTACGACGCTCGCGTTATTGCTGACGCTCACACCAGGATCTGTCGTCATGGAAGTAGCACCTGAAGGCAATGTGTTTTACATTCATGCGATGGATATTAAACGTACGCAAGCTGATCTCGAACGGTCACTACAAACGTTCGAAGTCGCCATTATGGAGGTGAGCCGCTAATGATTAACATCATGTTAATAACGTCTCTCATCTTATTCGGAGTTGCTATCTTCATTACGTTCATTCGAATCGCGATGGGACCGACATTTCCTGACCGTGTCATCGCGATGGATGTCGTCGGGGTAAACTTAATTCCAGCCATTGCGATTGTTTCGATTTTGTATCAAACGCGTGCCTTTTTAGACGTCATTATCGTCTTATCGATTTTATCTTTCATTAGTACAATTGCTTTCTCTAAATTTATCGAAAGGGGTGTTGTCGTTGAACGTAAGCGTGATTCTTGAGTACGTATTCGCCAGTGTGATATTGTTCGGAGCAATCGTCAGTGTCGTCAGTGCCATCGGTATTATTCGCTTTCCTGACGTGTACACACGCGCACACGCAGCAACGAAGACGACGACTGTTGCGATATTAATTACGTTAACCGGATGCTTTTTATACTTAAGCATTACTGAGCAATTTATTAGTATTCGTTTATTACTCGCGATTGTGTTCGTCTTTTTAACAGCACCTGTTTCTGGTCACTTACTGTTAAGAGCTTCGTACCGGGCAAAAGTACCAATGTCTGATACGACGATTGAAGATGAATTAAAAGATGCATTTGAACATCATGAAGAAAAATAAAACTTCCTTGACGTAGCTACTTAATCAGCTCACATCAAGGAAGTTTTTTATTCTGCTTTTTTCATTTGTTTACTACGTAATTGCCCACATGCTGCGTCAATATCTGCCCCTTGTTCCCAACGAACACCTGAAGCAATGCCTCGTTTTTTCAACGTTTCATGGAACTTCTGAATCGTCGCTGTCTCACTGCGGCGATATTGATCATGCTCATCCACTGAGTTGTACGGAATTAAATTAACGTACGCTAAATGGCGATGATCTGCGAGCAATGTCGACAGTTCACGTGCATGCTCTTCTTTATCATTTACGTCATGAAGCATAATGTACTCATACGTAATCCGGCGATTTCGCTTCTGTAAATAATATTTAATCGACGGCATGAGCTTTTCAAGTGGAAACGCGCGGTTAATCTTCATAATGCGCGTCCGTAAATCATTGTTCGGCGCGTGAATAGAAACGGCTAAGTTCACTTGAATATCTGTATCAGCAAAATCATAAATCTTATGTGCTAAACCACTCGTTGATACAGTAATATGACGAGCGCCGATGTTTAAGCCACGATCTTCGTTAACGACGTATAAAAAGTTCATGACGTTATCGAAGTTATCTAAAGGCTCACCAATACCCATAACGACAATGTGACTCACACGCTCTTCTTTTGCACGTTTATCTAAGTGCATTTGTACGTGCATAATTTGCTCAACGATTTCGCCTGCTGTTAAGTCACGGCTTTTCGTGAGGAGTCCACTCGCACAGAATGAGCAACCGATGTTGCAACCGACTTGTGTCGTCACACAAACAGATAAACCGTAATTAAAGCGCATAAGCACTGTTTCAATTAAGTTACCGTCTGCTAGTTTGAATAAGAATTTCATCGTTCCGTCAGATGATTCTTGGACGATTTCTTCAGTTAACGTTTTAATAAAAAAGTGTTCATCTAATAATGTGATGCATGATTTATTCACGTTTTTCATCTGATCAAATGATGTGATGCGTTTTTTATACAGCCAGTCCCATACTTGTTCAGCGCGGAACTTTTGTTCACCGCGTTCGACGAGCCAGTCTGTTAGTTCTTTAAATGTCAGTCCATAAATGGATGTTTTCATCATGTTTTCCTCTTTCCTAAACGATTGCGTATACGTTTATTTTATCGATTTGTCATACGTAGAGCAAGCATATTGATACGAATGATAAATAATTAGCGTTTGAGAAATGAACTATGCTTTCTTACGTTTAAATCAAGCATTAATTTATAAGCTAGGTATTTGTATAGTCTAGTACTTGTCATACCACTACGGAAGGACCCTCGCTTTCCGAGGGCACCACGAAGAATTGACGTACATTCTTCTTTCCTGAACTTCTCCAATGACTAGAGTGCGCTTCAGAAATTTACCTGTCCTTTCCTTGGCACTACCTCAACTTCTGTATTCTCGCTTCCAGCGATTCTACAGGGATTTTCGGTAACGTGTAGTGAGATAGGTACACCTATCTCACTATTCCCCTAGGAGTGACAGGTAATTTCTTTCGCTTAATTATAGTGCTGAGTATAAGAATTGATTGAAAAAGTGCTGAAAGGAAATGTACGAAGACTAATGAGAAATAAACTTCAGTTCTCCTTACCCGCAAGTATAATGAAGTAGATGGTAAACTTATTTGATTATGTACATTTGAAAGCCTTTAACACACATACGATAATAGAAGTTTTGAAGTTGGCAATGGAAAAAACTTACGATAGATATTCGGAGTGAAAGAACGATACGAAGACTGACGAAGAATGTACCCCAATTCTTCGTGGGCACGCGCGGAGTATAGTTCTGAAACGATCGCCTGCGAAAAGTGAAGCATATTTCACCTGAGATAAATAACAAGTCATTCAATAAACTAATCTATACAAAAGACGTTTTTTGAATGCATCTATTAGGCACGTACGAATACTTAACTAAATTTTTTCTCAACTCCTTAAGTCATAAGCATTTTATTAGTGTATGATATGAAAAGAGCGTAAAATTTGTATATCATTTTGATTATTTTTAAAGGGTGAATCTACATTGAGAGATACGAACAGAAATAATAAAACTATTTATCCTATTCTCGTTATTATCGGTTTATGTCATATGTTAAATGATACGTTACAAGCTGTTATTCCAGCGATGTTTCCGATTTTAGAGCAGTCACTCGGGCTGACATTTACACAACTTGGATTTATCGCTTTTACATTAAATATGGTCTCATCTGTCATGCAGCCGGTTGTCGGTTTATATACAGACAAACGACCGATTCCTTTCGCTTTACCTGTCGGATTGACATTAAGCATGTTCGGGATGTTTGCGCTCGCATTCGCGCCGAGCTTTTGGCTCATTTTATTAAGTGTCGTCTTTATCGGACTCGGTTCGGCAGTGTTTCACCCGGAAGGTTCTCGTGTTGCTTATTTAGCGGCAGGTGACCGAAGAGGGTTAGCTCAGTCCATTTACCAAGTCGGTGGTAATGCGGGTTCAGCGCTTGCGCCAGTCATTACAGCGCTCGTTCTCGTGCCACTCGGCCAATTCGGAGCCATCTGGTTTACGTTAATTGCTTTTCTCGCTGTGCTCTTTTTGTCATACATTGCGCGTTGGTACCGCGAGCAACTGCACACATTTAAAATGGCACAAACGGAGAAAAAAGAAAAGAAACAAGACGTCAGTGTGTCAAAAGCGATTAAAAATGCGGTTATTATTCTCGTTATTATCGTTTTCGCACGTTCTTGGTATCAAAGCGCGATTGGAAACTTCTATGCTTTCCACGCGATTAGTGAGTACGGTTTATCGATTGCCCAGTCGCAAATTTACATCTTTACTTTTCTCGTCACAGGCGCAATTGGGACGTTTTTAGGTGGCCCTTTAGCTGACCGGATTGGCAAAAGAAATACGATTATCGCTTCATTTCTTTTGCCAGCACCGTTAGCTCTAGCACTACCTTACGTAAATGCCGTCGTTGCGATTATTTTATTAGCGATTATCGGTTTTTCAGTGTTATCAAGCTTCTCCGTATCAGTCGTTTACGCACAAGAATTAATTCCTGGAAAAATCGGCCTCATGTCAGGTTTAATCGTTGGCTTAGCGTTCGGTATGGGAGCGATTGGTTCTGTCGCACTCGGAACGCTCATTGACGTGATGGGCTTACTGGAAACGATGATTGCTGTGTCACTTCTTCCATTACTCGGTTTCTTAAGCTTCTTATTACCGACAGATGAAAAGGTCGACGAATGGCATAATGAACCTTTATAAATATAGATAGTATCTAGTTTTTATGACGCATTTTTGGTACGATTTAAGTAAGGTCTCTCACACTTTCAGTAGACTTTGTTAGACGAAGGATATTAGATCTTAGAAAAGGGGCTAACGCTATGAAAAGACTCGTCATTTTAGGTGGTGGATACGGTGGTTTAAAAGTGGCTTCTACGCTACTTGACTACGTATTACCAGAAGATGTGCAGATTACTATTATTGATAAAAACCCATATCATTCATTGAAAACGGAATTTTACACGATTGCTGCGGGAACAGTTGCTGACCGCGACGTGCGAATTGATTTTCCTGATGATGAACGTATTCGTTATGAATTTGGTGAAATTACTGAAATAGATACACAAAACCAACAAGTTGTCGTTAAACAACGACGAAAAACGATTTTTTACGATTACTTAGTCGTCGCTCTCGGCTGTGAAGATAATTATCATGGCATTGACGGCGCAAAAGAGTTTACGCAAAGCGTCCAGACATTTACGAATGCGCGCTACGCAGGACTCGCTGTCGGGAACTTAAAGGCGTACGGAAAAGTATCTGTCGTCGGTGCTGGCTTAAGTGGTATTGAAGTAGCCGCAGAGATTAGAGAAAGCCGTCCTGACTTAAATATTAGACTACTTGACCGAGGAAATGCTGTGTTAAGTGCTTTTGATCCGAAGATTCAAGAGTATGTCCACGACTGGTTTGCTGTTAATGATGTCGAAGTGTTACACGGGGCAAATGTTGAATACGTTGAAAAAGATGGCGTATGTAATAACGGCGTTTGTTACGTGAATGACGTGACGATTTGGACAGCAGGTGTTCGACCGAATTATTTAGCACGAAACTTACCGTTTAAAAAAGATAACCAAGATAAACTTATTGTGAATGAATTTTATCAAATTCCTGAAGCGAAAAATATTTTTGTTGCGGGTGATTGTGCATCATCTGAATTTTCACCGAGTGCACAGTTAGCTGGTCAACAAGGTGAACAAATCGCTCACATATTACTCGCTATTTTCCAAGGAAAAGAACCGCGTATGCCACGTGAAATTAAATTAAAAGGCGCTCTCGGATCACTCGGGAAATCAGACGGATTCGGCAGCATGTTCAGCCGACCACTTATTGGCCTCATGCCACGCCTAGCAAAATCAGGCGTATTATGGTTAAGTAAACGCCATTAAATGAATATAAATTAAAATCTGCCTAGAATAAATAGGCAGATTTTTTTACGCAAAAAAACGCTCTAGCTAAGGCTAGAGCGTTTTAAAGTGTTTATTTAAACTTCACGACGACGGTTAACAATAAATGTGACACTTCCTACAATTAATAAGATTGCTCCAATTAATAAGTAGTTGTAAAGGTTTGTTGCTGTCTTCGGTAATGTGTTACCATCTCCGTCAACTTGGCCTTCGCCTTTACCTTTATTGTCAGAATCATCTTTAATGTTTATTCCGTTGTCATCGTCCCCGTCAGAATCGTCACCTTTATTTCCATTGTCCTTCTCATTCTCATCTTCATCATCTTTGAAGTTAGGATCGTCTGGATCTTCAGGGTCCTCTGGATCTTCTTTATCCGGATCTTCTGGATCCTCTGGGTCTTCCTTATCTGGATCTTCCGGATCTTCTTTATCTGGGTCTTCAGGGTCTTCTGGATCTTCCTCTTCAGGAATGAATGTGTTCGTAATGTTATAGCCATTTACAGATGTTTCGTAGTCTTCAACTGCTACTTCACCAACTGTATATTCGTAAGCTTCACCATTACTATCAAATTCAGCTAAATCTGTGAATGAGTAGTTCCAATTATCTGCATCAGTTACTTCAACTTCATCAATCTTCACACCGTTTTGATATAACTCAACAGTGATTGAATCTGGTCGATCGTCTGCAGAGTCATCTTTCCACGTCTTCGTTCCTGAAACTTCAGTCACGCCTTCACGTGTATTCGTAATTGTAAATCCATCTTTATCGTTACCTTCAATAGACGTTCTATATCCATCAACGTCAACTTCGTCAACAATATACTCTACTGTTTGACCGTTAATCTTCGTTGATAAATCTTTGAACGTGTGCTGCCAGTTATTTGCTTGTGAAAGTTCAACTTCATCTACTTTTTCACCGTTTGCATATAAATTAACTGTTATACTGTCTTCCATACCGCCTTCCCAAACTTTATTAACTGATACGTCAGTTAAGTTTGGTGATGGTGGTGGCGTTGAATGACGTGTGTTTGTTACAACAAAGCCTTCCTCTACTGATCCTCCAATTGTCGTACTATATCCCTTGATAGGATCTTCCGTAATTGAATACTCAATTGGCTCTCCGTCAACATCAAATTCAGCTAAGTCTTTGAAGACGTGCTTCCAGTCTTCTGCTGCTGAAACATCTACACTATCAACTTCTAAACCATTTGCAAACAATGTAAATGTTACGCTATCTTTCTTTGTTCCTTTCCAGACTTTTTCAACTGGAATCTCAATTTCGCCAACGCGTAAGTTAGTAACTGTGAATCCTTCTTCTTGATCACCTGCTACTGACGACTCATAACCGTCTACGTCGACTTCTTCGACTGTATATTCAATTACTTTACCTTCACTATCATACTTTGGTAAATCTGAGAAAGTATGTGACCAGTCATTATCTTCTGAGAGATCGATTGACTTTTCTTGATCTCCATTTGCAAGTAAGTTAATTGTTACTTTGTCAGCTGGTTCACCTTTCCAAACTTTTTCAACAGATACTCCTGTTTCACCTGTACGTGTGTTCGTGATTGTGAAGCCTTCATCTGCATCACCAGTAACTTTTGTTGAATATCCTGGTACCGCAACTTCATCAACAGTATATTCAATTTTATTCCCATCTTCATCTTCAAGGTCTAAACCTTTAAATGTATCTTTCCAGTCATTTGCTTCTGAAAGTGTAAGTTCATTTACTTTTTCACCATTAGCAAGAAGTTCAATCGTTACTTCATCGCCAACTGATCCTTGCCAAATCTTTTCAACTGGAATGTCTAACCATTCGATATCTTTATAATTTTTGATTGTTTGAACATAGTCTAATATTTCATGTTCATTTTCATTATATGATTTGTTAATTGTAATTTCTTTATTTTGATCAGGCGTTTCATAACCTGCCGGTGGGTTTACTTCATGCAACACATAATCACCGAATAATAAGCGACCAAAGTCTGCATAGCCATCTTCGTCTGTCGTAGCTGTCTTCAGAACTTTATCAGTGTCAGCGTCGATTAACTCGAACTCAATACCTTTAAGAGGTGTCGCATTATCTTCGCCGTATGTTGTGTCTAGCTTTTCAATGACTAGATAACCAGCTGTGCCTTCAGCACCACCTGAAGTCAGTTGTTCTACTATTACAGAGCCGGTACCTGATGAATCATCGTCTGATTCTTCAATTCCATCACCTGTAATCTTATAATCGTTATTTACTTCTTCGCCTTCTGCTGCAAAGAATATCGTTGAGTATTCAACGATAAAGGCCGATTCAACATCTTTATTCCACTTAACTGTAAATGAGTTATCTTCTACACTTAGCGTATAATCACTTGCGTCTACTTCATCGCCTTTGACAGTTTTGAAATCGTCACCGTCTAACTCTACTTTAGCTTCATATACTTTAATTGTTTCTTTTAAATACTCTTGATTATCTGTAATGGTATCTTCTAACTGTAAGTTTCTAATTAACTCTTGTGCTGAGTTTACATCAATTGACCAATGAATTTGTTTTCCGTTTTGGTCACCTGATTTAGAACCATACTTAGAATCACCGTATACATCTACTGAAGCCTCAAGGCCAGAAAGTACATCATCGCCATCTTGAATTGTTGCATCATTTTTATACGTCTTATCTAAGTCTTCAATACCTGATACTTTTGTTTTGTATGTTAAGCCATAGGCACGATCTACCTGATCTAGCCCAATTGTAATCGTTCCATCAGTAACATCTTTAGTATATTCTGACTCGTCAACAGTACCAGCGTCAGTAATTGCACCGTTAGCTTCTACATCAACGTAGTAAACTTCGATTGAATCTTCATCAAGTACTTGATTTCCTTGTGGTGTATCAATGATTTTAAAGTCATCATAGATGTTTTGACGATAGTTGGAAATAATTGTCCACGTAATTTCCTTTGTATCTGGATTATACGTTCCACTCTTCCATGAACTATCATGTGTTTCATCATTCAATGGTTTATTTGTTGTTACCTCTTTATTGATTCGATCATTTGGATCGTTCGTATACCAGCTAATATCAGCTGTGTTTTTAGCATATGTTTCTGTATCGTCTTTACGTTTCGGTAATTTGTCAGGATCAAATTCAGTCGTATACGTTACTGTAATAACTTCATTCGTATCACCGATACCTTTAATCGTAAATGGACTTGTTCCATCTGCTGGGTCCAGTGTGATATCGTTTGACTTGTCTTCACTACCAACCGTAACTGTTAACGTACCAGGTAACAATGTTAAACCTTCGCCTAATGTATCGACGATTTCCACATCATTCATTTGATGTTTATCTTGGTTAACTTTAATTTCCCAATCGATCGTTCTTTCTTTATAGTCGATATCTTTCGCAGTTTTACGACCGACATACTCTTTTACATCACCTTTACCTGATACCTCACCAGTTTCAATATGTGTAAACGTGGCAATGTTATTAATGGAGAAGTTATCCATTACTCGCTCGTCAACTTTTGTTTGATATGTGATATAGTAAGGCTTATTAGTAGTAATACCTGGAATTTCCATTCCATTGTTATCAGATGTAACTGCTCCAAATCCAAATTCAGTTGGATCTTTAGCATCTGAATGGTTAATCGCCTTACCACTTCCATCGATCTCCACTTCTTGGAATTTAACGGAACCTGGAACGAGTGACACCGTATAATCACCTTCACTAATCGTCCATTCATCCGAAATTGTAATATCTTCACGATGTTTTTGGTTATAGTTAAACTCTAAATACCACGTAATAATTCCTGTTTCACGGTCATAGTCCTTAACAACACCTTTATTTAAAGGATCGCCTCGTTTAATTGTTACTGTTGCGTTTGTAGTTAAGTCTTCACCGTCATGAGTAACTGTTACAGCATTCTTAAAGTCTTGCTTATCTTCATCTGTAACCTTTGTTTTATACGTGATTGTATACATTTCGTTAAGGTCACCTAAGTCAACAGATAAGTTCTGACCAACAACTGTTGGATTTGCCGTAACAGATTCTGCATCACCTACAGGATTTCCACCAATTGTGGTTTTTTGTTTTTTAATTTCCATTGAGCCGACAACATACTCTGTATCTGCTGGTAAAAGGTCCTCAAATATTACATTTTTTAAAGAAACACCATTCTTATTTAATGTTACTGTCCATGTAATTTCATCACCGTTATAAGCTTGGTTTGGTACTCCTTGCTTTTCTAACGTCTTCTCGGCATTTTCACGATCGATTGGAATCGTTAAGCTACCTTCCTCATCGATTTGATCAATGACAATCTTCCCGTCTTCTTCTTCTACTTTATCTTTATCGAGCTCAGCTCGAACTTCTATCCAACCTTTAACTTCACTATGCTTTTCAACAAAGTCTGTAAACGTGATTGTTATCTCACCTGCTGTTGAAATTTCATATGTCGCTACTAACTCACCAGCAGCAGTTTTTAGCTCTCCATCTGTAATATCGTTATTAATTTGTACTTGTTTAGGTAAATTAAAGCTTACCGTGTCATCTTTCTTATAATTATGTCCGTTTTCTAATTCCCAATCAATTTTTAACCAGAAAGGATCATTTGGACCAAGTGGATTATTTTCTGTATAAGCTTCCCCACCAGGACCGTCTAAAATATCTGAGATTGACATGCTAAATCCTGATCCATTACTAGCCGCCGTAAATGCAAATGATTGACTAGTTGTTTCTTCGTCAGCGTCCTCTTCGTCTTCCTCAGTCGCTTCTTCAGAGTCTTCACCTTCTGCTTTTTCTGACTCTTCTTCGTCAGCTTCAGATTCTTCCGATGCTTCTGCATCAGCGTCTTCATCATTCGCCTCTTCTGGCTCATCCTCTTCTTCTACAACTTCTGTTACGTTAAATAAAAGCTCACCTGATAATGTGTCCGCTTCGATTTCCTCAACTGTTGCTGAGAATGTCGCGCTTACATTACCACTTTCGTCAACTGCATATGTACCGACAGTCGCGCCTTCAGATGTTAAATCGCCGTTGCTAGCATCAATTGTGTAATCGTCATTGACGTTCACTTGTGCTGTAGCTGTTGCGCCATCTGTTAATGCATCACTGTTAGATACAGACCAATTAGCAGTTGCTTCATTTTCGTCGACAGAAACGTTATCTACGCTAAAGTTCACTTCTGAACCTTCTGCCTTTACGAACGCTGGGCTGATGCCACTAACGAACGTTTGAAAGATGAGCATAAATGCAAATATAATACTCAATCGTCTGTTCATTCATAATCTCCTCTCAATACTGTATTTTTATAACTATAAAAATCTAAAAGCAATCCAAATATTATTATACGGACTAGCGATTAACATTTTCTTAACAAAACAAACACGAGTATGTTATTTTCTTTACAATAAATAGTTATTTAGTCTTAGTAAAGAAAAAAGACATGTCTTTTTGTTTGTTTTTATTTATTTTTTTTCGTCGAACGGTAAAAGATAATGTAAACAACAATCCCTAGTAATAAAATAGCGATAAATCCGATGACTAACAAGCGATTTTCTTCGAAGTTAAACGGTTCGCCTGTTCCATCTGTTTCATTTGTTCCAATCGTCACGTCATCAACTTCATTCGTGAATATATCACCGTTTATATTTTCTACGATAATCGTTGCGTCCATCGCTTCATCGGTTAAAAAGTTTGCGAGTCGTTTCGTCATAAATGTCTCATCATCTGCCGAGGTAGCGGCGAAATGTGCGAGTGTATATTGATCGTTCCAAACAGATCGCTGAATCCAGCCGATATATGCAGACGTTTCGTTAATCATGTCATACGCCGATAAATCGTATAATCCTTCATCTGTCACAGGTAACAATGGATCATCAATCATTTCTTGTAACTGTGGGTGATTCTCCATATGACCGAGAATAATTACGTGATAATTCGCTAAATCATCTTCAGTCACGTCTGCTGATTGTATGAGCTGAACATTTAATCGTTCACCCGTATGTGTGAAGCTTTGAAATAATAATTGTAATTGCTTCATCAATGGTTCATCAGCCACTTCTGGTAAAATGACGAGTGTTTGATCTTCTTCTTGATCGTTCCCGAATGGATACGGCCACGTGTGAAAGTTCGGTGATTCTTCTGTGTTCTCACTTGCCAAACTTATTTGTAACGCTGAGTCATCATCAATGTGTAACCACTTATCTGTCGTTACAGGTGCACATATTTCTTCTCGTTCTAAGCCATTACCTTTTAATTGAATCGATAAAACTTTACGTGATTGCAATGTTTTTTCGTCAATTTTTAACGAAACGTGTGTGTAAGAGTCATCATCAGATGGTTGTAAATCATCTGCCGCAATCGAATGTGGGACGTCGTTCACGTAAACGACGAGCTCGCCTGTTTCTTTTTTCCGGAGGGGTTCAGACGCTTTCACTTTCATGTGCAACGTCGCCCCAGCCGTTCTGTCCGTTTGTGTAGGGAGCTCAAAGAAATAATGTTGCGACTGCTTTTGTTCCCCGTTTAACTCAAGTGTCGGGATATTCATCTGTTTAAACGAATACATTTCTTTCGGTTCTGATAACTCTGAGTGAGGAACGTCTTTAATGACGAGTTCATCCCCCGTCAATTGCTCCACAAATGTATCTGTCGTTAATAAATGAATGCGCTCTTTAATGGTCGCGTCATCAGGTGCTGTAACGAACAACAGCTGTTTTGTCGCGTCATCCATTTGTAAGTAGTAGTTTCTCATCGTTAAATGGTCTTCTTTTATTTTCGGATCAGCCGCTTCCATCATCGCTTGAATCCGGTCTGACCACGCGTCTTTTTCACCGACAGCAATGATATTTGTCGATAGTTTACCAAGTGCTGACTCTGTGACGATCGGGACGTCATGATTACTTAATGAGTTACTCTGTAAATACGTCGACAATTGCAAAGCTGCGTGCATCGCATCAGCAGAAGCGTCGTCAGGTATGACGATTGTACTTGCACCCGTTGCTTCGTCATTCGTTTGAATAAACGGATGTGGGTAATCAGCTAAAGCGTTATCGCGCTTAGTCATTTCCGCTCCTTTTAACGATAAATGACTGCTCGTATGAATAGTTAACCAATTCGCTGGACTCTCTTCATTCGCGCAGACGTCTTTTGAAATATGTCCGTCAAAAATAATCGTTACGTGATGAAAACCAGCCGTTCGTGCGTCTTTTGGCAACTTTACATCGATAGCCATTTTTTGCTTTTTATGATCGAGCGTTTTACTCGTCACGACTTTATCGTCAATCGCGACAGAAATCGTTGATGAATCGAGCAACAACTCTGAATAATAGACGTTTAATTTAAGCGTACTCCCGTCTGCTACACCTTGTACAGGTACGTCATAATATAGCTCTATCCGGTCGTTTAATCCTTCAAGGATTAGATCACTGCCAGATAAATTAACCATAAAATCAGACGTTTTTTCCACTTTATCAGCTGACACTTCCCCATCTGGAATCGTTAGTGTCCGGTCTTTTATATCATAATCAGCCGCATAAGTACTCACTGCATTACTTGCGATAAAAGCGACGACAATAAAACTCATAAATAGCCATTTTTTCATCGTTTAATCACCTTCCTTTGTTTGGTCGAATCGTTCAGTTTTATACCACTTTACTTCTTGCCGTAAAAGAACACGTTTTATTTCTAAAAATAACGAATAAATAACTAATAAAATCCATAATTGTGAATACGTGAAATACATAAATATGACGATAAAGAAATTTGCGACAGTCATTTCTGTCTTTTCAATACTTAGTGTAATGAATACTTCTGTGACGTATAAGAAAAAGGCTAAAATCCATAAAATAAGTGAAACGATGCCGATTGATAAGTCTAAATCGACAAAAAAGTTCGTCACGAAAATAATATTTGATAAAATAACACCGAAGAAAAATAAGAAATAAGTGAAAAAGAAATAAAATAAGTCAAAAGCGATGAATTTTCGCTTCAATGTGAAAAAGCGTAATAAAAATTTTACGACGACGTACTGATTACCACGTGCCCACCGTGTTCGTTGTCGCCACCAGACGCCCCACGTTTCTGGTTCTTGTTCCCACGTAATCGCTGCTGGGAAAAAGCGAATATGATACCCTAAATCGTATACGCGAATGGATAATTCAGTATCTTCAGCGAGAGCACCTTCGTCCCAGCCACCGAGCTGATCGATGATTGACCGACGAATAGCGAAATTCGTTCCAGGAATCGTTGCCATCTTAAACCAAAACCAACGCCCAGCTTGCGCCATCCACTGAAAACAGATCGTTTCAATATTAATAAAGCGAGTGAGTAACGTCTGCTTTGCATTAGCTACGCGGAATTTACCGACCATTGCGCCGGCTTTTTTATCATTTTCTAAGCCGAGAACGAGATTGTATATCGCTTCTTTCTCAGGTGTATTATCAGCGTCATAAACAGCTAAATATTTTCCCGTTGACACTTTATACCCTTGATTGAGTGCGCTTGATTTTCCTTTACCTGCATGTGGTGGAACGGTATCAACGACGATAATGTGCGGATGTTTTTTTGCTACTTCTCGCGCAATATCACCTGTGTTATCGGATGAATTATCGTTAATGACGATAATTTCTAACTTATCAGTCGGGTAATCAAGTCGTAACATCGATCGTAAAGTTGCTTCAATGACGA
This sequence comes from Bacillota bacterium, assembly GCA_035301345.1. Lineage (GTDB taxonomy): Bacteria > Bacillota > Bacilli > Bacillales > Amphibacillaceae > CALAMD01. The sequence continues at coordinate 89,873 of DATGUM010000024.1, forward strand.
CCGCTTCATTATGCGCGGGAATAAGAATACTCACGCGCGGCAATTCTCCTAAATTCTCTTGCCATGTCGGAATGACGCGTTCAAATCGCCAAAAATGTAAGTTCCCGCCAATCATGAGAAACATATGGTATAACAACATCGTCCAAATGACGACGAGTGAGAAGAGAAACAGTGTATTAGCCATTATGTTTTCGCTCCTTAAATAGACGTTTCTTCAATTGCGTGCGTAAATAAAGTGTACTTAGTAAAAATAAACAAATCGTTAACAACACAATACTAGCAAGGCCCCACAATATTTTTTCTGTCAATGTAAATGTCGTATGACGGAGTAAGTGGTCTAGTCTCGATAAATGACTGTCAACAGTTATTTCCCCAGAAGCTTTCGATGTTATTTGTACGTCTTCTGTTCGAATCGTCTGTTCTAGCGTCCGGACGTCGAGCCAAGATACGTTAGGCACATGTCGTAATTTTTCTACGAGTGGCTTTATCGCGTCAACACCTAAATAGACGTGAAAGGAAGCGCCGAGCACGCTATCACGGACTATTAATAATTGCTCAATCTTTTCTGATTTATTACTTAGTGGGTCTGTCGCGTGTGCTGGTAAATAACCGAGCGTTTCAGGGATCACTGTGAAGTCGTATGCGTTAATAATAAAAGGTAATGCGACCGCTTCATTTGCTTGTTCGTCGCTTAGTTGTAACTTGCCGAATAATAACGGAAAAGTCTTTGCTGTTCGTTCATAAGCTGCGGCAGACATTTTATCATGTGGCACGTGAAAGGCGAGCGGATATAAATCAAAAATGATAAATTCATGCACCGACTGTCTTAAACGGTCGGCTGCATAATCCGCTTCAAGTCGATCCATTCGTTCAACGTATGCCTCACGCGCTGATTCATTCGCAAAACTTTCCTTTTTCTCATGTGTAAAATCATCTTCTGCCTGAGGAATTTTTGCTTCATCTCGCCTAATATCCCAAAATTCGGCACTTTCTGAAAACAAATCGTCTTCATCAACTTTCGTATATCCATGAGCAGTGATGACACCACCTGCTGCTTGTAAATCCGTTAATACATCCAAAATCGGTGAATCTTTTTTAAAATATGTACGTTTACCCGTTTCAATGTCGACGTGTACAGGTGTCACTGCCATTGTAAACGGGATATTTTCATCAAGTAAATACGTACCTACTTCTTCTAATCGTTCAGCGTCTGTTTCCGGATGAATATCTGTTAATTCAATGTACGCTGTTCGTTCGTCCGCATGATCATTAGCAATCACGTCATGTAAACGTTCAGCTACATAATACATTTGCGCGCCGAACAACTCACTAATGCCTAAATAAAAATCGCCAGCTTCTTCAAAGAATACTGGATAACGCTTATCTTCTATATAACCATTTATATGAACAGTCATATCATCCGATTGTTTGGCTGTCTTTATAGATGTGACATGATCCAGTTGCTGCTTATGTCGTTCACTTTCCCCGAGACTCATTTCATTCACTTCTCGGTCTCGCAAATTTTCTACGGACGGCAATTTATTAAAAGCATCAACGTTTTCACCGATTCCAATAAACGTCCCGTCATAATGATTAATAAGTGACCGAACGTCAGCTGAAACATCTTTTTGTTCATCACTATAATAAAAAAGGTAAGTTGATTGTTCGATATGTGATTCATTTAGCACGTTGTCAGAAACGATCGTTACATCTGTTGAAAAATGATTTAACAGACGTTCGAGTAAACGAACATTATCCTTTCCTCTACTACGATCACTCGCATCGACAATTAATATCTTTTCATGACTGACTTCTGGACTAGACTTTGCTTTTACTTGTTGAAGTGCACCTCCAAACGTAAATAGACAGAGCAGACACATGACGGCCAATCGCCTACGAAACATAAGGCTGTACCTTCTCTTTCGCCCGTTCGTATAATTGCATGTAATCTTCTCGTTCTTCTTCAAAACCGACTGAGCCAAACTCAAATGATAACGTAATAAATTGTTTGTTTTCTAATTGGTAAACAGCTAATTCATTTTCTAACTTCGCCTCGACAATCGCAACATTTGCCACGTCCGTATCTGGTAAAATAAGTCCGAACGTATCATCAGCTATTCGGAATTTCTTATCACTGACACGTGTCGATTTAAAGACACCTGCTGCTAACGTCTGAAACAATGAATCATATGCTAATTTGCCGTACATTTTCTGAAACGATTCTAAATAGTTTACTTTAAAAAGAATAAGTGTAAATGTATTTCCGTATCTTTTTGCTCGATTATGTTCGAGTTCAAGCTCAATGAAAAAACGATCTTTATTATCAAATCCTGTGACAGGGTCAATCGCTACGAGTGTTTCAATATGCTTATTTAATTGTAAGTTACGTGCTTCGAGCTCGCGCATAAGCATAGAAATTCTCCCAGACGTAATAGCCACAATAATTAAAAGCACCATCCAAACAAGTATGTAAACGTACGGCATGTCTATTAAAAAAGTTACTGTTTGTGTCATCGATAACCAAAAAAGTATGCTGCCGAGAATGAAGAACAATAAGAGCGTTAGCCCAAGCGCTATGACGTGGCTACCGAGAACACCTACTAAACTAACAAGTCCAACGAGAAAGGTTAAAACGACACCACTACTGCCGAACGGACTAAAAAACATACCTGATACGATTAATAGCGTAATAAGTAATAATAAAAGCATCATGATACGATTTGATTTACTGAATAATTTGTTCATTTTTCAGCGTCCTTTCTGCAATTAATGCGAGTAAATTATCAAATGAGTGTGTCGTCTGCTCATCCATATAACCACCATCATATAGCGACTTTTCATCGTTTATTTGTAACGTTTGCATCTGATTGTAGACGTCTCTTGCAAATGTTTCATCGCCTCTTTCAACACTATATAAAATCGCTAGTGCATAAACAGCTACTGATTCATACGTCACTGTCGGCTCTTTCGATGACAAATCGTATCGCCCGAAAAGTTTTCGCTCCTTATTAAATTCCTCTTTTAACCACTTATTAAACGCATCATCACTATTATTCATCATTTGTTCAAAATGACGGGCAATATATAATTGATCAATTAAGTTAATTTCATCAGTAAATGTGTACTCACGCGTATGAACTTCATATGATTGCGGATAAAAGCCGTTATTCATAGGCATCTCCCGTAAAATACTTTGCATATTGCCCATCACTTCGTTCGTTAATAAATGATGTTCTGACATCTGATCTATCGCTTCCGGAATAATATAAGATAACGTTAACGAATCATTTGCTTCAGCAAATTGTGTGTCATAAAAATCAACGAGTATATCTTCTTTTTCATGATAAGTAACGATCGCGCGAGATATTTCGGTCGCTAACTCTGTATAAGATGTGTTTTGTGTTTTTTTACCCATGAGAAATAATGCGTTAATGATTCTTAAATCATCAATTAACGCATTCGTTTCTGAACGTTCATTCTCTTTTATTTCCCAGGCAATTAAATGGTTCTTTAATAAATAGTGTCTCGTTAAAACGTCAACTACTTGCGCAAACTGCTCCTGATCATTTTTTAACGTTAAATACTCCATCCATAATCCGAGCGATTCAGATAATGCGAGTGAACCTTCTTCCTGCCCAGAAAAATTCGTCCGAATTGTCCCGTCTTCATGTTGCAAATGGTTTAAAATAAATCGTTCGGTTCGTAACGTATTATATGACTCTAATGTTATACGGTCATTTAATTTCAGCTCTAAAAGATTGTTGATCGTCATTAAAACCGTCGTCGTTATGAATAAAATAAATATTAAAACGATTAAAGTTTTTTTCACTTGTTTTCACCGACTTATTTTTTCTTAAAGGTCTCTTCTTCCCACGCACGAAACCAGTTTTCTACTTTTCTACTCGGCTTCGCATTCAGTTGACTATCAAGTTTTTCCACTAATTCATAATAATGTTGTTGGACGAGTAAGTCACTTTTAAGTGATGCATAAACTTTCATTAAAAGAAATGCACATTCTTCAAAAGCATCATCATATGATAACACATGGCTGCACCATTCTATTGCTAATTCATACATTCCAGAATCATAGTAATAATCTGCGAGTTTCATCGCTTTTCTTAACCATAATTGTTCGTAACGCCGCCTGATTGGCTCTAACCACATGTAATCATATTCCCCTAAGTACGGACCTGTAACAATTCCCATGACATCCTCATATGTTTGGACAATCGCTTCATTTAAAGCCGGCAAGTTTGTTAATTGGTTTTCCCATTCCCAAAAGTCGACAACGACGTTATGAGTGCCTAACAAGTAGCCTTCCGATGTGTTCTTTAATTGGAGGAACTTCTGAAACGGCTGTAACGTTTGCCGGACGTGGTAAACAGTCGTATATAAATGTTGGAGTGAGCTCTCAGTCGACTCATCTTGCCAAAGAACGTCAACGAGCGCTTCTTTTCGAATGTATTGCTGACTATTTTGTAATAAATATAAAAATAACTCACGTGCTCGTGCCGTTCGCCATTGAATAACGTTAAGTTCCTCACGATCAAGTTGAAACGATAAATAATTGCATAAATTAATATGTAAAAATTCACTGTTTTCCCCAATTTCTATGTCTAAACTTTCTAGTTCTGTTCTTACACGGTCAATTGTTTTTTTCAATCTTTGATTCGACACCGGCTTTAATACGTAATCGAGTGCATTTAATTCGAATGCTTTAACAGCATATTCGTTATAAGCAGTGATAAAAACAATAATTAGATGTGGCCTAATTTCTAGTAAACGTTCAGCGAGTTCAATGCCATTTATTTCTGGCATGTTTATGTCTAAAAATGCGACGTCAGGTTTATTTTGTCTCACGGAGTGTTCGGCTAATAATGGGTTTATACACATATCGACCACTCGTACATCCTTTATCTTACTTAGTTTAACGCTTAAATAGTTTAGTGCGAGCTGTTCATCATCTACTAAAATTACCTTCATCAACATTGCCACCCTTCGATAGTATACATATCACATATTTTATAATGCATGAATTCATTTAAAAATATAAAAGAAATACGTACATATTAATGCCTTACCTCATTAAAGCAAAACAGCTAATATCAATGGTGTAATTAACGACACGACAACAGCGGAGACAATCATCGCAATCGTGCTGATTGATCCTTGAAGCTGACTTTCTTCCATCGCAACAGATGTACCAATTCCGTGGGATGCTGTGCCGAGCCCGACGCCACGCCCCATATCGCCATCTAACCGGAAGAGCTTCATGACGTACGGACTAATAATCGGTCCGCCTGTACCCGCAAACATGACGAAAACAGCCGTTAACGTCGTTGAGCCACCAAGTGATTCACTAATGGCCATTGCGACAGGCGTCGTCACAGATTTCGGACTAACAGCCATCGCGATATAGTCTTCAAATCCGAGTATTTTAACGAAAAGAACACCCGAAACGACGCCGAAAACTGATCCGAATAAAACACCTGTAAGAATTGGTCCTTTTAACTTTTTTAACGTCTCTCGTTGTTGATAAAGCGGATAAGCTAACGCAACGACAGCAGGACCAAGCAACCGATCAATCCAAACACCACCTATCATATACGTGTCGTAAGAAATATTACCGACTAAAATAATCGTCACAATCGTTACTGACGTAATAAAGACAGGGAGTAAAAAGAGTGTACGGAATTTCTGGTAAAGTACGTTAATCGCAAGATATAAGATAATTGTTAGTACGATAATTGTAGGTGCTAATATAAATTCATTCATTCTGGACAATCCTGCTTTCTTTTCAGCGCCCATTCACTCACTAAACCAGAGCCACCCATGACGAGAATCGTACTTAACATGACGACGACGAATAATAGAAATCCTTTACCTGCAAATAAATGTAAATAATTAACAATACCAACAGTTGCAGGTACGAATAATATCGCTAAATATTTATTTAAAAACGCAGAGCCTGCTTCAATCCATTTCACATGAATGACATTCGTCATGAGTAAAATAAAGAGCAGAATCATGCCAATCACACTACCAGGAATAAAAAGCCCCAGTGTTTGTTGGATAAAATTTCCGACTAAATAAATACAAGATAGTATACCAATTTGTACGATGATTTTTATAATGTTCACTGTTCTTCCAACTCCTGTGTGACTGAAAATTTATCTAATGTGGCTCCCACGTCGTTACGCCGCCTCTAACGTTAGCAACGTCTTTAAATCCCCAGCGTTTCAGACGTTTACACGCTTCATTCCCGCGTATACCTGTCTGACAAATAACGACAATTTTCTTATCTTTTTCTAATTGATCACGTGCATCTTTTAGATCGTGTAACGGAATATTTTTAAAGCCATATATGTGTAGTTCATTAAATTCTCTTACTGTCCTTACGTCAATAAATTGATAATCTATTTCATCATTACGAACGTATTGTTTAAGCTCATCAACAGTCATCTGTTCGACGCCTCTCGGTGGAAATATTTTATATAAAATATAAGCCCCAAATAACAACGATACGCCTAAAATAATTATTTCAAACATGTTATCAAGCCTCACAATCTCTCTAGTTACCCCTATTATACACAGACAACCAGTATCACGCACGATAAAAGGACGTCATACTGGCTGTTTTATAGTTTTTCATATGTTGTTTTTAATTATTAATGGCTTTCATTCATAACCGCACAAACGTCGTTCGTAAATTGAACAGGATCTTCAATCGGAAGCCCTTCAATTAATAACGCTTGATTGTATAAAATATTCGTAAATAACTTCGCCTTATCTTCGTTTGCTTCATATGCTGCTTTTAACGACTTGAACACGTCGTGATTAACGTTAATTTCTAGCACTTTTTCCGCTTCAATGTTCTGATTATCTGGCATCGATTGTAACACTTTCTGCATTTCAATCGACAACTCACCATCAGCCGTTAAACAGACAGGATGTGAACGCAAGCGCGCTGACGCCCTAACGTCTGTCACTTTTCCTGCTAATTGCTCTTTCATATAAGCAAATAAATCTTTATTTTCGTTCGTCTCTTTTTCTGACGCTTCTTTATCATCTGTTTCAAAGCCTAAATCACCGTCAGATACAGACTTAAATTCTTTCTCTTTATATTCATTCAACATACGAATCGCGAATTCATCGACGTCTTCTGTGAAATATAATATTTCATATCCCTTATCAGCGACAATTTCTGTTTGCGGTAATTTATCTAAACGTTCAACCGACTCACCTGCTGCATAATAAATATACGTCTGGTCGTCTTTCATACGCGAAACGTACTCTGCTAATGACACGAGTTCTTTTTCTGTTGATGAGTAAAATAAGAGTAAGTCTTCTAGCTCTTTTTTATTCGCACCAAAATCTTCATAAGCCCCGTATTTAAGTTGTCTGCCGAATGACTCGTAAAACTTAATGTATTTCTTGCGATCATTTTTCAGCAAGCTGACTAAGTCTGTTTTGATTTTCCGACTAATATTTTTCGCAATGAGCTGTAATTGACGATCATGCTGTAACATTTCCCGGGAAATGTTTAACGATAAATCTTCTGAATCAACCATTCCTTTAACGAAGCTAAAGTGGTCAGGTAATAAATCAGCACACTTCTCCATGATAAGGACGCCGTTCGCATAAAGCTCTAACCCTTTTTCAAATTCCTTCGAGTAATAGTCAAACGGGGCCGTCTCTGGCACGTATAAAATAGCGTTATAACGAATCATCCCGTCAACGTTCGTATGAATGTGCATGAGTGGCTGATCAAAGCCGTAATTTTTCTCACGGTAAAAGTTTTCATAATCTTCATCTGTTAATTCACTACGATTTTTCTTCCATAGTGGCACCATACTGTTGATCGTTTCTTCTTCGATATATTCTGTTGGTTCTTCGCCTTCCTCTTCTGCTGGCTCCGTTTTCGTCATGTCCATTTTAATCGGATAACGGATAAAATCAGAATACTTTTTAACGATTTGTTCTAAACGATACGTATCTAAATATTCATCGTAACTCGTTTCTTCTTCATTTTCTTTTAAATGAATCGTAATTTCCGTTCCGACCGTTTCTTTCATTGTTGGCTTAATCGTATATCCGTCAGCACCTTCTGACTTCCACTCGTATGCTTGCTCACTTCCAAGCGCGCGACTTTTAACTGTTACTGTATCGGCAACCATAAATGCTGCATAAAAACCGACACCGAACTGACCGATAATATCGTGCCCATCTTCAATCTCATTTGCTTCTTTAAACGCTAAAGAACCACTTTTAGCGATTACACCTAAATTCGTTTCTAACTCTTCTTCCGTCATCCCAATCCCCGTATCAACAATCGTTAACGTACGATCTGCTTCGTTTGGAATAAGTTTTATGTAATAATCTGCTTGATTAAACGTTAATGAATCATCCGTTAATGCTTTGTAATAAATCTTATCAATCGCATCACTCGCGTTTGAAATAAGCTCTCGTAAAAAGACTTCCTTCTGTGAATAAATCGAGTGAATCATTAAATCTAATAACCGTTTTGATTCTGCTTGAAATTGCTTCTTCGTCATACATATCACCTTTCATGCGTTTTTATACATCTTATACTTTAAAACAGATTTCAAAAATTTCAACTGAAATGAATAAATAAGCGTAAACAAAATAAAAGCCCAATAGAGAAGCTAATGGATTTTATAACACCTTCGAAACATAGTCAATATTATCTCGTTTAAATGACATAATAACAATAAGGTAATTTAACAGAACATACGTAGATAAGCATTATATATGCAACACCCTTTATTAAGCCTCTATATAAAATTTGTTGTAAGGGAGAGCAAAGTTAATTTATTTTTGCATGTTTTTACATTAAAATAGGTATAGATAAAAAAGAGGAAGGACTGTCATCCTCCCTCTTGCAGCCTCAGCCGTACAGGCAGTGGTTGTCACAAATGTTTATTTATGAGAACCACCCTGCTTCTGACGGCGTGGTTTTCTTTTTGTCCAAAAAAAGCCTAGCTACCAAAAAAGTAACTAAGCAATGGTTCATTTATTATTTTTTCGT
>DATGUM010000025.1:0-2863 GCA_035301345.1 Bacillota bacterium
GCACCTCCAAAAGTTATTGTGTCGTTACTTTAATTTTACCAGAGTGTGCTCTTTTTGTGTGCCTGAATTTAATAAAAGCGAAATAAATCTACGATGACTCCTGCGGGACAAGCCGTGTCCGAAAACGACAGAGAAAGTGAATTTCTTTCTCTTTCGGTTGAGGCCGGCCCGCGGAAAGCGTAGTAGATTTATGAAGCGAGATAGTCGATCAAATAAAAAGAAAAGGTCATTCCAGTAAAATTAAATCTACTGAAATAACCTTTTCATTTCTCTGGGTTTTGTCCCAGCCTCGCATCTGTTCATTTTATAATATATAATAGTCGATTTCTTTGACGAGATTGACTATTTCTGGCTTACTCACTTGTGCACTCGCACCAACCTGTTGCCCTTTATGGAAAATATCGTCTGTTATTAATGAAGAGAAAATAATAACAGGAAGTTCATGCATATGTTCATTATTCTTAATACGATCTGTTAAATGGTGTCCATCCATTTGCGGCATCTCAATATCTGAAATGATTAGTTGGAAATGGTCTTTTGGATCTTCACCACGATCAATAATCGCTTGTAAATGTTCCCAAGCTTCTCGACCATTTTCAAAAAATGTAATATTTTCATAGCCCGCTTCATTTAATGTATCATCTAATAAATGTCTTAAAACAGCTGAATCTTCAGCGACTAAAATATTTTTCTCTGAACGCTCACGCGGTCCAAGTTCCTTCAACCGTTCGACGTTAACACCTGATTCCGGACTTATTTCAACGATTATCTTTTCAAAATCTAATAAAATTGACATCCCCTCTTCAAGCTTAATAATACCAATCGCATAAGCATCACGACTGCTTGAGAGTTCTGAAGGCTTCTCTATTTGTTCCCATGATAAACGACGAATTCTCGACACATGATGAACGTGGAAAGCAACTTTTATTTGATTAAGTTCTGAAATAATGAATTTATTTTGATCAGGTGTTTCAGTATCCTCTAAATTTAATACACTCGCTAAATTGACAACAGGAATAACCTCATCCCTCAGACGAATAATTCCTTCAACACTCGGATGTGCATTCGGAATGCTCGTTACGGGCATATAATTTATTATTTCTCGTACTTTTAAAACGTTAATACCAAAAATCTCACCTGCTATGCCGAACATAACAACTTCAAGTTCATTCGTACCACTTTCTAGTAAAATATCATCAGACATCGCCATCATGCATCTACCTCTCTATTAATTTCATCTCTTATTCATCTTCACTTATTATAACAGGTATTAATACCTATTGTAAGTTACTTCACATAGAATATTCCATTTAACTGCCACACAATTCATTTTAATGTTTATTTCTTAGTTTTCTATTATAATTTAAGTATATACTTATAAGGAGTGAAGTAAATGACAAATCGTAACAAACATTCAAAGATAGTACACGTTGATTATGAAGAAAAAATGTCTCTCACACAAGCGGCAGATTTTATGCATACTATTGCTACTAAATTGAAAGACGAACAGTCCTTTACATTATCAATTGGTGGTAAAAACCACGAAGTCACCCCTGCTTCAAATGTTGAATTAGAAGTGAAACTCGAAGAGAATAATGGTAAGTTTGAATTTGAACTCGAACTTGAATGGCATGAAGATGACAATGAAAATGGTGGTTTATCTATCAGTTAAACGATACAACTAAATTTAAACGTGAAAACAGCATCTTTTAAAACGGTAACAACCGAGAAAAGGTGCTGTTTGTTTACAAACAAAATTGACTAGTATTGTTCCTTTAACGTAAAAGAAGCAAACTAGTCAATCATCCAGCCATTATTTAATTTTTCATTTTCGGATCCATCGCATCGCGAAGTCCGTCACCCATTAAGTTAAATCCTAATACTGTTAACATAATAGCTAACCCTGGGAAAATCATCGTCCAAGGGGCTGTTTGTAAAAATTGTTTCGAATCTGAAAGCATCTTCCCCCACTCCGGTAAAGGTGCCTGTGCACCGAGTCCTAAGAACCCTAATGCTGCTGCCTCTAGAATAGCTGTCGCAATCGCTAGCGTACCTTGTACAATGACAGGTGCCATCGAGTTCGGTAAAATATGAGAAAATAAGATTCGTCCATCTTTTAGTCCAATCGCTTTCGCAGCTACGATATATTCATCTTCTTTAACACTGAGTACTTTCGATCGAATTAACCGTCCGAAGTTCGGTACGTTAATAATCGCAATCGCAATCAATGCGTTACGTAATGAAGGCCCTAACACTGCCACAATCGCAATCGCTAATAAAATCGACGGGAAAGCTAACATAATATCAAAGAATCTAGAAATAATTGTATCTACCCAACGTCCGTAATAACCGGCAATAACGCCTAAAAAGCATCCGACAATTGAGGAACCAATAACTGCAAAAAATCCAATCCGCAGTGATGTTTGTGCCCCGAAAACAATCCGTGAGAAAATGTCTCGACCAAAGTCATCTGTACCAAGCCAGAATTCTTTAGAAGGAGGCTTCAATCGGTCAACCATGTTTTGCTCATTAATACCTTCTTTCGCTATAGCAGGAGCAAAAATCGCAAGTAATATAAAAAATATAACGATAGCTAATCCAACGAGAGCAAACTTATTTTTCGTAAATTCACGCCAACCTTCAACCCAAGGGCTAACTACTTTTTCTTCTCTCGTATTCAGTTCTTCTGTTTCATTTAATGGTTCTGACATATTGGAACCTCCTTTCTAATCATATTTAATCCTCGGATCAATAACACTGTATAAAATATCGACAATTAAATTAATCATAACGAAGAAAAATGCAATAATTAATATGCCAGATTGAATCACTGGATAATCACGATAAGAAATTGCGTCATAGA
>DATGUM010000026.1:0-47294 GCA_035301345.1 Bacillota bacterium
AAAGAAGCGGATTTTGGAGTCATCTATATAGAGACAGGCGGGTATTTACCGATGTGTGGGCACGATACGATTGGTGTTTGTACCGCTTTAGTTGAGTCAGGAATGGTCGAAGCTAACGAACCTGTTATGTATTTAACGTTAGATACCCCAGCAGGAATCGTTAAGACGAAGTTAGAGATAGAAAATAAAAAAGTTAAAAGTGTAGCATTCGAAAATGTTCCATCATTTTTATTAAAAGAAGTTACAGTAACTGTCGAAGGGTTAGGTGATGTCGATGTTCAAATCGCTTACGGAGGAAACTTTTATGGAATTGTTGAAGCGAAGGATTATAACATTGAATTAGTAGAAAGCAATGCTACGACTATTATTAATCATGCGATAAATATTCGAAATAAAGTTAATGAGCAATTTGACGTTATTCATCCAACATATGACTTTATTCAAGGATTGACACACATTGAGTTTTCGGCAGAACCAACAAATCCTTTAGCTGACATAAAGAACACTGTCGTAGTACCTCCTGGAGGTATTGATCGATCACCTTGTGGAACGGGAACAAGTGCTAAAGCTGCTGTACTTTATAAGGAAAATAAATTAAATAAAGACGAGCTATTTATTCATGAAAGTATCGTTGGCACTTTATTTGAGGCGAAAGTTATTGAAGAAACGATGGAAGGAAATATTCAAGCCGTTAAAACAACGATTAAAGGGTCAGCGTGGTTAATGGGACTTCATACATTTTATTACGATGAAAGTGATGATTTGAACGAAGGATTTTTATTAATTCCACCAATGAAATAAAGGAGGTTAAGTGAAATGAATATTGCAAAATCCTTTGAAACAACTGACGTTCATGTTTTAGGAGAATTATTTCGATTTTTTCATGATCCACTTATTCGCTTTTCGAGTACAGATGTAAAAGTGAAGCAAGACGAACTTATTAACTCTAAAAAACATGATTATGTCTTATTATCATTTGAACCGAGAGGACATCGAGGAGTAAATAGTTGCTTGATTGAAAGAAGTGATGTCGCTGATTACCAATTATTATTTATTCCTAATAAAGACGCAAACGTTTTTAAATTAGAAGCGTTAGCAGCTAGTATTACATATTTAGTTGAATTAGGAAGAATAAAGCCGAAAGAAAAATTTTCAATTGAAACTTATAAAGGGATTTTTAATTTAAGCATAGTTTATGAAAATGGAAAAGTTAATCGCGTCATATATGATGTGAAATCAACAGTCATAGCGAATGAAAGTAACGTACATACCATTAATGGGACAACTTATAAATTAATTGAAAAACCAAAAGAAGTGACAGCTTTGAATGTTGAACACCTAGGCGGAATTACAGAACTATGTATGCAATATGTTGCAAGTGATTATTTTACAGGTGTTGACTATATTGTTCTATTTGAGAAGGAAGAAGAGGGCGATATTAAAACGATCATTATAGAAAAAGATGGATTTATTATTAGAAGTCCAAAGATTGAAGTAACTATTTTACTTAGTCGTTTATTGAATGAATTAGTGACAAATAAAACCGTTTACAAGTCATATTTAAAAATGGATGACGATCAATCTGTTAGTGTGCAAGGTTTTATAACGAGTAGTAGCATGTTTGTCTATGATAATGAGGACCCTTTACAAAATGGGTTTTTATTACAATAAATAAAGCTTCAAAAATAAAGGAGGATAAAAATGCAAGAGGCAAAGTATAGGTTACCCACTACAGGGGAGTTAGCTTTTGTGTTGATTGGCTTTATAATCGTTATGTTTTCTTTCATCGTTTTGTTTGAGTTGCCAATCCAATTAGCTTTACTCACTGCATGGTTCTTAATCATCGCTGTGGGGCTTAAAATTGGTTACACATATAGAAATTTACAAGGGGGACTTTTAAAAGGGATATATGATGGACTTGAAGCTGTTCTCATATTAATCTCGGTAGGGGCACTTATTGGAACATGGATTGCTGGAGGAATAGTTCCTTCAATTATTTATTATGGATTATCTATTATTCACCCAAATATATTTTTATTAACAGCGTTTGCTATAACGACGATTACGAGTATTGCTACAGGAACATCTTTTGGGTCAGCAGGAACAGCAGGAATTGCAATGATGGGTATTGGGGCAAGCTTTGGTTTACCAACACCATTAGTTGCAGGGGCTGTCATATCAGGTGCTTACGTCGGTGATAAAATATCCCCGTTATCAGACACGACTGTTATGTCGGCATCGTTATCAAAAGTAGATCTCATTGATCATATTAAGGGGATGTTGCCAGTTACAATCCCTGCATGGTTGATTACTGGAGCGTTATTTTTAATTGTCGGAATTTTCTTTATTGAAGGATCAGGAGAATTATCTGCAGCATATAGCACGATGGATTCTTTAGAAGAATATTTCAATATTTCATTGTTAATGATTATTCCAGCAATTGCTGTTGTGTTATTGTTAGCGCTGAAATTTCCGTCAATACCAGTTATTTTATTCGGTGCATTGTTAGGGACGTTTTGGGCTTATTTCTTTCAAGGATATACAATTTTAGACGCAGTAAATATTTTATATTCTGGAACGAACATCGAGTCTGGAGTTACGTTTATTGACGAATTGTTAAACCGTGGCGGAATTGAGTTTATGTTAGATGTAATTGTTTTAATAATCTTTGCACTTGGAGTCGGCGGATTAATGGAAAAGATAGGTATTTTAGAAAGTTTAGGAAATACGTTAGAAAAGTGGGCTACGAACATTGGTAGATTAAGCGTATCAACAATACTTTCTGGCTTTTTCGGAAACTTCTTTGGAGGGGCAGCTTATGTTTCTATTATAACTGCGAGTAAAATTACCGAGAAGAATTATGACAAAATGAATGCTGATAGACGACTGCTTTCTCGTAATACTGAAACAGGTGGAACACTGACAACACCTATGGTTCCGTGGTCAGATGGTGGGGTGTTTATGGCGGCTACACTAGGAGTGTCAACTTTAACATACTTACCTTTTTTATGGTTTAACTTTATTGCCATCATCGTAGGAATACTTTATGCATATAGAGGATGGTACGTTTTTGATTCAAAAGGAAAAGAGAAAAACAAAGTAAATATAAATACGAATTAAGAAAGGGAGATTATATTGTCTAAAAAAATCAAAGGAATTTATCCAGTATTAATTACACCAATGCTTAACCAAGAGGAAATTGATTGGGAGGGATATAAGAAGAACATTGAATACTTTATCGATCAAGGGGTTGAAGGGATTGCGATTAACGGGAGTACCGGTGAATTCGTAAGCTTGTCGACAGATGAACGATACAAAGCAGTTGAAATGGCTGTTGAACTCATTGATGGCCGTATCAATTTAATTGTCGGAACAGCGGCTGAACGCACGTCTGAAGCGATTGCACACACGAAACAAGCGGAAGCTGCAGGGGCAGATGCCGCGTTGCTCATTAACTCATATTACGCGGGGCCGACAGACGAAGAAGTGTACGAACAATTCAAAGCTGTCGCAGAATCGGTGTCATTCCCAGTGATGATTTACAATAACCCATCGACAACGGGGGTTAATATCGGTACAGAAACGATTTTACAAGTCGCAAAAGATGTGAAAAACATTACGCACATTAAGGAGTCTAGTGGGGATATTACGAAAGTGAGAGATATTATCCGTCAAGGCCGTGAGGACATTGACGTGTTCTGCGGGGCAGAAGATTTATCATTGGAATCAATTTTAATCGGAACGACGGGATGGATTTCTGTATCGGCAAACATTGCACCGAAGGTTACGATGGACATGTTTGACGCTGTTCAAAATCAAGCCTTTGATAAAGCGTGGGATTTATATGATCAATTACTTCCCCTCTGTGACTTCTTAGAAGGCTCTGGTAAATACGTACAAATTACGAACCGTGCGATGGAACTGAAGGGGTTAGCGGGTGGTCCGTGTCGTCTCCCACGTTTACCGCTGACAGATGACGAAGATGCGAAGTTACAAGCATTAATGAAAAACTTAGGTGAACTATAAAACATTTATGGAAAGGTGATAATGATGGCAACTGTAACGTATAATCTGAAACCAAAGGTTGAAGCATTTTTAGAAGGGGTGAAAGGCCTTTACATTAACGGTGGGTACGTTCCTGCGGTAAACGGAGACGTATTTGACGTGTTAGACCCGGCGACTGAACGAGTTATTGCGCAAGTGAGTGAAGCACAAGATGCGGATATTGATGTCGCTGTCCAAGCGGCGAGAGAGGCATTTGACCACGGGGAATGGACGAAAATGCCGGCAGCGAAACGCTCCCGTCTCATTTATAAGTTCGCTGATTTACTCGAAGAACACCGGGAAGAATTAGCGCAACTGGAAGCGATTGATAATGGAAAACCGTATGAGATTGCTTTAGCGGATGATATTGATGGCACCGTTGAACATTTCCGTTATTACGCGGGGTGGGCAACGAAAATTACCGGTAAGACGGTTCAAGTCGCTCCGGAATATTTAAACTACATTGTGCATGAACCGGTCGGCGTTGTTGGCCAAATTATTCCGTGGAACTTCCCGTTAGCGATGGCTGGTTGGAAGTTAGGCTCGGCCTTAGCGGTTGGCTGTACAATCGTGATTAAACCGGCGAGTGAAACGCCGTTATCCTTGCTTTATGCCGCGAAATTGTTTAAAGAAGCGGGTTTCCCGGACGGGGTTGTCAACGTCGTTCCTGGTTCAGGCGCAGGTGCTGGTCACGCCCTCGTCACTCATCCAGACGTGGACAAAGTGGCTTTTACGGGATCAACAGCGACAGGAAAAGAAGTGATGAAAAACGCGGCGGATCAAGTGAAAGGCATTACGTTAGAATTAGGCGGGAAATCACCGGCAATCGTGTTAGAAGACGCGGACATTGAAGAAGCAATCCAAGGCACATTTGACGGGACGATGTACAATCACGGACAAAATTGTAGCGCGTGTACACGGGTGTTCGTCCAGCGTTCATTATATGATCAGTTTGTCGAACGGTTAGCAGAAAAAGCGAAAGCGTTGAAAATTGGTCCAGGTATGGATCCTGAAACGGATATGGGACCTGTCGTGTCTAAGAAACAACATGAAACGGTGTTAGGTTTTATTGAACAAGGGAAAAAAGAAGGGGCACGTCTCGTAGCTGGTGGAGGTACAGGGAGAGATACTGGGTACTTCGTTGAACCGACAATCTTTGCGGACGTCGAAGATCATATGACGATTGCGCGCGAAGAAATCTTTGGGCCTGTCATGTCGATCTTCCCGTTTGATACAATTGATGAAGTGATTGAACGAGCGAATGACAGTCCTTACGGGTTAGCGGCAAGTGTTTGGACGGAGAACATTAAGCACGGGCATTACATTTCCAATAAACTCCAATCAGGAACGGTTTGGATCAATGATTTCGGTCTTGAGTGGGAAACGATGCCATTTGGTGGCTATAAGCAGTCAGGGATTGGCCGAGAAATGGGCGGCGAATACGGCTTAGCGAACTATACTGAAGTGAAAAGTGTCTTTGTGAAAATTGAAGATTAAATAAAAAATGCTTCTAGAGATAAAACTCTAGAAGCATTTTTTAAACGTCTATTTTAAGTCTTTCTATCCGGTTGTATAATGTTGCGCGAGTAATACCTAGATTGTCTGCGCATTCCCTTTTATTACCATCAACTTTTTCAAGTTCAGAAATAATAATATCTTTTTCGTATTTTTCTAATTGTTGCTTTAATGGGACAGGGTCATTGTTATTATCATTGACAATAAAGTGATCATCAATGTTCAATTTTTCTTTATATTGTTCATAAAATGGTAAAACTTCAGACTTTAAAAATCCTTGATCTGAGAATACTACGAGACGCTCGATTGTACTTTTTAATTCCCTAATATTGTTTGGCCAATCATATTCTAATAATACGTTCATAATTTGTTGACTAATCCCATGGATGGGTCGATTGTATCTAACGGAATATTCATGAAGGTAATAATGCGTTAATTCAATAATATCTTCAGAACGTTCACGTAAAGGTGGTATTTCTAATTCTGCTCCGTTTAGCCGGTGGTACAGTTCTATATTGAAATCTCCTTTTTCAACAAGTGATTTTAAATCTTCTTTTGATGAAGCAATTACTTTAAAATCAACATGAACGTTTTCTATCCCGCCAATTCTTATAAATGCTTTGTTTTCTAATAAAGTTACTAATTTTTCTTGAGCATCTAATGATAATTTATTCACAGCATTTAGAAACAAAGTGCCACCATTTGCGAGTTCGGCTTTTCCTTTTTGTGAGCTTGCGTTTGATTTATTTGAAAGTACTTCTTCAAAGCCAAATAGTTCGCTATCAAATAACGCATCTGGAATCGTATTGCAATTTAACGGGATAAAGGGTGCTTCTTTTGGCTCTCTTAATCTATGGATTGACTTGGCGTAAAGTTCTTTTCCTACTCCAGATTCTCCGACAATCGTTACATTTGAAGGACTAGAAACTATGTCATTAAGCAGCCGCTTTGTCCGCTGAATCTTTGGACTATTACCTAAAATGTCATTGAAAGGGTTTAAATCTGTTTGGTGAATTTCAGACTCTAGATTATACAATCTTTGTGATGCTTCATAAAGTTCATTATTTAAATGAATGATATTTGTAATATCTTTTTCTGTCACGATTGCCCCAACAACATCCTCTTTCATTTTAATCGGTTTAGTGTTGATAATGACAATGAGGTTTTCTCCAGCGTAATGTTTTTTATTCGTTTCGGATTCACCTGTTTGCAACGTGTTTAAAATCTCTAAATTACTTTCGTCAAAGAAATCGGTTATTTTTTTACCGATGATTTCTTCTCGTGCAATTGAAAATATTTTCTCGGCACCTTTTGTCCAGAAGACGACGCGCTTATGTTGGTCAATAACAGTATATGATTCATCGATTGTATCAACTAAAGCATTTGCAAATGAATTTACATAATTAAATTGATAGGTAAAATCATTGAAGAAGTCTGTCACATGTAAATAACCAATAAGTTGTTGTTTATCTTCAATGAGAATAAGATAGCGATCGTTTAAATAACTTAAAAGTTCGAATGTGTCATCTGGCTTCTGTATTAATTGAGTAGGGACGTCATATGTTTTATTTTTATCTGAAAATATATAGGTATATGTTTTATTTTCATGCTTAATAAATACTTTGTTGTGTTTATGTTTTTTAAGCAAACTTTTACTTTCATCCGGATTAAAGTCTTTTTCCTCTATTACTATAAAGTTTTTATGTATAAATTTTTCTACATTTAATAATTCTTTTAGCATATAAGAGCTCCTTTCACGCGACTATATAAGTCGTATATAAATATTTTTACATATGTTGGAGAGATAAGCAATTTCTTCGTCTGTTTTTATCATATATTTTACAATCATTCACAAAGGATATATACTAACGTCAATTGAAGAAGCTTTATATTTTGAAGGAGGATATGATTGTGGCAGAAGATCTTTATCAAAAAGGTATGGATAAGTTAAAGGATTTAACCGTGCCAAATGAGCACAGTGCAACAGGACATATGGATATTGGTGAGGGCTTTAAAGATATTGCTCCTGATTTACAGAATCTCGTCGTAGAGTTTGCGTTTGGAAGTGTTTATGCACGTCCCGGCTTAGATGATAAACAAAAAGTATTAGCAACGATTTCAGCGTTAGTCGGTCAAGGGTTACCACAAATTGGTATGCACGTTGAAACGGGATTAGTTGTTGGGTTAACACCTGAAGAAATTGTCGGAGCAATTATTCATCTGATTCCATATGCAGGATTCCCTAAAGTGCTAAATGCTTTAAAAGTAGCGGAACAAGTATTTGAAGAAAAAGGTATTACAGTTGATACGTCTGTTTTTAACGAATAATAAGGACGAATAGCGACACGAGTGATTGTATAATTACTTGTGTCGTTTTTTATGCGTACTAGTTGACATACCTAACAGGGGTATAGTAATATTGAAAGTGAAGGTCATATAAAACATATAACTGTTTTGAAATAGAGGAGGTTTTTTCGTGTCGAAAGTAGATAGTACACTGCAAATTGAGGGAATGACTTGTAGTTCATGTGCAGCAAGAGTTGAACGAGGTATTTCTCGCATGGATGGTGTCGAATCAGCAAACGTGAACTTTGCTTTAGAGCAATTGTCAGTGACGTATGATAATAAAGAAACTTCAACGAATGAAGTGAAGGATAAAGTTGAAAGTTTAGGGTTTTCAGTTGCTGAGAAAAAGGAAGAATTTGATATTCAAGGAATGACGTGCTCATCATGTGCTTCTCGAATTGAGAAGAGTGTTAGCAGAATGCCAGGTGTAGCAGAAGCAAATGTAAACTTTGCGTTAGAAAAACTTCACGTCACTCGTTATGAGGAAGACGTTACTCATCAAGAGATTATCGAACGTGTGAAGAAAATTGGTTTTGATTTAACGCGTGTAACAGATAATGACGGGGTTGATCGAAAAGAAGAAGAAGTAACGAAAATAAAACGAAAACTTATTTTTTCAGCTATTTTAACGTTTCCTTTATTATGGACGATGGTCGCTCATTTTAGTTTTTTATCATTTATTTATTTACCAGATTTATTTATGAATCCGTGGTTTCAATTAGCACTTGCAACACCCGTGCAATTTATCGTCGGGGGACAATTTTACAAAGGGGCTTATACGTCTCTAAAAAATAAAAGTGCTAATATGGATGTTTTAGTTGCTCTTGGTACGAGTGCGGCTTATTTTTATAGTTTATACTTATCATTTGAATGGATGGCTGCAGGTGGTAATTATGAAGCGGAATTATATTTTGAAGCGGCAGCCGTTATTATTACGTTAATCGTTTTAGGGAAATTGTTTGAAGCACAAGCAAAAGGAAAGACGAGTGCGGCTATTTCAAAGTTGCTTGATTTACAAGCGAAAACTGCCCGTATTATCCGTGACGGTGTTGAGTTAGAAATACCGATTGAAGAAGTGCTCGTGAATGATCTCATGATTGTTCGTCCAGGGGAGAAGATACCTGTAGACGGTGAAGTAGTCGAAGGGGAATCAGCTGTTGACGAATCGATGTTAACAGGAGAAAGTATTCCGATGGATAAAGTTGTCGGGGATGAAGTGATTGGTGCGACAATTAATGAAAATGGTTCACTAAAAATTAAGGCGACGAAAGTTGGTCGTGATACAGCTCTTGCGCAGATTGTTCAAGTCGTTGAAGATGCTCAAGGATCAAAAGCAGATATTCAGCGTTTAGCTGACCGTATTTCAGGTGTTTTTGTACCAATCGTTGTTGCGGTAGCAGTAATAACGTTCTTTATTTGGTACTTTGTCGTTTCTCCAGGTGATTTCCGTGCAAGCTTAATTCCGATGATTTCCATTTTAGTCATTGCTTGTCCGTGTGCGCTCGGCTTAGCGACGCCCACGTCAATTATGGCAGGTTCTGGTCGCGCGGCTGAGTTTGGGTTGCTTTTTAAAGGTGGCGAACATTTAGAAAATACACAAGCTGTTGATACAGTTGTGTTAGACAAAACAGGTACGATTACGAAAGGTGAGCCTGTTTTAACAGATGTTATAACATTTAATCATGTAAGTGAAGAAACACTATTACAAATGGCTGGTACGGCAGAAAGCCCGTCAGAACACCCTTTAGCACAAGCAATTGTTAATGGTGTCACTGATAAAGGCATTGATTTATTAACAGCAGAAAACTTCGAAGCTATACCTGGTTATGGTATTTATTGTACAGTTAATAACAAAACGGTATATGCTGGTACACGACAGTTAATGCGTGAACAATCGTTTGACGTTACTCCGGAAATTGACGAAGCAATGGAAGCTTTAGAATATGCTGGTAAAACAGCAATGATTATTGCGATTGATGACGTTATTGCTGGTATTGTCGCTGTTGCAGATACTGTGAAAGAAACGTCGAAAGAAGCAATTGAACGTATGCATGACTTAGGATTGCATGTTATTATGTTAACAGGAGATAATAAACGAACTGCTCGTGCAATTGCAGAAGAAATAAATATTGATGAAGTCATTGCAGAAGTTTTACCTGATCAAAAGAGTGATAAAATAAAAGAGTTACAACTAGAAGGTAAAAAAGTCGCGATGGTTGGTGATGGTATTAATGATGCACCAGCGTTAGCAATGGCAGATGTCGGTATGGCTGTTGGAACAGGGACTGACGTTGCGATTGAAGCGGCAGATATAACGTTGATGCGTGGAGATTTAAATAGCGTTGCTGATTCAATTATGATGAGTAAAAAGACGATGCGTAATATTAAAGAAAATTTATTTTTCGCATTTATTTATAATACGATAGGTATTCCGATTGCTGCTCTCGGCTTGTTAGCTCCATGGTTAGCAGGTGCAGCGATGGCATTCAGTTCAGTTTCTGTCGTTTTAAATGCGCTTCGTTTACAACGCGTAAAACTATAATGAATGAAATGGGGGGGTATACTATGAGTAAAGTTGTACGTGATAAACCGATTGTTCCACCAACAAATGAAGAAAAGCAAGCGGTTATTAATCGTTTACGCAGAATTGAAGGACAAGTCCGTGGGATTCAACGAATGGTAGAAGATGAACGGTATTGTACGGATATTCTTATTCAAATGAGCGCGATACAAGCAGCGCTTAAAAAAGTCGGGTACACGATAAGTGAACGACACGTTAAGCATTGTTTAACAGAAGCTGTGCAGAGTGGTGAAGGTGAAGAGGTAATGGAAGAATTACTTCAAGTGATGCAACAAATATCGAAATAAGATAAACGTGTAATAGTATATATGTAGAAGGGCTTGAATGCATTGGATTTAGAAGAAAAATTACAATCAAAAGATACATTAATGGCTGCACTCGACATAACATTCGAACAGTTAACAGCAGATAAAGTCGTTTGTAAAATGCCTGTTGGACCAAAAACAAAACAGCCGATGGGATTACTGCACGGTGGCGCGTCTGTTGCGCTGGCAGAAACAGCAGCAAGTATTGCAGCGATGCTTAATATTGATTTAAACACACATGCAGCTGTCGGTATTGAGATTAATGCAAATCACGTACGTGGCAAAAAAGATGGAGTCGTTACAGCAGTTGCCACACCATTACATCGTGGTCAAAGGACGATGGTCTGGGACGTAAAGATTCATGATGAAGAAGATCGTTTAATTAGTGTGTCAAGGTGTACTGTTGCTATTATAGAAAACAAATAAAAAATGCGCTCAATTGAGCGCATTTTTTTATTAAATATTTGGTAAGACTTTTCTTGCAGCTAACAACAGCCAAGTCGTTAAAACAAAAGCAATTGTTAACACTGGTAGTCCGTATGGTTGCAAAAATGTACTCATACTTAATGTCACGAATACGGTGAGCATACAACCGAAAATACCAGTAGCAAAGGCATATTTATTTTTATTATTTTTAAAAACTAAACTAACAGCAATTAAAGTTAAGACAGCATTATAGCCAAAGAAACCAGTCGATATAAGATCAACATCTCCGCCGATGAAATAAGCTGTTAAAAAACCGATAACACTCGCAATCATCGTATATAAACCATATTGCCAGCCGACCCAAAACATAGCGATGACAATGAGTATACCAGTTAACACGTGTTCAATAAAAAACACTTGCGAGACGCCAAGCGTAAACGCTGAAAAAACTTCAAAACTTCCTCCTGATATGGGGCTCCATTCGCTCACAATTGTCGGCTCAAGTGTTGGGTGGATAGTAAGAATCGGTAAATGATATGTAGCGAGTAAAATAATCCACGTTAACGAAATGAACGGAAATGTTAAATAAGGAATATCAATCCCTTTAAAAATATGAATAAAGGCAGCTGTTGAAACCGAAGCAATCGCACCGGCTATGATGGCGATGATCCAGTCATATGAACCATCTAAAAAAATCATTAGTGCGATACTAATCAGTGCGGGATTAAAGCCAAAAAGCCCTTTATTGATGACGTCACGATCTGCTTGACCAATGAAAGCGATTACTGTTCCGAGGGTGACAGCTAATAGCATAGTAACTGCAACTGGAATAGACGCAATAGCAATAGCGAAAAATATAATGATACCGGCGCCTGTGTTATCGACGAGCATGACTTGAGAAATACCTTTAAAAACTATTTTCATAAAATGAATAAAAGAAAAGGATTCAGATGGCGAACGCTTGATGTTTTTTACTAATGGTTTTTGCTCAATAGACATAAAAAACACCTCAACTTTGCTATTTTATTTTAAAAAAAGATTTATTTTTCATACGTATATGATACATTATACAACAATCACAATTATTGAACAATTTGCTTTATGAACTTCAACATAAGGAAAGGAAGTCATGTTTATGAAACAACGAATGAACATAGGTTTATGTGAATGGTCATTGCCACCTATGGGTGCTTACGTATGCAAACTTGCGAAAGAATTTGGATTTGATGGGGTGCAACTAGACTTTTCTAGTAAGAATGAGGTATTTCCATTATCAGAAAAGGTTGTCCAACAAAGTTATTTAGAAATGGCTCAAACGTATGATGTAAAACTTCCGTCAATGACAGTAACAGAGCTTGGAAGACAATCATTAGTTGCTGAAGAAGGAAGTGAAGAATCAAGAGAAATAATAAATATTATCAAACAAGCGATTGACGCAGCAGCAGCAATGAACATTGAACTAGTCATGTTGCCATCGTTTGGAAAAAGTGCATTAACGACTGACAATATGTCACGTGCAACGCATGTGTTTAAACACGTATGCGCATATGCTAGTAGGCATTCGATTAATATTGCATCTGAAAATACATTGTCTATCGAAGAAGGAATAGCCCTTTATAAGGCTGTTGATTATGATAATTTTTATTTGTATATGGATACGCAAAATTATTACTTAAATAAAGGTTGGTATACACCTGAATTACTTGAGGCACTTTTACCGTACAGTTGGCCTGAAGTTCATGTGAAAGATGGTGCTGAAGGGGAACTAAGTGCAGCATTGCTCGGAGATGGTGCGAGTCAATTTGTACATTCAATGGAAAAACTAAGTGAGCAATCATTTACAGGATGGCTCATTGCAGAAAATTATTATTATAAAGAGCCGCTTAAAAGTAGAAGCGATGATCCGTTAAAACTTGTAGCAGAAGATGTTAAACGCATGCAAGATGTCGTAAAACGTTTATTTTAAGGTAAGATGATACAACCATTGTAAAGTTTTTTGAAAAAAGAAAAAATGCTCGTTGACCTTTTTATTTTATTGTGATAATCTAGCTTCATACAACGTTATAGTCGTTAAAGAGTTCTTTATTTTACATGTGTTAGCGCACCAGTGTGCTCTCATTAATGGTCTGATGTTGAGATGTTGGTCGTAAAAGCATTAACATTCATAGTCAACAAATGATAGAAGTAGGCTATATTTGGCCCTTCATATTTCTCGATGCTTTTAGTATAAGAGAAACTTAAACGTTGATGAATGCGTTTACAAGATATATTTAGAAACGACAATAACATGGATGATTATTTTTAATGATTAACTGTTTAAGAGACGATTAATCATTCACGAAATTGTTTGAAGATTCAGTTTTAATATTATTTGCGAGTAATCGCGCTAAAAATATCAGAAATGTTAGGGGAGAAATATTTTTATGACTCAATCAACGGTTTTAGAAAGCTTGAATTCTTTTTTAAAGGACGATCAAATCTCAGTAGACTCAGAAACAATTGATAAACTATCGGCTGATTACTATTGGTATTCGCCCGTTTTAACAGAAATGTTAAAAGATAAAAAGGCGGAAGTTGTCATATTTGTAGAAAGTGAAGAAGATATTCGCAACACGTTAGCATATGCAGCGAAAGCGCGAATTCCTTTAACGGTACGTGGAAGCGGAACGGGTAACTACGGACAAAGTGTCCCGATGGAAGGTGGCATATTACTAGAGACGACTCGAATGAACAAAGTGCTTGAAGTGAAAAAAGGAAGTATTCACGTAGAAACGGGTGTCATATTAGGTGACATAGAAAAAATGTTACGTGAGCAAGACCAAGAGCTTTGTATTTATTCTAGTACGTTTTTAGAAGCGACTTCAGGAGGTTTCTTCTGTGGAGGTTCAGGTGGAATTGGCTCCATTAAGTGGGGGAACTTATGGAGTGGTAACGTTATAGAAGTGAAAGTTATTACGATGGAAGAGGAACCGCGTAAACTAACGATTACAGGTGACGACTTAATGCGTTATTTACACGGATACGGAACGACAGGCGTCGTAAGCGAAGTCATATTTAGAACGACAGAACGTGTGAACTGGATGGAATGTATTTATTCATTTAAAGATTTAAAAAATTCCATTCAATTTTCGGTTGAACTTGCTGAAGATGATAAAATTGATAAACGTTCGATTTCTACGGCTGAATGGCCACTACCTTCTTATTTCAGACCACTGAAAAGAAAAATTAAAGAGGATGAGCACGTCGTCGTACTAGAAGTTAATGAAGACAGTTTTGACCTCATTGAGCAAAAAGCGAAAGCACTTGATGGTGAAATCGTCTACACGAATCCAAGTGAGAAGTACCACAAAAAAATTAGTCTATCAAACTTCACATTTAATCACGTGACATTATGGGCGTTAAAGGCTGACGATACGATTACTAACATTCAGATTCAATATGATCCTGATAAGTATTTAGAACAAATCGATCTTATTAAAAATAAATTCGGTGGAGAGTTTTTAAATGCGCTCGATTTATTAAAAGAAAATGGACAGTTGATTCTTTCAGCCATTCCATTAATACCTTATACAACTGAAGAAAGACTAAATGAAATCATGGCGTTTTGTGAAGAAATAGGCGTTAATGTTCTTGATCCTCACACGATTATCCTTGAAGAAGGTGGTTGGGATAAACATATTGATAAAGTCGTCTCAGCTAAGCGTGAAAATGATCCGCACGGTTTATTAAACCCAGGGAAAATCAACGTAAACATTTATGAATAAATGTGTTGCCACTCGTTATTAAGATGATGGCGACGATGTAATGAACGTTGTAACATATATAATATAATGAAGGATGGGATAAATATGAGTGAAAATATTGTACAAACTGATGGTGAGTTTGTTTACGTAGCAGAGTTAGATGCATTTGATGATGAAGAAATGAATTTATTTACGATAGATTCAGAACAAATTATCGTTTCTTTAGTAGAAGATGAATTTTTTGCATTTAGTGGGATTTGTTCTCATGCGTATGCAGAGATGATTAACGGCGATTTAGATGGACATTATGTAACGTGCCCACTGCATTTCTCTGAGTTCGATATTCGAGACGGATGTCCATTAGATCCACCAGCGACTGAACCGCTAAAAACGTTTGACGTACTCGTAAAGGATGAGAAAGTGTACGTAAACCCTAAGGAGCGTACACAAAATGACGGATAAAATAGTAGTCATCGGTGCAGGAATAGCTGGATTTAATGCAGTGAAAGAGTTAAGAAGAATCGGATATGATAAAAGTATTACACTCATTGATGAATCACCAGATTTACCGTACGATCGACCGCCTATGTCGAAAGAGTACTTGCGGGGAGAAATGTCTGATGAGGAAATATTGTTAGAGCCTGCTTCTTTTTACGAAGAAAATGATATCGAACTATTACTCGGAAAAGCTGTCGTTGATATTGATATCGACGGAAAAAAAGTCGTTTTTGACAGTGGGAAGAAGGTTTCTTGGGATAAGTTACTCATTACGACAGGTTCAAAAGTGCGTAAGTTAACAAATATAAGTGGCTGTGATTTAAATGGTATTCACTACTTGAAGAACATTGATGATGCGCAGCTACTACGTGAACAAGTGAAAGATTTTAAAAAGCTCGTTATCGTCGGAGGTGGATTTATCGGCTTGGAAGTTGCTGCTTCATGTCGTGAAATGGGCATAGATGTCACCGTGTTAGAAGCTGCTCAAACACCTCTATCACGTGTGCTAGGACCAGAAATGGGAGAAATTATAGCTGGTGTTCATCGTGAAAAAGGCGTGCATTTAATGACAGAGCAAATCGTTAATGAGTTTCAAGGAACAGATAAAGTTGAAGCTGTCGTAACGAAGAATGGCGATCGTTATGAATGTGATGCTGTATTAGTCGGTATCGGCGTATTTACAGATATGTCATTAGCAGGAGAGCATTTAAAACATAATAATAATGGTTACATTATTAATGAATACTGTGAAACATCTGTAAAAGATATTTACGCAGCAGGCGATTGTGCTGAATGGAAATACAATAATGGTGATTATATTCGTGTGGAACACTGGGACCACGCGATGAATCAAGGGATATGTGCAGCGAATAACATCGTTAATAATGAATGTATGTTATTTGATACGACTCCTTATTTCTGGTCTGACCAATACGATTTATCATTACAATATTTCGGTCATGTAAAAGAATGGGATGAAACAGTCCTCCGCGGAAGTGTGGAAGATGTACAGTTTACACAATTTTATTTAAAAGATAATAAAGTAGAAGGAGCCCTTATTATTAATGATGGAAAAGCAGTGCTTCCGACACGAAAATTAATTATGCAAGGGACAGAAGTTAATGCTGATGATTTAGGAAACGATGATATACCACTAAAGAAATTAGCGAGAAAAGTAAGAAACTAAACAAACAATTATCACTTGCCCCTCTATCATTTAAGAACATGTCAACATTAGATGATAGAGGGGGATTTTTTATAAAATAAATCGATTGCAAAATTGGAGTGACATAAAGTGAAAGTATCTCTATTTATCACGTGTATGTGTGATATTTTTTCATCAAACGTCGGAAAAGATACCGTTGAATTACTCGAGAGTCAAAATTGCGACGTTGACTTTCCTGAAAAACAGACGTGCTGTGGTCAGCCAGCATTTAATAGTGGGTATACGAAAGATGCGAAAAAAGCGATGAAACAGATGATTAAAGCATTTGAGCATTCTGAATATGTCGTTGGGCCTTCTGGTTCTTGTGTCGGGATGTTAAAAGAATATCCGAAAATATTTTCAGATGATGCTGAGTGGTATGACAAAGCAGTCGAATTAGCAAATAAATCATATGAAATTACGCAATTTTTAGTCGATGTCCTACACGTCACAGATGTCGGATCAACATTTACAGGAAGAGTAACGTACCACCCGTCATGCCATATGACAAGAATTTTAGGTGTGAAAGAAGCGCCAGTTAAACTGTTAGAATCGGTGCCGGGTGTTGAACTAATTAAGTTACCTCTCGGAGAAGATTGTTGCGGGTTCGGGGGTACCTTTTCTGTGAAAAACTCAGTTATTTCTGGAGAAATGGTGAAAGAAAAAGTGCGACACGTTGAAGAAACGAAAGCAGATTATTTAGTCGGCGGAGATATGGCATGTTTAATGAATATCGGCGGCCGAATGACGAGAGAAGGACTAGATGTGAAAGTGAAGCACATAACAGAAATTTTAAATACACGTTAACAAAGGAGAAGCAGACATGAGTATTAAAGTGCACGAAGAATTATCATATAAAGAACGTGTAACAGACGGCGTTGAAAATGATTTTATGCGTCAAGCAGTCTCATCTGCACAAGAACGATTGAAAAAAGGGCGTTTGCAAGCGGCGGAAGAATTAGGAGACTGGGAAGATTGGCGTTCTCTAGGTGAAGAAATTCGTAGTCATACGATTGAACATTTAGATTTTTATTTACACCAATTAAGTGAACAAGTAGAGAAAAACGGTGGGCATGTTTTTTTTGCTCAAACAGCCGAGGAGGCAAATGATTATATAAAAAACGTCGTAAAAAAGAAAGACGGAAAAAAGGTCGTTAAATCAAAGTCGATGGTATCTGAAGAAATAAGTTTAAATGAAGCGCTGACAGATATCGGAGCAGAAGTTGTTGAGTCTGATTTAGGGGAGTGGATTTTACAATTAGATGACGATCCACCTTCGCATATTGTCGCGCCAGCATTACATAAAGATCGTGAAGGGATTAGGCAAACGTTTGCGGATAAAAAAGGATATGATCAAACGAATAAGCCAGAAGAATTAGCGCTCTTTGCCCGTGAACAGTTAAGAAAAGATTTTTTAGCAGCAGATATTGGGATTACTGGGTGTAACTTCGCGGTTGCAGAATCAGGGGCTATTACACTCGTTACAAACGAAGGGAATGCTCGTTTAGTTAGTGCTATTCCTGAGACGCAAATTGCTATTATGGGCATGGAAAGAATCGTTCCGACGTGGGAAGAGTTAGACATACTCGTCAGTTTACTCACGCGAGCAGCTGTCGGGCAAAAGTTAACGAGTTATATTACGTCATTCACTGGCACGCGGTTAGAAAATGAAATTGATGGACCAGAAGAATTCCATTTAGTTATTTTAGATAACGGACGATCAAAAATAATTGGATCTGAGTTTCAATCAGCCCTTCACTGTATTCGCTGTGCAGCATGTATAAATGTGTGTCCTGTTTATCGTCACATTGGTGGCCATGCGTACGGTTCTATTTATCCTGGACCGATTGGAGCAGTTATTACACCGTTACTTGATGGGTATGAAGAGCATGAAGAACTTCCATATGCGTCAACTCTTTGTGCGGCATGTACTGAAGCATGTCCGGTTAAAATACCGTTGCACGAACAATTAATCAGGCACCGGGAAATCATTGCAGATCGACAGAAGCGAACGCCAAAGTTAGAACGTATGATGATGGCTGGTTTTGCACAATGGGCTTCAACGCCTGCTGCTTACCAACTAAGTGCGAAAATGGCGCGAACAGCGTTAAAACCGTGGTCGAAAGACGAGACAATTACGAATGGGCCTGGACCACTAAAAGATTGGACCGTTAATCGAGACCTCCCTGCTCCAGGTAAACAAACATTCCGCTCTTGGTATAAACAGAGAGAAAAGGAGAAGAAACATGACAATTAGTAATCGTGATACTTTTTTACAACATGTCGCTGCAAATTTAGGAAGAGATGTCATTGTTGAAGGTGTTAAGCGGCCAGACTGGAAACATAAACCTCATTTAAATGTTTTTAAAAACCATAATGTCGAACAATTAATTGATGAGCTAGAGAAGCAATGTGAAAATATTCATACAGACTTTAGGCGAACGACGAAAGAAAATTTGCATCAGACGTTACAAGAAGTGCTTGATGCATATGATGCTGATTCAATTGTTTATGCATATGATGAGCGCAATGAAGTTTATGGATTAGATAGTTATTTTGCCGAGTTAAATAATGATGGTAAAGATGCTTACGAATGGAGCACTTCAAACAAAGAAAAAAATCGTCAAAAAGTAGAACGAGCAGATGTTGGATTGACGTTCAGTGATATTACGCTGGCTGAGTCAGGCACTGTTACGTTGTTAAATGATGAATATAATGCTCGGACAATTAGTTTGCTTCCAGAGTCGTATATCGCCATTATTCCTAAAGAAACGATTGTACCAAGAATGACACAAGCGACGACTATGATTCATCAGATGCAACAAGAAAACAATCATGTACCTTCTTGTGTAAGTTTCGTAACAGGACCGAGTAATAGTGCTGATATTGAAATGAACTTAATCGTCGGTGTTCATGGACCTGTTCGTGCAGCTTACATTGTTGTCGATTGAGCGAATTTTATAAAGGAGAACGTTTATGAGAATAGGTGTAATAGCTGATGATTTAACTGGAGCTAACGGAACGGGTGTTATGTTAGCAAAGTTAGGCTTAGATTGTTATACAGCTTTTAATCGAGAAGTTGAGCAAACGAAGGAAGCGAAAACTGCTATGTGTATTGATACTGATAGTCGATACGCAGCAGGGGACGAAGCGAAAGAAAAAGTAGAGGAAGCATATTTCTTTTTGGCAGATAATTGGCAAGCAGATATTATATGCAAACGGATTGATAGTACGTTTAGAGGTAATATTGGCCATGAGGTTGAAGCACTCCTTCATTGTGCGACAGATGATTTAGTAGCTGTTATCGTACCGACATACCCATCGTCGAATCGAATCGTTATAAATAGTCAATTGTACGTTAACAATACGTTACTTCATGAAACAGACGTTGCGAATGACCCTGTTCAGCCGATGACAGATGCAAACATATTAACAATATTACGCAAACAAACGAATGTTTCTTCAGCGGCGATTACAATAGAGACGATTCGCACCGGTCCAGATGCTATTCGGAGGCAAATGGAACAATTACGACAAGAGAACGTCCGGATTATTGTTTGTGACGCAGTTACTGAAGAGGACGTTCAACATATATCAGAAGCGATGACTCTATCATCTGACCATTCATTTTTACCAGTTGATCCAGGTCCTTTAACGTACTATTACGTCCAACAACGGACACATATGAGAAGTAAACGAGCAAAGCGCGTCCTTGCGACTGTCGGTAGCATTACATCATTAACTGCAAAACAAATACGTTATGTGCAAGAACATATGGATACTGAAACGATTTATGTTGATGCAAAAGAACTTGTGCTTACTGATTCTCGATCGAAAGAAGAGAAACAACGAGTAGTCAATCAAGTCCTATCATCTGAAATAAAAGCGAAAGTAATTTTAATAACGACGAATAATGAACGAGCTGAACGTGTTGATTTTTCTCATTTAGCAAAAGAAGAAGGGTGTACTGAAGAGGTGTTGTCTAAGCGCTTAACAGATGGTCTTGCTCATATAGCAAAGCAGTTATTAACGGCAAGTGAGGATGCTTTTGATGGGTGTTACTTTAGTGGTGGTGACGTTTCGGCTTCTTTTATGAAGGCGAGTAAAGCTCATGCAATAAAGCTTATTGATGAGGTTATTCCAATTGTTGCGTATGGAACAGTCGTTGGCGGTGCATTTAATAATCTCCCCGTCATTACGAAAGGCGGTTTAATCGGCACAGAATTAACAATGTATGATTGCATTACATATTTACAATATAGTGAAGAGGAGAGGTAATTATTTTGAAAAGAAGTATAATAGCTATACCTTTAGGTGATCCAGCAGGAATCGGACCTGAAATTGTCGTCAAAGCGTTGGGAAATAAAGAAGTGTATACGTGGTGTCGACCAGTCGTTATTGGTGATATATCAGTCATTAAACATGCAATTGACGTCACTAATAGTTCGTTAATCATTAATGAAGTAACAGATGTGAAAAATGGAACGTATGACCATGGAACGATTGACGTCATTTCTTTACAGGCAATTCATATGGATGATGTTACCGTTGGCAGCGTCCAGGCAGCATGTGGTCGTGCGTCATTTGCGTATGTGAAGCACGCGATCGAACTTGCATTAAATAAAGACGTTCAAGCAATCGCAACAACGCCAATAAATAAAGAATCACTACGAGAAGCAGGCGTCCCACATATCGGGCACACTGAAATGCTTGAATCATTAACGGCTTCACATGACCCGTTAACGATGTTTGAAGTAAGAAATATGCGTATATTCTTTTTAACGAGACACTTATCATTAAAAGATGCTATAAACGAAATGACAAAGCAACGCGTTCATGATTACTTAATTCGGTGTGATGATGCACTTAAAACGCTTGGTGTTAAAGAACGACTCATTGCAGTTGCCGGTTTAAACCCACATTCAGGAGAAGGGGGCCTTTTCGGTAGAGAAGAGATTGATGAGATTATACCAGGTATTAAAAAAGCGCAGGAAGAAGGGATTGATGTCGTTGGTCCAGTTCCTGCTGATTCAGTCTTTTACCACGCATTAAATGGCAAATATGATGCTGTATTATCGCTCTATCATGATCAAGGGCATATTGCAGCAAAAATGACTGATTTTGAAAAAACAGTTTCCATTACAAATGGGCTACCATTTTTACGAACATCAGTTGATCATGGAACAGCATTTGATATAGCAGGCAAAGGAATTGCTAGTGATGTTAGTATGATCGAATGTATAAAAGTAGCGGCAAAGTATTGTTAAACAAGCGTTCTCGCTATACTTTCAGACAATTCAAATTTATTACAAAAATCTATTGACAACATAAATGTAATCCGTTACAATACTCGTAACATCTTAACATCAGACCATAAGATGATAAATGATTAGGAGGCTTTTAAAAAATGTCTAAAGCTACAGAAAATGTTAAAAACTATGAACTTTATATTAATGGTGAATTTATTACTTCTAAAGGTGAAATGAAAGCGGTTACGAATCCGGCAACAGGAGAATTACTCTCAAACGTACCGATGGCAACGAAAGAAGAAACGCTACAAGCAATAGATGCAGCAGAGAAAGCACAACTTGATTGGGAAAAACTTCCAGCAATTGAACGTGCAGGCTACTTAAGAAAAATCGCAGCAAAAATTCGTGAGAACGAACAGTACTTAGCTGAAACGATTACGAAAGAACAAGGTAAAATTATTTCTTTAGCAAAAGTTGAAGTTAACTTTACAGCAGACTACTTAGATTACATGGCAGAGTGGGCAAGGAGATATGAAGGTGAGATTATTCAGAGTGATCGCCCGAACGAACATATTTTCTTATTTAAAAAGCCAATTGGTGTGACGAGTGGAATTCTCCCGTGGAACTTCCCGTTCTTCCTAGTTGCTAGAAAGCTAGCACCAGCGTTAGTAACAGGAAATACGGCTGTTATTAAACCAAGTACGGATACACCGAATAACGCATTTGAATTTGCGAAGATTGCAGATGAAATAGGCTTACCGAAAGGAGTATTTAACTTAATCTCTGGAAGCGGGCGTGTCGTTGGAAATGAACTGTCACGTAATGAAAAAATCGGTATGGTTAGTTTCACAGGAAGTGTAGAAACAGGGACAGAGATTATGAAAGCAGCAGCTGAAAACATCGTTAAAGTGAACCTTGAACTCGGTGGTAAAGCACCAGCAATCGTCATGAACGATGCAGACTTAGATCTTGCTGTTCAAGCGATTAAAGATTCACGAATTATTAATAACGGTCAAGTCTGTAATAACGCAGAACGTATTTACGTTCACGAAGAAGTTGCAGATGAATTTGTTGAGAAATTAACAGCAGCGATGAAGGCTACTAAAATTGGAAACCCAATTGATGAAGATACTGAGATGGGACCAATCATTAATGAAGATAGTATGAAAAACATTGAGGCACTTGTTGAAAGTGCAGTAGCTAGCGGTGGGAAAGTGATGACAGGTGGTAAGCGCGTTGATACAGATGCAGGTTGCTTCTATGAACCGACTGTCATTACGAACGTAGCACAAGACTCTGATATCGTTCAAAAAGAAGTATTCGGGCCTGTTCTACCTGTTGTAACTTTCAAAGATCTTGACGAAGCAATTGAGTTAGCGAATGATTCTGACTATGGTCTGACGTCATCGTTCTACTCACAAAACCTAGATTTAGCAATGCGTGTATGTAAAGAGCTTAAAGTAGGAGAAACGTATATTAACCGTGAAAACTTTGAAGCGATGCAAGGATTCCATGCTGGATGGAGAAAGTCTGGTATTGGTGGAGCAGACGGTAAGCACGGATTAGAAGAATACTTACAAACACATGTCGTATATATCCAGTATGACAACGAAAAAAAAAATTGAACGTTCGAACGGCTGATTCATTAACAGCGGGTGAAGAACAACTTCCGAGAATTAGTACGTATAAAGTAACAGAACCATATGAACTCGACGATGGTGTATTATTCCACGAAATGATGATGGAAGATATGGGGCCGAAAACATTAACTGTTGGACTTGCAACATTCCAACCTGGAAAAGGTTTACCGTGCCACATTCATAACGTTGAAGAAATTGTCACTATTTTAAAAGGTGATGCTTATATAGATGTTGAAGGCGTTCGTACAAAAGGTACTGCATTTGACACGTCATTTATTCCAGCATATATCCCGCACCGATTTGTTAACGCGAGCGATAGTGAAGAATTAATGATCTTATGGGCATATTCACAAATAGACGGTGAACAGGAAAGGGTAGACGTTATAAGAGATATCGTACCAAGTGATCGTTGTATGTTACCGAAAGAAAAGTAAAACATTTGTCGGATCTCCGCTCATTTATTGGGCGGGGTTTCGTATAAATAAAAAATCTGACGAGGTGGAAAGAAAATATGAATATCGAAAAATATACATATTTACAAGAAAGATTTTTGCCGAGACTAACATCCACTGAAATAAGGGATATGGAAAAAGAAGATGCATTGCTGATTCTTCCAGTTGGAGCGACAGAACAACATGGACCTCATCTACCAGTTTACACGGATGCAATACTCGTTGAAAGTATGATAAATGAGAGTTTTAAGCATTTAGATGATGAAAACATTTGGGTGTTACCGACATTGTCTTACGGAAAAAGTAATGAACATAACGATCGTCCAGGGACATTTACATTATCATTTGAAACATTAAAGTCACTTTTAATTGATATATGTTTGAGTGCACATAAAAATGGCTTTAGAAGAATTGCTTTTTTCAATGGACATGGTGGAAATTTAGATACGTTAAAATTAATCGCTCGTGATGTTCGCCTTGAAACAGGGATGATGATTTTTATCGTCCATATTGGCGCATTAGACGTACCAGAAAAAGTTGTTAGTAAAGAAGAAATGGTTTTAGGTATCCATGCAGGTGATTATGAAACGTCACTTTTAATGGATGAATGTCCGAGCTGGGTAAAAACCGATAAATTAGGAAAAGAAACACCATTATTACTAGAGAACTCTAATTTTTTACGGTTCCAAAGTGGAAATTTCGCATGGACAATTGATGATGTTAGCGAATCCGGAATAGTCGGTGACGCAACAATTGCCACAAAAGAAAAAGGAGCAGCATTGTATGCCGCTCAAGGAAAAGAACTTTCAGAAATTTTTATAGATATTCAGACATTTGATAGTGATCGACTAATCAAATGATTTTCTAGCTTGTTCAAACGATTTCAATGATATGGAAAGGGATATCGCAATGAAAATCTTACTAAAAAATGCAGCATTATTAAATGAAAAAGAAACGAAACATATTGTTATACAAGACGAAATCATACAATCAATTATTTCTGAACGAATGATAGATGATCAACTGTTTGATAAAGTTATTGACCTTGAAGGTAAAATTGTTTTACCTGGATTGACAGATATGCATATGCATTTAGACAAATCATTTACGTATCCTACCATTAGAAATCGATCTGGAACATTATTAGAAGCTATTGAACAATTTCAAGCATTTGAACCCTATATGACGACAGATTTGTTAGTCAAAAACATGAGTAAAAGTGTCGAACGAGCGATTAAACATGGAACGACGACACTTCGAACACATTTAGATGGGGGAACAGATGATTATATAAAAAGAGTTGTGGAAGCCTTTTCAATCGTTAAAGAAACGTATAAACCATATATTCATATGGAATCTGTATTAATGTGTGACTTTAATATGGACGAGGCGCTTGAAAAAAGTGTTCGCTGGGCAATGGAAAATGGGATGGATTTAGTTGGAGGCGCTCCGCATTTATCAGAAGACACTGAACACAATTTAGAGCGAATATTTGATATTGCAACAACATATGATGTTGATATTGACATTCACGTTGATGAGTCAGACGATCCGGAAATGAGTCATTTGCCACTCGTTTGTGAATTTACGAAACGAGCGGACTATAGCGGGCGAGTCATTGCCGGTCACTGTACGTCACTCTCAGCAATGGAAGAAAAACAAGCACTAACAATTATTGAACAGTTACGCGAAGAAGATGTAAACGTCGTCACGTTACCAGGTGCAAACATGTATCTATTAGGTCGTAACGATAAAGGAACGATTCGCCGAGGATTAACACGCGTAAGGGAACTTGATGAATATAATGTTCATGTAGCGATTGGGTCAGATAATATACAAGATCCATTTCATCCCTACGGAAAAGCGGACTTGTTACAAATGGCATTACTTTGTAGTTATGGTGCACAAATGACTTCAGAAGCTCAAATGTTAAGAGTACTGGAAATGATATCTACTATTCCGAGTGAGTTGATGAATAGAGATGGTGAAATTGCTCCAGGAAAAGAAGCTACTTTTGTCATATTAGATACAAAAGATCAAAAATTAGTGTTAGCTGAACAAACGACAACGAGGGAAACATGGCGTAAAGGGAAGAAGATATGTTCAATGAAAGAATGTGTGAAGTGGGAAGGGTAAGTTTATATCGCTCCATTAATAGATGAGCGAAAAACGAAAGATTATGAGGAGGAACTAACCCATGAGTAGTATAGTAGAGGACAAAAAACAAGCGAGTACGTCAGAAGAAAATGTGAAAAATATTATTGAAGTCAAAGGTGTTAACAAAATTTATTCTTCATCAACAATCGCTCTACAAGATGTAAACTTAAACATTAAAGAGAAAGAGTTTGTTTCGTTTGTTGGACCATCAGGTTGTGGTAAATCAACATTAATGCGTATCATTGCTGGATTAGGGGACGTTACGTCTGGACATGTAAGCGTTTTAGGTACAACGCCACAAATTGCTCGTCAACAAAAAGGGGAAGTTGCTTTCGTTTTCCAAGAAGCTACATTACTTCCTTGGAGAAACATTATGAGAAATGTCGGTTTACCATTAGAAATTAGCGGTGTACCGAGTAAAGAACGTATTCAAAGAGGAGAACGCGTACTTGAACTTGTTGGACTGAAAGATCATATGTACGCTATGCCGAATGAATTATCTGGTGGAATGAAGATGAGAGTATCGATTGCTCGTGCGCTTATTGCAAATCCAAAGCTATTAATCATGGACGAGCCATTTGGTGCACTTGATGAAATTACTCGTCAAAACTTACAACATGAATTGCTCGATATTTGGAAACAAGAGGAGTTAACTGTACTTTTCGTTACTCATAACGTTTTTGAATCTGTTTATTTATCGAACCGTACAGTTGTTATGACACCTAGACCAGGAGAAATCGCTTCTGTAGTTGATGTAGACTTACCGCATCCGAGACATGATGATTTACGAACGTCACAACGTTATGGAGAGCTCGTTGCACAAGTTTCAGAAAGTTTGAAACATTAAGTTAAGTAAAGAGCTAAATTGACACATAAAAGAGAAAGGGTGTTTTCAATGAGTATTGAAGCAAGTGCAAAGACGGTGGAAACAAATAAAAATGTTGAGTTAACTGAAAAAAGAGGGAAAAAAATGAAAAAATCTTTTAAAGGACTTCAATCGATCGGTTTACCAGTCGTAGCCTTACTACTATTTTTCGCTGTATGGCAAGTAGGTGTTCAAATGTTAGGCATTCAGCCGTTCATTTTACCAAAACCTACGGACATTATCGCATCAGCTGTTGAAAATTATGCAAACCTATGGAATTCAGTCATTCGTACGATTACTTCAGCAGTTATCGGGTTCTTATTAAGTGTTGTCGTAGGAATTACAGGAGCAGTTATTTTATCAAGTTCTCGCGTCGTTCAAGATAGTTTATATCCATATGCAGTATTATTGCAAACGGTTCCAATCGTTGCAATTGCTCCAATTATCGTTATTTGGTTCGGTTCAGGAATGAACGCTATTGTCATCATTGCATTCATCATCGGATTCTTCCCGATGTTATCAAACACACTTGTCGGGTTAAATTCAACGGATCATAACATGACGAACTTATTCCAGTTATATAGTGCAAAC
Source organism: Bacillota bacterium (assembly GCA_035301345.1). Classification (GTDB taxonomy): domain Bacteria; phylum Bacillota; class Bacilli; order Bacillales; family Amphibacillaceae; genus CALAMD01. The sequence goes on from DATGUM010000026.1 coordinate 27,617, forward strand.
AGATGGCAAATGATGTTTAAACTAAGATTCCCAGCAGCACTGCCGTATATTATGGCTGGTTTAAGAATTTCTTGTACGATGGCAATTACTGGAGCTATCGTTGGTGAGTACGTCGCAGGTATTGGTGGCGGTGAAGGTGGACTCGGTTACTCAATCACGGTTGCATCAGCGCGATTACAAACAGCATATTTATTTGCTTTAGGTTTAGCTTCGTCGATTTTAGGTATTTTATTCTTTGCGTTAATTAATGGATTTTCTAAATGGGTACTCGGTTCTTGGCACGAGTCGGAAATGAAATCTGAAAACTAAAAGCATCTGCTTTTGTTTAATAAATATTAAAAAAACGGGGGAGAAAATCTCATGACAAACTCATCTTCAAGATGGAAAATTATTAGTCTAGTAACAATGTTTCTCGTAATGGTCGTTCTAGCAGCATGTGGTTCAGATGATTCTAGTAAAGGTGCTTCAGACGGTTCATCTGACGGTGGAGATAGCGATGAACTAACAGAGGTCACACACGTTCTTAACTGGTTCGCCCAACCAGCACACGCAGGTAACTATGCTGCAATTTCAGCAGGTATTTATGAAGATCATGGGCTTGACGTAAGTATTGAGCAAGGTGGTCCACAAGTGTCAGCAACGCAAATTGTTGCTTCAGGTAATGCAGAATTCGGTATTGCAAACGCGGATGAAGTATTAATGGCACGTGAGGAAGGCTTACCATTAGTCGCAGTAGCAGCTGGTTTCCAAGATACACCACAAGCATTTGCTTTCCATGAAGGACAAGACGTTCAGACAATTGAAGATTTTAATAATAGAGAAGTATTTGTTACGCCAGGTGCAGGGTACTGGGAATACTTAAAATCTGAATATGACATTAGTGACGTAAAAGAAATGGCACATACGGGATCAATGTTAAACTTCATTGCGAACGAAACATCAATTGCACAGGTATTCGCACCTTCTGAGCCTTTTGCACTTGAAGATGAGGGCGTAGATGTAGACATGCTTCTTCTAAAAGATACAGGGTATTCACTTTACTTTAATATGATATTTACAACTGAGCAATTTTTAGAGGAAAATCCAGATGTTGTTGAATCATTCGTTAAAGGATCGATTGAAGGATGGGATTATTACTACGATAACGTAGATGAAATCAATGAATTCTTAAAAGAAACGAATAGTGATTTAGATATGGATTTAATGGCTAAAGAAGCAGAAGCTCAAAAAGAGTTCCAGTTTGGTGACGATGAAGACGTACCAGGCATCGGTTACATGACAAAAGAGAAATGGGAAAATATTCAAAAGATACTTGCTGATGTAGATGTTGTTTCTGATGACATTAATATTGACGAAGTATTTACAACAGAGTTTTTACCGTACTAAATAGTATGTCTCAAGTCAGACGTTCAACTCACTAAATATATAAATAAAGGTTGTTCTGTTTATAAAAGAGTCATTATTAATGAAAACAGACAACCTTTGTTTTTTATCAACAATTAGTAAAGAAAATAACAGAAGAGGAGATCATCGATGTTTAAACAAATTTCAGTTATTGGCGCAGGAATTATGGGGAGTGGTATCGCTCAAGTGATTGCTTCAGCAAATATGCGCGTTTCATTATTTGATATTAATGAAGTAAATCTGTCAAAAGCAATGGATACTATTGAAAACGATTTAAATAAGCTCGTTGAACAATCATACATAGATGCAAATAGAGTAGATGATATTCTTAATAACATAACTTGTACGGTTGATTTAACAGAGTGTTTACAAGGGTCAGACTTCGTATTTGAAGTCGTTCCAGAAAAATTATCTTTAAAACAAGAACTATATGAAAAAATTGAAAGAGTTGTTTCAGAGCAAACAATTATTGCATCAAATACGTCAGCGATTCCTTTATCAGAGTTAACAGAGAAAGTATCGCACCCGTCACGTTACATTATCGTTCACTTTATGAATCCAGCGCCACTCGTACCACTCGTTGAAGTCATTACGACAAAGCAAACAGATGAAAAAGTAATTGATCAAACGATGGCATTCGTTCGGGCAATTGAGAAGTCACCTGTTCGACTAAAGAAAGAAATACCAGGTGCTGTCGTTAACCGTTTACAAGCAGCCATTTTACGAGAAGCTTTTCATTTAGTTGAAGAAGATGTAGTAACACTTAAAGATATTGATGAAGTCATGCGTGAAGGGCCAGGCTTCCGTTGGGGCTCTATAGGTCCTATGCAGATGGTTGACTTAGGCGGTATTGATACGTGGGGAGCTATTATGAATCATTTGTCACCTGAACTTAACCGTTCGACAAAAGCTTCACCATTAATAAATGACTTAGTTGATGAAGGAAAACTTGGCGTCAAAGTCGGTGAAGGTATTTATGATTATACGTCTGAGGAAATTGAACGAATGATAGAGGCGCGTGATTATGACTTTATTGAACAACTTAAACAAAAGCGTGAACGTAAAAAAATGACGACTTAATAGGTTAGAAAGAGAGGTGATTAATAACTGATGTATGATTTAATCGTACGAAATGCGCGGATGATCAATCAAGAAACGGACGATCAGCTAGATATTGGTATTAGTGGCGAACGAATTACTAAAATAGGTAAAATTAGTGAAAAAGCCAACGAGGAAATTGACGCACTAGGTCACATCATCTTACCATCTTTTGTTGAATCACATATCCATTTAGATACTGTATTAACAGCAGGAAACCCGACGTGGAATGAAAGTGGAACATTGCTAGAAGGGATCAAAATTTGGGGCGAAAGAAAAAGACATTTAACGAAAGAAGATGTTAAACAGAGGGCCACTCAGGTGATTAAGCAATTAATAACGAACGGTGTGCTATTCATTCGTTCGCATGTTGATATTTCTGACCCACACTTAACAGCCCTTCATGCGTTACTCGAATTACGCGAACAATTTTCTAAGCATATAACGATTCAACTCGTCGCTTTCCCGCAAGATGGTATTTTATCTTGTCCAGGAAACATTGAACGTCTTGAAAAAGCGTTGGAACTTGGCGTGGATGCAGTCGGCGCTATTCCACATAATGAACATACAAGAGAAGCAGGTGTCCGTTCATTAGAGATTTGCTTTTCTTTAGCAAAAAAATACGAGCGAATGGTAAATGTGTTCTGTGATGAAACAGACGACGCTGAATCACGATTTTTAGAAGTTGTTGCTGATTTAGCAATTGAAAACGAGTTATATGAGCGAGTCACAGCGAGCCATGTAAATGCGATGTCGCATTATTCTGAGGCATACGTTGCCAAGCTCATGCAATTGCTCCAGCGTTCTCGCGTAAATATCGTCGTTTGCCCACTCGTTAGTTCAGTGATGCAAAGTCGCTTAGATACGTGGCCAAAAGGGCGTGGAATTGCTCGTGTAAAAGATTTGTGGCAAGCGGGTGTTAATGTGAGTATTGGACATGATGATATTATGACCCCGTTTTATCCAGTCGGGACAGGCAATATGTTACAAGCAGCACATTTAGCACTGCATGTCGCTCACATGTCCGGGGTTAATGAAATGGAAGAACTTATTCAAATGATTACGAGTCGTGGGGCTAAGACGTTACAGATTGATCAAACATATGGTTTGGCAGAAGGTCAATTAGCAAATATTAATGTGATAAAAGGGAAGCATGCCATTGATTTAATTCAATACCAACCGAAATGTTCATATGTTATTAGTAAGGGATCGGTTATTGCAACATCAAAGCAAGTAGAGTCTGAGTTGTATGTATGAGAGGAATAGTACTTAAGTAAATATTTTGTCGTTTAAGCCATCATTTATATCATTTGGTTGGTCGCCGGAGATATGTGGTGGCTTTTTTTGTTTATTAATCTTTTAAAGATTTTTTTGGTTCAGCCGTTTCAGAAAATTGTTCTTTTTCATCAATTTTAAGAAGTAAATCACTAACGAAACGGACGTGATATCTCATTTCTTCTTCTGTTTTTCTCACATCATTTGCTTTTAGCGCTGATAAAATACTACCGTGTTGTCGAATTGCGATTTCTTTTATGTTTTCCATCGTTATCGTTTTGCTGATCCAAAGAGACGTTATGTCTTGTAAAATTTTCATCACTTGGATTAAAAATGAGTTTCTCGACATTTCAGCTAATGTTTTATGAAACGCTAAGTCCCACTGTTGGAACTTCTGATTGTCATCTAACGAATTGTTTAATTGTTTCATGATATTTTCTAACGTTTCGATATCTTCATCTGTTGCTTTTTGTGCAGCAATAACAGCAATTTGTGCTTCAATCGTCAGTCGTGCTTCGATTAATTCCTCAATATTGTCTAGTCCAATTTTTGACATTAAAGCTAAGTGCTTCGTAAAGAATTCACCTAAATTATCAGTAACGAACGTACCTTCTGGGACCCTAACCTCAATTAGGCCAAGAACTTCAACAGCTTTAATTGCTTCACGTAAACTACTCCTACCGATATCAAAATAATCCATTAACTTTCGTTCAGACGGTAGTTTTTCTCCTGTTGCTAATTCCCCTGACATAATTAGGTCAATTAACTGCTTTGTTACATTTTGCGATATTGGAACACGCTTTACTTTTTTAATGACTTCATTCATGTGAACATCAACTCTTTTCTCTGATTTTAAAGTTAGTCATTAGTTGATTACTTTAATCATATTTATACGTTCTATTTTACTTTAAAACCGCGTAACTGTCCACTTTTTGTTTGATAAACAAAAGTAATTTTATTTAAAAAATATGAATGAAATAAATATTTAAAGTTTGCACGTTTTAAGAAGAAATGTTTAGTTGTTTGAATAAACATTTGAGCGTATTATAAATAGGGGAATTTAGTGATTGTTAACAGTTAATGGGGGATATATATGAGTGATACAGTTGTTCACCAAGAAGCAACAGTTATTAAAGGGAAAGTAAAGCTCGTTCTTATATTAGGTTTACTAACGGCATTTGGTCCGTTATCAATGGATATGTACTTACCAGCTCTGCCAAATGTAGCGGCTGATTTATATGCATCAACATCAATGATTCAATTGAGTTTAACGACTTGTTTAGTCGGTTTAGGTGTCGGGCAATTAGTTTTCGGTCCATTAAGTGATATACATGGACGTAGAAAACCACTATTATTAACAATTACAATTTACGTCATCGCTTCATTAATGATTGCTTGGACGATGAATATTGTTCTGTTTATTTTATTAAGATTTGTTCAAGGATTTACTGCAGCAGCTGGTATCGTTATTGCTCGCGCGTCTGCTAGAGATTTATATGTCGGTAAGGAATTAACGAAATTTATTGCGCTTTTAGCACTCGTCAATGGGGCTGCACCGATTTTGGCACCAGTAATCGGTGGATTTGTATTAAACTTTACGACGTGGATTGGTGTTTTTTATGTGTTAGCTTGTATCGGTCTATTAATGTTAGTCGCTGTTTACTTTTATTTACCAGAAACATTATCTGATGACAATCGTGCGGATCGTAGTATTTTAGCGGTATTTAAAACATTTAATCAATTGCTCACAGATCGCTATTTTATGGGTATTGCTTTAACGCAAGGATTCGTTATGGCGAGTATGTTTGCATATATTGCTGGGTCTCCGTTCGTGTTACAAAATATTTACGGGATGAGCCCGCAACAATTTTCTTTTTTATTCGCTTTAAATGGTGTAGGTATTGTTATTGCAGCACAAATGACGGGTAGACTATCAAGTATATATGCTGAAAAGCGCCTATTAGCTGGCGGTGTATTTATTTCACTATTCGGTAGTTTGTTACTTTTAGTCGTTACGTGGCAAAAATTGTCATTAATATTTATGAGCGTAGCGTTATTTTTAATCGTTTCAAGTGTCGGTATTATTTCGACAACGTCGTTTTCCCTTGCGATGGAACAACAAGGAAAGTCAGCAGGAAGCGCATCGGCCTTTTTAGGGTTATTACCGTTTGTCGGTGGAGGAATTGTGTCACCACTTGTCGGTATTTTAGGAGATATGAATGCAAAGCCGATGGCAGTCGTTATATTTATAAGTAGTTTTTTAGCACTTGTTTCGTTGTTCGCAGCGTTTATTAAACGAAGGCAAACGATTTAATGTATTTGTCGGTTGAATGAAGCGAATATCTCATGTAAGTTTGTACGAAGGACTCAAAATTTCAAATAAATGTATAACAAAAAAATGAAAAGGATGATCGATCAATGAACGGAAGAAGATGGGCAGCACTCATTATTGCTGGGGGATTATTCCTCGTGTCAATTGCTTATCAAATAGCAACGACGAAAGAATCGAACGTCTATGGAAACTTAATCGGTGGAGAGATGTTTGAAGAACATATAATGAAAGAAGGTACAGGTGAACATAAAATAGCAGTCGTTCCTTTAGACGGAGCGATTCAAGATTTAACCGATTCACCTTTAGCAGCAGGGTATAATCATAAAGAGTTTCTAAATATGTTAGATCAAGCAGGGTCAGATCCGTTTGTAGACGGGGTCATTATTCGCGTGAATTCACCTGGTGGTGGCGTCGTAGAAAGTGCAGAAATCCATGATAAAGTTGTAGACATTCAAGAACAATATGAAAAGCCTGTTTACGTATCAATGGGTAATACGGCAGCTTCTGGAGGATATTACGTTGCTGCTCCAGCTGATAAAATAGTTGCTCACCCAGCAACGCTTACAGGTTCAATTGGTGTCATTATGGAAAGCATTAACATTTCAGAGTTCGCTGATAATCACGGGATTGATTTTCAAACGATTAAGAGCGGGAAGCATAAAGACATTTTATCAATGTCGCGAGATATGACAGAAGACGAAGAGAAGATTTTACAGTCGATGATTGATGAGATGTATGAAGATTTTGTCGATGTTATTGTAGCGGGAAGAGATATGCCTGAAGATGAAGTGAAGAAAATAAGTGACGGTCGTGTTTACACAGGGAAGCAAGCTTATGAACTTGATTTAGTTGATGAACTCGGTTCTTTAGAAGATACAATTGCTATGTTAGAAGAAGACTATCAACTGAATGATGCAATTGTCGTACAGTATGAGCAGGCTTTCGGCTTAAGCAATTTCTTTAGTATGTCATTTAACGAAATGTTCCGTAGTGACGTTGATTTACAAGAAGTAGTTAATACGTTACGCAGTACAGATGGTCCACGTGCTATGTACTTATATACAGAGTAAGGGAGGGAAAAGCATGACACATCTAACAATTGATGACACTTATGATGTTATAGATGAGGAACAGACTGAAGCAAAAATATCTGATGAAAGAGTGTATGCAGGTTTTTGGATGCGCTTCTGGGCGTATTTAACAGATGTTCTTATCGTCATAAGTGTAAACGGCGTTATTTTAAGTCCTGTAACTATTTTTAATGACGGACTTCCACTGACAGTTAGTTACTGGACAGTAAGTGGTATACTCGGAGCAATTGTCTTCTATATATACTTCGCTTTGATGACGAAGTATTTTCAGCAGACAATAGGGAAGATTTTATTTCACATTGAAGTTGTCCGCTTAGACGGCAAGTCACTTCAATGGACGGACGTATTATTTAGAGAAGTGATTGGACGCTTTATTCATCGTGCTTTTTTCTTTTGTTTCATTTTTTACGCAGTCGTCGGCTTTACTAAAAGGAAACAAGGGATTCACGATCTGTTTGCTGAAACGTCAGTTATTCATAAAGATAGACAGTCACGTTAGTTCATATGCTTTTAAGCATTCTGCTATTTCATTAATAGTAGAGTGCTTTTTTTATTTGTCTGAAATACGCCTTGAGGCTTAGTGAAAATATAACTTAAGCTCATTACGCGAAAGCGTGCTGTTTTATAAACTATAAATAGTTACTAAAGAAGAGGAGGGAACAGCACATGCGTACATTTATTTTATTTATGGTAGGAGCGATTGCAGCTCTGTTTTTAGCAATCAACATCGGACCGCTCATTTGGGCAGCGTTTTGTATTTGGCTTCTGTATCTCGTGTACAAGCAGTTCATTCATAGCGATACGACAACGGAACGAATTATATGGGCAATTGTCGGAGTGTTTATCGTAACGATTATGCTACCAGTCAGTATTCTCGTTCTCGGTATCGTAGCTCTGTTAGCTTTATACGTTTTACTTTCTGATTCGAAAAAAAGAAAAGAAAAAGACAGCCAGTTGATGAGTTTTGAAGATGAGTGGAATGAATTTAACTATTAAAATTAAAGGAGATTGATTGAAATGACAAACGTATTTACACGAATGATTGATTCAGTAACAGCTGATATTCACGAATTTTTAGATAAAAAGGAGAAGAAAAATCCTGTATCTTCTTTGAATCATTATTTAAGACAAAGTGAGAAGGAAAAAGAAAAAGTAAAGCATCTTATCGAACGACAGTATCAATTACGTAATGAATTTATGACTGAGTATCATAAAGCAGACGATTTAGCTAAAAAGCGACTACACCAAGCGAACATTGCAAAAAAAGCTGACGAACAAGACCTTTATGAACATGCAATGCGAGAATATGAAAGCTATCATGAACGCGCAACGCGAATGAAGGAAGCGCGTGAGGAAGCTGTTGGACAAATTGACCGTTTAGAAAGAAATTACGAGGAAATGAAACATAAGCTAAAAGAAATGAATTTAAAACGTATGGAATTAATGGGAAGAGAAAATATTGCTCGGGCAAAAAAGAAAATGAATGACGTGTTCGATGACACAGGTTCGCAATCATTTGCCCGCTTTAATGAGCTCGATCGATATATTAAAGGGATAGAAGAGAAAGTTAATCGCGATTATTATCATACGACATTTGATAGTAAAATCGCAGCTCTCGAGCGAGAACTTCATGAAGTTGCCGATGAAAACATACAAAAATGAAATAAAATAGTAGTTGATTGAATAGCAGTTGCGACGTAAAATAACAGAGGATGATTGATTAAATAACGAAAGGAGTCGCTTCATGATAAAACGAATATTAAATGATTATTCACATGCATTAATTATTATTGGCGCACTCCTTCTCGTTTTAGAAATATCTTTTTCTGGGATTGGGACGATTGTCTCAGTCGTTCTTTCAGCAGTCCTTACATTTTTCGGTTGGAAAAATTATTCACTTATGTGGGGAAAATTTTTATTTTGGATCGGTATTATAAGTATTATTTTTAATATATTATCACTGTTTATCGTACGGCTTATCCTCGTAGCAATCGTAGCAATTGCTGTTTTATATTACTTAAAAAGCTCAAGTAAGAAAGAGGATGATTTATTTGATCATCCGGAATATATGTCAGCAGAACAGTCGGAAATGTATTCTCAACCCCTTTTAAAGAACAGATTTTTTGGCAATGATCAAACGAGTGACAATCCATATTCATGGCAAGATATTAATAGCCAAAGTGGTTTTGGTCATCGAGAAATTGATTTGAGTAACACAGTATTGCCTGATGATACAGCGATTATTTCAATTCGTCATTTGTTCGGAAATATTACGATTTATGTACCTTATGAAATTGACGTTATTATTAATCATAATACCGTTTATGGTAATGCCTACATACTCGGTGCACGTTACGAACATTTGATGAATGAATCGATATCATATAGCACTGTAAGCGACGAACCATCAAAGAAACGTGTCAAAATCATGACGACAATTGTTTCTGGTACGATTGAGGTGAAGCGCATATGATGGCTTATATTCGACACGTTTTTAGTTGGACGTTTTACTCAATTGTATTAACAGCGATTATTTTAAGTATCACTTTTTACGTATTTCCGTTAGAAAGTTATGAATTGTTATTTGATTTATCATTGTTCGATTTGCCGTTTCTTTTGATTGTCGCTATTCTACCGATAACATTTACATTTATCGTTAGCTCTTATTCATTCTTACAGACACGTAGGAAAATACGCTGGATAGAAAAGCGGATGAATGAGCTTGCGACTGATGAACCATTAACGAGAATGTACGCTTTTAAAGAAGAAAAAAACATTCAAAAACAATTAAATGTACTAGCTGAAAAATTAGAGAAACAAACAAGCTTCACACAAAAAGTAGCAACAGAAAGAGCAGAAGAAAGAGAACAAAGTTTACAAGACGTCGTCGTTCAAGAAAGAAACCGTTTAGCACGTGAATTACATGATTCAGTGAGTCAGCAATTATTCGCTTCATCCATGATGATGTCTGCGATTAATGAATCGATAGATTTTGAAAATGAACAGTTAACGAAACAATTAAAAATGGTTGAACATACGATTCATCAGTCACAACTTGAAATGCGTGCTTTGCTGTTACATCTGCGCCCTGTACCGTTAAAAGGGAATTCAATTCAAGAAGGGGCAGAGCAGTTATTGCAAGAATTACAACAAAAAGTAACGATTGATATTAAGTGGAAAATTGATTCATTTGATACGTCAAAAGGAATTGAAGATCAACTGTTCAGAATTATGCAAGAAGCTATTTCCAATACTTTGCGCCATGCAAAAGCGTCACAATTAGAAATATTGCTCATATCACGCGATCGTTTCGTTATTTTAAGAATATCTGATGATGGTGTAGGGTTTTCATTAGAGGATGAACGAGTGAGTTCTTCATATGGGCTTAGTAATATGAAAGAACGAACAGAAGAAGTGAGCGGGACATTTAAAGTCGTTAGCTTACCGAATGAAGGGACGACCATTACGATTAAAATTCCACAAATTGAAGAAGGAAGTGATGAATCGTGATAAAAGTTTTGTTCGTCGATGATCACGAGATGGTTCGGATTGGTATTTCATCTTATTTAAGTACACAACAAGACATTGAAGTGATCGCTGAGGCGAGTGATGGTAGAGAAGCAGTTGACAAGGCGTTATCGCTCAAACCTGACATTATTTTAATGGACCTCGTGATGGAGGATATGGGTGGTATAGAAGCGACGGAACGAATTACAGCTAAATGGCCAGAAGCAAAAATAATCATTTTATCTAGCTTTTTAAATGATGAAAATGTTTACCCAGCATTAGAAGCGGGCGCAACGAGTTACATGTTAAAAACATCTAAAGCGAGTGAAATAGCAAAGGCGATTCGCTCGACGTTCAAAGGCCAATCTATACTGGAACCGGAAATCGCAAGCAAATTAATGACGAATTTTAGAAAACAACAAGAAGATCCACTTCATGAACAACTGACGAGTCGAGAACAAGAAATATTACTTCTACTCGCAGAAGGTAAGACGAATCAAGAAATTGCAGAAGAATTATATATTGCACTTAAAACGGTGAAAGTTCACGTAAGTAATATATTATCAAAATTGCAAGTGTCGGACCGGACGCAAGCAGTTGTTTACGCATTTAAAAATGAATTAATTGAATAAGTCGAAAACCTTTAATTGATTATTATATCGTTAAAGGTTTTTTTAATTAAAAAATATAGGTAAATATACTTATTTTGTATTCGCTTACAATTATTTATGGAAATAGTATCGTTTATTTCGCTATAAACAATAAAAAAGATAAAAAAATCAAAGAAATATAATAAAATGTCACAATTCATAAATGTTGATGTATCAATACTTTGTTCGTTATTTTACAATGGTTGTCATCCTTTGAAATATAACTGTAACATTATTAATATATGGATGTAATTATCTCATGCTATACTGTTTTTGGAAGTTCAGAGAGAGAGAGTCTAAAGTTTTAATTTGACGTTTTATACTACATAAAAAAATAAAAGAAACATAAATGATAAGTAATAATATGGAAGCGGGGAATATTAATTGAAAAAATCAGTTATTAAAGTTGCAACAGTTGCTGTTGTAGGTTTAAGTAGTGCGTTCTTTGTAAATACAGTTTCTGCAGATACTCCGAGTACACAATCGGAAATAAAGAGTGAGCGTGAAGAAGTAAAATCAAAGTTATCAAAAGCAGAATCTGAAATTGCTGATGTATTATTTGATTTAAAAGAAATTAACGAAGAGATGAAGAAAGTAGAAGGAGCTCTTAAAGAAAACGAAGCACTACAGAAAGAAACTGAGACGAATATTTCAAACAATGAAAAAGAAATCAGTAAGCTAGAGAAAGAAATTGCTGTGATTCAAAAGAGAATTGATGAAAGAACATATATTTTAAAAGATAGAATGGTCGCTTACCAGCAAAATGGTGGAGACATTGCTTATTTAGAAGTTCTATTAGGAGCAAAGAGCTTTAATGAGTTCTTAAGTAATGCATCTGCCGTATCAAAAATTACGAACGCAGATATTAACTTAGTTCAAGAGCAAGAAAACGATAAGAATAAAGTTGAAGAAAGCCAAGTAAAAGTTGAAGAAAAATTAGCAGAACAAAAAGAAAAACAAGCTGAACTTAAAGAAATGGTAGGCATCATTAAAGAACAAAAAGAAAGTACATCAAAGAGTAAAGACAAACTGAAGAAAAAAGAAAAAGAATTAACAAACTTAAAAGCAAACTTAGAAAGTGAAGATAGCACGTTAGCTGCTTTAGAAGCAGACATTAGACAAGGTAGCGGGACGGCAACAGCAAGTGCAAGCAGTAATGACAATGGAAACTTATCAACATTAGGCAGTTCAAGTAGTAAGAAGAGTTCTAATGGTGGCGGCGGTAGTGCAGTTTCATCTGGCGGCGGTAGCGGCATGGGAGCAGTTATCGGTGCTGGGAATAGATTCATCGGAAATTCAACGTACGTTTTCGGTGCAGCAGATCCTTCAAACGGACGCTTTGACTGTTCAGGATTCGTTAACTGGGCATTTGGACAAGGTGGATACAGTGTACCAAGAACAACTGGTGCATTAGCTAGCGCAGGAAAAGCAGTATCACCAAGTGATATGCAACCAGGAGACTTAGTCTTCTTCAATACGAACGGACATAATGGCCACGTAGGTATTTACATCGGTGGTGGACAGTTCATCGGATCACAAAGTAGTACAGGTGTTGCAATTGCAAATATGAATAGTGGATACTGGGCAGGACAGTTCTCAGGAACAGTTCGTAGAGTTAACTAATCCACATGAAAATATAGAAGAGACTTGGAAAGATTCCAAGTCTCTTTTTTTATGCCAATATTGAAATGTTTCATTGAATAACTCATGCATGCTTTTATTTATCTCGTTTGTTCGTTCCTTTAAACACTTTTGCACTACGAACGTACTCAACATCGCCAACGTCCAATCGATAGTTGACAACACGAGCAATAGCGAAGAAATAATCTGATAAACGATTTATATATTTTAGTACTAATTCCGGAACATGTTCGCCTTCATTTTTCATCGTAACAATTAAACGTTCAGCCCGACGAATAACAGTTCGTGCGATATGGAGTGAGGCTGATGCATCAACGCCACCAGGTAAAATAAACTTTTCAATGTCAGGTGCTTCATCGACATATTCATCCATTTTTTCTTCTAAATAAGTAATGAGATCATCAGTCACTTTCATTGGTGCATCTTTTAAAATAGTTGATAAATCAGATCCACAGTCAAACAGTTCATGTTGAATTTTTTCTAAATCAGTGATGATGTCACTGAAGAGACTGTCATTATGTTTCAATTCAGAAATAGCTTTACCGACAAAAGAATTTGCTTCATCAACTGTTCCAAACGCATCCACTCGGATATCGTCTTTACTTACACGTCCACCAATGACGCTCGTTTCCCCTTTGTCCCCTGTTCGGGTATATAAACGCATGTTGTAACCCCCTTTATTATATGAATTAGTTTACATAACAGAAGATAAAAACGGAAGAAAGACGTATGAGTAAAATGTTTGTAGGAGTATGCCCTACTTGTTGTGTAAAGCTTTCACTTCAGAAATGTATTTCGCTTGTCCACGAAGAATGCACTTCAATTCTTCGTGGGCAAACGTAGTATAGTTCTGAAAGGATCGCCTGGAAAAGTGAAGTATATATCACCTGTAGTGATTAAAATAGTCATTTAATAAAAATAATCTATACAAAAGATGGTATGTTGTACATATTTATTACGTACCCACAAATACTTGACTCAATCAAGAAAGACCGAATAGTTTTATTTCGTTTGAAAAATATGTACAATTATATACAGTAACACTCGTCTTATAAAAAGGAGGAAAAATAATGAATAATATTGATATGAAAAATTACCGACACGCAGACTATCCAATTGATGATATTTATGTCAATCGTTGGTCACCGCGTTCTTTTGAAGATAAAGAAGTACCGAAAGATGTTTTACATAGCTTGTTTGAGGCGGCTCGTTGGGCACCATCTTCAGCAAATGTTCAACCGTGGCGATTTGTTTATGCGACTTCTACTGAAGACAAACAAAAGTTTTTATCATTTTTAAATGATGGAAATAAAATTTGGTGTAAAGATGCTCCAGTATTAGTCGTCATTCTCGGACAAAAGAAATGGAAAGTTGGCGGAAGAGATATTAATCCGACGTACCAATTTGATACTGGAACAGCTTGGGGGTACCTCGCTTTAGAAGCGACTCGTAAAGGACTCTTTGCCCACGGGATGGGTGGATTTGACCGTGACAAAGTACGAGAAGATTTAAATATCTCAGATGAATTTGACGTAATAGCTATGATTGCAATCGGTTATCACGGTAAAAAAGAAAACTTACCAGAAGGTTTACAAGAACGAGAAGTTCCATCAGGTCGTAAAACGATTGAAGAATTCGCTACAGAAGGCGTTTTTAAAGAATAAATAATTTGTTCGCTTTTAATTTTACATTAGAAGCGAATTTTTTTATAAAAATGGTTGCATATTTATACTTAATTATGTATAATAATTCATAACAGTTAAAGATAACGTAATTTAAAGAAAAGAGAGTGAATATAAATGAGTAAAGAGAAAATTGTATTAGCTTATTCAGGTGGTTTAGATACGTCAATATGTATAAAGTGGTTACAAGACAAATATGATTATGATGTCATTACACTTATTATTGATATGGGTGAGGCTGAAGATTTAGAAGCCGTTCGCCAAAAAGCATTAGATATCGGCGCGGTTAAATCAGTCGTTATCGACGGGAAGCCTTTATTAGCAGAAGGGTACTTAATGCCAGCATTAAAAGCTAACGCATTATATGAAGGGAAATATCCATTATCATCAGCACTGAGTCGTCCACTTATTTCTAAGTTATTAGTTGACGTTGCAGAAGATGAAGGAGCAATTGCAGTTGCTCACGGTTGTACAGGTAAAGGTAATGACCAAGTAAGATTTGAAGTATGTATTCGATCGTTAAACCCAGATTTACAAATTGTTGCTCCAGTAAGAGAGTGGAGCATGACGCGTGATGAGCAAATTGCTTATGCAGCTGAAAATGGGATTGAAATTCCTGTTAATTTAGAAAATCCATTCTCAATTGACGCTAACATTTGGGGGAGAGCGTGTGAAGCAGGCGTATTAGAAAATCCATGGAATGAAGCGCCAGAAGCGGCGTTTGCATGGACGAAAAACCCAGAGGATGCACCAGACAAACCAGAATTCGTTGAAATTGATTTTGAAAAAGGAATTCCTGTTGGCTTAAACGGGGAAGCGAAAGACCAAGTAGAAATTATAGAAATGTTAAATGAAATTGCTGGTAATCATGGGATTGGAAGGCTCGATCATATTGAAAACAGACTCGTTGGTATTAAAACGAGAGAAGTATACGAATCTCCAGGAGCGCTCGTTCTTATTCATGCGCACCAAGAGCTAGAATTTTTAACGCAAACGAGAGAAGTTCAGCAGGCGAAAAAGAAAATCGAACTTGAGTACTCGCAAGTTATTTATGATGGACTATGGTATTCACCGTTAAGAACAGCGTACGATGCATTTATTGATGATACACAAGCAAATGTTACTGGAAAAATCCGTGTAAAATTGTATAAAGGACATTATATGGTCGTTGCACGTCAATCACCATTCAGTTTATATGATGAAGAGTTAGCGACGTATGAAAAAGGTGACATGTTTGATCATGCGGCAGCTGTAGGCTTTATTAAACTTTGGGGATTACCGACAGAAGTTTATGCAGCAAAGCAAAAAAAAACTCAACATTTAAAAGATGAAGAGCAACTCGTTAAAATATAATAATTCATGTAAAATAAAGTACATCACCAGCTTTTGATGCTTGGTGGTGTACTTTTATTAAAATAATTAAAGAAAGAGGGACATGTATTTATGTCTAAATTATGGGGCGGTAGATTTACGAAAGAAACAGATAAGCTTGTAGAATCATATACAGCATCAATCAATTTTGATAAAAAATTAGTCAATGAAGATATTGATGGAAGCATTGCTCACGTAACAATGCTCGCGACGTGTAATATTATTAAAGAAGAAGAAAAAGAAACGATTGTAAAAGGCTTGCAGACGATTAAAGAAAAAGTAAGTAAAGGTGAGGCAGAATATTTAGTGTCTCATGAAGATATTCATATGAATTTAGAAAAAATGTTGATTGATGAAGTAGGGCCAGTCGGTGGAAAGTTACATACAGGAAGAAGTAGAAACGACCAAGTAGCTACAGATTTTCATTTATACGTTCGTAAAGAAACAGAAAATATGATCGAGTTAATTGAAAACGTGCAACAATCGATTATTGAACAAGCTGAAAATGAATTAGGAACAATTATGCCAGGGTATACGCACTTACAACGTGCACAACCTGTACTTTATTCACATCATATGCTCGCATATTTCTGGATGTTTGAACGAGATAAACAGCGTTTTCAAGATAGTTTAAAGCGAACGAATTGGTCACCACTCGGTGCAGGTGCGCTAGCAGGTACAACGTTTCCAATTGATCGAGAGTTAACAGCAGAATTACTCGAATTTACAAACGTTTATCCGAATAGTTTAGATGCGGTGAGTGATCGGGACTTTGCTTTAGAATTTTTATCGACAGCGGCAATTTTAATTACACATATTTCACGATTATCAGAGGAACTTATTTTATGGTCGAGCCAAGAGTTCCAATTTATCGAGCTTGATGATGCATTTTGTACAGGGTCGAGCATTATGCCTCAGAAGAAAAATCCTGATGTACCAGAATTATTACGTGGTAAAACAGGACGTGTGTATGGTAACTTAATTGGTTTATTAACTGTATTAAAAGGCTTACCTTTAGCATATAACAAAGATATGCAAGAAGATAAAGAAGGTGTGTTTGATACGGTTGAAACATTAGATGGTGGATTAAGGTTACTTGCACCAATGCTTAAAACGATGGTAGTGAACGAAGAAAATATGTACAAAGCAGTTGACCAAGACTATTCAAACGCAACAGATATTGCTGATTATTTAGCAGCAAAAGGTTTACCATTTAGAGATGCGCACGAAGTTATTGGTAAAATTGTTTTATATGCGATTCAAAATGATAAGTTTTTATTAGATTTAACGATGGAAGAATACGAACAATTTAGCGAGTTATTCGCGGATGACATTTTTGACGTATTAGCACCAAAAAATGTTGTCAACGCGAGAAATAGTACGGGTGGTACTGGAATTGAGCAAGTGAAGAAACAATTACAGCTTGCGAAAGAGCACGTAGCGAAAAAAGAATAAACATATATGAAAGGGGTTCTCGCTTGATGTGAGAACCCCTTTTGTTATTCATATGAATAAAATGATAGAAACAATTATTAATGTGAGACTAAACGTCTGTATAGCGTAAATAATCCCACGTTTATAATGTCCTTCTTTAAAATAAATAAATGTTTCATACCCGAATGTAGAATAGGTCGTATAAGCGCCGCAAAATCCTACACCTATTAAGAGCCATAAATAAGAGGACAGATAACCTGAATCATACAACTTAAAACTGATGGCTAGTAAAATAGAACCCGTTATATTCACTAAAAATGTAGCGTATCTTTTTTTAGTAAATTGTAAAGATAGTGCGAAACGGCAAATACTCCCCAAAAAACCTCCGCAAGCGACGATTAATAGATTCATGACGTCATCACATACTTTCGTGCCAGCATATAACCGAGTGTGCAACTGAGCAGTCCAATAATAAATGAAATGGCAATATACGAAATACTTAACAAAACATGTATGTGTGCAAGTTCGACAAATTCAATCGTTATTGTTGAAAAAGTTGTAAATGAGCCGATACAACCGACTGTTAAACCTGTAGCTAACACTGTTTGTTCTTTCTGTTTAAGTGCGAAGACGCTTAAAATAAATGTTAATAAAAAGCAGCCGATCATATTTGCAAGAAATGTCCCTATAGGCAAAATCGTATACGTTTCAAAAAGAAGGGATAAAGCAAACCGTAAAGTAGCACCAACCATACCACCTAAACCAACAACAAAAATTAATGTTATATGGTGTTTCTTCATGCACTTTGACAAATGGGACAGAGTCCATATATTTCAAATTTGTGATCAAGTACCATATATTCTTTTAAATGTTGGTCGATATCATTCATGGGACAAACATTAATTTTCTTCGTTTTTCCGCAATCATTACAAATAAAGT
Source organism: Bacillota bacterium (assembly GCA_035301345.1). Taxonomy (GTDB): domain Bacteria; phylum Bacillota; class Bacilli; order Bacillales; family Amphibacillaceae; genus CALAMD01. The sequence goes on from DATGUM010000026.1 coordinate 46,041, forward strand.
GATGGTGATGGTGTTGGGCACAACTCATTCGAAAGTTTTTCTCACTATTTAAATATGTCGTTTCTAAAATATTCAATTGATGGAATAGATGTAAATTTCGATAAACTGTGTCAAAACTAATACCTTCATAATTTTCTTCCATATATTCATGGAGTTCTTTTGCTGTCCGGTAACCATCAGCTGCATTAAAAAATGTTAAGATATCTTTTCTTCTTTTCGTCAGTTTATAACTATTTTCAATTAAAATAGCTTTTGCTTGTTTAATATCCATTGTTTCCACCTTCCTATGATTATATTACGATACAAAACGACAGTGAGCAAAGTTATGATCTGAATAGGATTGAGTCAAGTATTTGTGGGTACCTAATAAATATGTTCAACATACCATCTTTTGTATAGATTATTTTTATTAAATGACTTTTTAATCACCTCAGGTGATATATACTTCACTTTTCGCGGGTGATCGTTTCAGAACTATACTACGCTTGCCGCGGGACGACCTCAACTTCTAGAACCTCCATTATCATGTCGGTTCTAGGGATTTTCGGATACGTGTAATGAAATAGGTTATCACCTATCTCATTACCTTCCCGCAGGCGTCTTCGTATAGTTCTTTCACTTGAGCTGTTGCAAGCTTTGCCTGTTTCTTTTAGTCGTTTTTTCTCTGTTTACGTATATTTCACCTGCTCATTTAAATAAATACGTCAACTTGAAGCCGTTTAAAGCTAAGGTAATAACGAGTAGCATCTTAATCCCTTTAAGGCATAAACAATAGGTTGACGAACCGTTTGGTTCAGATATGAAATATTATTACGCCTTGATTCAGTCACTTATTTAGAAAGTCGTTCTACAAAGTGTTTAGGTGGCTTCTCTTGGGCGTTATCTAGATGACTGATCGTTAAATATCCTTGTAATGTTTGGATATCTTTTCCATCCATTAATGCAACCATAACGTTACTAAACTTAGTAATGCCTTCTTTACACCAGCTTCGGCCATTCTTAAGTCGTTTCGCAAAAACACTCATCGTTCCTTCGGCACTACCCATCGGGCGAAAGCCCTCTGCATCAATTCCCTTCGCTTGTAATCTAACCCGATAATCTTCAAGTGCTTCTGGATACTGAGATAACTGTGAAATTAATGCTTCTAGCTGTTCTTCTTTATTTTCATGAGCTAATGTGCCAACGGCACTGTTTAACTCAATCATAAAACCTTCTGCGTCATAATCAGATAATTTCTTACGTATGACGTGATAC
>DATGUM010000027.1:0-24533 GCA_035301345.1 Bacillota bacterium
CTGTGGGAAGGTAATGAGATAGGTGGTAACCTATTTCATTACACGTATCCGAAAATCCCTAGAACCGACATGATAATGGAGGTTCTAGAAGTTGAGGTCGTCCCACGGCAAGCGTAGTATAGTTCTGAAACGATCACCCGCGAAAAGTGAAGTATATATCACCTGAGGTGATTAAAGAGTCATTTAATAAAAATAATCTATACAAAAGATGGTATTTTGAACATACTTATTAGGTACCCACAAACTACTTGACTCAATCTCATTAAATACGTACCTTTACATTTCACTTATAGAAATATATACTAATTCATAATTAACTAAATTTTTTGTCAATGTATAAAATACAATGGTTTTATTCACTCATAGACGATAGTAGTGAAAAGTTTAGAGGAGGAAGTTAAATATGTCATCTATACCATTTGATCAATTACCACAGCAACCACACGGAGGAAAACTAGTGAACCGTGTTGTTAGTGCAGAGGAAAAAGATTCTGAGATTGCTCGTGCGAAACAATTACCAGCAATTATGGTTGATTTAGAAGCGGTTATTACGATAGAAATGATTGCAACAGGTGTCCTTTCACCAAACGAAGGATTTATGGTCGAAGCTGATTATGAATCAGTACTGAAAAAAGGGCGATTAGCAAACGGAGTCGTTTGGCCTGTACCGTTAAGTTTTGCGCCAATTGGTAATCGTAATAAAGAAACAGTAGCGTCACTAAATGTCGGTGATGAAATCGCACTCATTAATGCAGATAAAGAACCAGTAGCCATTATGAAAATTGATGATAAATTCGATTATGATAAAGAGGAACGTGCCAAACATTTATTTGGAACGACTGATCGTAATCATCCAGGTGTTGATTCGATTTATCGCCGAATGGGTGATACGTCACTCGGTGGGCCACTTACATTATTACAGCGTGTTAATTGGGGACCATTTGAAGGCTTACGTCTTGAGCCGAAAGATACGTGGCGAATTTTTTACGAAGAGAAGAAATTTAAAACAGCGGCTGGTTTTATTACAGGAGCGAATCCATTACACCGCGGGCATGAATACATTCATAGAAATGCTTTAGAGGAAATTGACGGCCTGTTGTTACAACCGTTAGTTGAAATGGCAAAGCGTGAATATACACGTCATGAGTTCCGTGTTCTTTCATATCGAAGTGTATTAGAAACGTACTACCCTGAAGAAAGGGCTATTTTAGCGCCACTACGTGTGACGTACATTTTTGCTGGGCCACGTGAAACAGTTTTACACGCGCTCATTATGAAAAATTACGGGTGTACACATGCGCTTATCGGACGTGATCATGCAGGTATTGGTGATTATTATGATAAATATGCCAGTCATACAGTTTTTGATGAATTTACACCTGAAGAGTTAGGCATAGATATTCGTCTATTCCATGAAGTTTTCCACTGTACGCGTTGTGACTCATTAGCGACAACACAGTCGTGCCCGCACGAAAAACGTTATCATATTAATATTTCAGGGACGAGTATTCGCGAAATGTTACGTCACGGCATGTTACCACCTAAAGAAATTGTTCGTCCGGAATCGGCAAGAATTGCGATTCAAGGGATTCAGCCGAAAGGGACAGATGACAATGATGAAGCGACGTTACCTGTTGGGAAAACAGTTAATAGTACGTTCCCTTATTACAAGGATCACGTCGGTCTTGGAAAACATGAACGTCGGAACCCATTAACAATTGAGCAGTTAACAGTTGAGGACTTAGAAGCTGCTATTGTTGATGCCCGTGAAAATTCACATCGTATTTATAAAGATATTTTTGATGAGTATAGTTCAGTTGCAGACACGAATCGTAACGTACAGCCTGACTGGGTTAAAGCAGCGCGACAAGCGATGCAAAAGCAACAGGAAATGGTTATAAGTAACTTAGAAGAAAAAGTACAATTAGCACCTGAACAAGCTTCTGATGAATTTATGTACCAAGATAAAGCGGAAGCTGAAAAAGAATTAAATGTCGCTCGCAAGATTTCGGAAGACTTACCGAAAGCATTTACTAAAGAGGAAGTTTCGTATCGAACGTGGAATACACTGCCTTACCATCGTTATCTTGGTAGTGACGAAGAATAAAGTATATTTATTCAACAAATGAGAAAATTTAATCAACTTATAAACTCGCATAAACGTTATAAAATGTCTTTTTTTCTCCCTTTAGCTATGTTAGTCTATTAGTAACATAAAAATAAAAAATGGGCTAAAAGGCCCTTAAAGAGAGAGTCATTCAAAATAGGGGGAAATATGTTGAAGAAGCAATATCCGCTTCTGTTGCTGCTGCTCATGGGGATGTTGCTCACTGCGTGTGGGCAAGTTGGAGCAGGAACGAGCTCAAAAGATAAAGAAAAAGAGCTTGAAAATAGCAACAAAGTCGAAGAAGAATCAGACGATAAAGAGATGTCTGAAGAAGAGATTAAACGAATTTTAGTTAAAAATTTAGATGCCATTGATAACGTTATGTTAAAGTTACACGAAGCTCATTTTTATACGGATGATCACTGGGAGATTCAAGAATCCATTTTAAATCCGTCGCTTGATGATAAAGAAACGGATCGAGCCATTCAAAAAACGAAAAAACTTTTAGAAGGACTAGTGGAAAAAAAGCTATTAGAAAAAGTCGTTCGTTTAAAATTATATGATTTCTTTAGGCATTTAGAAGGTGCCTCATTGCGGTCATCAAACATTGCGACGAGATTTGAAGTAATGGAGCAATCTGAAGACTATTTTAAGGTGAGCTTTTTGGATTTAGAAAGTGATGCAGGTTATACACCCGCTGGAACGTATATCGTAGAATATGAAAAGAAAAATAACTCATGGAAGTTGAGTGATTTTGACTTTATTAATGTCGATCAAAAGAAACTCCATTTGACTTATGATGATATAAAAGAAGCGTATGAATCAAATGGTGATAAAGTTCATTATGTTGAAGAAGTAACTTTAGCTGACGGCACATATATTGTCGTTGAAAGAAATGATTTTACATTCGGTGTAAACAAAGATAATTCAATGATTGATTATGGAATTGATGAGCATTTAACAGAATAAGAATATTCAAGCAGTAAATATATGAAAAGCATCGTCTAAATTTTAGGCGATGCTTTTTTGTCGTTTAACGGACATTTAAAGGTAACTATTCATTTCTTCTTTCACTTTACGGCAAATGAGAGAAAGTCCGCGAAACGTTTAAATGAAGCACTAATAAATATTTGTCACAATCTATGAATGATTGTTTCTTTTTTGTGATATACTAAGCGAATACATTAAGAACGAATCACTTGTTTAATCAATGAGTGTTAAGGGGTGTCAATCATGTCAAGAGTTAAGCGTAATCGAGGAAAAAAGCGGATATTTAAAGTTATATTACTATTTATTCTATTATTAATCGTTGGGGTCGGTATTTACGGTTTTTCACTATACAATAAAGCGAAAAGCACTGTTAATGACCGTATGCACGAACAAATTGAATCGATTGATACGTCTTTAGCGAAAGATAAATTAAAAAATAAAGAACGGTTATACATTTTATTATTAGGTATAGATGCGGAAGAAGGCGAAAAAGGGCGTTCGGATGCGTTAATCGTTTTATCACTTGATCCGAAAACTGATGCGATGAAAATTGTTAGTATCCCACGTGATACGCGAACGGAAATTGTCGGTAAAGGAATTGAAGACAAGATTAACCATGCGTATTCATTCGGAAGTGAAGATATGGCCGTTGCGACAGTTGAATCCTTTTTAAATATGGAACTCGACTATTATGTCAGCATGAATATGGACGGATTCCAAGAACTTGTTGATGAACTCGGCACGATCACTGTTAATAATGATTTCGCTTGGGGCGATGAATCGTATCAATTCCCTGAAGGAGAAGTGTCTATGGACGGAGAAAAGGCGATGCATTACGTCCGGATGAGAAAGCAAGATCCAGAAGGTGATTTTGGTAGAAATAAACGCCAACGTCAAGTCATTGAAGGAATTATTAACGAAGGTGCGTCAGTTGCTTCTGTCACAAAAGTAGGGACTGTTGTTGACGTGTTAGGCGATAATATGCGTACGAATTTAGACTTTGAAGATATGAAAGCACTGTTAGCGAATTATCGTGATACGCGTAAGCGAACAGGAGAATATCAAGTACAAGGAACAGGCACGTCAATTGACGGTATTTATTATTACGTCGTTGATGAAGCTGAACGACAAAAGGTAAAGCAACTATTAGAGGAAAATTAAGTAGAAGAAAAACAGGAAAAATAACTTGTATATAAATGCTTGTGTTTATCAAAAAAGATAAGCACAAGCATTTTTTCTTCGTTCTTTTCACTTAATTTTGCAGCCTGCGTGTACTTTGTAAATGACAGGCGAGTTGGATTTCTAAGTTATCTTCACTGTTATTTAAATCAACGTCAAGAAGCTCTTCGATATTTTTTAAACGTTGGTACAGTGTATTAATATGAATGTGTAATAATTGTGCTGTTTTTTTAGCCGAACGGTTGTTGTTAATATACATAATGAGCGTTTCTTCAAGTTCTTTATGACGGCTACTATCTGTCTGTAAAGGTGCAAAGACTTCATTAATGAATGTACTAATTTCAGTTGTTGATTGATGAACGAATAATCGATTAAGACCAATATCTTTGTAATGAATAATATTTAATTGATCACGATTAGTTAAATAAGATAAAGCTTTTCGAGCTTCTTCATAACACACTTTCATATGTTCGATTCCTTCGTATGCATTACTAACGCCTCCGCGAATCTTAGAGCCGTGATGCTTATCTCGCGTATTTTGTACAGAAAGTAGTTTTTCTTGTACGTACTTAACGTCATTTTTCGTGTCTATAGATGTTAGGACGATAATTTCATTATAAAAACTATAAATGACAAACTCTTCACCTTGTAATGCTCGATCAATTTGCGCAGTTAATTGATAAACGTCAAAGTCGATGTACTCAATGTCATTAAACGATTGAGGCACTTCAAAAATAGCGACGAGACAATACGATGTTGTCGATAAACCAATTTCGCTACTATACTCGATAATTTCTTTACTATCAGCAGATGTCATCAGGTCGCGAAACTGCTCGTATAATTGTTGTTGGTGGTTGCTTGCACTCGTCTTTCGGTTAACTAACTCGAGGGCAAGAGCAGTACTGCCTTGCTCGAGAGTCGTTCGCTCTGAACGCGTCATATGATTGACGTTGTCTAACATTAAACAACCTAAAAACAATCCGCTCGTATAAACAGGCTGTAAATATATATGTCGCTCACCTATGACGTCGTCTACTACTTTGATATGTGTTGGTAAATGATTATCTTTAAACAGTGTTTTTATTTCAAATATCGTTAATAAGTCTTCTGCGCTCGATTTTGTCGGTGCATAGAACGAGTACTCTAAGTTATTAAAAAATGCCAACGGTTGATTAATAAGCTTTTCTAATTCATTAATGAGTACATCAATCCCACGATTTTTTAATGAGACGTTCGTTAACCGTTCGTGAATGTCATATCTTTGGCGTAATAAATCGTTTTTCTGCTTTAATTGATCACTTAAGAGTGTAATTTCATTTAAACGATTTGTCGTATCTTCGTGAAATTGTGCATTTTGAATGGCAATGCCTGCTTGCCCTGCAAAAGCTTCTAGTAAATATAAGTCATGATTCGTTAGTCGACGTTTCATTTTTCGTTGGTGAATAATAATCACACCAATAGGATTGCTTCCAATTTTAATTGGTACACAAATAGCCCCTTCAACGAATGGTGCTGAATCATTAATCATTTTTAAATTGTGTTCTGAAATTTCTAGCGTATCCATTCGTTTAAATAAAGCTTTCCTTGAGTTGAAAATTCTTCCTTTACCGTCTTGGAAGACAGAACCTGTAATCGACTCACCAATTCTCGTTTGAAATTGAAAGATTTTTTTACTGAAGCCGACAGCGACACGGGTAATTAAACGTTCCTTTTCTTCATTATAAAGCATTAAATAACCAGCATCAGAAGCAGGAATAACGTTAAGGGCATAGTTTATGATGCTTTCTAACACGTTATCGAGTTCGGAAATAGATGTGATGGAATGCATACTATCTACTATAGTCGTTAACTCAGTATTCTTTTTATTGACCGTTTGCTCCAAAATTAAGAGATGTAATATATGAAGCAGCTCATAAACTTTGTTCTCATTAAGCATGGGCGTCTTTGCAGAAGTAGAAACACCCATTTGATAACCTTGCGGATATAAGAAGAAAATCGTTTGAATATGATTTTTAAGTTTATAACGATGGGTTGGGCGATTTAGCGAGTATTCAGGAAACGTAGGTTCTTCAGCTAACGTTTCATCACCACATATAAACGTCGTTTCATCTGTATAATCATTGTATTGCCACAGTTGAAAGTGATCGGTTTTTAACATATCTTTTAAAGCTCTATAACAATAAGTTGTATGATCCATGACGGTCCTCCTATGACTCGTTATGTAAAAGTATATATATAATTAATTATTTTATAAAAAAACATACATTGTAGTTTGAGTATACTATGCTTATAGTTAAATACATAGTTATTCACTTCAAAAAAACAAATGTTGAAAGTGCTTACAAATAATTATCAGAATTTATAAATAAAGGAGGACATAAAATGTCAGAAGTAATGGAACTTGCAAATAGTGGGATGCTTTGGGCGATTGCATCTGTAATTGTCGGAATAGTCTTTTTTCAAGCGTTTAAGTTTATGAGTTTAGCGTCTAAAGCAAGTGGTTCAGTAGGAATGACGAAGAAAGATGTACGAGCAGCGGTGAGGACAGGTGCCATCAGTTCAATCGGCCCATCGTTTGCCATTGTTATTATTGCTATCTCATTAATATCACTTATCGGAAACCCAGTAGCACTTATTAGAATTGGAATCATCGGATCTGCTCCAATTGAAACAGTTGGTGCAACATTAGGGGCGCAGGCAGCCGGATCTGAACTCGGAACAGACAGTTTTACAAAGCAAGCGTTTACAGCTGCTGTATGGGTCATGTGTCTTGGTGGTATGGGTTGGTTAATATTTACGGCACTCTTTACGAAATCATTAGGAAAAATTCAGAAAAAAGCATCAAGTACACCGAAGAGAATGAGCTTATTTAAAGTTGTTTCAACAGGTGCAATGATTGGTGCGTTCGGTTACTTAGGTACGAGCCAAATGATTGTTGGTCTTGGAGCGTCAGCTGTTTTATTAGTGTCAGCGGTTTCAATGCCTATTATTATGGCGATTGCTAAAAAGTACAATATGAGTTGGATGAAAGAATGGTCGCTCGGATTAGTCGTATTAATTGGGTTAATCCTCGGATATTTCTTAGGATAAATTACAGAAAGGTGTGAAGGAATTTGTCGGAAAAAACTGAAGCTGTACAAATGGAAAATGTAACAAGTAATAGTGGTAGTTTAAGCATTTCGAAGTTTCATGCAAAATCCCACTTTTGGGGTCGATTAACATTATGGAGCGTTATTATACTAACATTAACATTACCGATGTATTTATCGTTTGGTCTTGGTCATCATCCAGGTTGGAACGTTATTTTAACAGGGTTTGTAGCATATGCAGCAATTGTTGCAGTCGTTTGGGTCGTTGAACCGATTAGTTATTACCCCGTTCTCGGTGTTTCTGGAACGTATTTAGCTTTTTTAAATGGTAATATCGGAAACATGGTATTGCCGAGTGCTGCCGTTGCGCAAGAAGTTATTGGCGCGCAACCTGGAACTGAAAAAGGTGAAGTGACAGCAACGCTAGCAATTACTGGAGCAGCTATCGTTAACACAACAATCCTCGTATTCGTTGTTTTAGGAGGTTCCGTCCTTTTAACGGTTCTACCAGATAATGTTTTAGTAGCATTTGACTATGTGTTACCAGCGATTTATGGTGGAGTAATTGCTCAATTTGCCATTCAGAAGCCGAGTTGGGGAGTTGCTGGAATTGTTATCGGTTTAGCAGTAAACTTAGGACCAATTCCACAGGCATTTGAAACATTCTTATGTGTGTTCGGTACAATTGCAGCTTGTTTAATGTTAGATAAAATGAATAAAGACAAAAAAGAGGTGGCTTAAATGAGTTTAAATATAAAAGAGAAATTATTAAATAGATTAGAAGAACGCGAAGATGAAATGATAAGTATTCGAAGACATTTACACGAAAATCCTGAACTGTCTTTTAAAGAAAAAGAAACAGCACAATATATTGAAGATTTTTATAAAGGAAAAGATGTCACTGTTCAAACAAATGTAGGAAATGGTTATGGAATTATTGTTACAATTGAAGGTGGAAAGCCTGGAAAAACAGTCGGTTTACGTGCGGACTTTGACGCACTTCCGATTCACGAAGAAACAGATGTCCCATTTAAATCTAAAAATCCGGGTGTGATGCATGCGTGTGGTCATGACGGCCATACAGCGTATATGCTCATATTAGCGGATTGCTTAATTGAAATTAAAGATGAACTTTCTGGAACGATTAAAATTATTCATCAGCACGCTGAAGAAACACCTCCAGGAGGAGCAAAAAGTATGTCTGAATCAGGTTTACTCGATGATTTAGATTATGTTTTTGGAACGCATTTATTCCCTACACACGACGTAGGTACGGTCGGTTATCGTAGTGGGTATTCAATGGCTGGAAGGTCTTACTTTAAATTAAAAATCCAAGGTGTCGGTGGTCACGGATCAACGCCACAAAACGCTAATGATTCAGTTGTTGCAGGAGCGCATTTTGTAACGGCTGTTCAAACGATTATTAGCCGTCGACTAAATCCCTTTGAAATGGGTGTTGTGACGATTGGTTCATTTGACGGAAAAGGTTCGTTTAATGTGATCAAAGATAGCATAGAAATAGAAGGTGACATTCGTTACATGAATGATGAAACGGCGACAATTATTCGCGAAGAATTGCACCGAATTGTTAGTGGAATTGAAGTTGAATTTGGTGTGACGAGTGAATTAGATTACGTGCCAGATTATCCACCGTTATACAATGATCCAGAATCAACGGACCGAGTCGTTTCGATATTAAAAGATTCAAATGACGCTAAAATTACGGAAGTTGTTGAATTTCCATTGTTCTCTGGATCAGAAGATTTTTCTTATTTCTTACAAAAAACACCAGGAACATACTTTAATATCGGATGTAAACCAGAAGGTGTAGAAGAACCGTATTTAAACCACCATCCGAAGTTTGATATTAATGAAAAAGCTTTATTAGTTTCGGCTAAATCAGTTGCACACGTTGTTGCAGATTACTGTGATTTGTAAATAGATGTTTAAAAAGGCTTCGGTACAAGTTATCGAAGCCTTTTAAATTTTCTGAAGAAAAATTTTCATATATTTCCTTGCAAATGTGAAAAGAATATGTCATTATAAAAAACAATCGACTGACTATTGAAAATTAATATGTGTAAGCACATATTTTTTTGTAAAAGTTTGTGATAAATTTCACAAACTAGACGCATACTGAAAAAAGGGGACACTCCATTGAATAGATTAAAGCTAAACAAACAATTAAAGCAATTTTTACTAGAAGATATCGGTGATAAAGACGCAACGAGCCAATCGATTTTCCCGCTGGATGAAAATGGAACGGCTGACTTTATCGTTAAAGAGGACGGAGTGATAGCTGGACTCGAAATAATAAAAGAAACGTATCATTTATTAAGTGATGCTATCGAAGTAACGTTACTTGTTTCTGAAGGAGATGTTGTGAGTAAAGGTGAAAAAATTGCTTATGCGACAGGTCCTGTTCAATATTTATTAACAGGAGAGCGAACAATTTTAAATTTGTTGCAACGATTAAGTGGTATCGCTTCACTAACGAGGCAAAGTGTCGACGCGTTAAATGATGAAACAATCGCGATATGCGATACACGAAAGACGACACCTGGCTTACGTATGTTTGAAAAGTACGCTGTTCGTGTCGGTGGAGGTAAGAATCATCGATACGGATTATATGACGGGATTATGATTAAAGATAATCACATCGCATTCGCCGGATCCATTGCAAATGCCGTTAAGAAAGTGCGTGAAGTTTCAGGTCATATGATTCAAGTAGAAGTAGAAACGGAAACAGAAAATGATGTAAAAGATGCTGTTGCAGCAGGTGCAGATATTATTATGTTTGATAATTGTTCGCCAGAAGATATTAAAGCAAGAATCAATCTCGTGCCAGAACATATAACGACAGAAGCATCTGGAGGGATTACGTTAGAAACGTTACCGACATACGCAGGAAGCGGAGTCGACTTTATTTCACTTGGCTATTTAACGCATTCTGTACGTTCACTTGATATTAGCTTGAATGTTTCACATCACGAATAGTCATTATAAAATTTTTGAAGTATTTATTGCGTTTTATGTACGAAAGTATGTGAAATTTTGAGCAAACTAAGATTGAATGGAAAATGGGGGAAAGTTGTGAAGAAAAATATACGTACGATTTTATTGCTTATTTTATGTATATCTCTATTAGTGAGTTGTAGTTCGAAAAGTGATGATAGCAGTCAAAAAGAAAGTGGATCGATCGATGGTCAACTAACGATCTTTGGAGGAAGTGTCGGTGGTGTTTGGTCTGTATTTACAGAAGGAGTATCTGAAGCTGTTCGCCGGGAACATCAAGGGGCGAATGTTAGCGCTGTTCCGGGAACAGTTGCAGGAAATGTCGTTGCAGTATCTGAGGGGAAGGCTGATTTTGCCATATCTGAATCGTTAACGGCAAAATTTGCATTAGACGGAACAGTAAATTTTGATGAAACACACGAAAACATCCGTGCTGTTGCCGGTATTATGCCAATTAACGTCTTTCAACTCGTCGCACCGAAAAGTGTTTCGTTTTCATCTGTAGAAGAAGTGGCGACAAAAGACTTGCCGATGCGTTATTCAGCTGGTGAAAAGAACGCTTTAGGTGACGTTATTTCTGAATCTGTCTTTGAAGCGTACGATTTATCATATGAGCTTATTGAACAAAACGGGGGAGAAGTTAACTTTTTATCCGGCCCTAAAACGTTTGAATTAATGAGTGATGCTCGAATTGATAGTTTAGGAAAAATGGTACCCATTCCAGCGAGTGATATTTTAGAAGCTTCGGCAACGATTGATATGAAACTCATTCCGATTGGTGATCAAGCGATTGATTATTTAGTGGAAGAATACGGAGTCATGCCTTATACGATGGAAGCGGGTAGTTATGATTTTCAAGAGGAAGATTATGAAACGGTGAATACACCAACGATTTTAATTACGAGTGAAGAAATTGATGAAGAAACAGTCTATAACGTCACGAAAGCTATTTACAATCAGCTCGATTATTTAGCTGACGTTCACAATGGATTTAAAGAAGTGAATGATGAAACAATTACTGAAGTAGGAACAATACCGCTACATCCCGGAGCGGAAAGGTTTTTTAAAGAAGAAGGGTTATTAGAATAAATGAATGATAAAAGTGAGTGATTATACGTGGAAGTGTTGAAGCGAACGAATCATCGATTACGATTATTTTTTTCTGAAGGGGAAAGACGATCGTTAACACGAATAGAAAAAATGTTTTTATTAATCATTGGTAGTAGTTTGTCTATTTATCAAGTGTGGTCCGTTCTTTATTCGAAGTTAGACGCAATTAACCAAATGGCGATACACTTGTCGTTTATTTTAGTGCTCACATTTTTCCTTTATTCATTTTCTAAACAAATAGCTCAATCGCGCGTACAGGCTGTTATAAATTATTTATTTATCGGGCTAGCGATTAGTGCGGGAACGTATTATTTTATTCATGCCGAACGAATCGCTTTAAGAACAGTCGGTGTCGACGGTTTAACGACGTTAGACATTGTTTTTGGATTAACGTTCGTTTTATTAGTGATGGAAGCGGCGCGACGAACGATAGGCTTTTCAATCGTCGCTGTCGCTCTCGTATTTATTATTTATTCCCTTTATGGACATTTACTAGAAGGTACGTGGTATCACTACGAAATGTCCCCGGCAGAAGTGCTCGATCATTTAGCGTTTAGCTTCAATGGTCTCTGGGGATCGCCAATATCTGTTGCTGCTTCGTTCGTATTTATTTTTGTCTTATTCGGCGCTTTTTTACAGCGGTCAGGTGCGAGTGAGTTCTTTTTCAAATTGTCTATTGCAATAGCTGGTAGAACACGTGGGGGAGCAGCAAAAATTGCTATTATTGCGAGTGCTTTTTTCGGAACTATTTCTGGAAGTCCAACGGCAAACGTTGTGACGACAGGTCCATTCACCATTCCGCTCGCTATGAAATTAGGTTATTCTCGCCGCTTTGCAGCTGCTGTTGAAGCAATTGCCTCAACAGGTGGAAGTTTATTGCCACCAATTATGGGTTCGTCAGCATTTTTAATGGCAGCTGTCACTGGGTTACCATACGGAACAATTGCTATTGCGGCGTTGTTGCCAGGTATTTTATTTTACGTATCATTGTTTTCAGTCGTTCATTTAGAAGCGATTCGATTAGATTTACCTCGAGCATCTGAAGGGGAAATTCCGAAAGTTAAAGATGTGCTCCGCTCAGGTTCATATCACTTTCTTCCAGTTATTATGCTCGTCGTCTTTTTATTCCAAGGATATAGCCCATCGCGAACGGGCGTTTATGGGATAATAACAATCGTTGTATTAAGCTGGTTAACGAAGAAAAACCGGATGGGTGTACAAACGATTTTAAAATCGCTTACGAGTGGTGCTCAGTCTGCGATTCCTATTAGTACAGCTTGTGCGACAGCTGGTCTTGTCATTGCAGGAATTATGTCGACAGGTTTAGGTGGGAAATTAAATAGCATTATTTTAAGTATGACAGCTGGTTATTTAATTCCTTCATTAATTATTATTATGGTCATGTGTATCATACTTGGTATGGGAATGCCTGTAGCCGCTGCTTATGTTTTAACGGCGATGTTAGCAGCTCCGACGTTAATAAGCTTAGATATTAGTCCACTAGCAGCGCATTTATTTATCGTATATTTCTCGATTATCTCAGCGATAACACCACCTGTAGCAGTTGCATCTTTCGCAGCTGCCGGAATTGCGGACGTTAACCCGACGAAAGTGAGTTTTGAAGCCGTGAGACTTAGTTTAACGTCGTATATTATTCCGTTTATTTTTGTTTTAAATGAAGCGCTTATAATGAACGGAACGATTTTGCAAATTATTTATGCATTTATGATGACGACAATCGGTATAATCGTCATTAGTAGTTCATTGATCGGTTATTTATATCGTGAATTGAACGCCGGTTACCGGTTACTATTATTTTTCTGTGGAATATGTATTGCCGCACCATATGTTTATTTGAATGTTGCTAGTATCGTTTGTGTGGCTTTTGTCGTTTTAGTAGAACATCGCAGTCATTTATTGAAAAAGAATAAACCTTTAAATGAAGTCGTTTAATCGTTTGAAAAGTTATTAAAATCGGCGTATAACTAAAGGTGAAGGTAGGCGATTATATAATGACTGAGAAACGTCGAATGTCTCATTGGAACTTTGACAATACGTACACGATGTTGCCAGATGTTTTTTATAAGAAACAATTGCCAGCACGTGTAGAGCGTCCAGAACTTATGTTATTAAATGAAGAACTTGGTCATGAACTCGGTCTTCATATGGATGCTTTACGTGAAGAAGGAGCGGCTATATTTTCAGGTAATCAGATCGTTGAAGGATCTGAGCCTTTTGCACAAGCATATGCAGGTCATCAATTCGGACATTTTACGATGCTAGGTGACGGACGCGCCGTTATGTTAGGTGAACATGTCACACCGTCGGGGAAAAGAGTCGATATACAATTAAAAGGAGCTGGCCAAACACCATTTTCAAGAAGAGGTGATGGGCGAGCGACACTTGGGCCTGTTTTAAGAGAGTATATTGTGAGCGAAGCAATGCACGGTTTAAATATTCCAACGTCACGAGCACTTGCAGCTGTTGGAACGGGGGAAAATGTGCAGCGTGAACAAATGAAACAAGGAGCTGTACTTACGCGTGTATCATCGAGCCACATTCGAGTGGGAACATTTGAATATGCAGCGTATGCTCGCGATGAAGCGCTCATTATCAAGTTACTCGATTATACGATTGATCGACATTATCCGCAGTTACAAAAGGAAAAGAATAAGCCACTTGCTTTTTTGCGAGAAGTTATAAAGAAACAAGCAGCTCTTGTTGCTCTGTGGATGAAGGTTGGATTCGTTCATGGTGTAATGAATACAGATAATGTTTCGATTAATGGCCAAACAATTGACTACGGACCGTGTGCTTTTATAGATGCGTATGATCGTAAGGCAGTATTCAGTTCTATTGACCATTCAGGGCGTTATGCCTATGGGAATCAGCCAGCTATTGCCCAGTGGAATCTTGCTCGTTTAGCTGAAACCTTAATTCCATTGATTCATCCTGATCCGCAGCAGGCCATCCATGAGGCAACAGATCTTATAAATATGTTTCCGCAAATTTATGACACATATTGGTATGCTGAAATGGGTAAGAAACTTGGCCTAGAAATAGTAGACAGCAAAGAAAGGAAACTTATTGATGACTTATTACATTTTTTAGAAGGTGAACGAATTGACTATACCTATTTCTTTCGTTCATTAACATTAAATAAAAGGGATTTAGCAATTTTTGAAGCAGCGAGTTTCATTGAATGGGAAAAACAATGGAAGCATTGTTTGGCGAGACAAGGCGTAGATGAATCAGTCATTGCGCAAAGGATGAAGCAGCATAATCCAGCTGTCATACCCCGTAATTATTTAGTGGAGAAAGCGATTCAAAAAGCAGAAAGAGAAGCGGATTTTTCGGATATTAAACAGTTATTAGACCTTTTACAAGATCCTTATGCATATACAGCGGAACAAGAAAAGTATGGACAAATGCCACCGGATGGAGATAGCCGATATATAACGTATTGTGGCACGTAACGTTGAACTTAATGTTTACCATTAGAGGTGGGATTGGATAAAATAGCTGTCTAGGAAGGGTTTGTTGACTATTGCTGGACTTGCTTAGTCAATCGCAAATGAAGCAACAAGCGAGTTTAGCTGTATTATAGAAAGTTATGAAAAGATTCCAGTATAAATATCATACTGGAATCTTCTTTTGCTTATAAGTGCTTAGTATCTTGATTCCACTGCACCATTCCACCTTCTAATAAAGTGACATCATACCCATGTTCCATTAAAATCCTTGTACACTTTGTTGCGGAATTTCCGGTTGTACAAGTAACAATGACTTCTTCATTTTTCGGGAGCTGAATATTTTCATGAACTGCTAGGTTGAATATATCCTCTTTAAATATATTTACGAGCTTAGCATTGTTATGGCGCAGTTTCCCGAGCGCAAATTTTTCTTCTGATCGAACATCTAGGATAGTTACTTTTCCTTCTTCTAATTTTTTTAATAAATCAATTGGACTTATTGTTTTCATATGTGGCCTCCTAAGAGTTAATCGTGTAAATAGGGTGCTAATTCATCTAATACATCATTGGGTAAATCTTTTTCAATGAGTGGAAAGATAATTCGTTCTTCTTTTCTTACGTGTTGCTCAAGTCGTTTACCGAGTTCATGCATATGTTCAATGTTTATTTCATTTGCATCAAGAATAATCTCAATTAAAGCGCGTATTTGTACATGTTCAAACAACATGTCTTTAAATTCAGTACGTTCAATGGAGTGATGTTTTGCATATGTTACAAGTAAAATTTCCTCTTCTTCGCGAAAATGGACTTGTCCGTCAGGCTCCCAAAAGTCCTGCAAATCATTATATACTTCTTCTGGTGACCAGCGGCTGCCTTCTTCCCCTGCACGTCGTAATTTTAAAGCGACATGTAATGCAACCATATGATGACGTGATAGTGGCTGCAAGGATGTGTGTCGTTTAATGCCCCTTCGTCTACTTGTCAAAACCTTCGCCCCTCTCCTTCATATATCTATGCTTTAATAGTAACAAAACTTTCGTATTATTGCTTTTATAAGCTGTTCTTTGAACATTTATAAGTGTTTTAAGAGGATGATTTTTAATGATTTATGATTCAAGCAGTCATGTTTCAACAAAAGTTGACAAAAAACTTGCAAGTTGGTGTAAAAATTCGTTAGAATACATAAATACACAAGTTTATTCAAAACTAATAAATTGTAGAAATAGGGTGTGAAAAATGCCATTTTTACCTGCAGTTTGTGACGGTTGTTATTCATTATTCTCATCTGATATATATGTTAGGTCTTACGAGGTAGAGGTTTTTGGACATGAAGCGGAACCTTGTCCGAATTGCGGGAGCAAAGGACATGTAAGGTCTGGGATTTATAAGTTTATTAATTATACACTGTCGATACTAACTAACCAAGATCGCACGATGATTGAATTGACGAGTTTACATGACGTCATGCAACTAGCCGAAGATGGTAAGTTACTTCAGGAACATTTAGAAATGATAGTTATTTATGATTTACCGTCATTTTCTGATATATTGTTACTTTTACCGGAGGATGAGAAAGACTATAAGCTTTGTTTGTCTTTGCTTATCCAAATTACAGCTTCGCTCATAGAAATTAGTTCCCAAAGAGGAAATGGAACGAAATCCTATGAACCGATTATTAAGCTCTATCAAAATATAAAAATAAAAGAAATTATTGAGCAAATATTTACAAATAATGCTGGTACAGCTAGACGGTTATTTTAGCTATGAACAACTTCTGTCATTTTTTATTATTAGGATTTTCCTATAGTAAAAAATGACTTTTTAATTACTGTGAATACATACTAAAGGATGATTAAATGAAGAAAATAATCAATGGACTACTCCTACTAACACTAGTAATTTTTTTAACAAGTTGTGATTTGGATATCATTGACGACTTACTAGAGGAGACATCTGATGCAGAAGAACATGTAATTTTAATTGAAGACTTAAAGGAAACTGGGACTTTTCGTGATGGAGCTCTCGAACATATTTTAGAAGGAGAAATTAACGGTAAGGGTCAGGCGACTGGATTTCACTATGATCAGCTACCAACAAAAAAAGGAGAGATTATTGAGGGAACAGAAACTTCGCCTAATGAATACGGTGTTTATGAGGCGCAAGTTAAAGTAGGAGATGTTGAAAAAACATCAAATCGCGGTTTTTCATCGTTTTTCCCAGATGAATGGAATACCCAGCGAGTTGTCGATGCAATTAATGAGGCCTATGATACGAAAGCTCATTTAACAGGTAATACGTACGAAGGCATTTCGGATGATGGTGTATCTATCCAAATGTACTTAGATAATAATGATAAAATAATATCAGCTTTTCCTGTATATGAATAATATAAAATGTATGGTGAAAGGACGGTGTGAACGATTGTATAAATTGAAAACAGTGACTGTTCAAGGAAAAATGAACAACAAAGACGTGCTCGTTGTTGAGTTTACGGATGAAGCATATCAAATTATTGGTGCTTTTTTAATGACTGATGCCCCGTTAATGAATTTTTCAGTTTTAACCTTATTAGAGAAGGTGCTTGTGGGAAAGAAAGCACGTGAGCAATTTTCTGGTAATCGATGTCGTTTGGATATCACTAAAGAAAAGACAATTATTAATGATTTATTCTCCGGACTAGGAGATGACGTCCCAGCCTATCGCTCTTGTGAAGTGGAGACAAGACAGCTGAAAGACTGGGTCGTACAGTGGAAAAAAGATAAAGAGTCATTTGCCCGAAAAAAGGTTGATTATTAGTTGAGCGAACTCGTCTGAACTTGAGCGCGCATGTCTATTTTGCAAACTATGATATCATTTAGTAAAATTAACGCACGAGTGAGTATGAACACTCATTCGAAAATAAAGGAAGATATTGTTCATTCAAACTAAAAAGGGGATGAAGGTGTGGAAGCAAATGAGTATCGAACGGAACGCGATTCGTTAGGTGAAAAAGAGGTGCCACGACATGCCTACTATGGTGTGCAGACAGAAAGGGCCCTTGAAAACTTTCCAATCACCCACTTGCGTCTTTCTTCACATGTGATTCAAGCGCTTGGCGTTGTTAAAAAATCAGCGGCTCAAGCAAATAGAGATGTTGGATTATTAAATGATGAGAAAGCTCGGGCAATTATTCGGGCATCTGAAGAAGTGATTGCTGGTGAATTTGATGAGCAGTTTATAGTTGATCCTATTCAAGGGGGAGCAGGAACTTCTCTTAACATGAATGCTAACGAAGTTATTGCCAATCGAGCACTTGAAATTTTAGGTGAACAAAAAGGAGCTTATCATTTGGTTAGTCCGATGAGTGACGTTAATATGTCGCAATCCACGAACGATGTCATCCCGACTGTTAACCGATTAGCAATTATTAAGATGAGTGCGCTACTTCTTGATGAAATCGATCAATTAAAACAGTCATTTGTGCGCTTGTCGAAACAGTTTCATGAAACGATTAAGATTGGACGAACACATTTACAAGACGCCATCCCTATTCGACTGGGACAGGAGTTTTCTGCATACAGTGAGGTCCTCCACCGTGATTTTGAACGAATAGGTCAAAGCTTGGAGAGTTTTTATGAAATAAACATGGGAGGAACAGCTGTCGGAACGGGGTTGAACGCGAACTTAGAATACATAGAAAAAGTTGCTGAGTATTTACGTGAAAATAGCTCTTTGCCATTCGCAACTGCAAATCATTTAATAGACGCGACGCAACATACTGACGCATATACGAGCTTATCTGCGATGTTAAATATTTGTATGACAAACATATCGAAAATTGCCAATGATATACGGTTAATGGCGTCAGGTCCGAAAGCTGGATTATCGGAAATACATTTACCTCCAAGGCAGCCAGGTTCGTCAATTATGCCTGGAAAAGTGAATCCAGTGATGCCTGAGGTTGTTAATCAGGTCGCTTTTCGAGTCAGTGGGAACAACCACACGGTTCATTTGTCATCTGAGGCTGGTCAATTTGAGCTTAATGTAATGGAGCCAGTACTTACACATCATTTAATGGACTCTATTCAAGTCATGTCAAATGTTTTTCGGGTGTTTCGTCTCTATTGTGTGGATGGAATTACTGCAAATGAAAGTGAACTTGCGAAAAAGTTAGAGCAAAGCCTAGGAGTGGTAACAGCCATTAACCCCCATATCGGCTATGAAAAGGCTTCAGAAGTAGCGAAAGAAGCGTATGCAACAAATCGTTCAGTGAGAGAAGTTTGTATTGAAAAGGGCTTTTTAACGGCAGAAGAGATTGATCAAATTTTAGAGCCTAAAGGGATGACTAGTCCTGGTATATCTGCACATGAATTGATTGTGAAACGCTCAGATAAAAAATAAAACGGAGGCTTTTAAAGGTTATACTGTGCATGGGTGGAAGGGAAAGTGGGTACTTTGCGATTATTGCGGTCTGGTTTGCATTTTTATTTAGCTGGACTTATTGTTTTGACATTAGGGATTGCTCTGACAATTGAGTCAGCATTAGGTGCATCACCATTTGATGCTGTGCTCGTAGGATTATATCGAACATTCGGTCTTTCTATTGGATCTTGGGAGGTAGTCGTAGGACTAACTATGATCCTAGGTAATGCTTTTGCGGAACGAAAACGTCCAGAATTTATTGCTTTACTAACATCAATTGTTACGGGAATTGGAATCGATATGTGGCTGTTTTTATTAAGCCCGTTCACGCCTTCATCATTTATAGGTGAGTATTTATATTTAATTTTTGGGGTTATATTCATAGCACTGGGCGTGTCGACTTATTTACAATCGACAATTGCTCCGAATCCAATGGATCGTTCGATGATGGTCCTATCTAAGCTAACGGGATGGAGTGTCTCTTATTCGCGAGCACTAATCAGCATTGTTCTCGTGATTGTAGCGTATTTCTTTAATGGAGATATCGGGATTGGAACATTAATTAATGCTGTAGCCTCAGGGTTTATTATTAGTTTTTTCTTACCGTACTTACAACGTTTAAAAAATAGTATGCAACCCAATTAAAATAAGCCTCCGCCATCAATGAATTGATGAGAGGAGGCTCTTATTTTTGTGTATATAATTAACCCTCACAAATATTTACATCGAAATAAACGATTGTACAAGATTGTTGGGTTGTTGCATCGTAGTCCATTAAAACTGTATTAATCGATAAACCTGTCAATTGTTCAAGTTCTTCTTTAAGTTTTGTTTTAAATTCTGAAAAAATAGCCGTGTTTGCATATGAAACGAGTTCAGGGAAATTTTTTCTCATGACTTTTAGCGCGGCAATTCTTTTGTGAACAGCGAAAATCATTAAGCGATTTTCGGAAAACTCGATTTTATGTTTACTAATTCCTATTTCATAAATTTCTTGATTGATTTTATTATATATTTTTAAAACATCGCGTCTGCGAATCGGATGTGGATCTTTTGTCATTTCGTTCATCTACTTTCCCCCTTTAAAAAATAACGAGTAGTCCCTATATTATATATAAAACAGCGATAAATTTCATCCGAATAGACGAAGAATGTAAAAAAATAAAAGGATATGTAAAAATATGTATTTTATTGTAAGGAAAATGATTGTAAAGGAGTAAACAAATGTTAGAAGAGAAATATGATCAAGCATTAAAGATAAAAACATCAGGTATTAGAGAGTGGCGAAATGATAAAAATGGCTACAATCGATATGAGGCTACGCCATACGAAGCCTTAGAGAAATTATTCGAGAATTATACAATTGAAGCAGATGATAAGTTAGTTGATTTTGGAGCTGGTCGTGGCCGCGTTTCTTTTTATGTACATAATCGATTTAACATTCCTGTTTCAGGTGTGGAAAACAATGATAAAACGTTTGATGAGGCATTACAAAACGAACAGACTTACTTAAAGGGAAGAAGAAAAGATGACGCTTCACTTTATTTTGAATTCGGTCTTGCAGAAAATTACGAGATTCAAGCAGACGATAATTTATTTTTCTTTTTCAATCCTTTTTCTGTGAAAATATTTAAAAAAGTTATTCACAATATCACGAAATCTATTAAGTTAAATGATAGACAAGCAGATGTTATATTGTACTATCCACTGACTGAATTTGAGCACGCGATGAAACAAACCCCATTCCGCCTAATGAATAAAATTGACGTTCCGGGTATTCATGGGAAATATGGGAAGTTTTATGTGTATCGATTTGGTTAGATTTGAAAAAACAAAACTGAAATGCTTTTAGGTTGAATACAAAAAATAAATAGTTATTATTAGGTAATATCTGTATTAAGGACGTATTGAATGTTTTTCATCTACACTTTAAGTGTGTAAGAATTTAACAGGGGGGATGGTTTATTTGAGAATAGGTTATGGAAAGGAATTGAAAGATGATTTAAATCGTTCAAAAACAATTAATTGGTTATTATTTATAGCAATTATGTTAGTCGGTGCAAATTTACGTGTTCCTTTAACTTCAGTTGGCCCATTAGTACCAATGATTAGGGATAGTTTAGAAATTAGTAATGCTGCTGCAGGATTTTTAACGACCATACCATTATTAGCGTTCGCATTTATTTCTCCGATAGTTCCAAAGCTAGCCGATAGATTCAGTATGGAAAGAGCAATATATTTCTCGCTGATATTTTTAATGATTGGCTTTATATTTAGATCCTTCTTTAATGTTTACGGGTTGTATATTGGAACCGTAGTCATTGGTACTAGTATAGCTGTTGGAAATGTTTTGTTACCGGGGTTTATAAAAGTTAATTTTCCATTTAGAGTAGGTATAGTAACTGGATTATATTCTGTTGTAATGAACTTTACCGGTGCAATTGGTTCAGGTGTTAGTGTACCTCTATCATCCATAAATGGATTCAAATGGAATGGATCTTTATTTTTTTGGTTTTTACTTACAAGTGCAAGCCTTATAGTTTGGAAGGTGCAAATGAAAAAGAAGAATACGATTGAACTTAGTGTTCAGGCTGGTGAATAAAGAAAAAGTTCAAGGGTCTGGTTTTCGTCCCTGTCATGGTCAATAACAATTTTTATGGGGTTACAATCACTTATTTTTTATACGTTAGTTACATGGTTACCAGACTTGTTATCAAATTACAACTATAGCAATGATGAAGCGGGGTGGATGTTGTTTCTGTTACAGATATCAATCTTTCCGACAACAATTGTCATACCTATGATGGCAGAAAAACTAAAAAACCAAAGTGCCTTAAGTGTATTTGGCTCTATATTATTTGTGCTTGGAACCTTAGGGTTCATGGTGGGTAGTGGGTTTGTTTTGGTGCTCTCATCTATTTCAATTGGTTTAGCAAGTGGAACGACATTAAGTTTATGTATGATGTTTTTTAGCCTCAGAACGAAAGATGGTAGACAAGCTGCTGAGGTTTCTGGAATGGCGCAATCTGTTGGTTACTTATTAGCTGCTTTAGGCCCTTGGCTCTTTGGTTTATTATTTGATGTTAGTGGAGATATGTTTTTCTCTCTAACAATGTTATTGATCTGTTCTATAATAATGATATTTGTAGGTTTCTTCTCAGGGTTGAATAGATTTGTTTCTGTGTAAAAAAGATGTGAATGATGTAAGGATTCTGTGTTTTAAACAAGCGCAAAACTCTCTTTTACCCCATTCATTTAGAATCTATTATAATAAATGCTTTACTACTAAGTGGATAGAATATATGAGTGTGGAGCTTAATCTATAAGGGATAAAGATTACTAATCCGTATATTAGAATAAAAAATGTTGACTAAAGTATACATTTGTCTTACTATGTATTTTATCAGTCTGAAAATTCACAATTTAGGTAATCCTTATGGGCTGAATGAAATGTTAAAGTATTTATATAAGCCATAGTTATAAGCAAGAGACTTAACTTCTTGTTAATCAGGGGACATTAAAGTGTGGTTGAATCTATGGCTTTTATATAAAAATATTTTAGGGAGGAGAAATGAGAAAGTTAAAGGTTTGATTTCAAAATTAACTTAGGGGGGACTTTTGTTGAATTTAACAAATAGAAATAATATTTTACTTTTACTTATGATAGCGCTTACAGCACTTGTGCTAGTGGCTTGTGGCGGTGGTTCAGACTCTGGAAAAGAAGATGCAGGTGACTCAGCTGACACTTATGTTTTAAAGTATGGTCATGATCATATGCCTGACTCACCGTTTCAAGAATCTGCTGAAAGATTTAAGGAAATTGTTGAAGAGGAAAGTGATGGGCGAATTGAGGTTGAGATTTACCCAGCTGAGCAGATAGGTGTTGGAAGAGAGGCGTTAGAGGCTTTACAAATAGGTAGTGTAGATATGATTAACATGCCGATTGCCTTTTTCGCCGGTTTTGATATCAGATATTCTTTAGTGGACATGCCGTTTTTATTCCCAAATGATGAAGCGTTGTGGGCAACCCTAGATGGTGAAATTGGTAGAGAGTTACTAGATTTACTTGTTGATAAGGATATGAAAGGTGTTGCATTTTACGCGGAGGGTTGGAGACAAATGACAAATAACAGTCCTATCCACTCTCCTGATGACTTTAAGAACAAAAAAATTAGAGGTATGAATGCACCCGTAATTTTATCTCAATATGAGGCTTGGGGAGCAAATCCTGTTGCGTTAGATTACTCAGAAATTTATAATGCTTTACAACAAGGTGTGGTAGAAGGGCAAGAAAACCCTTTATTAAGTATTAGTGATAAGAAGTTTTATGAAGTCCAAGATTACTTAATGATGAGTGATCACAACTACTTAACTTATGCCCTATATGCAAACAATACATGGCTCGAAAGCTTACCAGAGGACCTAAGAGATATCGTATGGAATGCTGGAATAGATGTGGCTGTAGAACATAGGGATCTAATGGATAAAGCGAACGAAGGGTATTATGAAGAAATTACTGCTTCTGGAATAGAAGTTATTGAACTCACTGATGAAGAAAGAAAAGAATTCCGTGAAGCTAGCCAACCGGTATACGATGAGTTTGAAGATGACTTCGGCGATATTCTTGAGAGAACAATAGAATTTGTAAAAGAATTTGAGTAATATGTCTGAAGTAGTGTAAAACACTATACAAAAGTGATAATTAAGATGCTTTTTTAAGCATCTTAATTATTATCATTGAGGTGAAGTGCTATAAAACGATTAATAAAGTTTTTTGAATCATTAGAAGAAGGGTTTAGTGTCTTTATGCTTCTTGCTGCGACTATGTTAGTATTTACTAATGTCGTTTTAAGATATTTTGGATATGCAATATTTTGGGCTGAAGAGGGAACACGTTATATAATTGCCTGGTTAACTTTCGTTGGAGGAAGCTTATGTGCTAAGCACGGGGAACATGTAGGAATTGACTTAATAAATCAAGTAATTCCACAAAAAGTTACAAAATACGTAGTTTTTGTTGCGCAAATAATTGCATCCATATTTATGTTTATCTTTGTATATTATGGGTGGCTACTCACTTATTCAACGATCCAAACTGGACAAATTACAACTGGAATTATGATGCCAATGTGGATTGCATATATATGTATACCGATAGGTAGTCTGTTA
>DATGUM010000028.1:0-65070 GCA_035301345.1 Bacillota bacterium
AAGACATCAATTTTAGAAGCTCCGAAATTGACTTTAGCATCTTGCACCCCTGGTAGTTCTTTTACATTTTTTTCAAACTTCCCAGCACAATTTGCACACGAGAAACCCTCCACACGGTAAACCTGTTTATCTTCTGTTAATTTTTTTGCTGCACTATCCAATACTAGCAACCTCCTTTTGATGCAAGAAGGCTTTTTCTACAAGCTGTTTAACATGCTCATCATCTAGTGAATAATAGACTAATTTTCCTTCTTTACGGTACGTTGCTATACCTAAATTTTTCAATAATCTTAAATGATGGGATGCCGTAGCCGTTGAAGATTCAATGATATTCGCTACATCACAAACACATAACTCTCCCTCTAAAGACAAAACATAAGCAATTTTAACCCTTGTATCATCTGACAGAGCCTTAAAAGCTTTGGCCACATCCATAGGATTCTGTTTAGCAAGGTCTTTTTTAGCCCTGTTTACTTTATCTTCGTGAATACAGGTAACTTCACACATATCTTTTGTCATAATTACCCTCCCCATTCAAATGGTTGTTTGTTTATGATTATAATATATCGCACCATAAACAAATAGTCAAATGATTGTTTGATTATTATATATTAATATCACAATAAAAAAGATTGGTTTCTAATGTTAGAAACCAATCTTTTTAGAGAGCTTAACCAAATTTTAAAGCATCTTAAACATAACTGCCCCGTTAGTTGAATAAGCGTCAGTATTTATACAGCAAATTTATTTAACCTAAGTGTATCATAAGTTTCTGAATTCTGTACTAAATTCCCTTTAATAATCAAGTCGTTCATCGTTACTTCATTTCTTTGGTGATGGATACTTTCTAAGACCTGAAACCAAGCAAGATAATTGTTTAAATACTTCGTTGCAACACCATTAAATCGTTGCATCCAACCTTTTAGTCTTCTATGATAATTATTCACGTTCTGGATGTGATAAAGCCCTTTAGTACGAATTTTGCCATCAGACTTGAATTGGTAAATATCCATTCCTTTTTCAGTAGCATATGTTTTAAATGCACGCCAAGAATCCGTGCATAGTATATTTTCACTTGAAAGCCTATGCCCGATGGCTTTGTCTAATTGGTCTTTCGTTAATCTACCCATACCTAATATCTGCGAAAAGGTGGTTTTGTCGCGGTCTCTTGCAACCAATACGCAGACTTGTTCATTGCTTATACCACGTTTCTTCGCAGAACCACCACGTTTGCGTGGTTTTCTACCTTTTATATTTCTTTGTCCTTTTTCTGAGTACAGGAAATAGGTCTCGTCCATTTCAACGATACCTTCAAAATAAGGGATTTCAATTTTCTTTAGCGATGATAATAGTTTATGTCTCCAATAAAACAAAGTGACGTGAGTGATGTTACCTATTAAGTCAGCAGACTTTCGTAGAGAATAACCTTCAATCATACACTCAACGAATTTAATCCACTGGTTAAGGTGACGAGTTCGATAGAGAACTGTATTTGTAAGGTCGGTAAACGTCTTTTTACAAGCCTTACAGCGATAGCGTTGCTTTTTAACTTCTTCACCATCAACAATTGTTGTATATTTACCGAATCGAACAATATGTTCTGATGTACAATCAGGACATTCGTACCCATTCTTGTTCTTACGTTCAGATATTTCGTGAAGAACGGTTCCAGTTGAACTTGATGCTGTGAGTGCATCAATTAAATATTCACGCAATCTGTGCTTCTCTGCTAGATTTAGTTTTTGAATGGCTTTAAGGATTTCAGTCGCTTTCACAATCATCACCAACTTTATTGTAGTTAGTTCGATTATAGAACATTCGTTCCTGAAAAATCAATTATCAACAACTAACTTTAACAGAGCCAAATAAAAAAAGCCCTATCACTCGATAAAAGAATGATAGGACTTTTTAATTGTAAATCTATTATACTTTTTTAACGACGATATCTTCTGCTTCAACATCAACAGTCACTTCATTTACTTCACTTTCTTCAGCTAAAATTAAATCTGTTAATTGATCTTCAATTTTATCTTGAATGACGCGACGAAGTGGACGAGCACCAAATCTAACATCATAACCTAAACGAACGAGTTCTCGTTTCGCTTCATCAGTAATTTTGATTGTAATTTCATTTTCTTCAATATTATCTTGTAAGTCTTGTAACATTAAGTCAACAATATCGACTAAGTTTTCTTCCGTTAATTCATTGAATGAAACAATTGAGTCAAAACGGTTTAAAAACTCTGGTTTAAAGTAATCGCCTAACGTCTCTAACATTGAAACACTTTCATGTTCTGAATTAAAGCCGACGTTAATCGTTTTATTTCCAGATCCAGCATTACTCGTCATTATGATTACAGTTTCTTTAAAGCTTACTGTTCGACCGTGAGAATCTGTTAAATGACCATCATCCATAATTTGTAAGAACATATGTTGAACATCAGGATGTGCTTTTTCGATTTCGTCTAACAAAATAATCGAATAAGGGTTGCGACGTACTTGTTCTGTTAATTGTCCCGCTTCTTCATGACCAACATATCCTGGTGGTGATCCGATAATCTTTGAAACAGCGTGTTTTTCCATGTACTCACTCATGTCTAAACGAATGAGCGACTCTCTCGTACCGAATAATTCTTCAGCTAACATTTTTGT
The DNA here is from genome assembly GCA_035301345.1 of Bacillota bacterium. Lineage (GTDB taxonomy): Bacteria > Bacillota > Bacilli > Bacillales > Amphibacillaceae > CALAMD01. Next base: position 2,653 of record DATGUM010000028.1, read on the forward strand.
AACTTCTGTTTTACCAACACCTGTAGGTCCTACAAATAAGAATGAACCGATTGGACGATATTTAGATTTTAACCCTGCACGACTACGTCTAATCGCTTTTGAAATTTTATTCACTGCTTCTTCTTGACCAATAATTTTCTCACTCATATTTTTCGCTAATTCATTTAACTGCGCCTGTTCTTCTGCTTGTAATTTCGCTACTGGTATACCAGTTTTCTCTTCTACAATTTCTTCAATATCTGCTACACAAACTTCTGCACGAACTTCTTTTTCATTTTCATTCGCTTTATCGATCTGCTTTTGTAATTGAATTTCTTTGTAGCGTAAGTGAGCAGCTTGTTCATAGTCTTCCTGTTCTGCTGCAACTTCTTTTTCACGAATAACTTCTTCAAGCGTCTGTTCAAGTGATCCTGAGTCTTTTTCTGAATTTGCTAAGTTAAGGCGTGAACCAACTTCATCCATTAAATCAATTGCTTTATCTGGTAAAAATCGGTCTTGAATATACCTATCTGATAACGTAACGAACGCCTGAACCACTTCGTCTGAGTAACTCACTTCATGGAACGCTTCGTAACGATCTTTAATACCTTGCAAAATCATGACTGCTTCATCAATTGTCGGCTCTTTAACGATAATTGGTTGGAAACGACGTTCTAAAGCGGCATCTTTTTCAATTTGACGATACTCTTTAAGTGTTGTTGCACCAATTAATTGCATCTCACCTCGTGCTAATGCCGGTTTTAAAATGTTTCCAGCATCCATCTGAGAACCTTCAGCTGTTCCTGCTCCGACGAGTAAGTGAATTTCATCAACGAATAAAATAACGTCTTCCCGACTTTTCACTTCATCAATTATTTCATTCATTCGTTCTTCAAATTGCCCACGAATACCCGTATTTGCTACGAGTGAAGAAACGTCTAATAAATATACTTGCTTATTTAATAACTTCGCCGGTACGTCACCTTCGGCAATTTTTACAGCTAAACCTTCAGCTATTGCTGTTTTACCAACACCTGGTTCACCAATTAATACAGGATTGTTTTTATTTCTTCGATTAAGTGTTTCAATAACACGTTTAACTTCAACATCCCTTCCAATAACAGGATCTATCGCCCCAGACTGTGCATCATGGGATATATTCTTTCCAAGTTGATCTAAAATACTATCTTCTTCGGCCGTCTGCTGTTTTGTTCTCATTTGCGGGCCTGAACTTCCATTCGCTTGGAAAAAATGATTTGAAAATGCTTCTGGATTTGATCCATTAATTTGACCTTTTAGTTCTTGAAAGCAACTCTGACAAACTCTCATTTGCATTCTTTGCTGATTCATTTGAACAGACATGTTAATTGTTGCATGATTACTTTGACATTTTTGGCATTTCATAATCATATTCCTCCTCATATATATTATAATAATCATTTTTTTGACTTTGACTAACTTTGACTATAATTGTATTATACTCTGACTATCTTTGACTTTCAAGTCTTTTGCTTAATTTTTTAAAAAATAAAAAAGTGGCTCTCCTTATTGATTTAACAATAGAAAAGCCACTAATAAATTAAAATATATTATATTATTATAAAATTAATGATGCTACCCAACCAAAAATAAATAGCGGAATATTAAAATGAATAAATGTCGGTACACACGTATCCCAAATATGATTATGTTGGCCGTCCGCATCAAGCCCTGACGTTGGTCCTAACGTCGAATCACTCGCAGGAGATCCTGCATCACCTAATGCACCTGCTGTTCCGATTAATGTCGCTGTTGCAATCGGTGAAAATCCAGCCACTAAACAAATAGGAACGTAAAGTGCAGCAATAATTGGTATCGTTCCGAAAGATGAACCTATTCCCATCGTAACGACTAAACCGACTAACAATAATATGAATGCAATAATCGCTTTATTTCCACCTTCTAAAAAGGTAGAGGATGACTCAATTAACGCTGACACTGCGCCTGTTTCTTTCAAAACATTCCCGTAACCTGAGGCAACGAGCATAACAATCGCAATCATGCCCATCATATGAATACCTTCCATAACGATTTTGTCTCCTTTATTGAAAGGTACAGCAATCGTAATAAACATGATGAGGAGTCCTGATAATGCCCCAGCAATTAAGTTTTGCGTAACGAGTTGCACAGCTAACGCAATTAAAATAGCAATAATTGTAAATACATGTTGACGATTGAACGTTAATTCCTTTTCTGACTCTTTCGTTTCTATGGAAAACTCTTCATACACACGGTCTTTTTTATATGTAAATAAGACAGCTATTAATAAACCGACAATCATCCCTGACCCCGGGATAAGCATGGAAAAGGCACTTTCATTAATTGAAATGTTCACACCGTTTTCCGCCATACTATCAACGATTATTTCATGGAAAAGTAATCCAAATCCTGCTGGAATCATTAAGTAAGGTGCTTTTAAACCAAATGTTAATGCGCTTGCTACCGCACGTCTATCCAATTTCATTCGATCAAATAGCGCTAATAAAGGTGGTATTAAAATAGGTATAAATGCAATATGCACCGGAACGACGTTTTGCGATAAACTAGCGACACCGGCTAAAACGAGAACGATTAATGTTTTCTTTCCTGTTAATGCTTTAATTAAAAAGCGCACGAGCAATCCTGTAATTCCTGTATAGCCAATAGCTACAGCGAATGCTCCTAATAAAATATAACTAATTGCTGTATTTGCACCGCCCCCGACCCCGTCGATAAGCAAGTCGATCGAATCAACGACTGACTCCCCAGCCATCAGTCCGGCAACGAGTGATGCTAAAATAATCGCTACGACGACGTTCACACGCAGTAAACTTAACACAGTCATCGTTAATACTGAAACGATTACAATCCAAGCTACCATAAATACTTTCTCTCCCTTAAATGAACATGATAATAACATTAATACTCTGTTATAGTAAATCATTAAAGTGAAATAAGCAAGTGCATAAAAAAACCGAGGTGATATTTCACCTCGGTTCATTTGCAATATTTAACATTTACTCAACAATCTCGATTACTTTTTCAATCCTAATGTTTTTATCAACACTTCTTACCATTGGACAGTTTTCACTAGCAACTTCCATGTTTTTTTCGAGTTTTTCTAAATTTAAAGAATCACCTTTTAATTTAAATGTAATTTTTAAATATTCAATGCGATTCGCTTCTTTTTCGTTTCTTTCAACTTCAGCTTCAATATCAACAATTTCATAATCAATCTTCTGCTTCTTTAAAATTCTTTCATAAACAATTGTGCTACAGCCTACGATAGATGAAACGAGTAATTGAAATGGACGATATCCTTCATCATCATTTGCTGACAATGGCAAGTCACCATATCCTAATTTACCTACTAATTTTTCATCTTCAACTGAAAACTTCATCTATGAACCTCTCCTTTTAATCTCTCTTCATTATATTGTATATGACATAGATGCAGACACAAAATATCCTGTTTCAAAATATTATACTAAAGTACATTATCAATTATTACCTGTATAAGAAATACAGGTAATAAGCAAGATTGCCGATAATCTGAATTTATTCTTTTAATATCTAGCTTATACTTTAAAATTCTTTCAATCGTCTGCTTTTATTTGTCTGCTAAGCTCATCTATTTTCTTTTCATTTCTCTCTATTTGTTTGGTTCGTTTCGCAATTAAGCGAAAGGATAGCACAATTAAAACAATCATTAATATTAGAGTAATAAACAAGATTGACTGAAATATCACATCACTCCATATTATCTCACTCATAAAAACACCTCAATACATTCATTTAATGAAAAGGAGACTAATTATTAGTCTAGCACATTGTAATAACGTTATCATAATAAATGGTTAAGTATTATGTGAGTATCTTAATAACAATAGGATATAAATAGTCAAACAGACAACATTTTTTGATCAAATCAAGGCTATATAAAAATAGGACTAGAGCAATTGTTCAAGCTTTTTTCATCTTAATTACTACCTAGAACGTGGGTCTGTTAAATCTCGTAGTGCATTACTAAGCATAAAAAAGCTTAAAATAAGCATCGTCATCGCGATTCCCGGTGCATACGTATACCACGGAGCACTTACTAAATACGTTTGTGAATCTTTCAGCATACGTCCCCAACTCGGGTCTGGTGGTTGAACACCTAACCCTAAGTAACTAAGACCCGCTTCAGCTAACATTGCTGTAGCAAAGCCAATAGAAGCTGCTACTATTAATGGCGAGAGCACGTTAGGTAAAATATGTTTATACATTATTTTCGTCCGACTAAGTCCGATTAAACGAGCTGACATGACATATTCCATCTCTTTATTCTGCAAAAATCCGCTCCTTGCGATGCGTGCAATACCCGGAATAGCCATTAATCCGATAGCAATCGATGTATTTATCAAACCTGGGCCAAACACAGCGACGAGCATCAAAGCTAAAATAATGCCTGGAAAAGCCATGAGTGCATCCATTAGACGCATAACAATCTCATCAAACAATCCACCAATAAATCCTGAAACGCTCCCGATTAACGTACCAAAAAACATGCCGATACTAACAGCAACCATCCCTACAAAAAAAGCAGTCTGCGTCCCTTTCATCACTCGACTGAAAATATCACGACCGAATTCATCCGTACCAAACCAATGTTTCGCACTTGGACTTTCTAGCTTTTTAGCGACGTCCATCGCATGTATATCATAAGGCGTGTAAAAAAAGCTTATCACTAAAATGACTAAGAAAAATGATAAAAGGATTAACCCTAATATTAGATTAGCCCGCCTAGCAAAATTTTGCATTGACTTCATTTAAATTCCCCTCAACTCAACCTTATTCTCGGATCAAGGATTGAATATAATACGTCCACAATAAAGTTAATTATAACGACAGCTATTGTAATATACATAACAATCCCTTGTACGAGAGGGAAGTCACGATAACTTATGGATGAAACGAGTAAACTACCGACACCTGGTAACCCAAATACTTGTTCAACGATAATTGTTCCTGCAATTATTTCAGCAAAAATTAGACCAAAAATCGTTAAAATAGGTATCATCGCATTTTTTAAAACGTGCCTAAAAAGAATATACGTTTCTAACATTCCTTTACTTCTAACAGTTCGAACGTAATCTAAACCGAGCTGCTCGATAACTGTATTTCTTACGTAACGAAATTTTATGGCACTTTGCGGGATCGCAATCGTTAATGCGGGCAACAATAAAGAACTAAATGCCCCCGCAACACTTTCTGTCCAAGGAATATAACCACTGACAGAAAAGAAACTAAAAGTCATGCCTAAATAAATAATAAGTAGCATACCGAGCCAAAAAGATGGAATAGCCATTCCGAGTTGCATAACGGATGAAAAGATAACGTCTATCCATTGATTCTGTCGTTTAGCCATAAAGACACCAAGTGGAATCGCGATAATAACGACAAATATTAATGACATCATTGTTAATGACAAAGTGACAGGCAATCGTTCCGAGATTAAATCAAACACCGGCATAGAAAAGCGTACCGATTCTCCCAAATCACCTGTTAATAGACCAGATATCCACTTCACATATTGCACGTAAAGTGGCTCATCTAATCCGAGCTGTGCTTTTAACGTAGCAACTTGCACGTCAGTCGCATCAGGCCCTAACATAATTCGGACGGGGTCACCTGGCATCACTTGGAATACGAAAAAAGTAATTAAAGAAACTAATAATAAAGTAATCATCAGTAAAATGATGCGTCTAACAACGTAAGACATGACCCCATTCCTTTCATTTATTTATAATTAACTTCAGACATATCATGGAAATAGAATGGATAATATTTCATTCCCTCTAATTGAGGATCTAGCGCCCAAATAAACTGATAGTCAGCAATATAAACCGCAGCTGCCTCTTCCGCTAAAATTTCTTGCGCTCGTTCATATAAAGCGACTTGTTCTTCAGGTTCATCTTCAAGAAGAACACGATCCATCAAGTCATCAAATTCAGCATTGTTAAAGCGGAAAAAGTTTTCATTATCATTTGTTGATACGTAATCATTCAAAATTTCATAAGCCGATGGACGACCCGTTAAATCAATTGTCGTCATTTCGTAATTATGATCCGTATATACTTGCTCTAGCCAAATACCCCATTCAACAACTTCTATTTCTAAATCAATACCTATTTCCTTTAAATTTTCTTTAGCAATTTGTGCAATATCAGCATACATCGAGCGATGAGATGAAACAGTTATTTTTGTTGAAAACCCATCACTATAACCTGCTTCTTTCATTAATTCTTTCGCGCGTTCAATATCTTGTTCATACATATTTTCTAACCCGTCTAAATAAACACTTTCCATTGCTGGACTCATGTTTGAGCCAAGTTTAGCAGCATAACCTGAAAAGATTGACTCAATGATATCATCTTTATTCATTGCAAAGTTAATCGCTTGACGCACGCGAACATCATCAAACGGCTCAACATCCTCATTAAATGCTATTAATAACGTCGAGTTCGCTTCTTGTGTTTCAATCGTAAAGTCATTCTCAACCTCTTCAATTCGGTGCGCAGGAATACCCATTATATCTACTTCTCTAGCTTGGAGAGACAGTATCGCTACATCGTCATCTGATTGGAATACAAAGTTAACGTTATCTAAAGATGGGACGTCTTCTTGCCAGTAGTTATCATTTTTTTCTAAAGCTAACTTTGCACCTGGTCGATATTCTACAAACTTAAATGGACCTGTTCCAACAGGCGATTCATTTTGCACGTCATCATTAGCTTCCGATATTATTGCTGCATTTAGAGCGGTTAACATATATAAAAAGTTTGAATTTGGTTCATTTAAAGTTACTTCAAACGTGAATTCATCAACAACTTCCATTGATTCAATCGCATCAAGTTCAGACGTTAACGGTTCATCTGAGTGAGTTCCGAGTAAACGATCATAAGAATATAAAACGTCATTTGCTGTTAATTGTTCATCGTTGTGAAATAAAACATCTTCACGAATATTGAATGTGTAAACTAAACCATCTTCAGACACTTCATACGACTCTGCTAAAGCAGGCTTAAGCGTACCATCTTCTTCAACGGCTAGTAAACCTTCATACATATTTAATATAATCATATAAGTCATAGATGCTGTTGCATAGTGGGGATCTAAAAAATCTGGATCATCTGCAATAACGATGTTCACTTCTTTATCTTCTGAACTATTTTCTTTATCCTTATCTGATCCATTGTTATTTCCACATGCACTAAGAAGTATAATAATAGAAATAAAAATAATTAATAAAAGCTTTCGGTTCATATGACTCATTTTATAATTCCTTTCTTAAAACACAGATAAAAGCAAAATTTTCAAACATCTATGAAGTATATGCTTGATTGCTTCACTTAGTATAAAACAAATACATAACAATTAAAACAGATTATTTATTCAATCACTTTGTTCATCTACCACTAGCCCTTGATTTCACCTTCCTATCTGACGTCAATTATGATATCCATCCCTCCTTAACGACTCAATACATATATATCCTAGTGGTTAACTATATATTCTAGCAATACTTTATTATATTTCAAGAAGATATGAGGATGACGCATGACTGCTTAATCATTATTCGCAAACGATTGATAAGACAGTACACCCTCTATTGATTCAGCTGACTTAATAGCATTTATGATTGCCTTTTCCATCACTTTCACTGCGTAAGAAGCAATATAATCAAGTGAATGTGTATGACCCCCTGTCGCAAGTGCAAATACTGTATCACCATCTAACGTAGAATGAGCAGGTATGATTGTTTTAGCAAGAGCATTTTGAGTCACTTGCGCAAGCTTTGTCGCTTCTGCTTTCGTCAAAGATGCATTTACTGCCACTGCGCCAATCGTCGTATTCGCACCTTTTAAGAAATTTTGTTCATCTGCCATTTTCAGTAATTCCAAACTATCTAAAATAACGTCACTATCTTTATCGTAAGCACCTGCTAATATAGTGTTTGTTTCCGGATCAAGCACATGCCCAACAGCATTCACTGCGACAATTGCGCCGATAACTAAACCGTTAGCAAGCTTTATCGAAGCTGTACCAAGTCCTCCTTTCATACTTTTATCAAATCCGGCTAATTTCCCAACAGTTGCCCCACAACCAGCACCTACATTCCCTGTTGAAAAGTATTCATTGCTTGCCTCACTTGCTGCTTGATACCCCATTTGTTTGTTAGGACGAACAGATGCATCTCCTACTGACAAATCAAATAAAACAGCTGCAGGTACGATTGGTACTTTCGCGAAACCTACATCTAATCCTTTGCCAGTTGATTCTAAATAATCCATCACGCCTGAAGCAGCTTCTAATCCATAGGCACTGCCACCCGTTAAACAAAGGCCATGTACTTCATCGACCGTGTTAAGTGGATCAAGTAAATCCGTTTCTCTCGTTCCAGGCGCTGAACCACGTACGTCTACCCCACACGTCGCACCTTTTTCTGTTAAAATAACTGAACAGCCCGTTAACGCTGTTTCATTTTGAGCATGACCAACTTTAATATGAGGGACATCAACAATACTTCCGTTTTCCATTTACTACGCCTCCCTTTAATTGTTTTATATCATTTGCTAAATTCAAGCAGTCTATTTATAGTTAAAGCGACAGAAAATTCAGACGCAAACAACCGAATCGCTAGATAACAAATTACGATTCGTCTTTATTATAATAAAGATAATGCTCGTTTTCCATGATGAATAATTCGATAAACAGAGCTTTTTATTTCCAATGAAGAAAGAGTGGTTTTTATGCAAGATTCAAATGAAAAGGTTTTAGAAGTCAATCATTTAAAAACCCATTACTATATAAATAATGAGTCAAAAGCACAGGCTGTTGATGACGTTAGTTTCCACGTAAATCAAGGAGAAACAGTTTGCATCGTCGGAGAATCTGGGTGCGGTAAAAGTGCCACAGCCCTGTCTATTATGCAGCTTATTTCCCCTGAGCAAGGCGAAATAACGAGTGGTTCAATTATATTAAATGGAAAAGAACTTACGCAGTTATCCATGAAAGAAATGGGACACGTACGCGGTAAACAAATGAGTATGATTTTCCAAGAACCGATGACGTCACTTAATCCCGTTTTAAAGATTGGCAGTCAAATGGTTGAACATATGGTTAAACACGAAAAAATTTCTAAAAAAGAAGCTGTTGAACGTGCCAAACAACTGTTAGAACTCGTAGGCTTTTCAAATATTAATGAGGCGATTAATCAATACCCCCATGAGTTGTCAGGCGGTATGAGACAACGAGTAATGATTGCTATTGCCATGGCTTGTAATCCACAATTACTCATAGCAGATGAACCTACAACAGCACTCGACGTAACGACTCAATCCCACGTACTAGATGTCATCGATACGATGAAACGTACGTTTAACTCTTCTGTTTTATTAATTACTCATGATTTAGGTGTTGTCGCGGACGTCGCCGATCGTGTCATCGTCATGTATGCTGGACAAATCGTGGAAGAAACGATAACGAGTGAGTTATTCAATGAACCAAAACATCCTTATACAGTTGCTTTAATGAAAAGCATGCCTACTTTAAATAGTGATAACGAACGTCTTTACACCATCCCAGGAACTGTTCCTCCTGCACATCAACTACCAAAAGGTTGCCGATTTGCCGATAGGTGCAGTCATACGATGGATATATGTAAAAAAATAAATCCTGATTTATTAAACACGAAAGATGAACATTTTGTCCGTTGTCACCTCTTTACGAAAGAAGGGAATGCCAATGAGTAAGAAGGAAATATTATTAGAAGTTAGTCATTTAAAGAAATATTTCCCAATGAAAAAAGGGTTATTAAAACGCCAACAAAACGTTATTAAAGCAGTTGATGATGTTAGTTTCCATATTTATAAAGGTGAAACGCTCGGTATTGTTGGGGAATCTGGCTCCGGGAAGTCGACACTTGGTCGAGCGATTATTCAACTCATCCCGCGGACAGGCGGTGATGTTTATTACAACGGACAATCTATTCATACGATACAACAAAGCATTCAAATGATTTTTCAAAACCCAGACGCTTCACTTAATCCGCGGTTCACAGTTGGTCAATTAATTGAAGAACCTTTTATCGAACAGACGAGTCTCTCAAAGATTGAGAGGCAAAAGCGCGTTGATGACTTATTAGAAAAAGTCGGACTAAATAAAGATGCAAAAAATAAATTCCCACATGCTTTTTCAGGAGGACAAAAACAGCGCATTGGCATTGCTCGAGCATTAGCAATGGACCCACAGTTCATTATTGCAGATGAACCAGTTTCAGCATTAGACGTTTCTGTACAAGCACATATTTTAAATTTACTCACTGATTTACAACACGATTTAGAGCTCACTTATCTGTTTATTTCGCACGATCTAAGTGTTGTAAAATATATAAGTGACCGCGTCGCTGTTATGTATAGCGGGCAAATCGTCGAAATTGGGAATAAAAATGATATTTATAATCAGCCGCTTCACCCGTATACAGAGATATTATTGCAATCAATTCCTACGCCCAACGTGAATCAAACACGAAAGAAAATAAATTGGGCAAATGATACCTCTGCTGTTGAGGAGCAAGTGCCTGGTTGTCCGTTTTATTATAGGTGTCCTCACGCATTCGATAAATGTTTTTCTGAACGACCAGCTCTAAAAGAAAAAAATAATGAACATGCCGTCGCATGCCATTTATATGAATAATATATTTTTATTATATAAAAGAAAAACATTCCGACTAAAATAGTTACTAAATATAAACCGGTTATATTTACCAAAACGAGATAAATATAACCGGATATTTGTATTTCTTATGAAACTAACTGGATTTCTCCATAATTTTATGTACTTTATTTACTAAATTATTTTTTAAAAAAGATTTCTCTCACTTCTTCAATTTGCTCCCATAAATTTTCTACTTGGCCTACTTGGTTCGTAAACGTTTCTTCTATATTTTGTATTTGTGACTGTGCACAGTCAATAATTTGTGAGCGGTTTTTTATCATATAACTCGTTTGCTCCACACAATTACGCGTCGATTCTTTGATGTACGTACGAACTTCTTTATTACTTAATGTTGCCAATCCGCCGACAACTGCACCAATTAAAATTCCTCTTATTAACGTTTGTTTTCCCATAACCTCAATCGCTCCTTAAAAATTATGCTTTTCTCTTATATATGATAACAGACGCTGAGATGCTTCTGTGACTAAATCATAAGTTTCATCAAAATCACCTGTGTAGTATGGATCTGGCACATAAGTTATTGCCTCGTCATTTATAAAATCAGCTGCTTTTAACACGATAGTCGTCGAATCATCTGGCATCATTGCTCGTAAATCTTCTATGTTTTGATCATCCATAGCAATTATGTAGTCAAATGTTTCCCAATCTTCTTTCGTAATTTGTCGAGACTTCATCCATTCATGGCCAACATTTCTACTCGTTAACTTATCAAGCGTCCCTTTATGTGGACGTTTACCCTCATGCCAATTAGCTATACCAGCTGAATCAACAACTATCTCTTTTGTTAACTGTTCTTTATTCAGTAAATCAAGAAATATTGCCTCGATCATCGGTGAACGACAAATATTTCCTAAACAAACAAATAATATTTTTACCATTTCTTCCCCCTCCTATTCCTCATAATAACCCCTTATATCTACTTCTATCAAGCACTTCCTCACTCATTCAAATATTAAGAAGATTCTGCTTCTTTAGTCATAGGCATTATTTAGAATGAACAAACGTTCAGATGAACTTGACATATCTAAAATGTTAATGTAACCTTCTGTTTATCAATTGAATATTCAAAATTCCACGAAAAGAGAGGATGATTTGAAAGCGCTATCAATAATGCTATTAAAGTAACTTAATCCTTAAGCACCAAAGAAAATGTTTAATCGTTTGACAACTTTCACTGGAGGGAATAAAATGGATCAAATTGATGCGTTTCTAGGTACACTTAGTGACCTTGTATGGGGACCTCCCCTACTTATTTTATTAGTTGGAACGGGAATTTATTTAACATTAAGACTTGGAATTTTACAAATTAGATTATTACCTTATGCAATGAAATTAGTTTTTGGAAAAAGTAAAGAAGACGACGATTCTGAAGGAGATATTTCACATTTCCAGGCACTGATGACCGCTTCTGCTGCAACAGTTGGAACCGGTAACATCGTTGGGGTTGCTACAGCAGTCGTACTCGGTGGTCCAGGTGCAGTATTCTGGATGTGGTTAGCAGGTTTCTTCGGAATGGCGACGAAGTATGGTGAAGCTATTCTAGCTGTTAAGTATCGTGAGAAAGACGAATTCGGACAAATGGCCGGTGGACCAATGTACTACTTAGAGCATGGTCTTAAGCAAAAATGGCTTGGTGTTCTTTTCGCAATATTCGGAGCTTTAGCAGCGTTTGGTATCGGTAACGGTACACAATCAAAAGCTGTTGCAGATTTAATGAGCTCTACGTTTTCTGTTCCACATTGGGTTTCAGGATTAGCACTCGTTCTTTTCGCAGGTGCAGTTATCCTCGGTGGAATTAAAGCAATTGGTCGAGTAACGGCATTCTTCGTACCGATTATGGCTGTTTTCTATGTTGGGGCTGGACTTATTATTATGATTATGAATATTGAACTCGTTATCCCAGCATTTACGCTTATCTTTAAAGCAGCATTCTCAAGTGAAGCAGCTTTAGGTGGAGCGGTAGGAGCAGCGATTCGATTCGGGGTTGCACGTGGACTCTTCTCAAACGAGGCTGGACTTGGTTCTGCACCAATCGCGGCTGCAGCTGCTAAGACAGACTTACCAGGAAGACAAGCACTTGTTTCAATGACACAAGTTGTTTTAGATACATTTATCGTATGTTCTATTACTGCTGTTACAATCGTTATGTCAGGTCAGTGGAAAGACTCTTCAATCGAAGCTGGTGCTTTAACGGCAGAAGCTTTCAGAGAGTTAACTGGTGGAAGCCAAATTGGGCCAATCTTAGTTACAATCGGGCTCATCTTCTTCGCTTCTTCAACGATTTTAGGTTGGGGTTACTACGGCGAGAAGTGTTTCCAGTACTTATTTAAGAATCCAGCTGCTGTAAAAGCATACCGTACAGTATTCGTTCTCTTCATTTTCGTTGGTGCTACTGCTTCATTAGACGTTGTTTGGTCTTTAGCAGACGTATTAAACGGTTTAATGGCTATTCCGAACTTGATCGGGTTACTCGGTCTCTCCGGGGTCATTATACTTGAAACGAAACGTATGCAACAAAAGATTGATGAAGAAAAAGCAGCTAGTTAAATTTAGCACACGCTTATTCAATCAAATGAAAAGATCTGAGTCATTGCTGACTCAGATCTTTTTTATTGTTCATATATTTCAATACACTTTGCATCATTATTCTTCACATAATTAACGTGACTACTTACCGGATAAGCTTCTAGTGTTTCCATTTGAATATCATCCAGAAACCTTTTTGCATCTTCTGCTCGTTTAACGTGCGGGTCAAGCCATTCTTCTTCTTTATCTTTCGGTAAAATAATCGGCATCCGGTGATGAATACTTTCCATAAATGAGTTAGCTTCAGTCGTTAACATTGTACACGTAAATAGCGTCTCTACCCCGTCAGTCCATTTATCCCACAAGCCAGCAAACGTAAAAAGTGTTCGGTCTTTCACATGAATGCGAAAAGGATTCTTCTGTTCTCTATTTTGTTTCCATTCATAAAAACTATCCGCAACGATTAAACATCGTTTACGTTCCATTAAGCGTTTAAAACTCGGTTTTTCGTGAGCTGTTTCTAACCGGGCGTTAATCATTTTATTACCTATTTTTTTATCTTTTGACCATGAAGGTACTAAACCCCACTTTAAAGTTCCTACACGTTTTTCCTTCCCGTCATGAATAACAGCCAATACATTTTGGCTCGGCGCAATATTATAACTTAATTCATAAGACTGTTCATTGACATCAGTTGAAAAGTAGCTTTCTAAGTGAGATTTACTCACTGTCAGTGTATACCTTCCACACATCGAAATCCCTCACTTTCTTTGAGAAAGTTATTAATACATTTAAAATAATAAGTATTTGCATAAAATCAAAAAAACTTGAATAAGCCATTACTCATTCAAGTTTTATGTTTTATTCATCTTTTTCTTTTTTAAAATCACCTTTTATAAGTCCCTTTATTAAAATAACGATTAAAAACAATAACCAAGATGAGACGACATAAAAGATAATTTTTCCTGATCCGAATAAATCATCTAAAAAGAAAAACATACCGCCCCAGATGAGCGTAATAAAAGCAATTTGATATAATAAAATATTGAGTGGAATTGTTGTTAACCTCCTGAATCAAAATACTATTATGTGTAGTTTACCGTAAAACAAATATTATTTCTATCTTTTACTTAATCGGCAATCCAAAACTAAATGTAATAATAGTATTTGTTTGACTGACGGAAATTTCTTGTTCATGATGTTCAATAATATCTTTTACGATAGAAAGGCCTAATCCAGAACCACCCATACTCCTCGCTCGAGAATAATCAACTCGGTAAAGTCGTTCAAACATACTCGTTAAGTGCTCGGACGATAGTGTTCTTGTAGGATTACTTATCTCAATGACATACCGATCTTCGTCCATTTTTCCGGTAATTTCGATTGGTTCCACACCTTCATAATAACGAATCGCATTATCGAGCAAATTATGAAGAACTTGCTCAATACCTTGAATATTTACGTACACATCACATGGCTCTATCGTCATTGATAACGAAATTTGCTCTTGCTTTAGTTTCCAATCAAAAACCGTCGTCGCTTGATTTATTAGCCAATTCATCTCAACATGTTCTTGCTTCATATGATGAATGAGTTGCGTACCGTCCCACTCTTTTAGTTGTTCAAATTGTTCAACCATTTCAAGTAACCGCTTCGCTTCCACTTGTAAATCCGAGTAAATATCTTTATTTCCTTCTACGACACCCGTTTCTAATGCATGTAAGTATCCCGTTAAATTCGTTAAAGGCGTACGTAACTCATGTGATAAATCAGATATAAAGCGTATGCGTTCTGAATCATTCACTTGCTGCTCTGTAATGAGTAAATTATATTGTTCAACGAGCTCCCCGACTTCACCATGTCCTGTCTCTTTAACGATTGGTGAATACGTTCCTCGTTGCCTTATTTTAATAGACTCAATCATCGCATTAATTGGTTTTAACAACCGCTTCGTTAACGTGTAATGAACGGATGCTCCTACGAGGACAGTTAATGAACAAACGATAACAATATAACGAAGCAAATGCCGGTTAAACGTTGTTTGTCTTTGTTCATCGACACTGCCAATCGCGTCAACGAGTGAACAAGCCGTACTATAAATTGCCCAACTACTTATGACGATAAGCAATATAATAACAAGAAGGTTTAAGGATGTAATTTTAGTTAAAAAACGTTTCGGAACGACTGCTTCAAAACTTTTTTTAATGGACAAATTTATACCCCATCCCTCGAACTGTTTGTACACGCATGTTCTGTGCGGATTGATCCTCAATTTTTTCTCTTAACTTTTTAATGTGCGCATCAATCGTTCGGTCTAAAATTCCTTGTTCATCATAAGGGTAAAGTTCACGTATCAACTCTTCACGTGAAAATACGACATTCGGATGTTGCATCAGATGATACAATAAATTAAATTCATGTTTCGTCAAATCAATCGTTTGATCACGCAAAAGAACTTCGCCTTTTCTCGGCATAATACAGAGACCATCTAAAACAATTTTTTGACAAAACTGACCTGTCCGTCTTAACACTGCCTCAACTTGGGCAAGTAATTCATCAGGCTCAAACGGTTTCGTCATGTATGCATCAGCACCCATGCGAAGGCCTGCTACTTTATCATCAATTCGCGCTTTCGCTGTTAACATGATAATAGATACATCCTGATGCTCGCTCTCTCTTACCCACTGACAAAAATCTTCTCCACTTAATTCTGGTAGCATTAAATCTAAAATAATTAAGCAAGGATGTTCTTCTAAAAAAACCTGTTTAGCTTCTTCCCCATTGACAGCTTCAACAACGTCATAAGACTCTTTTTCTAAATAAAGTCGAATGAGTCGCCGTATCATCTGATCATCTTCTACGACTAAAACCGTTTGCTTAATCATCAATCGCTCCTATCTAGTCCATTACCTCAACTTGTTGAACCATTTGCTCATAATTTAAAGCACCAAATGCTTTATTATGCACTTTTCCGTTAGAATCAATTAGATATGTCGTCGGAATTGGTTTAATTTGGTAAAGCGTCGCTGCAACAGATGATTCATCAAGTAAAACAGGGAACGTCATACCAAATTCATCAACAAACTCGGTAATATTATCCGTGTTCGTCTCTGTTTCCGTTAAGTTAACCGCAAGAATTTCGACGTCATGTGTTTCATACAGCTTTTGCATGTCAGGTATTTCTGCTCGACACGGACCACACCAAGATGCCCAGAAATTCACGATAACTTTCTCACCGACGAAGTCAGATAGCTTTGCCGTTTCACCATCTAATGTTTCAAGTTCAAAATCAGGAGGCGTATTACCAAATTCTAACCCAGCAACATCAGAACCCTCTTCTCCTGCTTCATTGTCCGGATCAAGTGCCGCTTCGTCCTCTTCTTCAACGTCAAGTGTGTTTTCGCTACTTTCTTCTTCAGTCGTATTTGGTTCACTTTCCGTCACTTCCACATCATCTGATTTTACAAAATCAAAAATTGCCCAACCTATCAATCCAACGATGATAACGATAATAATATTTCTCTTCAATGATATATCCCCCTACTTATCCTAAGTTTTCAAACCATGTTCCTTGAACAGCTTTTAATAACCATTCAGCAATTGCCGGTAACTGACCAGTAAACAAGACGATACCCATCACTACCATGATGACACCGCCAATTTTCATAATCGGCCCACTGTACTTCGTCAGTACACGTGTTGATCCGAGGAAAAATGTTAATAATAAGAATGGTGCTGCAAATCCAATAACATAAGTGAATGTATATAAAACACCTTGCGTTGGATTACTCGCTGCCAAAAATAATATCGAACTAAAAATTGGCCCGATACACGGCGTCCAACCTGCTGCGAAACCTAAACCTAAAAAGAAGCTCCCTGCATAACTTACTTTACTATTTCGTACTTGGACTCTTCTTTCTTTCATTAACGATGTAAACTTCAGCCAGCCTCCAACGAAAAGTCCCATCACGATAATAAACACTCCGGCAATTCGTTGAATAAGTAAGCCAGAATCCCCGACGAGTAACTTTTGAATCCACTGCCCGAGGAATGTTGCCCCGATTCCTAAACTAATAAATATTAACGAAACACCAATAAGAAAGAATGCTGAGTGACTGAGTAACCGCGAACGCACGTGAGCGGATTTATTTTCTTGTAACTCTTTCACACTAACACCTGTTATATACGATAAATATGCCGGAAATATCGGTAAAACACACGGTGATAAAAATGATATCGCTCCAGCACCAAATGCCAATATTAATCCGAGAAATATAACCGTATCTGCATCAATCATAAACATACTAACACCTATCCTTATAATAAATATACAACGTCATAAAACCTATACTCGTCAGTAAAAAGAAGCTCGTCGCCAACATGTAGTTAAACACAGTCGTAAACGGCTGAACAATCGACAAAACAAACTGCCCAATTGACCATACAGCAAAAAACAAATAACTAGCAACTTTTCGTAATTTTTCAGCAAATAACAAATAACTAACGACAAGACATGCTAAAAATAACAAATAAACGAAATGTGTGCTTTTATTTAAATAAAGTACTTGTATTAATTCAAACGTGAACGACGTAAACAAAAACACAGGTAAAAAAGCAGCTATTAATGATGTCACAGAAGACTTATGACGCTCTTTTATGAATATGTTGATCACGATAAACAACGTCGCAACGTAAAAAGCCTTTGAATCGCTCGGGTAAGCAAGAATTGCAAATGGATCACGTATAAATCCAGCGATATTCGTAATGATTTTTCCGAGCCACATATAAATAATAAAATTAACGACATACGATAAAACGTGTTCAATCAATAACTTCTTTTTTTCTTTATTTAACGCACTCAATACGTAAAATAAAAGTAACCCGACAATAAAACTAATGATTAATATCGCAATTTGTTCAACAATTGATAAAGACAACACATGATTCACTTCTTTCAACTTCACAATAGGCGGTTAAATTTTCAACCATTACCTATTATAAAACTCCTTTATGAAAATCGTATGAAAGTTAGTAAATATTTTTATATAAACGAAAAAACAAATAAATTGTCTAAATAAGATTTTCACTACCTATTATACTTAAACCGCCTTCTCTTCGCATGAAACTAGCTTACATATGTTTAACAAAATAAGTATTTGTTCACAAATTATTCAAGTACTCCTAACATGTGCTAAATATTCATATAAAAAAACATAGCCACAATTAAAGTGACTATGTTTTATGGATGAAAGACAGGTAATGTAACGACCATCATTAAACCGAACAGAATAAATAAATACGTCAGTGAGTAAAAGAAAATTAAGTTCGCCCATCTTATATCATCTTTCATAAAGAATCCACGCAAACCAATAACCATCCACCCTAAGTTAAGCAACGTTGCGACTATAACGAACGTTGGTCCTAACGCAATCATAAAAAATGGAATGGGCATTAAACTTATAATATAAATAACTGTTTGTCGCTTCGTTATTTCAAATCCGTAAGCAACTGGAAGCATCGGAACACCTGCTGCTCGGTATTCTTCCACACGACGCATCGCAATTGAAAACGTATGGGGAATTTGCCAAATGAACAAAATAAGAAACAGAGCGACAGGTATAATATGAAACGCACTGTCGATCGCCGCCCAGCCAATGAGTGGTGTAAAAGCGCCTGATATACTACCAACAACTGTATTTAATGTATATTTTCTTTTTGACCAAAACGTATAGAGAACGACGTATGTAAACCAACCTAAGAAAGCATATATAGTCGCTTCAATAGTTGTAAATAACATAATAATTAAACCGATAATCGTCGTACTAATAGCTAACGTCAAAACTGTTTTTAACGAAAAATTACCCGTAACTGTCGGCCGCTTTTGCGTCCGGTCCATTTCACGGTCCAAATCGACTTCATACCAATTATTAAACATAAGAGCGCCCGCAATAACGAACGTACTCCCAACAATCATTAACAGAAACGTATCCCAATTACCGGCAAAAGATTGACCTGTAAAATACAATGCGAGCCAAAATCCTGCTAATGAAGGCAATACGTTTGCATAAAGAACGATACCTTTAGTAAGCGACTTGATATCTGCCAACATCACTTTAAATGAACTTTTATTTATTTGATTCGTATTTATTTCATTTTTCATTTTTATCTCCATCATTAGGTCCTCTTTCACCTGCAAATAATTAATATTAATTGTATCATGAATAAAAAAGACATTCTATCAAACATCGCATGCCATATCTATTATTTTTACATACGAGATCCATTATACAGTATAACTGATATTTTTTATTTTTGTAACTGCTCTGCTTTATTGTCACTCTAATTTCATTTTTAATCCGATTATGGCATCATTAAATGAAAAGGAGGTGCTCCGAACGTGAGAAAAGTTTATGATGCGAAAACAGCTGATGCATCTGGACCATATTCACATGCAGTTGACAGTGGTGATTACGTCTTCTTTTCAGGACAAACGGCAAAAAACACAGTAACTGCAGAAGATATGACAGGTGATATTACAGCACAAACAAAGCAGTGCTTTATTAATTTATTTAGCGTCATGGAAGATGCTGAAATCACTTCAGATGACGTCGTTAAAGTGAATGTGTACTTAACGACGATGAAACATTTTGATGAAATGAATCAAGTGTACGTGACCAAATTTAACGAACCATTTCCAGCACGCACGTGTGTCGCTGTACATGAATTACCTCTCGGTGCCGAAGTAGAAATTGAAATGATTGCTAAAATAAATTTATAAAAATAAAATAAATGCTCTTTTGAATATTTACTTTTTAACGTCTCATAGGCGAAAAAAATGTACCTTCATTTTCGAAACATCTGAGACATGCGAAGTAGATTTATCGAGCGATAAGGCCAATTGAAAAGGGAATGTCAGTAAAAATTACCGACATTCCCTTTTTATCTTTCACTACGGTTCAACTCATACATTTTTCTTTGTTGTTCATTATAAGTAGCTTTCAATATCATTTAATAATTGAAGCACTTGTTCCGACGCTGCTTGAATGTTTTCAAACGATTGCTGAGCAGCTTCAATGTTTCCTTGTTCATAATAAGTAGCAGCTTCTCTTGCTAATTCATGAACAGCTCTATGTGGTGCATCTAATTGCTGGAAAGCCGGTAAGTTTTTAATCCGGTTAGGTAAATCGCCGAAATACCATTCCCCGAGACGACACACTTCATGTGAAGCAATTTCTTCTGGGCGTAGCTTTTCTAGGCCGAGCAACATATTGTAAACACGCCAGCGCCAAAGTAAATGGTCTGTTTTTGCCACTTGGATAATATCTCGTTCCGACAATTGAATATTCGTCGTAAAGAAATGGTCTCTTTGTTCTTCCATTTGCTTACTAAGTTCAAATATATCAGCAGCTGTTTCTTGAGAAACTTCCTTCGAGTTGTTACTGTAATTAAAAATAAGTGAGTTTCGTTGAGCAATTTCATCAACAGCTGACGTTTGTTCTTCTGACATCGCTGCAATTTGTGCGGTAGAACTATTAATTGTTTGCATCGTATCAACGATTTTATTTAATGCATCATCAGCTACTTGTGTACCAGCGACACTTTGCTCTAGTAATGATTCCGTTTCGCCAATCTGTTTTGAAACGTCTTGTGATACTTGCTGCAACGTTTGCATATTTACGATAATTTGTTCGGTCTGCTCTTTCGTATGTTCAGCAAGTTTCCGGACTTCCTCAGCAACGACTGAGAATCCTTGTCCATGTTCCCCTGCCCGGGCAGCTTCAATACTTGCGTTTAAAGATAATAAGTTTGTCTGCTCAGTGATTTGACTAATCACTTCAACGACTTGATTCGTTTGCTGAATTTCCTTGTTCAGTTCTGTCACTTTTTCAACGACTTCATTATAAACAGTACCTACAGCTTCAATATCAGTTAACGTCCGATTAACGATCTCTTTACTTTCTTCAGCTGTCGACACGGCTTGATTCGTTTCTTCAGACACTTTTACAGCGTAATCAGCTACTTCAAATATCGAAGCACTCACTTGTTCTGTCGCACTTGATACACTTTGACTTTCTTGATTCATTTCGTCTGTCTGCATAATTAATTGCCTCGGTGTATCTAGCTGAATCGTATAATCGAGCGTATCAGACGTGCCGAATAAAAATGATTTAAACGTTTCTTCCATATATACTTCTGTAATTAATTGCTGATCAAACGCGCCTAGCTTTTGAATCGCCATTGCAACATTAATCATTTCATCAGGTTTACCATAATATTTTTCTAGTACAATTGTCGTCATTAATTGAATAATTTTATGATGCGCTGAAATAAAATAACCCGCCGTTAAGCTGATTCGACTATGAACAGCCCCAACAGTTGCCCTTGACTTTATATATGACTCATCAATTGTTGCCCGTAAAAAATGTTCGATATACTGTTTCATCGTCTCCCTGAGGCGAGAAACAGTCGAATTCTCTTCTATTATAGAACGTAAATGACTATTTTCTAAAATCCGTTCGTAAAAAACATCCACAATATCATCGACATATGGCAATATATGTACGCTACTACTCTTAACATATTCTAAAGTTTTCTCTGTTACACCGATATAACCTAATTGATCATTAATCGCTTCTGATACATCTGCAAATGTTTCTTTTTTATTTTCTAAATAACTTTGCCAATTATTTGGTTTACCGAAGTAAATAGCCATAATAATCTCTCCCTTAGACACAAAAGGCCTCTAGTATGTTTCTTACACCTTAAGTATATACGAAATATTATACGTTTCCACTATGTTTATAGTAAAAAGGCCTACACATTCGAGTTTTCCTTTGAAATAGACATAGATTATACAAAAATAAGCAATTATACCTATCTCCGCGCTTTCTATGATATTTTCAACAAAAATGGTAGCATGAAAGAGCGTATTTAAAATCTATCGTTTATTGGAGTGTCACAGATGTTTAAACAAATGTTTAAAAAGAATATGTTTTTTATTATTATTGTATGTGTAGCATTTGTTAGCTCACTCTATTTTGTCTATAACAATTATAACTTATACTCAGAGCCAATTATTACCGTTCATGACGTAACTACTGAGTCTGAAGAAACAATTGTTGATCGAAACGGTAACGAAGATGCTGAATTTACACAAACGATTCACGGAACGATTAAAAACGGCCCGCATAAAGGAAAGCAAATGATTGTAGAAAATATTTACACGTATACAGGAGCATATGACTTTGAATATAAACAGGGCAATGATTTATTCGTCCATATTGATAAGCAGTCAATCGAAGAAAATGAGCCTATCACTGGAACAATTACTAATATTAAACGTGATAAACAGTTACTCATTGTCGGCTGGGTCTTCTTCTTTACATTACTTATTATCGGAAAAAGACAAGGCTTTTTTGCAACAGCGAGCTTAGTCCTTAATATTATTATTCTTTCTTTTGCGCTAGATATTTATGTCAACAAAGGAGTTAATCTACTATTAATTAGTACACTTCTCGTCATTATATTTACGATACTTTCTTTATTACTCGTAAATGGCCGTAACGAAAAAACGTATGCCGCAATTGTTGCAACAATCATTGGTACTTTTCTTTCACTGTTAATAACATTTCTAGCGATGTTTATAACATCTGGAAAAGGTCTTTATTATGAAGAAATGCAATTTTTAACGCGCCCTTATGAATTAGTTTTTATAGCTGGACTATTTATCGGCTCACTAGGAGCAGTTATGGACGTTGCTATCTCCATCTCAGCAGCCCTTTTTGAGTTATATGAGAAAAATAAACATATTTCTTACAAAGCGTTAAAACAATCTGGGCTAGAAATCGGTAAGGACATTATGGGGACGATGACAAATATTCTTTTCTTTGCTTACGTTAGTGGGTCAATCCCAGCTTTATTACTTTATTTAAAAAATCAATCGCCTCTAGGATTTACGTTATCGATTCACTTATCTTTAGAAGTGACACGAGCACTTGCCGGAGGTATCGGAATTGTTATTACAATCCCTGTTGGCTTATATACGACGCTTTACTTTATTAAGAGAAAGCAGGCGATGAAATGAATACGATTGTTTTATTAAGTATAATATTGTTCGCCTTAATGGCTCTTATTGGCAAGATGAAAGGTGTACGTTCATTTTTATCATTAGTTTTAAACTTTGCCATCATTTTTGTCGCAGTTATTTTCATGTTAGATACGGCAACAAATCCAATCTACATAACAATTATTGCTTGTATCATTATTAGCGCTGTAAATTTATTTTTCATTAATGAAGTGAATAAAAAAACAACCACTGCTTTTATAGCAACGATCGTCACGATTGCGATTCTTTTCTTATTCATATTTTTCATTACGAAGCAAGCGATGATTCAAGGATTTGGCGAAGAAGAAATCGATGAAATTATTACAGTTTATTCCCTTCACTTAGGTATTGATTTTGTAAAAGTAACTGTAGCAATGATTGTCATGAGTACAGTTGGAGCTATTATTGATGTCGCCATATCAATTACGTCACCCATGCAAGAAATAGCGAATCAACAACCGACGATTAAAAGAAAAGATTTATTCTTATCAGGTATGACAATTGGCAAGGATATTCTCGGCTCAAATGCGAACACACTCTTTTTCGCTTTTATTGGTGGATATATGGCTTTACTCATCTGGGTGAAAGATCTATCTTATACGTTCGGAGATATTATTAACTCGAAAATTTTCAGTGCAGAAATAATTACTATTTTCTGTGCAGGTATAGGCATCGCATTAATTATTCCAATCGCTGCCTTTATAAACGCTTTCGTACTCACTTATAAAAGCAACGATGAAAGTGAATAATTACTTTTTCTCGGCAATGACTTGAATAACGTGTGACAATCCATTATGTTTCTTTCCTTCATGTCTCGTGACTTCACCGTAGAAAAAGTGAATGTGACGTTCATTCTTAAAAAAACTTAGCATATCTTCTGGGCTATAAAGTAACTGTTCATTAGGTGGACCGCCTGTTCCATAAGCTAATTGTTCTTTTGAATATACTTCGACCATTATTAAACCACCAGCTTTAACACTATTAATGATATTTTCCATGAAAAATGGCTGATCAACTGCTGGGACGTGGCCAAATACAACGACAGCCCCATCGTACTCGGCAGTTGGTACTTTTTCATTTGTTAAATCAACAGCTGCTGTTTCGATAGTCACTTTATTCTTAATAGCTAATTGCTCAGCTTTTTTCAAGCCGACTTTTGATTGATCATAAGCTGTCACGTCATGTCCTTGCTTGGCTAAATAAACAGCATTTCTTCCTTCACCTTCAGCAAAGCACGCAATTGCTTCACCTTCGCCAAACAGATGTGACGAAGCTCTTATAAATTCGTTCGCTTCTTCACCGTAAACGTATGCTTCTTCAGAAAAACTTTTATCCCAATGTGCTTTTGACACGGTTATTCATCTACTCCTTTTTCATTCATTTATTTATGGAAGTTTTGACATCGTTGCATAAATCGATACGTTATCTTCACTCGTATTAATAAAGCCGATCATTTCTTCCTCTTCACAAAAGATAACATCACCTTTTTTAACGATTTTTTCCTCTCCATCAATCGTTAAAGTCCCTTCCCCTTCAATAACGAGTAAATAAAGCTCTTTATTCGGATGATGATGTGCCTTCATTTCTTGCCCTGGTAAAAAGTTTAAAACGAACGCTACACTCGTACGCGTTTTTATCATATCTATTTTCGTAAATCGTTCTAAATTAAATTGTTGCGCTTCTTTTATTAAATGAAAGTCCATTTTTAACACATCCCTTTCGCTCTTTATAATACTTACCCCTATCATACGGGATTTTAACTGAATAATACATAATAGTTACTCATAAAAAAAGCAGCATGCACGAAGCATACTGCTAAATGATTAATATTGTTCAAGGAAAAGTAGCGTTCGATAAAAGTAAGATGTATTACTTTCTTTATCCATCCAATTTAATAATTCTTTAATCGTTCCGACGAATTGATCGCGGCTCTCATCATCAATCATCCCCGATACTTCAGAGTAGTCTACGAGAATTATTTCGCGCCAAAGTGATATTGTACAATCGCGCCAACTCGAAACGTCTTTTTGTTGCAGTAGTTCACGAAGCATAATTAAATTCTCTCGATATGTTCTTAACTCTTCTTCCGATAATGATTGCTGTTTCTCTTCATAGAAGTAAATGAAGTCGGCCGTGAAGAATTGCGCTAACGTATCTGGCGTAAACCCTAAATCTTCTAATATAGGTAACTGCTTCTCTAACAGTTCGTGACCTGTATGTTTATATTCAACATATCTGACCGCTGTTTCGCGTGACGCACCACCCGTAACGAACGGCGATAGCGGCATATGTAACAATTTACGAACAGAGTTAAAGTCCATCGTTACAGATACTTCATTAAATCTCGCTAATGCCGTACGATACATACCGTATTCCATTTGACGTAACCACATTTCAACATCAAACTTCTTCTCTTGGTTCATAAGTTGTTGCACAGAAAGTCCATTTAAATCGTCCTGAACTTGATCAATTTCTTTCAACAAATCATGCTGCGCATAGAAACTAAAGTGTGGTAAAGCATCTTCTGGAGCTGATGTAATAACATTTTTACCTGTTTCACTTGAAAGACCGATGATACGCTTTTCATCACTTTCAAATGTCATTGATGAAACAATTGGTTGCAACATTTCCTCAAGCTCTGTCATATGTTCTTGATCAATCGTTTTTAAAATTAGTTCATCATTACGCATCGTTATTTGTCCGTATACGTCTGCAACTTCAATACCGCCTTTAATCGCATTATCATCATACACGCGATGATTGCCCGTCCAAACAACTTCTTTATTTTCATCTGTCCATTCATTCAGTTGACAATTCGGCAACTGCTGGATGTGCAAAGCAACTGCTTCTAAATCATTGACAGTATACATTTTGCTATATTCAACAATCTCTTCTGACTGTTTTGAATGACGGCTTTTCTTTAAAAATTCAGCAAGTACTTCCGGATAGTTCTCATTAAATAGTTTGTTTTTATCCGTCTTTTCTTTAACAGACTCTTTATTAACGAACATTATTGCATCTTTCATATCATTCGGACTACCATTTGGCCGTACACCTATAAAATGATAAGCATTTTCAAGTGGTTCAACAAAACCAACTGTACTCATCCAAGGAATGAAAAATGGCACGTTGTCTTCATCGCCTTTAATAGGGAAAACTTCGCCCGTTAACATATCTTGAAAATACACGTCTTCAGCCGAACGATCAATCGCTTGGAGCATACGAGGCTCAAGTGACTTCCACACATTTAAACGTTCACGCTCATCTAGCGTTAAACGATTACTTTGTTTATCGATAAATAAATCAATCAGCGACTTGTTGTCATGAATTGATTCGATAAAGAACAGCCAAAAGGTAAAGTAACCTTCTTCCTCATCTTTATTAATAAGCCCTTTCGTTCGTTGCTTAAATTGAAACCGCCACTGTTGCATCTGCTCGAACGATGCAGTTTGATCAAGAAAAGATTGAAGCTTCACGAATAATGATTGCTTCATCTGCTGGAATTTATCTTTTTTAGACACTTCTGTTTGTTTTTCTTCTTTTTTGTTGAGACAACATTTTTTATATTTTTTACCGCTTCCACATGGACACGGATCATTTCTACCTACTGACACTATTCTTCCCCCACATTCTTATTCTTTCATCCATAGTTCATCTTATCATTGTTTGTTTAAATTCAAAAATAAAAAAGATGGGATTATATGAAACCCCATCTTTTTAGTATATTAATGATTACTTTAATTATTATAAGCTCTTAAAGCAGCAATCCCTGCTTCAACACGCTGTGCGTTATCATTCGGAGCAAAGTATATCTTTCCACTTCTATCTTGACCACTCATAATTTGTTCAGCAACAACTGCGCCAACTTCTGCTTGTGCCCAGCTTGGAATATCAGTTTCATCTTCAAACATTTGCGGACCACCAAATCCTTCTAACGGTAAATCATAAGCTCGAGCAATCATTGCAGCAATTTCTGCACGACTAATTTTTGCGGACGGGTTAAAGTTTCCACTAGTGTCACCGTACACAATACCTAACTCTTTCGCTTTAGAAACCTCTCCTTTTGCCCAACTCGGAATAGCTCCATCGTCTGAAAACCCAGTTGACGTGCTACCAGTTCCTGCACCTAATGCATTTACAATAACTATCGCGAACTCAGCTCGAGTAATATCTGCCCCTGGTCGGAAAATGAATTTACCTGGATTATCGATATCTTCTGATCCAGCCATAATGCCTGATTCTATGATTTCTGTAACGTCATCTCTTCCCCAGTAACTTGACGGAATATCTGTGAGTAAATCAAATGGTTGGTCACGCAACGTTGGATAGTCTCCTGTTTCTATTTTCCACGTCGATGTAAAGTCCCAGTGTGTAAATGTATCACGTCGTTTCATTTCACTCGTTGCTAGTGAGATTGGTCCTTTTTCATCGTTCATATTCGTCTCATCACGATCGTAAAAGTTTGGTGCAACAAGTGAATCATTCGCACCTAACCCATAGTTACCATGTGAATCACGTCCAACAAAGCCACCCGTATTATCTTCTCCATTAACTTTTCCTGTTGCATATGAACGCTCAATCGTAGATCCACGATTGTTACCAACGAAGCCACCGACATTCGTTATCCCTTCAACAGACCCGCGAGCGAAAGAATCTTTAATTTTCGCATAAGATGCGAGTTCACCGACAAAGCCACCAATATTTTCTGCTTCATCAGTAGCTAAAACTATTGATGATGAGAAACTTTTTGTTACATTTGTTTTATCTCCTTGTAATAATCCAACAAATCCACCAACATATTTATTACCTTTCACTGTATTATCTTTTGAATAACTACCTGAGATATTATTTGTTATTTCATACGTATATCCGACCAATCCTCCAACATAATTTCTTCCTTCAACGTTGCCTGTCACATAACTATCTTTAATCGTGTTCGGTCCGTGGGTGCTCTCTCTTCCAACAAGACCACCAACGTGATCTCTTGTTGAATATACATTACCAGTTACATAACTGTTTTGAATCTCTCCACGTGGTTGTAAATCACCAACAAGGCCTCCTGTAAAATCCGAACGACTCCCAGTTGACTCTACATTCATTTCGGAATAACTATCTTTTATCGAACCAATCATTGCTGCAAGTCCTCCTGCACCAAATCCATTTGCATATATGTTTCCTTTTGCAGAGCTATTTATAATATGACCATCTCTACCAACGATCCCCCCCGCATACTGCGAACCTGTACTAATTTCAAGATTCACATGTACATTGTTAAAGGTTCCATCTTGTGTATCATACACGAGGCCACCAACACCACTTCCATGGATCGTTCCATCAATAACAATGTTTTCAAAATGACTAAAATAGTCTCTGTTAGATACGGCTCCAACGGTAGCATCTTTTGCATTAATATCAATATTTGTCATTTTAAAGTTCTTAAACGTTGCATTTCGAGTCCGTCCAAATATTCCTCCAGTATTTGATTGAAAGTTCTTAATCGTATAGCCATTTCCATCAAAAGTTCCTTCAAATGTACTTGAACGAAGGTCGCCAATAGGTTCCCAATTTCCCCAATTAGATAAATCGACGTCACTCGTAAGCTTATAATCACCTTCCATATTATCACGAATACTATCTAATCCTTCTGGTGAATTGATTTCAATAATATTTTGAGCATTTACGTGTCCGACCATAAAAAAATACAAAGCAATTGTAACTATAGCGATGACAAAAGTTTGTACGACATTAGATCGTTCAATATTAAATAAATAATTGTTATTCAATTGAACTTCTCCTCCTGTTTATTTAGTTTTAAAACCGCAATAAAAATACAAAAATTTATTTAATAAATGTATTTTCTCACCCCTCTACAATTGATAAGAAGTGTGTAATAGCATGCTGTCAGTTCATACAGTATATACAAGCAAGGTTAAATCTATGTTAAATTTTCTGTTTTTTAAGAAAATTACTTAAAAAGCCTTCACAACCACATTTGTATACTCTTTTAAAACTAATTTTCACTCCTTAACAATAATTTCTAACAAAAAATATAAAAAAAGGGTTTACATTTTTTCCATGATAATTTATAATTAAAAATAAGTTGGACGAGGCAAAGTTTTAGAATCTTTAATAAAATAAACATCCGCAAAATGTGGGTTGTTTTTTGGGGAGGGAAATCTTCCCAGTTAATTTTTATTAAAATGTTGA
Organism: Bacillota bacterium; assembly: GCA_035301345.1. Classification (GTDB taxonomy): domain Bacteria; phylum Bacillota; class Bacilli; order Bacillales; family Amphibacillaceae; genus CALAMD01. Next base: position 32,270 of record DATGUM010000028.1, read on the forward strand.
GTCGTAGAAACTTTTGTTCTATTGGCAAACTTATGGCCTTAACATATAAATATTTCAATACTAAGAAGGTGAAGAAGATGGAGAATTCAGTAATTGTACGAAATCTACACGTCTCTTACAGTGGCAATGAAGTCGTTCGTGACGTGTCTTTTTCTACACAGAAAGGAAGGTTAGTAGGTATTATCGGACCAAATGGTGCAGGTAAATCAACATTGATGAAGGCCATTCTTGGACTGATTCCGAAAGACAGAGGTGACGTGCGTCTTTATGGCAATCCTGTCAAAGCGATACAGAAGAAAATTGCCTACGTCCCTCAGAGGAGTAATATTGATTGGGATTTTCCTATCACTGTGCTAGACACAGTCGTATTAGGAACTTATCCGCACTTAGGCTTTTTTCACAGACCGAAGAAAAAGCATAAGCAATTTGCGTATGAATGTTTAGAAAAAGTTGGTATGGCAGATTACGCGAAGCGACAAATAAGTGAACTTTCAGGTGGTCAGCAACAACGCGTCTTTCTCGCCCGAGCGTTAGCACAAGAAGCAGAACTATTCTTCTTAGACGAACCTTTCGTCGGCATTGACGTAGCGAGTGAGGAAATGATTATTCACTTACTAAAAGACATTCGTGATAGTGGTAAAACAGTGTTTGTCGTTCATCACGACTTATCAAAAGTCGAAAGCTATTTTGACGACTTAATCTTACTAAACAAAGAACTAATCGCATCTGGTTCAGTGAAAAGTGTTTTAAAACCAGAACTAATGACGAAAGCATATCAATCGCAGTTCTCATTTCTTAACCATATAGGAGTGGGCTCATAATGGCTTTTATAAATGATATTATGCATTATGAATTTTTACAAAAAGCACTCATCACATCTATTATGGTAGGCATTATTTGTGGAGCAATCGGTTGCTTCATTATATTACGAGGACTTGCATTAATGGGAGACGCTATATCACACGCCGTCTTACCTGGGATTGCACTATCATATATGTTCGGCATTAACTTTTTCTATGGAGCTGTTTTATTTGGATTAATTACGACCGTCGGAATTGGTTACATTAGTCAAAATAGTCGGATAAAAAGCGATTCTTCAATTGGGATTGTTTTCGCAGCATTTTTTGCACTCGGTGTTATTTTGATTACGAAAGCACAAACAGCAACTGACCTGACACAAATACTATTCGGAAACGTCTTATCTGTTCGGTCAACAGATATGTACATGACACTAGGCGTTGGTGCGTTCGTTTTAATTGTCATTGTAGTCTTTTACAAAGAGCTGCTCATAAGTACGTTTGATCAAACGATGGCTGCAGCTTATGGATTACCGACAAAAGTCATTCATTACGGATTAATGGTTTTACTGACATTAACGACAGTTGCTTCACTGCAAACAGTCGGTGTCGTTTTAGTTATTGCCATGCTTATCACACCCGCTGCAACAGCTTATTTACTAACTGATCGATTGTCAACGATGATTTTTTTAGCAATGTTCTTCGGCGCAACATCATCAGTTGTTGGACTATATTTCAGTTTCGAATACAACCTTGCTTCTGGGGCTGTTATCGTTTTAGTAACAACAATCTTATTTATCATTGCATTTATTTTTTCACCAAAATACGGTTTACTTTGGCGAACACTTCGTATTAAAAAACAAAAAGCAACATCATATTAAAACTAAAGGAGCTATACATTTATGAGGAAGCTAGGAATTATACTATTAATCACAGTTCTATCATTAGTCGCTTGTCAATCAAACGATGAAACTGAATCAGGGGAAGAAAGTGACGACAAGTTATTCGTTATTACATCATTTACATTAATTGAAGATATGGTTAAACAAATTGGTGGTGACCATATAGAAACGTATAATATGGTACCAACAGGAACGGATCCACATGAATATGATCCATTACCTGAAGATATAAAGGCTGCTTCAGATGCTGACGTTATTATTTATAACGGATTTAACTTAGAAGGTGGAGATAATGGTTGGTTAGCAAAACTTGCTGATTCATCAAATATTGAAGATGATATTATGTATGAGTTAATGGCAGGTGCAGACCCTCTATATTTATCAGATGACAGTGGTAATGAAGCTGAAATTAACCCACACACATTTTTAGATCCAGTACTTGGCATTCATATGGCCGAAAATGTTATCGGAGCACTCAGTGAAGTTGACCCTGATAATGAAGAGTTCTACCAGTCAAATGGAGATGAATATGTGGCTGAACTAGAAGACATTGCCAATGAATATGAAGAGAAAATTTCTGAAATCCCTGAAGAAAATCGTATACTCGTTACGAGTGAGCGTGCGTACCAGTACTTAGCTGAGCGATACGGATTGACAGAAGGTTATCTGTTCCAAATCGACACTGAGGAAACAGGTACACCTGAGCAAATAACGTCTTTAATTAACTTCATTGAAGAAAATGACCCACCTGCACTCTTCGTTGAATCAAACGTTGATAAGCGTCCAATGGAGACTATTTCAAACGAAACAGGTGTTGATATATATGGAGATATCTTTTCTGATGAAATTGGTAAGCCTGGTGAAGAGGGAGATACGTACGCCAAATTTTTACAATACAACATTGACCAAATATATAATGGATTAAAAAGTAATTAACACAGCCCACAGAGTTGATAAACAATTATCATCTCTGTGGTTTTCTTTCATAACTTTCGAATTTTCTCAATATTAAAATAACATTGTCAAACAATTGTCATTGTTTAGTCGACTAATTGTAACGTTATCCCCCTTTAAAATGATTGTTCTTCTATATAATGAGACTAAGATGTTTCCACCATTTGTATCGTCATTAAATGAGAAGTGGTTTTTAGCATCTATTTATAAAGAGAAGGAGAGATAAATAAATGGATGTACTTGATTTAGCACGTATTCAATTCGCATCAACGACGATTTTTCACTACTTTTTCGTCCCTGTATCTATTGGGCTCGCGTTGATCATCGCAATCATGCAAACATTATATGTCGTTAAAAATAAAGACATATACAAAGACATGGCTAAGTTTTGGGGGAAGTTGTTCCTCATTAACTTTGCTGTTGGAGTCGTTACTGGAATTTTACAAGAGTTTCAATTCGGAATGAACTGGTCAACGTACTCACGCTTTGTCGGAGACGTCTTTGGACCATCACTAGCAATTGAAGCATTGCTAGCATTCTTCTTAGAATCAACATTTATCGGAATTTGGGTGTTCGGTTGGGGCCGTTTACCAAAACGCGTTCACTTATTATCCATCTGGCTCGTATCTTTCGGAACGATTATGTCAGCATTTTGGATTTTAACAGCGAACTCATTTATGCAAAACCCTGTCGGCTATGAAATTGTCGATGGACGCGCACAAATGAACAGTATCGGCGAGATTTTAACGAACCCGCACCTTTGGGCACAATTCCCCCACGTTTTACTAACAGCCTTCGGAACAGGTGCTTTTCTAGTCGCTGGAATAAGTGCGTGGAAACTTGCTCGTAAACAGAGTGTAGATATGTTTAAACGTTCATTTAAAATCGCGATTACTGTTGGACTTCTTGCATCAGTTATCGTGTTATTTACAGGACATAAGCAAGCACAGTATATTATACAATCACAACCAATGAAACTTGCTGCTGCAGAAGCTGTATGGGAAACGACAGATGATCCAGCACCATTTACAGTCATTGCAAGTATCGATTCAGAAGAACGTAAGAACAATTTCCAAATTGATATCCCTGCGATTCTTAGTTATTTAGCATATAGCAAATTTGAAGGTTCTTTAGAAGGTATGAATCAATTACAAGAACATTATGAAGATAAGTACGGTCCTGGAAACTATATTCCACACGTAGAAACACTGTTTTGGAGTTTCCGATTAATGACAGGTTCTGGCGGACTCATGCTCTTACTTAGCCTTTTCGGTTTCTTCTCATTACGAAAAGATAAAATTTTAGAAAGAACACGCTATTTAAAAGTGATGACATTTGCCATTGCTCTACCATTTATTGCAAACTCAACAGGTTGGCTTATGACCGAAATGGGACGTCAGCCGTGGGTCGTATTCGGAGTGATGAAAACAGAAGATGCTGTGTCACCGAGCGTTACATTTAATGAGGTACTTTTCTCGATGTTATCATTCACCACGATGTATACGATTTTAGCTATCGTCAGTATCTACTTATTTGTGAAACATATTAAAAATGACCATACGGAAATAGAACAGTACGACCGTTCAAATGATCCGTTCGATAAGGAGGATGCTGAAATTGTCACTAAATGAGTTATGGTATTTACTAATCGCCGTACTATTCATCGGATTCTTTGTCCTCGAAGGCTTTGATTTCGGTGTCGGTTCTGTCGCAAGACTTTTAGGAAAAGATGATGCAGAAAAACGTGTCTATATAAACACGATTGGACCATTCTGGGATGCAAACGAAGTATGGATTATTACTGCAGGTGGTGCTATGTTTGCAGCCTTCCCACACTGGTACGCAACGTTATTTAGCGGGTTTTATGTCCCTTTAGTTTTCATGCTACTTGCGCTGATCATTCGAGGCGTCTCGTTTGAATTCCGCGGTAAAGTAGACAGTGATCGTTGGCGCAACACGTGGGACTGGGCCCTATTTATCGGAAGTGTTCTTCCACCTGTCCTTTGGGGTGTCGTTCTAGGTAACTTTATGGTCGGTATGCCAATTGATGAAAACAAAGAAATGGTCGGTGGATTTTTACAATTCCTCCATCCATTCGGTTTATTAACGGGAGTAATGCTTCTATCTTTATGTATCACACACGGCCTACAATTTATTACGATCCGAACAGTTGGTGATTTACAAGAACGTGCAAGACAAGTTGGTAAAAAAATAGCACCTGTAACGATTATTCTAGTCGTTATCTTCTTCATTTTCGGATTCATAACGACAGATATATTCACGTATCACGGGTCTTTATGGGTTATTTTACCTGTACTTGGCGTCGTCTTCCTCGTCATTTCATCTGTGTTAAACACGAAAGGCAAAGACGGGTGGGCTTTTACAATGACAAGTTTAACAATTATTGCACTCACTGCTAGCATTTTCATCGGGATGTTCCCACGAGTAATGATTAGTTCGATCAGTGATGCAAATAGTTTAACAATATTAAGCGCAGCATCAGGAGCATATACATTAAAGTTAATGTCTTACTTCTCATTAGCTTTATTACCTTTCGTATTAGGTTACCAGGGTTGGAGTTATTACGTCTTTAGAAAACGCGTGCAAAAAAATGAAGACGTTGGTTACTAATGAACCGTAAAAAAGGACTCCCTTCCTACCCTGGGAGCAAGTTGCTCTATAGCTGGATTGGTTTTTTTAGTGTGCTTGAGGCGATAGCTATTATCGCCCAAGCATTTTTCCTTGCAAGAGTCATTACTTTTCTTTTTGAAGGGCAAATGATTAATGAAGTTATAAATGATATTGTATTTTTCTTTATTAGTTTTGTCGTCCGCTACATGATTACGTTCTCCATTCGAGTCATTGCGGAAAGATATTCACTTAAAACAATTGAACAATTAAGAGAACAACTTATTCATGCTTACTTTAATAATGGGACTGCATTTATTTCTTCACACGGAACGGCGCGACTCGTCTTACTCGCCATTGAAGGTATGGATCAACTGAAAGACTATTTACAAATTGCTATACCACGGATGATTCGAACGATGATTGTACCGTTCTTTATTGTCGTTTATATTTTCACCGTTGACAAAGTTTCCGCGGGTATACTCGTCGTAACTGTCCCGATTATTATTATTTTCATGATTTTACTCGGCCTTGCTGCACAAAAAATGGCTGATAAACAATATGAAACGTACCGTATTTTATCGAATCACTTTGTCGATTCATTAAAAGGTCTCGAAACATTAAAATATATTGGCGAAAGCAAACGACATGAAAGTAAAATCGCAACAGTCAGTGATGATTACCGTAAAGCAACGAATAAAACTTTACGGATGGCATTTTTATCATCATTTGCTCTCGATTTTTTCACGAGCTTATCCATTGCTTTTGTTGCTGTTACATTAGGGTTTCGCTTAATTGATGGTATAACAACATTGTTGCCAGCATTAACGATTTTAATTTTAGCACCTGAATACTTTTTACCGATTCGCCAAGTCGGAAAGGACTATCACGCAACATTAGACGGACAAGTCGCTATGGAACAAATAGATGACGTACTTGTGCGTGTTAACGAACATAAGCAACCGGGTAATGACGAACAAATAAAATGGGATCAAAAAAGTGAGCTCACAATTGATCAGATAAGAATTGCTTTTGAAGATAAAACTATTTTACAAGATATTAGTTTTTCTTGGAAAGGTCCTGGTTTCATCGGAATTGTTGGAGAAAGTGGTGCAGGTAAATCGACATTCCTACACTTTTTAGCAGGCTTTAACAGACAAGTACAAGGTAGTATTAACATGAACGGGCAAACAATTAAAACGTTTCAACGAAGTGACTGGTTAGATAAAATTGCTTACATTCCGCAACATCCGTACATCTTCCCTACTTCACTCGCTAATAACATTCGTTTTTATGAACCAGATGCATCTGATGAAGCAGTTGAACGAATTGTTAAAAAAATTGGTTTGCAATCATTTGTCGAGCAATTGCCAGAAGGAATTCACGAACGTATTGGTGAAGGTGGCAGAATGTTAAGTGGGGGTCAAGAGCAACGCGTAGCCATAGCTCGAGCGCTTTTAAGTGAACGACCAATTATTTTACTTGATGAACCGACAGCACATTTAGACGTTGAAACAGAATATGAATTAAAACAATTAATGATTGATGTTTTCACAGAAAAACTCGTCTTCTTTGCAACCCACCGCATTCATTGGATGCAGTCAATGGATGAGTTAATTGTCATTGATAAGCAAACAATTGTTGAACACGGAACACATGAACAATTAATAAACAAAAACGGAACGTACAAAACACTCATATACGGATGAAAGGGCTGATGATATGCAAACATGGGTAAAACCTTATATAAATAAAAACAAAAAATTAATTGCACTCACCGTTTTACTCGGCGTCATCGGAGCTGGTGCGGGCGCGATGCTTTTGTTCGTTTCAGGTTATTTAATTTCTAAATCCGCCTTACGTCCAGTAAACATTATGATTGTTTACGTTCCGATTGTATCTGTTCGCGCATTTAGTATCGGACAAGCTGTCTTTCTTTATTTAGAAAAATTAGCGAGTCATGACATTGCCTTACGTATTTTAGCACGTATGCGTACACAACTTTATCGAATCATCGAGCCTCAAGCCGCTTTCTTAAGGTCTCGTTTTAAAACAGGTGATTTACTAAGCGTTTTAGCAGATGATATTGAACATTTACAAGACTTATACTTACGGACAATTTTCCCGAGTATATTAGGGTTGACACTATTTACGATAGTCGCTTTCGTCTTCGGCATATTCGATATCGTATTCGGTATTTTTATCATACTGACATTAGCCGTTATTGTATGTCTCATACCGTTCATTTCATTTCTTAAAAGTAAAAAACACCATGACGAAATTAAAACGAAGCGTCATTCTCTTTACAGTCAACTAACTGATGCTATGTTCGGGTTAACAGACTGGTTAGCGAGTGGGAGACAAGATAAATGGCAACAAACATTTTTCCAAACTGACAAGCAATTATTGCACGCTGAGAAACAGTTCCAACATATGCGCGTATTTAGAGACATGATTAGTCAATTGGTCGTCGGGATTGTTATCGTCTTAACAATTATTTGGACGAGTATTCAAACAACAAATGAAGTCATTACACCGACGCTTATTGCAGCATTCGTCCTTATGATGTTCGCAATTGCTGATTCTCTTTTACCATTATCTGAAGCAATTGAAAAAATACCTTCTTATACAGACTCACTGAATCGAATGAATGATGTTAAACAAAAAATGGACGATTTTGATCATAACGTTACTGCAGACATTCCATTTTCAAATAATATACAATTAGCGATAAATAACGTAACTTATCAGTACCCTTCAAGTAATGAAAACGTTCTGAACGACGTTTCATTTACAATCGATCAAGGGAAAAGAATTGCCCTATTAGGTAGAAGTGGTTCTGGAAAATCAACGTTATTAAAATTGCTTACTGGTATCATTCAGCCGACTGAAGGAACAATTACTTTGAATGGACAAATTGTCAATTCATCAATCATTGCGAAACACGTAGCTATTTTAAATCAAAAGCCACACCTTTTTTCAACGTCTATTAAAAATAATATTCGCATTGGTAAACAGGATGCAACAGATGAAGAAATTGAGCGTGTCGTTGAAAAAGCTCAATTAACAGAATTAATTAATGAATTGCCTGATGGATTAAACACTCAAATGGAAGAAATGGGAAGTCGGTTTTCAGGAGGAGAAAGACAACGCATTGCTTTTGCTCGTATTTTATTACAAGATACGCCTATTATTATGATTGATGAAGCGACGGTCGGACTTGATCCAGTCACTGAAAAATCACTCACAAATACTGTCCTAAGCTCAACAAAAGACAAAACAATCGTTTGGATTACCCACCATTTAACAGGTGTTGATGCGATGGATGAAATAGTATTTCTCAAAGACGGGAATATCTCTTTACACGGACACCATGAACAACTGCTACAAACAAGTAGTTATTATAAAAATTTATATGCGATGGATCAAGGAACGTTTTTAAACGGTTAAAAGCTGCAATCAATGATAGATTACAGCTTTTAATCGTTTATTTTTTATGATCTTTTAATGCCGCTTTAAAAAAGTCGTCTACTTTTTCTATATAATCTTCTTTATTTTGCTTATACGCCGTCACATGACCAACACCGTCTGGTAGCCATATTTGAAAATATTTCGGATATTCATCGTGCATTTTCTGACTTTCGAAATAAGGAATTGATTCGTCACCTTTATTATGAATGAATAAAATAGGTCGGGGTGCAATATCTTCTAAAACAGATATCGGACTCGCTTCTTTCGGATCTAAATCAGTCATTTTCGGAACAATATTTAATATTAATGGTGTGAACGGAATAGATGGTAAATTCGACCAAACAGGTAAGTTTTCTTTTAAATACTCTTCTAAATCGCTAAATGGACTATCAGCTACGACGGAAATAACATCCGATTGAGCTGCTGCTAAGAGTGACGTTGCAGCCCCCATTGAGATACCGAGCAACGAAACCGGTTCATCATACGTTTCTTCCATGTAATCAATCGCTCCGAGTAAATCAAGTTGTTCTTTCGCCCCGATTGTCGTCATTTCACCTTCAGATTCACCTGAATAACGAAAGTCAAACATTAATATACGGTACTTTTTATCATGCAAATCTTTCGCCATATCTAAAAACGACACGTGGTCTTCAAAACGGTTGCCTTTATAGCCGTGTGAAAATATAACGGTCATTTTCGCATCTTTTTCTGGTTCAATGACCCATCCTTTAAGATTTGTCTCACCATCACGGCTGACAAATTCTACATCTTCATAATCCATACCGTATTCATCTGGAAATTGATCAATCGGCTTTTTATCAGGGTGAGTCATCGAATGTCCGACATAAGCGGAAATACCGACAGCTGCAATACCTATAAGGGCAACGATTGATATGACTATTTTCCATTTACTTTTCTTCTTTTTATTTTTTACTCCATATGTGTCTACTCTTCTCGGTACATCGCTCATTAACTATTTCTCCTTTACGTTCAAACAATTCGCTCGCAAAAATTTATAAAATTTTGATGCGCAAACCCTCGAATCTCTTCTTCTGAGTAATATTTCAATAATTCATCGATTAAATATGTATATTGACCTGAATGTTCAAGCTTTGTTACGACACGCTCTATCCCGTCAAAGTCTGAACCAAATCCAATTTGCTTCACGCCACCTAGAGAACAAATATGATCAATATGTTTAATTAAATCACTAATCGTCGCTGTATCACTGTTTTCTTTTATAAATGGGGGATGAAATACGACTTGCATTAATCCGCCTTTATTTAACACAGCTTTTATTTGATCGTCATATAAATTCCGTGGATGATCACAAATGGCACGTGCATTCGAGTGACTTGCAAATGGATATTTTGCAACGTCTATTACGTCCCAAAATGTCTTTTCAGACGCATGTGCAACATCTGTTAACACGCCTCTTTCATTATTAGATTGAACCACTTGTTTTCCTAATGCCGTTAACCCTGCACCTCTTGGCTCTTCTACACCATCCGCACATAAGTTAGCGTTATTCCACGTTAACCCAATTGAAAGAACGCCACGACGATACAATTCGTTTAACTTTTCTAAATCATTACCAAATGCGTCAGCTCCTTCCAACGTTAAAACTGCACCAATTTGTCCTTGTTTTAGTTCGTTGAGCTGCTCCCATTTAGTGATATGCACCATTTCAGAATTTTTCGCAATAACTTCTCGTTCAAAAATTTCTATTTGATCGAGCGCATCACGCCATTTATCTTCAACTAATACTTCTGGCTCAATAAATATAGCGTAAAATTGCACGTATACATTTCCTTTTTTTAAACGCTCAATATTCGTATGTAACTCATCGCTTGATTGATAATCTAATGACCGATTGCTTAACTGTATTTTCCACAATGCATCACAATGTGTGTCGATGATTTTCATTCATCTATCTCCTCTTAAAAAATCATTTCATATTTAATCATCTTAACATAAATATATTCATTTGTTTTTACAATAAAACGAAGTGCCTGTTATTCGGCCACTTCGTTTTGATTTATTTTTCGCTTAAGATAATTGTTCTGTGAAATCAGCTAAAAGTCTCGCACCATATCCGCTGCCACCTTTTGAATCATAACCAGAGTCTGTCGTTTCCATGACACCTGCCATATCAATGTGTAACCACTTGCTCTGATCAGTAACAAATTTTCTCAAAAATAGCGCTGCAGTAATCGAACCAGCTTCCCCTTTTGAGCTAATGTTACTAAAGTCAGCGTAATCACTCTTCAAGTAGCTATCATAGCTATCAACGAGTGGTAGTTGCCAGTTAGACTCTCCCGTATCTTTTCCAACTTTTCGCATGAGCTCGGCTAATTCATCACTTCCAAACGTTCCCGCTACTTTTGTACCTAATGCACTTACGACTGCACCTGTTAACGTTGCAATATCAACGATGTAAGACGCCTTTAATGCTTCGGCGCGAATAATCCCGTCAGCTAAAATAAGTCTACCTTCAGCGTCAGTGTTTCCTACTTGGACCGTTGAACCATTTTTATACGTAATCACTTCACCTGGAATAAGTGATTTTCGGTCCGGCATGTTTTCAACAATTGGAATGAGTGCAACGACATTCACTTGAGCCTTTGTCGAAACTAACAGATCCATCGCACCAGCTACTGCAGCCGCTCCTCCCATATCCATACGCATATCACTTAAATCACGGCCTCGCTTCAAACTGATCCCACCTGTATCAAACGTGACACCTTTTCCGACTAAAGCAACTAATGGCTTCTTCGTGTCTCCTTCATAACGAATTTCAACAAACGCGGGATCATACGTACTTCCTCGAGCAACTGTTAGTACACCGTTCATTTCTAACTGTTCAATCGATTGCTTATCATGGACTGTAACTGTTACGTTTTCTTCTTTTGCAAAACGTTCCGATAAGACCGTTGGAAACGTTTCAGGCGTAAGTTCATTAGACAATTCATTCATTAAATCACGTGAGAAATTTGTCGCCGTTGCTCGCTTATTCCCACGCTCCACTAAATCATTAATCGATTCATCCGCTTGAACGGTTAACTTTACACGGTCATTTGATTTTTTAGATATGTACGTCGTGAACGCATAGCTCCCGAGTTCCCATCCTTCGACGAATGCCGTTATCACATCTGATTCATTCATATTAAACCAAGCATTCATAAGAGACTCTTTGGTAACAACAGCTTCGCTAACGTGACGATCTCGCAAGTCTTTAGCTATGCTACCTGCTAATTTCCTCACATCTTCTGTCGACTGTTTGTTTTTTGCTATTTCTTTCGCTACAACAACGTACTCTTCCTTAAAATGTACGACGGAAAAACGCTGTTTACTACTCGAAACAATTTGCTTAATTTGTGATTCATTCGATAATTCTTCATCATTAGTAAATAAAATACGAACAGTTTTCAATAGTTAATCTTCCTTCCATATAAGTATCATTATTCTTCGTTCGGTCCGAAAACGCGTCGCTCAATTTTTGACTCTCTACCACGCAATCTTTTTTGTAGCGTCTCTCGCCAATTTTTTGCTAAACATTTACATGAAGCTAATTCACTCGCGGCATTTAAATCATCTTTATGAACGTGCATCACTTCATTTGCTGCAGCAATCGTCCACTCTGGGCATGGGCGCTCTAATAATTCAATGTCAATGCGAGAAATAACGTATCCTTCTTTTAATACGCGAAAATACCAACCTGTTTTACCCGTCTGTTGAATACGTAACGCTAAATCTTTCGTTCGAAAACGTCTCGCTGGGCGCCAGCATGGCTGTCTCGGCTGTGATACTTGAATGACTGCATCACCAAATTGGTACGTGTCCCCAATACAGACTGAGTATTCATCCATTTCTAAAACGGCCAAGTTCTCTCCAAAGCCACCAATATTAATCGTATCTGTTTCTAAATCTTCTTGCCAATACGTATAATGTTTTATCGGATAAGCAAATACAGCTTTCTCTGGCCCACCATGCTTCACTTTATCGCCAACTTCATCACCTAATAAGCCTGTCTCACTTAACCAGATTTGTTCCTCTACGGGTGCTTTGCAAATACCTGTTTCCCACTCACGGTCCATAGGGTCCTTTGCATCTGGTGTTCCTAATGTGCGAACTTTTCCTGTTAATAGTTGATGAACAAATGGTTCTTCTTTTAATTCCATGAAAGCCACCTCAATTGTTAGTCATTTCTTTCACATATAAACAATCCACTATACTGAACAAATCAAATTATGTTATCATTTCTTTACTTCATATTACTAAACTTTCACACTTTTGGAAAATAGTAATTATTTATAAGGAGACGACACCGTGTCAAAAAACGAATCATTAGTACCAATAAAAACATTACTCTTTAGTTTTCATGCAACAAATACAATTATATTAAGTTTCCTTCCTTTATATTTAAAATTCAAAGGGTTAAATGGCACGGAAATTGGATGGGTATTAGCCATCGGACCGTTCGCTTCAATTGTTTCACAACCATTTTGGGGATACTTAAGTGACAAATATAAAACGGTTAAATATATATTACTCGTCTGTGTGATCGGCTTATTAATCTCAAGTACGATCTTCTTTCAAATGAATTCTCTGTTAATGATTTTATCGGTTGGAGCAATCTTTTACTTTTTCACGACACCGATTGGAGCACTCGGTGACAGCCTCGCTCAAAGGCGTGCAAATGCTTTAGGTGTATCATTTGGTAAAATTCGCATGTGGGGATCAATTGGCTTTGCGACTTCAGCGCTTATTATCGGAGAAATATTAAATCGCGTAGGCGTGCAACATATGATTTGGCCATACTTGTTTTTCGGTACAATCGCTTTAATTGTCGTCATTCGATTAAAAGACGTACGAACGACAGATGATCCTGTGCATATACGCGATGTCGGCAAGCTTTTACAAAAAAAGCATTATTCTATTTTTATATTATTAATGATTTTTATTACCGTTACGCACCGGGCAAATGATAGTTTTATCGGACTTTACGTCACGGAGTTAGGTGGTACAGAAAATTTAGTCGGACTCGCTTGGTTCGTCGGGGTTATTAGTGAGGCAATTGTATTTGCGATTGCTTACTTATGGTTTCGAAAATTTCATCCGATTATATTCGTTATTATTGCGGGCGCCATTTATACAGTTCGCTGGTTTATTTACGGATCGATTCACGACCCAATGACATTGATTAGCTTTCAAGTGTTGCACGGCATCACGTTTGGAATGTTTTATTTATCAGCTTTCGATTACGTGACACGCCTCATTCCAAAAGCTTTGCAATCAACAGGCCATTTAATTTATTACTCGGTATTTTTTGGCGTTTCTGGAATTATTGGTTCTTTAGCTGGTGGAAGTATTATCGAACACTTTAACGGTCAAACGTTATACAACGTACTTGGGTACACATCACTCATTGGAACAATTGCCTTTATTATTTATTACATGATTTTTACGCGAAAAATAGTAGAGCAATGAGCGTGTGGACTATATTCGTTTCATAAAATCTTTTTACTAATATGTATACTATAAAAAATACCCTGTCCTTTCCTTGAACGTACGGATCGATACAATCCGACTTTCCTAGGTAAAGACAGGGTATTTCTCTCACAATTTTCGTTCATTTACGTTTGTTCGAAATGAGTTAAAGGTTCATTCATTTTAACGATTAAAATAGTAAATGCATGAATATTGCAACAATTGGAATTGCAACTAACGTTCTAACTAAGAACAATAAAGCTAACTCTAAAAACTTAACTGGTAAACGAGTCGCTAACATAACGACTACTGTTTCTGCTAAGAAGATTACTTGCACCATTGATAATGCTGTAATGAAGTAACGTGCACCAATATCAATAAATTCTACATTGTCTGCAATAAGTAAAACTGGTAAGAACATTTCAGCAAAGCCAACTGGAATTGATGGAGCAATTGCTTGAGCATCTGGTACACCTAATACTTGTAATAATGGAACAAAAACTTGCCCAATCCAGTGGAAGAACGGTGTATATTCAGCAATAATAAGTCCTGTAATTCCCGCAGCAGCAACTAAAGTAACTACCTTTGGAATAACACCAAAACCTTCTTTTAAACTAATAATAATTTCTTTAGCTAATGGTCTAGCTGTATATCCTCGCTTAGCTGCTCGATCAAGCCCTCTTTTAAAGACAGCCATTTCAAATTTCGCTTCGCCTTTACGATCTTCTTCCGTCTGAATCTTTCCACTGAAATATTCACTTGGCTTTCTCGATAACGGTGGAATACGGCACATGACAATTGCTACGAGAAAAGTAATGACTAAAGAAGAAAAGTACGTTTTAATAAAATGATCTCCTAATCCTGCTGTATTAATAACTAATAAAGCAAAACCAACACTAACAGCACTAAAGGATGTTGCAATAAATGCTGCTTCTCTTTTTGTATAAACATTCATTTTAAAAAGACGACTCGTTATAATAACTGCAATTGAAGATGAACTAACAAATGAAGCAATTGCATCAATTGCACTTTTTCCTGGAACTTTAAATAACGGTCTCATCAATGGCTCCATTAATGAACCGACAAAGTCAATACCACCATAATTTAATAAAAATGGCATGAAAAATGCTCCGACGATAATAATCCACGTTACACCTAGAACAATATCCGGGACAACTGTTCCTCCCGTGCTACTACCAACAATCATTTCCGGTCCATTATAAGATGGAAACGTTACGTGCATCGTATAAATAACTGTATAAATCGTCCCTAAAATATAGAAAAATGGATGCAATAAGGAATCATGGCCATAATAGTCATTAAGCTTAGATCCATTTTTTGAAAAGAACTTTCCATACACACTAAGAAATGCATTTCCTATCATTAATAACATTACAAGCCACAATCCAAATAAACCAAATAAATCTTGGAAAAAGTTATAAATAAATCCAAATAAAATATCTGACTCACCTTGAATCTTCACTGGTACAAAAAACACAAGGACAGCAATCGCACTAAATATTATTGATTTGATTAAACCAATTCTAAATTGACCTTTTGTAACTGTTACCGTATCAACGTATGTTGGATCATCAGGATCAACTTCTATCTTTTCAATAGTTTCTTTCGCTTTTTCTTTCTTCTCTTTTATCGGGCCGTCTTTGAACTTTAAAGAATGTTTATTACTTTCTTCGATAATCATGAAAGCGCCTCCATTAATTTTATATTAAACATATGTGAAAAAATCTTTTAGAGAAAGATAAACTTTCTCTAAAAGTCTTATTTATCTTCTTTTTCCTTTAAAACAAAGCTCAGTAAATCTAAAGCAACACGTGCACCCGTTTGTCCTGTGATTCCTGTTGGATCATATGGCGGTGCAACTTCAACTAAATCAAACGCAATAACGTTTCCTCGTTTGGCAATCCCCTCCAACATTTCGTTTACTTCATCATAGAAAAAGCCACCTGGTGACGGAGTGCCTGTTGCTGGAGCAAGTGATGGGTCAAGTCCATCAATATCAATTGTTACATAATAATTTTCTCCCTCTGGCAACTGGTTAATAACTTCTTCAATGCCCATTTTTCTAATTTGACGTGGTGATAAAATTGTTGCTCCGTATTCTTTAGCTGCATCAACGTCTTCTTTTAAACTACTACTAATCCCGCGAATACCGAATTGGAATATTTCACCAATATGATCCATTTCTGATAATCGACGAATACAACTTCCGTGACCATTTTTTTGACCTGAACGTTCATCTGCCCAGTCTAAATGTGCATCAATTTGAATGACGTGAACTTTTTCAAAACTGTCAAGTGCTTTTCCAACAGGAATTGAAATTGAGTGATCTCCACCAAGTACGACAGGCATTGCACCTTTCTCAACAATCTTACGAACATCTTTTTCAGCATTATTTAAACTCTTTTCATGATCTCCATGCACCATATCAACATCGCCACAATCAACAACATCCCAACCTGGACCAAGGTACATAATGTCCTTTTCAATGTCATAAGCACCTTCTAAACCAAAGCTATATAATGTAGAACCTTCACGGATACCTCTTGGTCCCATTCTAGCGCCAGACTTCCACTGTGTTCCCATATCATTTGGTACACCTATAACTGCAACATCTGCATCTAAATTATTTAAATCTGTACAAATCGGATACTTTCCAAACGTACAAATTCCTGTAAAAGGTAAATTTAATCTTTTCTCTTGTTTATCTCCCATGATAATTCCTCCATTGTCAGTAAAATTCATTTCACCTTTCATATAGCAAAAATCATGCCAACTTTTATCTAAAAGACGAAACACTGATATATAAAGGATTTAACTGATTATTCATTTAATTGTTCAATCTTTACATTTAAAAACCTAGTCATCACTGACTAGGTTTTACGTATTTATTAATTTTTCGATTCGCCGTTGACTGGCTAATTTGCAGTCTTTTAGCTAATTTAACGCTAGACGGGTACTTTTTATACATATCTATGATAAAGTCTTTTTCTACTTCTTCTAAATACGCTTCTAAACTGACACTTTCATCACTCTCTTTACTTACGCCCACATCTTCTAATGTAATCTCTTCATCATTTGACGTTATGTGAATCCGTTCGATAAAGTTCCGCAATTCTCTAATGTTCCCAGGCCATTCTTGTTTTCGAATCCAATTAATTAATGATTTCGAAAGTCTTTTATGCGTCTTATATTTTTCATTAAATTCTTCTACTAATTCAAGAATCAATCGATCTAGTTCAGCTGTTCGTTCTCTTAACGGCGGAATATCCATCTTAATAACATTAATACGATAATAAAGATCTTCTCTAAATTTCTTCTCTTCAATGAGCTTCTGTAAATTTTGATTTGTTGCACAAATAATGCGACAATTCAGATGAACAATTGTATGACCACCTACACGCTGAATCGCATAGTTCTGTAAAACGGATAATAATTTCACTTGTAAGTTTAATGATAGTTCTGATATTTCATCTAAAAAGATTGTCCCTTTTCCAGCTGCTTCAAAATAACCTTTTTTGCCGCCTTTTTTTGCACCAGTAAATGCTCCCTCTTCATAACCGAAAAGCTCTGATTCGATTAATGACTCTGGTATAGCGCCGCAGTTAATTTCAACAAAAGGCTCATCTTTCCGATTTGATCGATCATGTATTTTCCGAGCAATATAATTTTTTCCTACACCTGATTCCCCTGTTAAAAGAACTGTTACATCAAGGCTCGCAACTTTTTTAACGAGTGCTAATATTTTATTCATGCGTTTCTCTTCTGTTCCTTCTGATTCACGACCTAAACGAATAGCTTCTAACTCTTGTTCATACTTATGCATCGTTTCAGCAACTTGTTCATTTGTTTGCTTAAGGTAGTCTAACTCTGTCACATCCCGCGAAATACAGATTGATCCAATTAATTCGCCTGCCTCAAAAATGGGATAACCTGAAACAACAATCTTCCTCCCTTTTGGCGTTTGCTGTATCGTCGTTTCCATTTGCATCGTCTGTAATATACGTGCAGTAATTGATGAAGGAAATAATATACCTGCTTTTTCTAAGTCATACACATTTTTCCCAACAATTTCATCAATATTAATACCAAAAACATTTTGAAAGCTCTCACTAGCAAGTAGTACTTTTCCTGAATCATCCGTAATAAAAATCTCATCAAATGAGTACTTAATAATCTGTTTTAACAATATGTCATTTTTTAAGGCCATTTAAAAGCTCCTCCTTAGTCATCTATGACTATACGTTATTCAGAAATGACTAGATAACGAATAAAAATAAATTAGTTTTTTAAATTACTATGAAGAAATTAGGCTAAAGCAAAGAACATATACATGACAGAAATATCCTATCCTCCCTTAAGAGTGACAGGATATTTCTTTCACTATTATTTTATTTTTATTATTTTCATTTGTTTATCCTAAATTTAACTTCATCAATAATTATATCACATATTTTACTTAATCAATCATAGTAAATCTGCTCGGTAATTCGATACCGGCTTTCTTTCTTATCCCAGCGGCCATTTCTTCAGCTAAATTTAATATAGACGATTCATCTTCCATCATTACTTGTCTGTTCTTCATAATCCAAACACCGTCACACATTGACGACTCTACATTTGATGAATGAGATGCATATACGATATTTGACACAGGGTCATGTGTTGGTAAGCTTCCAATGGACTTAGGATTTATAATAATTAAATCAGCTTTTTTCCCGACTTCTAAACTACCTATCTCATCTTCTTGTAAAATTGTTTTTGCCCCATTAATCGTCGCCATTTCTAACACTTTTTCTGCAGGAACGACTGTCGGGTCTAGCGTTCGACCTTTATGGATAAGAGCTGTTAAGTTCATTTCATCAATCATATCCATCCGATTATTACACGGTGCTCCATCAGTTCCGATCGAGACAGTAATTCCTTTTTGTAGCATTTCTGGTATTTTAGCAAAACCAAGCACCCTCATAGCTGCTGCTGGGTTATGTGATGCTTTCACATCATGTAATAAAAATAAATCTACTTCATTATTCGTTAACCACACTGTATGTGCTGCCAGTAAATTTTTATCTAACAAACCGATACTATTTAAATATTCAACGGTCGTCATGCCGTATTTCTCTTTAGTAAATGCCATTTCTTCAGGAATTTCAGCTACGTGCATATGAATACCTGTATCATATTCATCAGCTAGTTGCTTCGTGCGTAATAGCAAGTCTTCAGTCACATTAAAAATTGTTCGAGCAGCAAACCAATATTTAATTCGCCCATTTGCAGCATTATTCCATTTATTATAGGCGGATTTTTGAATGTTTAGCGTTTCGTCTGTGCTTTCTACCCAATTTTCTGGCAAACCTTCCCCCATATCCATTGTCGAACGAGCGAGCGCACAACGTACACCCATTTTTTCTACCGCTCGACCAATCGCGTCCACATGAAAGCCTCCAGATTCTGCAAATGAAGTAACACCTGATTTTATTAACTCAATAATACAAGCAATTGCAGCAATATATTGTTCTTCTTCACCCAAACTACTTTCATAAGGCCACGTTCTTTTTCGTAACCATGTTAATAAATCTACGTCATCTGCTAGCCCTCTACCTAATTGCTGAGTTGCATGTACGTGTGTATTAATTAAACCTGGCATAACGATTTTACCTTCACAGTCGATAATTTCTACATCTGATTGAAGTAACTTATCATCAATATCGCCAATCGACTTAATTCGATCATTTTCAATTAAAATATGACTCGAACGGTACGCTTCTGATTGTTTATTCATTGTAATAATATACGCGTTTTTCAATAAAGTTTGTGACATATTTATTCATCCTTTTCATCCGATTATTTTTTATCTTCTTTAAGAACTAAATTTAATAATACAGCCATTAATGCACCTATAGCCATCCCCGCAGAAATTAAATATTGAATAAATTCCGGGAAAATATTCATCACTTCTTCTGGCATAACAATACCACTAATAACGAATAAAATAGGTATTCCTATCACTAACATATTTCTTTCCGTTAACTTAACATGCTTTATAATTCTTAATCCATTCATTGCAATAATAACTGTTACGATCGTAAATACTCCCATAATAACAACTTCAGGAATAACTGAAATTAACGTAGTGAATTTAGGCACTAATCCTAATAACATGAGAATACCTCCTGCTGCAAGAATAGCCTGTCTACTAGCTACTCCAGTGACAGCAATGATACCAGCATTCGTTGAATAACCTGTTACTGGTAAACCACCTAATAGTGATGCCGTCGTGAGTCCTAACCCTTCACCAGCAGTACCTTTATCAATTCTTTCTCTCGTGATTTCTTCATCAATAACTGTTCCGACAGCAAACCAAGTGCCTGTACTTTCAATTAAAATAACAAAATAAATAAAAATCATCGTTACAATTGCGGAAAGATCAAATACTGGCATACCGAAACCAAATAAATGAGGTAACGCAATCCATGGTGCATCTAAGATTGGTGAAAAATCAACCATATCAAATGTCATCGCAATAATTGTTCCAACGATAAGTGCGACTAAAACAGACGTTAATTTAACGATTTGAAGTGCTTTCCCTACTCGTGAACCTATGACTAATAAGACAACGAGTACAACGGCTGAAGATGTTGCAACAATTAAGTTCTCACCGTGAGATCCGTCTGTTCCTTGAAATATATTAGTCATAGCGACAGGCATTAAAGCAATACCTATAACTAAAATAACTGTACCTGCCACAATAGGCGGAACAACTCTTCTGATTAATCTCCCTACGACTTTAAAGTACCCTAATAAAGTAATTAAAATAGCTCCTGGGATTAAGCTACCAATCATAGCTGGAATACCAAGACTCCCACCAATGGATGCTAGAGCACCTATAGGAATATATGATGGTCCTTGTACGACTGGCAATTTAATACCAATGGACACTTGAATAATTGTTGCAATACCTGCCGATAAGAATGTTGCTTGAATAAGAATAGAAGTTTCTCCGATAGTAAAAGCTAAAATACTTGCTAATATAATAGGTACAATATATAAATCCATTGCCAAAACATGTTGAAAACCTAATAAAATAGCCTTACTAAACGATATCTTGTCATCCACATCTGCAACTAACGTAATTTCCTCATTTTTACTCACATGATTCTCCTCCTCGTATGTTGATTCCTTTATCACTTCCTCAGGAGCTTCTTCGTTGTGTGTTTCTTAAAGTTAATTATGTTTCCTTTAGGAATTTAAAATATCATAACATAAGAAAATCATGCACACAACTAAAATGAGGGAATTTTCTAAAAATTACATAAAAAAATAAACTTCTATAATAACTTTTTCGTTTAAACAACGTGTTATTAAAGAAGTTTACTCAAACAAACGCACATTCGTTTTAATTAAAAACTTTGCGGTGTCGCGACTACCATAATTTTTGCTTCTTCTGTTTCGGACAAGTTTTCCCAACGATGAGGGACAGTACTTGGAAAATATAACGTATCCCCCTCTTCTAACTTGTAACTTTCATACCCTTCAAGCACGCACAACACTTTTCCTTTAAGTACGTATGTAAATTCTTCTCCTTGATGAGTGACTGCATCTTCCGAGTCACTTCCCCCTGGAAATGTAATGATACACGGTTGCATTAAATGATTCGGTCCTCTTGATAGCAACTCTTCTGTCACTACACCTAGCTCACTTTTATTTCTTTGCAAAATCGGCCTTCTTTTATTTCTTATTAACTCAGCTAAGTCTTCATCTTTATCAATAAAAAAATAAGCTGCTGACAGCCCCATCGCATTCGCTATGTTTTTCATCGTTATTACATTTGGTATCGTCTTATTATTTTCAATTTTACTTATCGCGCCTGGAGACAATCCTGATTTTTCTGCTAAGTCACGAATCGAAAAGTCACGATTCATCCGTTCTTTTTTTATAGCATTTCCGATATCCACTTGATCACCCTCATATCAGTCATATTAAATTATACTCTATTCTCTAACACTTGCTTCTCTGCATTAAAATCTTCTAATTGCATATAGTAAGCAGCGCTATCTATGAGTGCTTGTGCCGGAGCAATGCCGTACACTTCCGCCCCTAACACGTCAACGCCATATCTACGTGCTTCCATTCGAATCGTTTCTAATACGCGGTAAAGAGGAATGACTTCATAATTCACAATGTCCATTGATACTTGTGTCATATGTCGTTCTGCTAATTTTAGCCCAATCGCTTTACAATCTTTAAACCCACCATTAGATTCACGAATGATTTTAGCAATTGATTTTGCTATTTCTACATTTGGCGTATTTAAATTCACATTAAAGGCGACTAACGGCATACGTGCTGCCACTGCTGTCACACCAGCTGTCGGATGGATACGTTGCTCACCGTAATCAGGCTTCCACTCATCTTTCTTTATTTTATCAGCCATTTTTTCAAACTGCCCGTGACGAATATGAGACAAATTCTTTCGCTCAGCCGATGATGCTGAATGTTCGTATAAAAATGTTGGTACATTAAGTTCTTCGCTCACACGTTCTGCAAACGTTTTTGATAACTGAATGCATGCTTCCATAGATATATTTTTCACCGGGACAAAAGGAACAACATCTGTCGCTCCCATCCGTGGATGTGCACCCGAATGTTCTTGCATATTAATATGTTTTGTTGCATACTTTACGAGCGAAAACGCAACTTCAGCAATTTTATCTGGAGCGCCTAACATCGCAATACTCATCCGGTTATGATCCTCATCTGACGTCACATCTAAAACAGTCACGCCTCTCGCTTCTTCTGCGATCTGTTTTAAGCGATTAATCACTTCAATATTGCGTCCTTCACTAAAATTAGGTATACATTGCACTAACTGAGTCATAAATATTCACCCTTATTTTAAATACTTATTATGAATGATTATAATGTTAAATAAATGAATGCACAAGATGAGCATCTACTTATAAGTGTTTGTTAGGTCTAAATACTTATTCTCATCTTGCTTACCTAGTTAATCTTTCATACAATAGAAGTAACAATACGAATGAACGCATAATAATAAATAATAAAAGGAGCGAATTTTATGAGAATAAAACCACTTATTTATAAATTACTCCGAATATCTAATGATCTCAATGCTATTAGGCGCGGAAGAATTGGCAAGCGAATCGGCAGACGCATTGCTCGAAAAGGAATAAGACGACTATTCAAATAGCGAATAGTCGTTTTTTAATGGGCACTTATTTTTTTATACGATTGAATGTTAATTTTGTAGAGCTACTGCCACTTTCTTTTTATTTATGACATGGAAGTATAACCAGATTAAAATGTTAAATAAAATAATACAGCCGAGCAATGCAATGATACTTAAATTAAATACGCCGCTCCCAAGAGATGACGTCATTGATTCTCTCAGTCCGTAAATAACATAAGTCATTGGCATATACGGATTAATTGCTTGGAAGAAACTGTTTTGCAAAATAGCTGGGAACATCCCACCACTAGATGCAAGTTGTAACACGAGAAGAATCATTGCTATAAATCTTCCCGGGTTGTCTAACGTTATGACTAATAACATCATAAAGAACATGTAAGTCATAGACCCTAAAATTGTTATTAAAGTGAATTGGCTTACACTTGCTACTTCTAAATTCATCCCGAATAAAAGAATCACTGTTAAAATAAGTGAAGCACCGACAGATACGACAAATCCGAGTGAAAATTTACTAAACCACCAAGAAAATCCTGATGTCGGTTTAACAGATGGTTCAGACAATGGGAAAACTAAATTAAACGCCAATGCCCCAATATATAATCCGAGAGAAATAAACATAGGAGCAAGTGCATGACCATAATTCTTAACAGTGCTAGACTCATTTTCTTCTAAAGACGTTGGAGAAGCAATCATATCAAAATTACTATCACCTACTGCAATATTATCAACAGACTCTGCTCCTTTTGATAACTCAAAAGCGAGCTCTCCTACCCCTTCGTCTAACGAAGCCATCCCGTCACCTAAAGCCGATGACCCTGTAGCTAAATCTTCAATACCTTTATTAAGCATTGTCGCCCCTTGATTAAGCTGTGCCGTCCCGTCAGCTAAAGAAGGGAACTCGTTTGACATAACCTCAGTCCCATTCACAAGAGATGCTGAACCACTTCTTAAATCTTCTGAATGCGCACTAAGGGAATCAATCGCTGCAATTAATTGTGGTAAATGACTCGTCATTTGGTTAGAAACGGCTACTATTTCTTTATTTCCTTGAATCGCTTGATCTAACCCTTTCGTCAGTTGAGAAGAACCTGCGATTAACCCTGAGTCCCCTGCAACTGCTTGATTAATACTTTTATACCCTCCAAGTGCACCAATTACTTGTGGCTGTAACACTTCTACACTATTATTTAATGTGTTTACTTGTTCACTTAATATTGGGGGAGCATCTATTTCTGCGATGACTCCTTGTAGTTCATTGACCCCTCGCTGTACATCAGAAAGCCCTTGAATTAACTGATCAACTTCACCATTTGTAGGTACTTCATTATTCAGGGCAACGAGCCCGTCATTTAACTGCTGACTGCCTGCTAATAAATTTTTCAGACCATCACCGAGAGGGTCTCCATTGTTTTTTACATTAGAAAGTGGAGCAACTGCTTCTTCTAACTGATGAACAGCGTTCGTGTAGTCAACAATTCCCGCATTTAAGTCGACAGCTCCTCTGTTTAAATCATTTATCCCACGATTAAAACTTTCTAATCCCTTTTGAACATCTTCAGTACCACTTTTAAATGACAACATGTTTGAAGACATACTATTTAAGTGACTCGTAATTTCTCCATTTCCTTCAGTTAAATCTTCTGCGCCTTTTTCTATCTCCTCAGCAGCATCTCTTGCTTCAGCAAAACCTTCCCCTATCTGTTCAAGTTGCGCAAAGATAGCTTTTGTATATTCTTTCGTCACGCTTGCTGAAATATCTTCATTAATCGTCTTCATCGCTTGCTCACTTATTGTCACACTAAAAAAGTTCCTTCCCGGATCAACAGTATATTTCAAGCTCATTTCTTCTGGATGATCTGAAAGGACTGTTGAAGCTTTTTCAGAAAAATCATTTGGAATAGTAATGATCATGTAATAATCACCAGCTTCATATCCCTTTTTCGCAACATCCTCATCGACAAAGTGCCAATCTAAATCATTATTTTCTTTTAAATTACCGATTAATTCATCACCAACACGTAGCGTTTGATCCTCAAATGATGATGACTCATCTAAATTAACGACAGCTACTGGAAGATTTGACGTATTGCCAAAAGGATCCCAATAAGCACTCAAAATAATACCAGCATAAATGATTGGAACGAACAATATCCCACCCATCATCATCATAAGTTTTTTATTGGTAAATACTTTCTTCCATTCAGCTTTAAACATCTTCATTATTTTCACCTTTTCCTTGCTGTAAAAACTCACTTAAAGACATATCATTCCAGTTTATTTTCGGTATGCTAGACGAATCAAATACTTCGTCCATAAGATCAGCCAAAGTAACAGTTGAAAAATAATCAATTAATAATTTATCTGCATGATGAAATAAATGATGAAGAATATTGTTACCTTTCTCAGTAAACTTTCCTCCCTCGAAAACAAAATTAATTAAACCTGTATCTTTAAACATTTCGATAGGACCTTCAACAGCCTCAATAACATCTAGTACGCTAATCTCATTTAAATCTTTCGCTAATGAAATCCCTCCTTTATTACCCGAAACCGAAGTAATAATATCTTTAACGACTAACCTGCGAGTAATCTTTTTCAAATATGAAGGCGAAACTTCTAAACGGTCACTAATTTCATCCGTTGATAAAGGAATTTGATGATCCTGTGTCGCAAGTAAGATTAATATACATGCTGCTTGTTCAACTGCTTTTTTTAATTTCAATACGACCACCTCGTGTTTTATCTATTTAATATATCCATTATGGACTTAATTTATCTATAATAAGATTAATCATTTTTAGATAAAAAAGCAAGTACTTAAACACTTCTTTTTTTAATGAATATCTAACAATCAATAATGATGTCTAAAAACGAACATATTCATCACATGACAACACGAATGAAGACGTTAAATAAAATCAACTTCCTTGAATGATTAATTTTCAAGTTCTACAATAGATAAACAACTTGTTTTAAATGTGAAAAAGTAGCATTTTAAAAGGATGATGTCATTGTTAATGAACATAATAAATAAATTACAAGCATATGCTTCCGGCTCAGGTTTATGGGTCTGGGTCGGTGAGAAAGCGATTAGAGTAGTCGTCATTATTATTTTAGCGTTTATTATAAAAACAATTGGTACGCGAACAATT
This sequence comes from Bacillota bacterium, assembly GCA_035301345.1. Lineage (GTDB taxonomy): Bacteria > Bacillota > Bacilli > Bacillales > Amphibacillaceae > CALAMD01. Next base: position 58,893 of record DATGUM010000028.1, read on the forward strand.
AACACGATATTTAAAGAAAAGGCTCATTCAAAAATTCGCCTCACGACAAATAGAAGAGAACAGACATTAAGAAACTTATTAAATAATATGCTCTCTTACGTCCTCGTAGCTATCGTTATTTTAATGATTTTAGATACATTTGATGTACCTATCCGCACAATGCTCGCTGGTGCCGGTGTCGCTGGGTTAGCCGTCGGGTTCGGTGCACAAAAACTTGTAAAAGATATTATTTCTGGCTTTTTCATTATTTTTGAAGATCAGTTTTCGGTTGGTGACTATATCGAGATTGGGGATATTGAAGGTGATGTAGAAGTGATCGGCTTACGTACAACGACGTTACGAAGTTACTATGGTCAACGCTACGTCATTCCGAATGGAAACATCGAAATCGTCACGAACTATTCGACGGTTAACGGGTTTGCGATGGTTGAAATTAACCTTCCGTATGAAACAGATATCGTGAAAGCTGAAAAAATGGTCACTGAAATCTTGCCACAGCTCCCGGAAAAGTATGACGTTTTCGTCGGCGAACCTGAAATCAACGGTGTACAAGCACTTGAACTATCGAATTACGTTCTTAGAATTCGCGCTGAAACGACACCTGTTATGCAATGGCAAGGCGCACGAATTATTCGTAAAGAAGTGAAAGAACACTTATTCGAACGAGGCATCGACATTCCTTCACCACGATTACTCGTATATTCCGAGCATGGCAGTGCTGAGAATGCGAGGGAAGTATAGAGGAAAATGAAAGACAAAGAATAACTTTAAAAAGCTAAGCCCTAGTGGACTTAGCTTTTATTTTTATAAATAACCAATATGATACGATAACAAAAAAAGGAGTAATTCATATGAAAACGATCACAGTGAGGTTAAACGAAGAAGAAGTAAAAGCATTTGGCGCTTATGCTGAATTAAAAGGCATACCTTTATCAACACTTTTTAAAAAGACACTAGAAAAAAACTTGAAGATGAATTTGATATGGCTGTCATCGCTGCATATGAAGCGAGCGAAACGGAAGAAACGTTTACATATGAAGAAATGAAAAATATATGAGGACTTTAATGTTTGAACAGTTAAAGTCCTTATACGATAAGATCCCTGACGTCATCCTTCTTTATGTTATCTTCTCTTTCATATTACCCTCCACATTCATTATCTTTAATGATTTGATTCTTTTCCTTCTCATTAAACGAATCCATCCACTTCTTTTCATTCACTAAAAACGGAAGTATTTTTCAAAAACAATATGCGACTCTAAAATATCATCCACGACGTCTTCTTCAGTACGAGCATGATCAATTTTACATGTGAATTAATCAATTAATTAATTGACTAATTCAGGTACTTCTTGAGGCGAAGCCGTTGAAAAATCAGCAACTCTTATATAATTTTCTGTCGTCTTAAATTGCCCTTTGTCATATTGTAAACGATCTGTTAGCTTTTCATGAATTGATTTTATGACTGAAATAGATAATGATACATTATTTTCAATTTGAGCAAAAAATACAGTGGTTTATTGAATCTATTTAAAATCTAATTTAGATTTATGTATGAGTCTTCCCTCCACAATATGGCAATCATTATTTTCCTAATAACAAACACTCTTTCATTTCAAACGAGAAATTTTATAAAGTTTCCATATCTTGCTATTTAAGCTGACAAATGTTTTTCTTTTCACGATTACGTATATAATTTAAGTAAGGGTGGTGAAAGCATGCTAACAAAGCCAACAGAAGAACAAAAACAGGCAATTATTGAAAATGACAAAAGCTATGACGACAAGTTTTTTTATGCTGTAAAGACGACAAAAATATTCTGCAGACCTTCTTGTAAATCAAGAGTACCTAACTTTGATAATGTGAGTATTTCATTAACTGCAGAAGATGCCATAAAGGCAGGATATAGACCTTGTAAACGTTGTAAATCAGGTGGCAAACACTTACCTGATGAAGAATGGATAACACATGTTGAACTGTATATAAAGGAAAATTATGCAAAACCGTTAACGCTAAATAAGATAGCTGATAATTGCCATGGTAGCCCTTATCACCTCCATCGTGTGTTTAAAAAGATAAAAGGAATAACACCACTAGCGTACATACAACAGATTAGGATATCAAAGGCAAAAGAATATTTACTTCAGACTGAATTGCCTATTCAAAAAATTGGCGAATTAGTCGGTATTCCAAATGCCTCTCGCTTTTCAACACTGTTCAAAGAAAAAAACAAACAAACTCCAAAATCATTTAGAAATAAATATAGAAAGAGAGGATGAGATGATGAACATTAATCAAAAGCAAACTGTTTATTACGGTAAAATCACATGTGAAAATCACTTTATTTATATTGCAGCAACTAATAAAGGCCTATGCTACGTTGGCTCCCCAAATGAAGGAGTAAATGAATTAAATCATTGGATAAATAAAAAACAATTCATCCCAACGCTCATAGAAGATAAAGAGAAAATCAAGCCATATACCATGCAACTGCAAGACTATTTGAGTGGAAAGAGAAAAAGCTTTGATGTTCCAATAGACGTAAAAGGTACACCCTTTCAAGAAGCAGTATGGAATGAACTCAAAAATATTCCTTATGGCAAAACAGTTTCATATACAGACATAGCTAACAGTATCGGCAACCCTACAGCTGTACGAGCCGTCGGGGCAGCAGTCGGAGCAAACCCTGTTTTAATAGTTATTCCATGTCACCGAGTCATTGCAAAAAACGGACGCCTAACTGGCTTTCGTGGGGGTATTTCTATGAAAGAGAAGTTATTAGCACTTGAAAATAGTACAAAGGTAAACTAACAAAAGCGCAAAGGAATGGGGGAAGTAGATATGAATCATTGGGAAGACGTCAATCAAACAATATGGATAGAAACGCCGGCGGAATTTAACTTTAGAGTAAATCTTGACTATTTAGAAAGAGAAACAAATGAATGTCTGCATGACATAACTGATGATACGATTACAAGAGTGATAGAAACTAAACATAAACGGACATTAATAAGTGTAAGTGCGCCAAATGCTAATTCTTTACGTGTAATGATTTTAGCTCATACAAACTCGCAAATACCGATAGATAAACGATCAATCATTCATTATATTCGCGAATGGTTTGATCTTGATAATAACCTTATACCTTTTTATGAAATGGGCAGACAAGATCCGTTACTTAAACACCCGATAGAAAAATTTTACGGATTAAGAAATATTGGTTTACCAAATTTGTTTGAAGCACTGTGCTGGGGTATTTTAGGCCAACAAATCAACTTAACGTATGCTTACACTTTAAAACGTCAATTCGTAGAAAAATTCGGCGAGTCACTAGAATATCACCATCAAAAGTATTGGATTTTTCCTTCATTTGAAAAAGTCGCATCATTAACAACTAAAGATATGGCTGACATTAAAATGACAACGAGAAAAAGTGAATACATCATAGGTATCGCCAAATTAATGAAGAACAAAGAATTAACAAAAGAAAAATTATTAACAATAAATGATTTTAAAGAAGCTGAAAAAACATTAGTTAACATTCGTGGCATCGGACCATGGACAGCGAATTATGTCTTAATGCGATGTTTACGTTACCCCACTGCCTTTCCTATAGATGATGTCGGCTTAATCAGCGCCATTAAATTACAAATGGGTATAGATCGGAAACCAACAAAAGAAGAGATTTTAAACCTTTCTACTAACTGGAAAAACTGGGAATCTTACGCTACTTTTTACTTATGGCGTTTATTATATTAACGACTCTTATAGCTTACACGACCTCCCCACTTAACATGGACATGGATCTCTTTTTTTTCTTTCTCACAAACGTAATTTCAATCTAATTACTTGATGGTTACTTTTTTGCAATATCTTTTTAACTCCATTTCTATATATTTTAAAGGGATGAATATTATTATAAACAATTCATCCCTCTGGAAACTTTATTTTTCTATCGTTTTAATCGTAAGATTTTTTAACCAAATAATGATTAGAGATACACCAGACATACCTAATAAAACGTTAGCATAGTGGTTCAATACGGATTGATTAAAGAATAATACTTCCTTTAAACTTTCAATCAAGAAACGCATCGGTAACCATGGCAATACATAACTTTGATAAAACTCTGGAATCATTTCAGGTGCCATCTGGATTAGTGGTAGACCAAAGAACATTAATATACCAAATAGAGCTATCGCGGGCGTTTTCAGCCATGTTAGTGTCGCTAGAATAAGATAAACAAATCCTACTAAAGCAATAGATAGAGTCAAAGCAACACTATGAAATGATGCAAATTCATAATCTAATACCCATGTTGAGAATAAAGTAATGAGGTACCCTGTAAATAAACTATAAACAATTGGCAAAATGGACTGTGTCACCTGAAAAGTGTATTTAGATTTAATATTTGTAAATGCTAGCTTGTTTCCTGCAAGGTAAAATAACATTGCTCCTAATAAGCTAGAAACCCATACCGTGATAAATAATGCACTTGGAACAGTAGCTAATTCTCCAACCTCATTCACTTTGATTACTTCCGCATTTATTGGACTTGCCAACAACTGAACTTGGTCTGGTTGAACAGGGGAAATGAGTGAAGTAATTTCTCCTAATTGCTCTACCGTCTCTGGATTCATAGCATCCATATCAATGACTGATTGCAAATTTTGTAATTGTCCAGTTATTGTTTTCTCCATTTCTTCACTTACTTCATCCATTTTATTTAACATCTCATTCGCCATGTTTTTTCCGATATTATCAGTAATTGAAATTAATATCGTTTCAAGTGTAGATGCAACACTTGGATGATGACCTTCATTTATATAAATATTTAAGTTTGCATATGTTGGATTTTCTCCTTGTAAAGATGCAATTTCTTGAGAAAAATCTGTTGGGATCACTAGTCCACCATAAAGATTACGTTCATCCATTTCTTTTTCCATTTGTTTAACAGAATCATATGCTATCAATTGAATGGCATCTGGAGCACTATCTAATAATGTTTCATATATATATTTTCCTATTTCTCCAGTGTCTTCATTGACAATACCAACAGGTAAATTTTTTGGTTCAACTTTTACAGTTGGTATTTGTGAAACTAAAAACAAAAGAGATACAACAATTACTACTAAAAACGGCACATAAAAATATTTGTTTTTTAACATAGCAATATAAAACCTTCCTTCCCTTTATTTTATTCAACTCATTGTTGATTATTGTACAAACTGATTATAAAATGAAGTGAATAGAAATACCATAATCAATGTGCGCCACTATGTTCGCTAATGAACAAACTTTAATAATCTGTTTATCAACGTTAGAATATTTATTCATTTAGGAGGAAAAATGAGCATGGATCGAAGAAAGCGTAAATCACAAGCTGCCATTCAACAAGCAATTTTAGAATTAATTTATGAAAAGGACTTTGAAAAAATAACAATTTCTGACATCACAAATCGTGCAGATTTAAACAGAGGAACTTTTTATTTACATTTCGAAGATAAATATGACATGATCAATCAATTTGAAGAGAACTTCATGAAAGAACTTGAAAGTATTATGATAAAGGAATTACATCAGATTCAGAATTTGAACGATTTGATTTCTTCACGTTATTCATCATTAGTCGAGATGTTTGACTGTTTTAAAAATAATCATGAAATTCTAGATATCATTTTTAAGACGAAAGGTATCTTGTCTCTTCAAACTCGGCTTAATCATTTTATGGACAATGTTTTTACTGACAATCAATTACAGAGAAAACAAGTGAAGGCTGATTTTCCACTTGAGCTATTTCAAATGATTTTAGTTTCAATTTGTTTAGGTATCTCTCAATACTGGTTGCAAGGAAATGGTGAGTTTAGCTCAGAAGAATTGGCACAAGGCATGCTTAATATTATGATTAATGGACCAGCAAGAGCTGCAGGTTTTATATCTGATGACTATATTGATATACGTAACATGATCCCACAATAATAAGACGCTTTTGTTAAACAATGATATTATTCAACAAAAAAGAGCTAAATCCGAAAAGATGATATGCTCCCCCTAAAGTAGACACTTAAAAAAACAAAACTACTTTAGGGGGATTTTTATGCGTTCCAATAATAAACACTCAGCTGAAGAACTTGAAAAATATATCCATTTATTCCTCGAAGATGGAATAAATTATAAG
>DATGUM010000029.1:0-11720 GCA_035301345.1 Bacillota bacterium
CTTCACTTCAAATTAAGAGCCAAGATCAAACAAAAAGAATCGTTTTCTCCTGCCGTTTAAACGACAGGAGAAAACGATTCAAAATAACTGAAAATCTTAACGACTTTAATCAGTCACCAACACTATTTGACAAAGAGCCGATAAACACAAGCATTTTTATTTGTTTGAGGCTAGTTTTGTCCCAGTCTCTTTATTTTATGCTTGCTTTCGTAACATTGGTTCCTGACAGTCTGCACACTTCCCGTAAAGTTCCATTCGATGGTGACTTACCTCAAACCCTGTCACTTGTTCAGCTAAAGACTCTACTTCTTCTAAAGATGGGTAGTGAAAATCTACAATTTTTCCGCACTCGAGACAAAGGATATGATAATGTTCAGTCATATTGCAGTCAAATCGACTTGAGTTGTCTCCGTAAGTTAATTCACGAACTAATCCTAATTCTTTAAAAGCACGTAAATTATTATAAACAGTCGCTACACTCATGTTTGGAAATTGACTCTCGAGGGATTTATATATTTCGTCAGCTGTTGGATGCGTCTCTGATGTTAATAAATAATCAAGAACCGCATGACGTTGTGGTGTTATACGTACGCCAGATTCCTTTAAAACGCTAATCGCTTTTTGTAATCTATTGTCAGACACCGTCATGCACCTCGCTTTCAAATATTTACTCATTCTTAAATTATAATCTTTATAATTAGTTTACATTGTTAAATAGCCATTTGTCAACAAAAGTATGTCGTAAACAATCATATAGCTCATAATTTAAATGAATAATTAGCAAACGAGCAATTAATTATTACGATAAATGCTCTTCAATATATTGTAATGCTTTTTCAACGTGACCTTTCACACGAATGTTTCGATACTCTTTTTGTAAAACTCCTTCGCTATCAATAATAAATGTTGAGCGAACAATCCCGTGGTACTCTTTTCCGAATGTTTTCTTTAATTGCCAAACGCCGAACAAGTTCGCAATTTCTTTTTCTGTATCAGCTAATAATGTAAATGGTAATTCATGCTTTTTGATAAATTTTTGATGCCTTTCTACCGGGTCAGGGCTAACTCCTATAATAACAGTGTTCTGATCCGCAAAACTCTTCTCCATATCACGGAAATCACACGCTTGTGTTGTACAACCCGGAGTCATGTCTTTCGGATAAAAGTATAAAACGACATTTTTGCCTGCAAATTGTGATAACTTTACTTCATTATTATTTTCATCAACGCCTGTAAATTCAGGTACTTTTTTGCCAACTTCTACATTATCCATTGATTTAACCCTCCAAAATTTCTTTATATATTCACTATATCATAAACACATACTTAAACATTAAAAGTTTCTGATTCTGTTGATAAATGTTGCACACGGTATAAATCATAGTAACTTCCTTGTTTTTCCATTAATTCATCATGTGTTCCAATTTCACTAATCTGCCCATGCTCCATCACGACGATACGATCTGCGTGAGTAATTGTTGCTAAACGGTGCGCTACGACGAATGTCGTTCGATTAGCAGCTAACACACCTAACGCATCTTGAATTTTTTTCTCACCTTCTAAATCCAGTGCTGACGTCGCTTCATCAAATATAAGAATCGGTGGATTTTTCAAGAATACCCGTGCAATCGCAATTCGTTGCTGCTGTCCACCTGACAATTTAACACCGCGCTCACCTACGAGCGTATCGTAACCGTGAGTTAACTCAGTAATAAACTCATGTGCATTTGCTGCTTTAGCTGCAGCGACGACTTCCTCATCAGTCGCATACGGATTTCCCATTCGAATATTTAGCGCGATTGACTCACTAAATAAAATATTATCTTGTAAAACCATACCAATTTGATTACGTAGCGATCGGGCTTTTACGTCTCGAATGTCTTGATTATCAACTTCAATCGTTCCACTTGAAACGTCATAAAATCGCGGAATTAAACTGATTAATGATGATTTTCCACCACCACTCATGCCGACAAGTGCAATCGTTTCCCCTTTTTTAACGTCTAAATTAATTTTGTGTAAGACGTCTCGCTCTTCTTCATCGTAACGGAACGATACGTCAGTAAACTTCACATAGCCTTCTACTTTTTCAATAGCAGTTGCATCCTTTTTATCGGCAATATCATAAGGCTCATTATAAAGTTCAAAAACACGGTCAATTGAAGCAATCGATTGCGTTAACTCTGTCGATGAGTTAATTAACCGTCTCAGTGGATTATAAACACGTTCCATATAACCGACAAACGCAACCATCGTACCAATCGTTAAGTCACCGTTTATCACTTGCAAACCTGCAAAACCGATAACGAGTAACGGCGCCAAATCTGTAATTGTATTCGTAACAGCAAACGTTTTTGCGTTCCAATCTGTATGTTCAATAGCTTTGTGTAAAAAGTTCTTATTTCGTCTATCGAACTGTTCTTGCTCAAAATCTTCTAAAGCAAAACTTCTCGTCACTGGAATTCCTTGAACACGTTCGTGTAAATGTCCTTGCACTTCCGCAAGTGCTTGTGATCGTTCACGCGTTAAACGGCGAAGTTTAGCGTAAAAGTATTTGACGGAAAATCCATAAAATGGAAATAGTATAACCGCTACTAATGATAGTTTAATGTCCATCGTTAACATGATTGCTATCGCGATAAGTATCGTCACTAAGTCGAGCCACAAGTTCATAAGTCCAGTAATAACGAAGATTTTCGTCTGCTCAACGTCATGAATAACACGTGAAATAACTTCACCTGTCTTCGTATTTGAATAAAAGCGCAAGCTTAATCGCTGAATATGATCGAACATCTTATCTCTTAAATCATATAATATATGGCTCCCTACCCACTGCGCTAAATATTGACGGTAATATTCAATTGGTGGGCGAATAATTAAGAAAATAACGAAAGAAATACCCATTAACCATAATAGTTTTGATGTTTTCGCTGATTGACTTAAATCATTAGCGTCAATAATATTGTCAATCACATATTTTAAAATAAGTGGTATAAGTAGTGGTATCGCAAACTTTAAAACACCTATAAGAACCGTCCATAATATTTTCCAACGATACGGTTTTACAAAGTGTAAATATTGTCTAATTGGCTTCATACGTCTATCCTTCCTCGTCAATCATTAATCATTTATTTCTTTTCCAGTCAGAAATATTTGCAAAGCTTTTATACGACTTTGTTCTGAGAATGGTCCATATTGATCCTTCATCCATTGCAAAAGTATTTCTTTATTTTTCTCAACATCGTGTAATATTTCTTCTGGATAATGATACTGCTTTTTATTTATTAAAAATTCATCTTCATCTAGTAAAGTAATGTCACCGTCTGGATTCATAATAATATCAACGTCATAATCGACATACGTTAATAATTTATTTTCATATGAAAAAGGCGAGCTAATGTTACAGTAGTAGTGGATACCATCCGATTTATACATACAAATAACGTTAAAATAATACGCGCTATAAAAGTATGCAATCGCTAAACTTGTTGTTCGCCACTCTTTACCTGTTCGTTCAATAACATTCGTACCATTGTTTACTGCAACAATATGTGATTGATCGCTCAATACAACAACGTTTTCCTCCCATATACGGTGCATCGTTCCATCATGTTTATTGCTTAGAATACGGATGTTCTCATTTTGTTTTGGAAGAGTCATTATTACGCTCCCTTTTATATGAATGCCATTTGTTCATTCTCAAGTATAGACGATAATGATTAAAAACGAAAAACATCCGTTTATACGCACTTTTTTATAAAAAATCCATCATATTTAAATGCGATACAGGAAATGGATATTTTTGTAAATTATTCTTTTGAACGAATTTCATATCATTTCCTACCACGTCTTTATTTTGCGTTCTTGCTTTGTAAACATTAATGTTCCAAACTAAATGAGAGAAGACATGTTTTATTTGCCCAACAGGTTCAGAATCATCAAATGTTATATCAATCCCGTATTCTGTATACACCCAATTGGCAACATTTTTTATCCCAATATCCTCAATAGGTACCATAATAAATTGCCATAAATTTGCAAGTAGTCCTTCACCTGGCCGTTGCTGAATGAGCCATTCACCCGCTTCATTTTCAATCAGAAGGGTTGCGTAAGATATTTGCTTCGGTTTTTTTGCCTTTGATTTAATCGGTAGTTGTTCCGCGACGCCTAGTTCATATGCTCGACAAACGTCTTTCACCGGGCAAACTTCACACTTAGGTGACGTCGGCGTACAAATAAGAGCTCCTAATTCCATGAGCCCTTGATTAAATGACGATGGATTGTCATGACAAATTAATTCTTCGACGTATCGTTCAAATGACTTTCTCACACGATGTAAAGAAATATTATCATCTATTTTTAACACACGAGAAATCACCCGCATCACATTTCCATCAACAGCAGGTTCTGGCTCATCAAACGCAATTGAACGAATCGCTCCACACGTATATGGTCCAATCCCCTTTAATGATAAAAGTTCTTTCTTATCTTTTGGAACAACGCCATCATAACTCGCAACAACTTCCTTCACTGCTGAATGAAGATTTCTCGCTCTCGAATAATAGCCGAGCCCTTCCCACGCTTTTAAAACATCTTGCTCATCTGCTCCGGCTAAATCGTACACAGTGGGAAACTTCTCAATAAAGTTATGAAAGTAAGGGATTACTGTATTCACTTGTGTTTGTTGCAACATTACTTCAGAAATCCAAATGTAATAAGGATTTTGATTTTCTCTCCATGGGAGAACTCGTTTGTTTTTTTCATACCAAGTAATTAAAGAGTGTCTAAACGTTTCACTGTCAAAGTTTTGTAAAATTTCAGTCGTCATACAACAGCGTCCTTTATGTTATAATAGTAGATAGCAGTTAAAAACAGGCATGCAAAAAGGAGATATGATATGGATACAGGAACACATATCGTCATGGGGGTTGCAATCGGTGGATTGGCAACTTTAGATCCCGTCGTTGCAAATGATCCTACACTTTTTAACGCCGTTTTAGCAGGTACAATTATAGGATCACAAGCTCCTGATGCAGATACAATTTTAAAATTTAAAAATAATGCAACATATATTCGAAATCACCGTGGATTAACACATTCTATCCCAGCTGTTTTTTTATGGGGAATGATTATTCCGTTGCTCATCTATCTCATTGTACCAGAAGTTAGCTTTCTAAACCTCTGGCTTTGGACGACGCTCGCCGTCATTTTGCACGTCGTCGTTGATATATTTAACGCCTACGGAACACAAGCTATCCGTCCAATATCAAAGAAGTGGGTCGCTCTCGGATTTATTAACACGTTTGACCCCTATATATTTACGATGCATATCGTTGGAATTGTAGCGTGGCTTCTCGGTGCAAACCCTGGATTTACTTGGTTAATTATTTACGGTGTTATTATTTTATACTATATAAAACGATATATTGATAAACGAGAAATTGTTCAAACACTTAATAAACACTTTGATCACGTTGAAAAAATCTCAACATCACCAACGATGAAACAAAATAATTGGCGAATTACCGTAACGACGACAGATATGTTTTATGTCGGTACAGTAAAGGACGGGCATATTGAAATTGTTGACCAATTTTATCGCGTCCCATTACCAGATACAAAAATGATTAACCAAGCTAAGCGTGATAAAAACATTGCAGCCTTCCTATCATTTTCCCCTGTTTTCCGGTGGGAAGTTAGTGAATATAATCACTTTTTCGAAGTTCGTTTTATCGACTTACGTTATCGTTCGAAAGGATACTACCCTTTCGTAGCTGTCGTACATTTAGATAAAGAAATGAACGCGATTAATTCATATACCGGTTGGATTTTTTCTGAACAAAAATTACAAAACAAATTATTATTCGGGGATGCGCCTATTTAAACGAGTAAAAGTAGTATGTGTTATCGCACATACTACTTTTTTACATGCTCAAGCAATGATATTGGAATTGCTTCTTCTTTTGTTGATTCCTCATGATCACCTACACGATAACCCCAAGCCATCACACCTTTTACTTTAGTCACTTTAAACGATTGATTCGGCATATCTTTAAACACGTACGTTTGTCCAACGTTAAAGTCGCCTGGAAACATCGTGTAAGAAATAACCATTTGAAGTTTCCGTTGCAAAATCGCCACTTCGCTCACGAGTCCATGCTGCTCAGCCTTTATTAATTCTTCTTTTAAGCGTCTTTCTTCTTCTTTTAACGCTTCTATAGAATAATCACTGTATCGTAACGACATATTATTCCCTCGTTTCTATGAGATGAGTGTCTATAAAATCATCAATCACTTGTCCAGAAAATCCTTGGCGATACAACGTTTGTTTTAAACGATTCCTTAAATCATACCCTTCATACTTTCTCTCTAACCGCCTTAACGCCTTCTCACCTTGATATGTAACTGCTGCTGTTTCATCTACTTCCGGATTCTCTCGTTTAAGTTCACTAACCACTTCTCTGACGACAGATGAATCATAACCATTTCGCATTAAATAAGCTTGTAGTTGTTGCAACTCTTTTTGAAAAGAATTCCGACTCCTTCGATTAAACCGTTTTTTAACAACTTTTTGTGCTTTTTCATATTGCACATCAAATGTAAAAGCTTTCGTCGCTTCTTGAGCAATCGACTGCTTAACGCCTTTCTCGGCGAGTTCTCGCTGAACAATCTTCGGTCCTTTAGCTGATGAATTAATTCGCATAGATACGAACGCACTAGCAAACTGTCCATCATCTAGTATTTTCTCATCGATTAAACGATCGATAATCGCTTCAATATGTTCCTCATCTACTTCTTGTTTTTCTAAATAAAGACGAATCTCTTGCTCTGTTCGCATTCTATACCCTAAGTACTGAATCGCCCGCGCATAATACTTTTGTATCGTATCGAACTGCTGTAACTGTTCAAGCTCTGCATTCGTTAATTGTTTTCCTTTTCTTAAATCAAACGTTATTAAACTTTCTTCCTCAACGCTAAATCCGTAAAAGTCCTTCACTTCATTGTCACGCTGTAAAAATATATTGTAACGATGTTTATTCTTTTTCTGCATTGTTATTCGCGAGATCTTCATGCAATCTATCACTCCTCTATACAGTATAACATGCTATGAAAAGCGATAAAAAATAAACATTTTACCGAAATATTTATTCAGCAAAATGTTTATTTTCATTCTCACTATCCTTGGATCGTTAGCCGTCTAAGCAACACATAAGATGCAAAGTAAATAATAAGACCAACGAAAAACAATTGAATAAATACTAGTAATGTTATATCACTAAATACGTAAACAAAGAAATCCAACAACCATCCTTGGGCCATACCAATAATGAAAAACAATACGATGATCCCGATAAAACTAAACCCTCCTAAGAGACCAAATCGATAGAAAAATAAACCAAGAACAAAAGCAAAAGCCATTAAAAAGAACATGATGGTCGTGTCCACTACCATTCGCGTCATCCACGTATCTTCTAAAAAGAATGCTAAATGATTAAAAGAAAGGGATTCACCACTTTTTGTATTTGATACTGAGCCTAATGTTACAACGCTTTGACTGTTTGGATAGAAATTAACAATTAATGAATGGACTGTGTTTGCAATAAATGCGTTAACTAAAGAAATCACAAAAAAGTATATAGAAAAACTAGCAAAGATATTTTTGCGAGTTGACCCCATTTTGATTAAATATGGAATGCTTCCCTTGACCGTTTGTTGAGCAACAATGGCACTAAATATATACAGTGGAAATGAAAAATTAAACATCATTTGACCATCACTATTCTTAAAAAAAGCAATATCTAATACTAATGAGAAAGCGAGTATGCTTAATATTATCGCCCAAAAGATAATTGCTGTGTAGCGTATTTCTGAAGATAAATAAAAGAGTGACGCTTTTAATTGTCTTTGCATTTTTATGCACCTTCCTTTTCAGTTAAATAAATCATTAACTCCTGGATAGGAATACTCTCAGTTCTTAAACCAGCAGCCTCCGCTTCACGTTTACTCCCATAAATATAAGCGTTCATCATACCAGCTAACTCTTCTTTTTTAATGACATCCTTGTCTGCAATAAATGTTTCAACTTGCTCTTTTTCACCTGTAACAACACATGATCCTTTTCGTAATTCATCAGCGTTTTGTTGCAATAATAGTTCCCCTTCCTGTAAAATGAGTACTTCTTCAAATAGTAAACTCACTTCATCAATCAAGTGTGTGGAAAAAATTATCATCCGCTTTTCTTTCTCATACTCTTCAATCAATGTGTCATAAAACATTTTACGAGCAGCTGCGTCTAGCCCAATATAAGGCTCGTCATAAATCGTTATCGGTGCCTTTGAACAGAGGCCACAAATTACACCTAACGCTGAAACCATCCCTTTTGATAAAGATTTAATCCGCGCATTTAAATTTAAATGATAATCTTTAATCAATGCTAGCGCTAACTTATTGTCCCAACGTGGATAGAATAATTCATACGCTCTTAATACTTGCTTTATTTTTAAGTCTTTATGAAAGTTATTCGCTTCTTTGATTAAACAAATATTTTCAGTCACTTTTCTATTATCAAATGTTTCTAAACCATCGACTTTCACTGAACCACTCGTTGGTAAAGTGTGCCCTGCGAGTAAATCCATAAATGTCGTCTTCCCTGAACCATTTCTACCTAGTAAACCATATATTTTAGGGCCTTCTAGTGTAAAGCTAATATCACTAAGTGCTTCCGACTTACCATATTTTTTTTCTAATTCATTCACATTAATAATCAATGTGTCCACCTACCTTTTCATCAAGTTAATTAATTCTTCTTCAGTCATTCCTAGTTTTTCTGCTTCCTTTTTTAAAGGTAAAATATATCTTTCATAAAAATCTTCTTTTCTCTCTTTTAATAGATAGTCTCGTGCATGTTCAGCAACGAACATTCCAACACCCCTTCGTTTATAAATAATCCCTTCATCAACCAGTTCATTAACCCCCTTTGCTGCAGTAGCTGGATTGATTTGATAAAATTTTGCAAATTCATTCGTTGAAGGTACACGTTCATTCGCTTTTAATGACTCATTTATAATTAAATTTTCAATATACTGCTTCACTTGTAAATAAATGGGCTTACTTTCATCTAGCTTCAATTTGAAAATCACCACCTAGTTATATGGTTAATTACTTATGTAACTAACCATATCAGTAAGTATGTTTTTTGTCAAAATTATTTTCGTCGTTTATAAATAAAAAAGACTATCCTTATCTATTTTTTAGACAAGGATAGCCTCACGAAAGACTTCTTTTCACTTTATTTTTTTCGTCCATTCTTTTTAGAAAGTCGACCTGCTTTTCTTACAGCATCTCTTAATAAAAATTCAATGTGACTATTGACACTCCGGAACTCATCCTCTGCCCATCTTTGGATATCTTCATACAAATCCGGGTCAATACGAAGTGGAAAATTCTTTCTTTTTTTTGTCATATAATCGCCTACTGATATAATGATCCAGTATTAATTACTGGTTGTGCACTATTGTCCGCAACAATTGAAACGAGTAAGTTGTTAATCATCGCTACTCGGCGTTCATCATCGAGTTCAACAATGTCTTCTCTTTCTATTCGCTCAATAGCATCCTGAACCATTCCGACAGCTCCTTCAACGATTTGTCTACGAGCAGCAATAATTGCACTCGCTTGTTGACGTTGAAGCATCGCTTGGGCAATTTCTGTAGAGTAAGCAAGATGTGTCAGTCTAGCCTCAATAATATCTACACCTGCAACTGTCAAACGATCCTGTACTTGCTTCTTAAGTTCCTCAGAAATATCTTCTGGATTTCCTCTTAATGTTAATTCATCTGTTTCAAATGTATCATATGGGTATTTTGTTGCAACTGCTCTTAATGCTGTTTCACTCTGAATTTCAACAAATTGCTCATATTGATCAACGTCAAAAACTGCTTTTGCTGAATCGACGACTTTAAAAACGATAACTGCAGCTATTTCAATTGGGTTCCCGTTCACATCATTTACTTTTAATCGTTTACTGTTGAAATTTCTAACACGTAAAGATATCGTTTTACGAATCGTAAATGGAATCGTAATGACCATACCTTCTTTTCTTATACTTCCCATATATTTCCCGAAAAATATAACGACAACAGACTGGTTTGGCTGAACTAAAGTAATGCCTGAACCGATAATTAATCCGATGACTAATGACACGCCGCCAATAACGTATTGACCATTTAAAATACAATAAGTAGCAATGCCTAGTAAAATAAGTATAATGACGACTCCAACGTAACCGTTCATCGCCCATGCTTTTCTTTCATTCATTATTTACACGCTCCCTTTGTCATTCATTTGATATAAATATGATATCACTTTAATATTAGTTTGTGAATAGTTTTTTAAATAAAAGGCTGTGTTAAAGTTCATTGTTGATTTAGGGTAAAAATTAGAACTTCCGTTTTTTGGAAGTTCTAATTAGTAATAATTTCTTATTCAACTAAAGCACCCGTTACTATAAGTGAAATATTTTACAATCATTTTTACGCTTCAATTAAATTATCTCTGTCTTATTTTAATTCTATTAGCCAATTTTATAACGAGAAACTGAGGAATCAAATTCAATAAACTAACCAACAGCAATAATTGTTATGGAGTTAGCGGTTTAAAATAACCACGATCCCAACCAACTCCTAATTCAATTTCCGTTTTGTATAAAAAATAAAATGAAATGATTACCGATGCTATATTACCAATAATAATAGGAATAGTATTGGTAAAGAATTTGCTGAAAAAGGCGAGAACCGAAGTCCCTACAATCATAATTAAATAGCCGAGTATAGAACCATTAGCAAAGTCTTGGTGCATTGAAAAATAAACAAATGGAAAACAGTATAAACAGACTATTAGAATGCTAATTAGTATCTTCTTCACAGTTTCACTCCTATTCAAAACTTGTTTTATCTAAATTCCTTCTTCAACTATACCGCCCCGTTACTATATTATATTCGACAAAAAGAGCGTTAATCCTTCTTAGATCAGCGCACCCAATAGTTGAACAATGAAAAAGTTATTCTTTATGGTTTTTGATTTGCCAATTCAAAAAAGAAATGAAATCAGAGCATTAAATGTTCCATTTTCAAACAATATATAAATCCCTAACCCTATGAATACAATTGGTACAATCCAACGTTCATATTTCTCAATTGTTTCAGATACAAAATCGAATGAAGCTAGACGGTAACTGACATAGCACAAAACTCCAACCATAATTAAAAAGACAATAGAAGCAATAAAGATTTCAGACATATTTAAGGTCGTGAAGTACGGTATATAAATGGAAAAGTCATCCGCACTGGAAGCCAATACGATGAAAGTCATCGTCAAAAATAATTGATTAAATTTCCCAGAGGAGAATAAGGATAAAATACTACTTTCATCTTGATCCTCTTCTCCTTTAATCCATATTTTCACACCTAAGTAAAGTGGTAAAAGTCCAAGTAGTCCGATAACCCATTGCTGCGGAATTAAATTTACAACCCCCTGTGCAACTAAAAGACTTGCTCCTATAACAATTGCAGTCCCTATATATTGTCCTATCCAAATATGTTTCACCTGACCTTTTTTTACTTGCGAAAACAAAAGAATTAATATAACGAGATAATCAATTCCTGTTGCTACATATACCGCAGCTGCTGTAAGTATCGTTGCGATCATTTTTCCATCTCCAA
>DATGUM010000030.1:0-4197 GCA_035301345.1 Bacillota bacterium
TCCCTAGAACCGACATGATAATGGAGGTTCTAGAAGTTGAGGTCGTCCCACGGCAAGCGTAGTATAGTTCTGAAACGATCACTCGCGAAAAATGAAGTATATATCACCTGAGGTGATTAAAGAGTCATTTAATAAAAATAAACTATACAAAAGATAGTATTTTGAACATATTTATTAGATACCCACAAATACTTGAATCAATCCATTACATCACGTTTATTTACAAATAGAAAGATTTCACGTATACTCGTTAACAAATTAAAAAACACTCACTTATTTAGATTATCTGATATGACACTTATCTAATGATCTGCTAAGGAGTGTTTTAACTTTTCGTCAAACTGATGATATTATACACTTACATTTAAAGGCGGTGTTCGTATGAAACCTCGTTACATCATAATTACTCTATTAATCATTGCTATCATCATTATTGGTGATGATGAAACGCGTGATTATTTAAAAAGTAAACTCAGTAACAATTAACGTAAAGCGATTACTTCATTTATAAATGATTGTAAAAAATTCACTGTTCCTTCATTTTTTATTTTTCTATCATCATCAAATAATTGGGCGACTTGTGACAAGTAAACTTCTGGCTGTTGAAGAACTTTTACATTTAACGGTGTTAACACTTGTCTTAAATGGTGATTTGCTCCGAATCCACCGAGCATACCTGGTGAATTACTAATAATACCAGCTACTTTATTACTCCATACATTGTCTGACTTTGGTCGTGACCCAATATCTAAAGCATTTTTAAGGACAGCTGGAAGTGAGCGATTATATTCTGGCGTTACGAAAATAAATATATCTTTTTCTTTTACCTTTGCACGAAACGCTTTGTAACTTTCTGGCTCGTTCCCTTCAATATCATCAAAGTCTTGATTATACAAAGGCAGTTGCCCGATTGAAAGTATTTCTACCTCAAAAGTATTTGGAAATAATGCCAGAATATTTTCTGCTAACGATTGCGAAAAAGATTCCTTCCTTAAGCTTCCGACTAAGATTCCTACTTTTGCCATAATTGTTCCTCCTTATTAAACAGTTATATAACTAACTTTCCCTTTATTCCTTCATTTAATCACTTAAAAATCATAAGCAGCATCTTGTTTTTCACGAATGATGTCTAGAGCTTCAATTGTATACATCGTATCTTCGACAAGTCGATCCATTCGAAAATGCACATCATCATTAATAATGTCTGTTCTTAAAAAGTCTGCCTCTTCAATGAATACATACGTTGGGACAATATGAGCTTTCATATATGATAAAATTGGCTTTAATTGTTGTTCAACGATTAAATAATGCTTCGCCGATCCTGCTGTAACGACAATACTAACAACTTTTTCACGTAAAGCATCGACCGGTAGTAAATCAAATACATTTTTTAAACTTCCTGGAATGGACGCTTGAAAAATGGGCGTTCCAATAATAATTGCATCTGCACGCATGATTGACTCTGTGACAAACTTTGTATCCCCTTCATATTCAAAATAATTTCTACCATCACTAAAGACTAATTGCTTTTGTGCAAGATCTATAAAAGTAATCTCTGCTTCAGGATATAATGCTGCAACTTTTCGAGAGACAAGTTCCATCGCAAGCTTCGTCTTTGAACCTACTGTTGAGCCTGATAAAATAACGACGTTCATGAATAAACCTCCTACTTCTTCGTATGTTTTTTAATGGCTGGAATAATATCATTCCCGATAATTTCAATGTTCTTCATTAACTGATCAAATGGCACACCACCAAAATCAATTTGTGCTAAAAATCGTTGCATACCGAAAAGCTCATGTTGGTAAAGTAGCTTTTCAATCACTTGTTCAGTGCTACCGACCATTAATGCATCACGTAAGTCCGTTGATTGAGCGAATTGTTGTTTCGGATAACCTGTCCCACGAATCGCTTCAAATCCTCCATTCAAATGAGGATACATCCCACGTAAAGCTTCTTTCTCTGTTTCTGCGACGAAAAATAAACTTGTCGTTCCAATCGGTAATTCATCGGGATTAAATCCACTCTGCTCTGCCATTCGTTTATATGCAAGTACTGCTGGCTTAAAGTTCATCGCTGGACCACCTAATGTCGTTAATGTCATCGGAATGCCCATAGCACCTGCTTTAATCGCACTAGCTGGCGGCCCACCAACAGCACGCCAAATAGGCATAGACCCATCAACAGGTCGCGGCAGAATCACTTGATTATTTAACGGGGCTCTATATTTTCCGTTCCAAGTAACTCGTTCATTCGCATTAATTTGCATAAGTAATTCTAATTTCTCCTCAAAAATTTCCTCGTAGTCTTGCAAATCAACGCCAAAAAGTTCATGAGCACCGACACGTGAACCTCTACCTGCAATAATTTCTGCCCGGCCACCTGATATTAAATCGAGCGTAGCAAAATCTTCGTACACTCTCACTGGATCATGCACACTTAAAACAGTTGATGAGCTAGAAATTTTAATCGTTTCAGTTGCTTGAGCAATTGCACCTAACACGACTGAATGCGCTTGTGTCGTAAAATGTTCTTGATGACTTTCACCGACACTAAAAACATCTATACCCGCTTGTTCAGCGAGCTTCGCCAGTTCAACAATTTGTTTAATACGCTCTTCTGCAGATAAGCGCTCCCCAGTTAACGGATTTAATATATGATCACCTAACGTATATAACCCAAATTCCATACCATTTTCTTGATTAATTCTATATTTTTCCATTATGATAGCCCCTTTATTGGTGTTATATTTGCTACAATTTCTTCACGATGCTTCTCTAAAAAGTCCGGCAAATCTAGTTGTTCACCTAACTTTTCAATATCTCCATCAACGATAAATCCAGGTCCATCTGTCGCTATTTCAAATAAAATCCCATTTGATTCTCTGAAATACAAACTGTGAAAATAAAAGCGATCAATTACGCCAGTTGAACGAAAACCGTAATCACGAACTAATTTATCCCACACATGAAGTTCTTTAACATCTTTCGCGCGAATAGCTATATGATGAACACTTCCACGACCTGGCTTCTCCCTTTTACCTTCTTCATACGTTACGACAATTTCTCCAAACGGCTCACCTGCGACTGATTGATAAACAGTTTCGCTTTCTCCCTCTGAAACTTTTGTAAATTTAAATAAATCTATTAACGTACGTTCTAACTTCTCTGGTCGACGCGCTGTTAGTTCAATCGGTCCTATCCCCATAATTTGATGTTCTCTAGGAACTGGAGAGTCCTCCCAGTTTTCCCATAAATCAACCTTACTTCCGTCATCTACAGTTAAGGCGAGTCGAAGCCCTTCTTTATCTTCAAATAAAATAGTCGGGCGATTGGCGTACGTCGTTAAACCACTATGTTTAATAGAAAATTCATCTAGACGTTTCTTCCAATACGTTAAACTCTCCTTGCTCGGAAGAAGTAAAACTATTTTCGTAATTGCATTCGTTCCACGGTAAGTTTGTCCGACATTTTTCATTTCAAAAAATGAAAGTTCTGTTCCCGGGCTCCCTGTCTTATCACCGTAAAAAATGTGATACATTGACGGATCATCTTGATTGACTGTTACTTTTACACGTCTTAACCCTAATATATCGCTGTAAAATTCATTGTTTAATTGCACATCTTTCGTAATCATTGATACGTGATGATGTCCTTGAATGTTATCCATATAAATTCTCCTTTTTATGAATCATTTAATGTTTCTTCTGTATGCTTTTGTAACGTTGACATTAACTGGTACAACGTTTTCTGTTCTTCTTTCGTTAAACAGCGATCAAATAATTCTGTTTGAAAAGCTAATTGTTCTGCAAACACTTCTTTCATTTTACTTTTACCACGTTCTGTTAATGAAATCCATTTCGTTTTCCATTCTTGTTCACGTGATATAAGCCCTTCTTTTTCCAATCTCGAAAGCATACGTGACATACCCCCTTGGCTAACTGTTACATACGAGGCAAGTTCACTTTGTGTAATCGGCTCATACGTCTGTATTTGATTCAGCACATCGAACTGTGCGACTGATATTGAAAATTGTTTTAAAAATTGATTAGATAACAAATTACTTTGGTGTGTAAACCGCGCAATGCGCACCCAAATTAATGAACCTAACGTGTTTTTTTTCATAAGCTTAATTCTCCTTTACAATTATCACTTTACATGTAAAGTGATAAAGTGACAACTTATATGCCTGTGTTAT
>DATGUM010000031.1:0-25299 GCA_035301345.1 Bacillota bacterium
CTTCTTTATTTTCATGAGCTAATGTGCCAACGGCACTGTTTAACTCAATCATAAAACCTTCTGCGTCATAATCAGATAATTTCTTACGTATGACGTGATACCTCGGATGTTCTCTAAATATTTGTCGCACATCACAAGCTACATGAAAACGATCAATGACAAATGTTGCGTTGTTTTGAAAATATTCACGACAAAAAGTAATCCAATTTGCACCATCACCATTAATCACTAAATGATGTTGGGT
The DNA here is from genome assembly GCA_035301345.1 of Bacillota bacterium. Lineage (GTDB taxonomy): Bacteria > Bacillota > Bacilli > Bacillales > Amphibacillaceae > CALAMD01. Next base: position 245 of record DATGUM010000031.1, read on the forward strand.
GGGATGATATTCAAATGCATTCATGAGATAATTCTCAAATTCTTCCCAACTGGACAACTGGACTCATCATTTGTCCACCATCAAATGCAAGGTATTGATCGAGGAGAGACACATACTTGCCAGTTTCACAATCAAAATAATAGTTCCTTTGAACGTCTACATGACCAAACATGTAATCAAAAGATAGCCTTCTTTTATCTTTTAACTGAAATCTACGCTTGTCTCTGTTTTCAGCAATAACCGCATCCATTTCTAAAAGTATTTTTCCCATAGCTTCGGAGAAGCTTTTCTGTAGAGTACGATAAACTGTACGTTCTAACTCTTCCATTGTGATTTGAGAGATGATATTCTTCATTTAAGGACCTCTTCTCTTTTTATAGTGGTTGTCGTGACTATAACTATACAAAAGAAGGTCCTTTTTTTCATGATTATTACTCAAAAAATAGCCCGTATGCTTTCCCGCAACAAACGTTTAAGCCTATCTTCATGTGTAAATTAACTTGAACGAAAGAAATGTACAGAGACGTCTGCGGGAATAGCCGTATCCGAAAATCCCTAATACCGACACGGCAGTGGAGGGATTAGAAGTTGATGGTGCGAAGAATGCACTTCAATTCTTCGTGGACAAGCGTAGTACATTTCTGAAGTGGAAACTTTACACAATAAGTAGGGCATAGTCCCACAAACATTTTACTCATACCTATACCTATCATTCTTACAACTTTTTACGAATATGATGTATAATAAATAATCGGAGCCACTCGTTTATTTTAAAACTATTTGGCGAAGACGAACAAACGTTTATTATATTAAGTAATCATCTGTGAAATGATTGGAAAGGGTGATGGACATGACGAAGAAAAACGAGTCATTTCCGGTTCATTTGTTAGACAATTTACATACAGAAGGTGCGGGTTATGATGTACTACGTTACATCGCACTCCCTGAATTATTCGGTCAGGAATCAGACACACTTCTATATTTTCTCGGCCGAAGAACAGCAAGAAAGCTAGAAATAAAAACGGTGGAAGATATCGTTCATACATTTAAAGCTTTAGGTTGGGGACATTTAGAACTCATAAAAGAGAAGAATAATTATTTATTATTCCATTTAAAATCAGATGCCGTCGTCCTTCGATTAAAAGCTTCTTTTAATACAGAATTTCGTCTTGAATCTGGGTTTTTAGCTGAAGCATTAGAAATGATTAAAGGTAAAACATGCGAATGTACGGAATCGATTCACAAACGCATTCATCAAATAGAATTTAAAGTGCACTATACGGAATAATTATCTTTTTATAAAAAAAGAGTTTTAATAAAGAAATTAAGCATCTTTATTAAAACTCTAATATGTTATTTATTTAACGTTTCACGAATATTTTCAGCAACATTTTTCGGAATGCCTAATCGGCAAATATCGTCGATTGAGGCATTTTTTATATTTTCTAACGTTTTAAAGTGTGTGAGTAACATCGTTCGACGCTTTTCTCCGACTCCTTCAATCACATCAAGCTCTGATTGAATGAGTCCTTTGCTACGAAGTTCACGGTGAAATCGAATCGCAAAACGGTGTACTTCATCTTGTATTCTTTGAATAAGATAAAACGCTTGTGATGAACGATCAAGTGGCACAATTTCTGGTGGATCCCCGTATAATAGATCACTCGTCCGGTGTTTATCATCTTTAACTAATCCACAAAGCGGAATGTCTAAGCCGAGTTCATTTTCTAATACGTCGCGTGCCGCGCTTATTTGTCCTTTTCCACCGTCAACGATAATTAAGTCTGGAAGTGGTAAGTTTTCTTTCAAAACGCGTGTATATCTTCTCCGAATAACTTCGCGCATCATTTCATAATCGTCCGGTCGATCAGTTGACGTTATTTTATATTTTCTGTAATCATTCTTTTGTGCACGACCATCAATAAACGTAACCATTGCTGAAACAGGATCTGTTCCTTGAATATTAGAGTTATCAAACGCTTCAATACGATACGGTGTCTCAATGTGAAGGATCTCTCCGAGTCGATCAACTGCTAGAATCGTGCGTTCTTCATCCCGTTCAATCAGTGCAAATTTTTCTTCAAGTGCAATCGTCGCATTTTTTGTCGCTAATTGAACGAGGTTACGTTTTTGTCCACGGAATGGTGTATATGCATGAACATCTAACAATTCGGACAGTAGTTTCGCGTCTGTTCCGATCGGTAACAAAATATGTTTCGGCTTTAAATGATTTTGATTCACGTAAAACCGTGCCACATAACTAACAAATGACTCTTCAGGATCACCGAAAAACGGCGCAATCGAAATGTCTCGTTCAATCATTTTCCCTTGGCGAATAAAGAAGACTTGAATGCACATCCAGCCTTTATTATAGCTATATCCGAACACATCACGGTCAATTTGATCGTTTAACACCATTTTCTGTTGTTCCATAACCGCTTCTATATGAAATATTTGATCGCGCATTTCTTTTGCCCGTTCAAAATTTAATGATTCACTGTATCCTACCATTTTTTCTGTTAAATCTTTCTTAATCGTCGAATAACCACCTTGTAAAAAAGAAGTGATTTCTTTCACGATTTCATCGTATACTTCTTTTGCTGGTGGTTCTTCATTACACGCTAAACATTGTCCCATTTGATGATATAAACAATATCGTCCTGGTTTATTATTACATTTTCTCAGCGGATACAACCGGTCAAGTAACTTCTTCGTTTCTCTTGCAGCATAAACGTTTGGATAAGGGCCGAAATACTTTCCTTTATCTTTTTTTACTTGTCTCGTCACGAGCAACCGGGGATGACGCTCCGCTGTTATTTTTAAATAAGGATATGTTTTCCCGTCCTTTAATAGAACATTATACCGCGGGTTATACTTTTTAATTAAATTCATTTCTAAAATTAACGCATCAATTTCAGACGACGTTACGATATATTCAAAATCACGAATTTCTTGTACGAGTCGTTGTGTTTTCTTATCGTTAGCTCCTCGAAAATAAGAGCGCACACGATTGCGCAACATTTTTGATTTACCGACGTAAATAACTGTCCCGTGCTTATTTTTCATTAAATAGCACCCGGGCTTAGTCGGTAAGACAGCGAGCTTTTCTTTTATTAATGAATCAGACATATTCGGATCCCTCTTATAAATAGTTAATCCCCTGTCACACACGTAACAAGGGATTAACACTGTATATCATATTTATGTTTCATTAAAGCTTTTTCATTAAAAAAGTAAATAATCGTAATTATTCACTCTTACATACGTTTTAATTATGCATGTTTGTTAATTAATGTTACTAAAGCTTCCTTTGGTTGAAAACCAACTACTTGATCAACAACGTTACCGTCCTTCATTAAAAGTAATGTAGGAATACTCATAACGCCATACTTTCCAGCAGTTTCTTGATTTTCGTCTACATCGAGTTTAACAATTTTTACTTTGTCACTCATTTCACTATCAACTTCTTCTAATACTGGTGCAATCATCTTACAAGGTCCACACCAAGGAGCCCAGAAGTCTGCTAAAACTAAGCCTTTTTCTGTTTCAGAAGCGAAGTTTTCATCTGTTACATTTACAATTGCCATTGTTACCTTTCCTCCAATCATCTTTCGTAAACATAGTATAGCACCGTTAATATATGTATGCTAATAGTTTGCTTACTTGTAAATTCATTATATTCTGACTAATAAAACAGTGTAAAACGTATTCTACCATGAAATATTTTGTTTGCAACATATTATTCTTATGAGATTGAGTCAAGTATTTGTGGACACCTAATAAATATGTTCAAAATACCATCTTTTGTATAGACTATTATCAAATGACTTGTTAATCATTTCAGGTGATATACACTTCGCTTTTCGCAAGCAACCGTTCCAGAACGATACTACGCTTGCGGCGGGACGACCTCAACTTCTAGCTCTTCCACTGTCGTGTCAGTGCTAGGGATTTTCGGATACGTGTAATGAAATAGGTTATCACCTATCTCATTACTTCCCGCCAGCGTCTTCGTATCGTTCTTTCACTATTGATAATAGCGATCTATTATTCATGACTTAATTAGTATTCTTTGTTTTTTCTTTATGACATGCATAATTCTTTTTAGTACATTTTCAATCAATTCTTATACTCAGCACTACAATTAAGCGAAAGAAATTTCCTGTCACTACACGTTACCGAAAATCCCTGTAGAATCGCTAAAAGCGAGAATACAGAAGTTGAGAAAAGAAGAATGAACGCCAATTCTTCGTGGACAAGCGAAGTACATTTCTGAAGTGAAAACTTTACACAACAAGTAGGGCGTAGTCCCACAAACATTTTACTCATACTTCTTATGAGCCAATTTTACGAGGTAAAAGATTAGATATTCTATTTAAAAGTTTTCAATTCAGATAGTTGCATCATGTACTAAACTTGCTTTACAATAAGAATATAAAGGTACTCAAAATACACATTTTGAACGTGATGTTTAAAATGTTACTGGAGGTTATTTTATGAAGACTGAAACAGAACTACGTCAAAATACCGCTGCAGCTGTTTTAAACGAATTAGTTGCCAATCAAGGAGTACTCTATACGAAGCTACATCAATATCACTGGCACGTTCAAGGCCCACATTTCTTCACTTTACACGTTAAATATGAAGAGCTGTATGACGAAACGACGGCCGATTTTGATGCATTTGCTGAAAGACTTATTGCTCAAGGCTATCGCCCGTTCTCAACGTTAAGTGAGTTTTTAGAATACTCTACGATTGAAGAACGCGTATATGATGAGCACTTGTCAGCTGACCAGATGGTTAATAACACGATTTCAGACTATGAAGTATTGAAGAACATTGCACGAAGAGGTGCAGAATTAGCTGGTGACGAAGGTGATGTCGTAACAGAAGACATGTTAGTCGCTTATATTGAAAAAATTGATTTAACAATATGGATGCTTGACGCTTATTTAAAAGGATAAACAATGAAACATTAAAAACCCTGTCTTCAGCTTAGTTGCTGAGTGAGACAGGGTTTTGTTATGGTTACTATTTCGTTTCTTGAATGTCTGTATTCATTGATTCGCCTTCTTTTCTGAAGAAGCCAAATATACCTGCTGTTTGAATAATGTTCGTAAATGCATACGGATCATTTTCATTAATGATTCGCTCTAAATCATATAACTCATAGCGCGTAATAACGAGATATAACATTGACTTTTCTTGATTTGAGTACGCACCTTTTACAGGAATAATTGTAATTCCTCGAATTAATTCATGATGAATAGCTTTTTTAAGCTTTTCTGCCTCGTGTGTCACGATAAGTACCGTTACTTTTTCATGACGTGTATGTATGGCATCAATGACTAAAGTCGTTACATATAATGTAAGCATCGTATAGAGCGCGTTTTCTGGTTCATATAAAATACCCGCAACGAAGATAATGACCGCATTTAATATTAAAAAGTATACACCAATTGGCTTATCTTGTAGTCGTGACAAAATCATAGCAACAATATCCATCCCACCAGTCGAAGCTCCTCGCTTTAACGATATACCAACACCAACACCGCCAATGACTCCCCCACAAACGGCGTTTAGTATAATATCATCTGACAATGAAATAACTGGTAATAGTTCTAAAAACAATGTTGAAAAAATAACAGAAAGGATACTGTAAATCGTAAATCCTTTACCGATTTTAAACCAACCAATAATAAGTACCGGGATATTTAGTAAAAACAATAAAACCCCTGTACTAAGATCTATCGATAAAAAATCTTTAAAAATACTTGATAACAATTGCGCAAATCCACTAAAACCACTTGAATAGACATTCGCATTAATTAAAAAGAAATTTAGTGATAAAGCTAATAAAAATGAGCCCAATATGACGACTAAAATTCTTCTTGCTTCCATTAAAAACATTCGCCCATACCCCTTGCTATTCATTAATAAGTTCAATTAAGAAAATGATTCACGTAATTTTATACTACTTCTCATTCCCTGTTTTCCTTGTTTATAACATGTACTTACGTAAATAAGCAGAACAAATAAGGAACACATACACGTATGCATTCCTTACTGCTGTAAAATGTCTATACAATTTACAAGACGTAAATAATACCTAATATGACAAAGACGATTGACACAACAATCAATATTTTAGATAGCGTTTTATAAACCATTCATCTGCCTCCTTCTAACTTAAGCAAATTCCATTACAGTGACTCCACTACCACCTTCACCTTCACGGCCACTTCGGTGAGATGTAACATGGGGGTGACTATCCGCGAACTGTTGCACCCCTGTTCTCAGCGCACCTGTCCCTTTTCCGTGAATGATAGTGACAGATGGATAATTCGCTAGAAGGGCATTATCGACATACTTTTCTAATCGGTGTAGTGCATCTTCGTATCTTTCTCCACGTAAATCAAGCTCTTGTTTAACGTGAGCGGCAGAACTATCTACTGTAGTGACTGTTTCTGTTTCAGAAAAAGGCTTTTGCCGGCTTAAAAATTGTAAGTTTTTCCGTCCGACAGTCATCTTCATCATACCAACTTGAACGACAAATTCATTTTTCTTCACACGGTCGACGACAGTTCCTTTTTGATTAATCGTTAATACTTGTACGTCATCGCCAACAGACAGCTCTGTTTCTTCTGCTGTTTTTTGCTGACGTTTATCTTCTTTCGTTAATTTAACCGTTGATTGATCGAGCTGTCGCTTCGCTTCTATCCACTCATGTTCCTTGAATCCTGCATTATCGCGCATTTTGCGCACATCTGCAATAATTTGCTCTGCTTCTTGACGCGCTTTATCTAAAACATCATTCGCACGTTCTTCCGTTCGCTTAAATAATTGCTCTTTCTGATTCTCATAATTGTGCCATTCTCGCTGTAAAGATGATAATAATTGATCAGCTTCTTCGAGAATATCGTGCGCTTGGTCATAATCTTTTTCTGCTCGCTTACGACTATGTTCAAGTGAAGAAATCATCGCTTCAACACTTCGAGATTCTGTATCAATTTGTGACATTGCCTTCTGAATAATTCCGTCATCAAGCCCAAGTTTTCTTGATATATCAAAAGCATTACTTCTCCCGGGAACACCGAGTAATAAGCGATAGGTCGGTTGCAACGTTTCTGCATTAAATTCAACTGACGCATTAATAATATTTTCTCGGTTATATCCGTATGCTTTTAGCTCAGGATAATGCGTCGTCGCTATGACTCGTGCGTTTTTTTCGATCACATTATCTAAAATAGCCATCGCTAAAGACGCTCCCTCTTGCGGGTCTGTCCCTGCACCTAACTCGTCAAATAGAACGAGCGATTCACTGTCAACGTTATCGATAATTTGCACAATGTTCGTCATATGCGAAGAAAACGTACTCAAGCTTTGTTCGATTGATTGTTCGTCACCGATATCTGCAAACACACTTTTAAAAACAGCGAGTTCACAGCCGTCAAAAGCAGGTATTTGTAAACCTGATTGAGCCATTAACGTACAAATACCGACAAGTTTTAAAACGACTGTTTTTCCACCTGTATTCGGTCCAGTAATTAAGATTGAATGATAATCTTTACCAATTTCTATATCATTTGCGACAACTTCATCTGCCGGAATTAATGGGTGTCTTGCCTGTTTCATCTGAATGAATCCTTGATCATTCATCGTCGGTTTCGCAGCGTCCATTGCACGGGCAAGTTTTGCTTTAGCACAAATTAAATCAATGTCTGCTAACACGTCAAGGTTTTGTTCAATATCATAACGACTTTCAGCAATTTTCATCGTTAAACGTTGTAAAATCTGCTGAATTTCATGCTTCTCTTTTACGATGACTTGTTGTAATTCGTTATTCGCTTCAACAACTGCATTAGGCTCCATAAAAAGTGTTTGACCTGAGGCTGATTGGTCATGAACGATACCGCCGATTGCCGAACGATATTCATGTTTAACTGGTAACACGTATCGGTCATTTCGGATCGTTACGATACTATCAGATAACATTTTACTTCTCCTGCGAATAATATTTCCTAACCGCTCTCTTATTTTTCCTTCGTATGAATGAATTTGTGACCGCAATTGTCTTAAAGTCGGCGAAGCATCATCGCGCATTTCACCAAATTCATCAATACTATTTTTAATCGCTCGTTCTGTATCGCGAAGTGACGTTATGTGAGTCGCCTTCTCTTTTAAAAGTGGAACACCCGCTTCTACTTGCTCCAAAAATACTTTCGCTTGCCGTCCGCCGTAAAGTGTACTTGCTACATCTAAACATTCTTTTTCATTTAAAACACTGCCAATACTACTCCTATGAACAGAAGATGTTACATCAAATATACCACCGAGTGGAACGTCCATATCTAATCGTAAAATGTGCACTGCTTCATCCGTCTCATTTTGCATTATTTGTACACGCTCTAAATCAGTTGCTGGACTTAAAGCGTGAATACGTTCCTCACCTAAGCTCGTCGCCGCATAGTCACTTAACGATGAAATTATTTTATGAAACTCTAGTACGTGTAAAGTCCGTTCATTCATCCACTTAATTCTCCTTTAATGGTTACGCGTTAAATATTGTTTAAGCCGTTCAACTGGCCACGTATTAATCACTGTCTCTTGGCTAATTAGTCCTTTTTTAGCTACTCCGACACCATAAGACATATGAGAAAACATACTTTTGTTATGGGCGTCTGTATTTATTGCCAAATGCACACCTGCTTCTTCTGCTTGTTGCGCCCAATATGCGCTTAAGTCAAAGCGATTCGGATTCGCATTAATTTCTAACACCGTTTCTGTTTCTTTCGCTTGATTAATTAAAGCTTCCATATCGACGGCATACCCTTCTCTTCTTCCGATAAGACGTCCCGTTGGGTGAGCGATAATGTCCACATATGGATGTTGTAAAGCATTGGATAATCGGTGCATGATCTGTTCTTCCGTCTGATTAAAGCTCGAATGAATAGCAGCAATGACTATATCCATTTCTTTTAAGAAGTCATCTGAAAAGTCGAGTGAACCATCTGGTAAAATATCCATCTCTACTCCTGCAAAAATCTCAATCTCTTTATACGTTTCATTTAAACGGTCAATTTCTTCACGTTGCTTCCTTAAACGATACTCATTTAAACCATTTGCTACTTGTAAATACTTCGAGTGATCTGTTATTGCAACATACTCATAGCCACGCTCAATAGCAGCTTGCACCATCTCTTCAATGGAATGGGCCGCATCACTCCACGTCGTATGACTATGTAAATCACCTTTTATATCCGCTTCATTTATCACTGATTGATCACGCTGAAACTTCGTCACTTCAAGCCCATTCGTTCGCGATTCAGGCGGAATGTAATGTACGTTAAAATGGTTGAAAAACGCTTCTTCTGATGAGAATGTTCGTACTTCATCGCTACTTTCACTTGTCACGCCGTATTCGTTAATCTTTTCACCTTGCTCTTTTGCTAATTGACGCATAGCTATATTATGATCTTTAGATCCAGTAAAGTGATGAAGTGTCGTTATAAATTCTTCATTCGTAACGAAACGAAAATCAATATCAACTAAGTACTCATCACGAATCGTTATCGATAATTTCGTCGGTCCATCAGAAATAATCCGTTCAATATTGTCCATCTGCAGAAGGTGCTCTCGCACACTTGCTTGTGACTGTGTCGCTATGACAAAATCTAAGTCTCTGACAGTTTCTTCTAAACGACGGACACTTCCTGCACGTGAAAAGCGTTCTATTTCTTTGATAGAACGCAGGATCGTTTCAATTTGTTCAACACGTTGTAACATATAAGCAATTGGAAGTCTCTCTACTCGTACAGACAATTCGTTGATTGCTTCTAAAATATTTTCAACCGTCTTCTTACCAAATCCTGACAATTGTTCAACAGCACCATTTTCACATGCATTTTTTAAACTTTCTATATCAACAATTTCCAGCTCTTGATACAATTTTGCAATTCGTTTCCCACCAAGACCAGGTATTTTAAGCAACGATAAAAGTGATTCTGGGATGTCTTCTTTTAACCGATCTAACACTTCAGACGTCCCGTTATTTATGTACTCTGCAATAATTTCTGCTGTACCTTTACCAATCCCTTTTATTTGCGTAAAGTCTGTTATTTCACTCATTGAACGATTATCTCGTTCAAGCGCTTGTGCCGCTTTACGATAAGCACTAATTCGAAATGGATTTTCGCCTTTAATTTCTAAAAACAAGGCAATTTCTTCTAGTAACCGAATAATATCTTTTTTATTTATTTCCAACGAAAATCCTCCTTAGTCTTTCATGTTTATAAAGTCGTAAACCACATACCTTCAACGAGCTTTGATAACACTGGTGTATATTCAATCATTAATTTCGCTAATGTAGACTTTTCAATCCAATGTTGCACAGATGATAGTGGTGTTAATGCGAGAATAAATAAAACGATAAATATAATTAAGTACACTTCTAAAAAGCCTAATGCTGCACCGAATAATTTATTAAAATGGCGTATAATAGGTAGATCAGCAATAAAATCAAGCATAGATGCTATAATTTGTAAGATAATTTTTACGACAAAGAAAATAATGACAAATGAAGCACCGTTATAAAAAGCACTTTCTAAAGGAAGTGTTTGCATAAAAATGGCCCACGACGTATCCGAAGATAGTTCAGGGTACGGAATCCATAGCTCTAACTCATGTGCTAAACGATCATAATATAATGCTGCTACAATAAATGAAACGATATAGCTAACTAAATGAAATAACTGCAATATAAATCCACGTTTTAGACCGATAAAAAAGCCTAAAATTAAAATAGCAAAAATAATTAAACTAACCATAAATTAACGTTCCTCTTCTTTATTTAATAATTGACGTAACCGTTCATTTTCTTCACGTTGCTTAATTAAATCGTTCATCGTATTAACGGCTGTTAGTACGGCAACTTGTGTTGTATCTAATGAATGATTAACTGAGCGAATATCTTTCATTTTGTCATGAACTAAATGTGCGATATGATTCATATGTTCTTCGCTTTCTTTCCCGATCATCGTGTATGATTGATTATAAATGTTTACAGTAATTCTTCTTTTATTTTGCCCCATTTCTAAAATCTCCTTCACTAAATCATGCAAATGACGCTCTTTTCAATTATAATTAATTTTAACATGAAGCGAACGTTTTAGGAAACGTTTGTTGAAGAGAAACGTTCGCGGGAGTTAGTAACGAACTTTTTATACATTTAGAGGAGGACATATATGTCACAAGGTGTTATTCACGCTTCAGAAAAAAATATACAGAACATGCAACAATTTTATCATGATTATTTAATAGATGCGCCACAAGGGTCTATTTTCCGCGCAAAGAAACCGACTGTCACAATTACTGCCTACAATAGTGGAAAAGTGTTGTTTCAAGGAAAAGATGCGACGATGGAATTAACTAAATGGGACAGTAATAAATCTAGCCCTCCACTAGCGAAAAAGACTGGAACAGTACCTGAACATATTTTTTCCGCAAGTCATATCGGATCAGATGAGTCAGGCACAGGTGACTACTTTGGACCGGTGACTGCCGCTAGTTGCTATGTTACTGAAGAAAACATTGAAAAATTACGAGCCATTGGTATTCAAGATTCTAAAAACTTAACCGATGAAAAAGCACTTGAATTATCAAAACAAATTGTCGCTCTAAAGATTCCTTATGCACTACTAACAATAAATAATGAAAAGTATAATGATTTACAACAAAGTGGGTGGTCACAAGGTAAGATGAAAGCGATGATACACCATCATGTCCACCGCTTGTTATTAGAAAAAATTAAGGAAGCACTTTATTCAGGCATCGTCATTGACCAATTTTGCGAACCTTCATTATACGAAAGATATATTCAATCGGAAAATGAACAACTATTTCCGAAAACATACTTTACGACGAAAGCTGAAAGCTACTCAATTGCTGTTGCAGCAGCTTCAGTCATCGCTCGAGCACAGTTTTTAAAAGCGATGGATAAACTATCAGAAAAAGTCGGCTTTCGTTTACTAAAAGGTGCTTCTGCAAAAGTAGATGAGCAAATCGCCAAAATTATAACACGCGATCGTTCAGAACTGTATCATTGTGCAAAGGTTCATTTTGCTAATACGAAAAAGGCGGAACAATATTTATAAAAATAATTCGTCGTTAAAATATCCTGTCAATCTGAGAGAACTACAACGCCTCCTCAGATTAAACAGGATATTTCTTTTTACACGGACTCACTTTTTAATCAGATGTTCTGTCTTGTTTACCAACTTCAAAATATTGATACAACTTTTCAGCGACTTGGCCGTAAACACATTCAGTTGTGTATGTTTTATCTTCATTATACGTAACAGCTCGTACGTCCGTTAATATTTCTATCCCTTGTTCAATCGTTTCAATCGCATATAAATGAAACAAACCTTTTTCAATGGCTCTTACGACATCTTCCTTTAACATGAGCTGTTTAACATTTTGTTTCGGAATAATAACACCTTGCTCACCTGTTAATCCTCTCGTTTGGCACGTATTAAAAAAGCCTTCTACCTTTTCATTCACCCCACCAATTGGTTGAATAAATCCTTTTTGGTTTACAGACCCTGTCACAGCAATGCCTTGTTTTAATGGGACGTCACTTAAGCTCGACAGTAACGTATACAATTCAGCTGATGAAGCACTGTCACCGTCAACACCGCCGTAATTTTGCTCGAACGTTAAATGTGCTGTTAAAGATAATGGATAATTTTGCGCAAATGTTTCCCCTAAATAACCACTTAAAATATAAACACCTTTATTATGAACGTTACCACTTAACTTACTTTCCCTTTCAATATTGACAATCCCTTTACGACCGAGAAATGTCGTTGCTGTTATTCGAGACGGCTTGCCAAAACGATATTGCCCTAAATTGTATACAGCTAATCCATTGACTTGCCCTTTCTTACGCCCTTCAACATCGATTAATATACTGCCTTCATCAATGCTTTCTTGAATTTTCTCTTCATAAAGATTGTTACGGTATTCTCGTTCTACGATTGCTTTTCGTATATGGTTATCAGTCACTACAGAATCATTACTAATCGTCGCCCACGCATCTGCTTCATAAATAATTTCTACTTGATCGTTAAATTTCGTCGATAATTTCTCTTGATGACCTGATAACCGCATACTGTATTCAACGAGCCTTGCGACTGCTGAGCGATGAAATGGTAACAGGTCATTTTCTTTACTATGCGTATGAATAAAACTCGCGAGCTTTACCATATTTTCATGCGTTGCATCCATATGAACATCAAAATCTGCACGCATTTTAAAAAGTTTTCTAAAATCTTCATCTTGAGCGTATAACAATTCATACAATTGCCGACTGCCAACGAGCACTACTTTCACTTGCAGTGGAATTGGGTGTGGGTTAAGTGATGTCGTTGACGTAACACCCGCATGCTCATTCATATGTTCGATATGAATATATTCAGTGAGTAACGCACGTTTTAAAGAATCCCATGCGTAAGGCTTCATTAAAATGTCTTTCACTTGAATAATTAAATAACCGCCATTTGCTTCATGTAAATAACCACTTTTTATTTTCATATAGTTCGTACGCATAACACCCATCTCTGTTTCATATTCGACTTTACCCATCAAATGATAAAACGTCGGATTGTCAGCAACGACGACAGGAGCCCCTTCAGTCAATTCATGATCAACAATAAGATTTATTTTGTAACGTTTCTTAACGTCACGCTTTTGCTGCGCTTGGACGTAAGCTAAGCGACTATTCGCCATATTCCCATCGTTATTATTAGTAGTCTTTATAAAACTCGTGTGATGCTTTAAAATATCTTCTTGGACAGCTTTTAAATAATCAATGACGTTAACGGACGATTTATACCTTTGTTTCAACTCATCTATATGAAAACTGATTGCTAATAAAACAGACTTTTTATCAAGTGCCTCAATCCCTTTTCGCATCTCATGTTCAATTTGTCTGAGTTCTTTTGAATAATCAATCATCTGTTCTTGAATAATTTCGGAGTTCTTTTCGATTAATTGGAGGTCTTCTTCACTTAAATGACTGTACTCTTCTTCAGTCATTGGTTTGTCATTTAATAAAGGAACAGTAAACATGTTCCCGTCTGATTGTTGAATGATAAAACCATACCCTTTAGCGATTTTATTCATACGCTCGATGACTTCATTTGTTTTTCGTTTATGCTCTCTAATGACTGCATTTTTCTCTCTCTGGTATGATTCATCACGAAACACACGAGGAATATCAATGGTTAAATGTTCAACGAGCTTTTCCATATCATCTTTTAGACGCTTCCCCATACCTGCGCGCAATTTTAAAACATTTGGTTTCGAATGATCGATAAAGTTATTCACGTAACACCAATCAAACAACTGCTTATTTTCGTTTGCAAAATCATTCACAATTGATTCGGTAAATGTCATTTTACCTGTGCCTGAAATGCCAGCAACGAAAATGTTATAACCTAATTTATTCACTTGTAAGCCAAATTCCATCACCGACTGACCGCGCTTTTGACCGATAATAGACTGTAGCTCTGGTACTTCGTCTGTCGTTTCAAACGTAAAAATAGATTCATCGATTGTACGACGTAACGCCTTAACGGGAAGTCGCGTTTCGTTAATATCATTCATAGTTCTCACCTACCCTTTAATTTTATCACGAGATTTATTAAGTACACGGAATATTCTGACATAAATATATAAGATGTACGTATATTTATTTAACTACCTCTATTATAACGTACATATAAGAATATTCATAAACAGAAAATATCGATTAAAAGTAAAAAGGACACAACCTCGTCGTCAAACGGGGTTGTGCCACTAATTATTCATTCTTCACTTAAGATGAGCGAATCGATGCGTTAAATTGTTTTTCAATCTTTTCTACTATTTCTTCAAAGAGCGCTGTTACTTCTTCATCTTTTAGCGTTCTTTCTAAATCTTGGAATGACATAGTGTAGGCAATTGACTTTTTACCGTCTGCTAAATGTTCACCTTCATAAACGTCAAATACTTCGACATTTTTTACAAGAGGTTCTCCCATTCGCTTAATCGCTTGTCTAATATCACCAGAAGCAATTTCCCGGTCAACGATTAATGCAACATCTCTCGTCATTGATGGATACTTCGGTATTTTATTAAATGATGGTTCACGATTAATCACGTGCAGTAAATGGTCAAAGTTAATATCAAACACATACGTGTCTGATAAATCTTTACTCTTCGCTAACGTCGGGTGAACTTGACCGATAAAACCAATTGTTTCGTTATCAATCGTTAATAACGCACATCTTCCAGGGTGCATATCATCAAGAACAACTTGCGTAAACTGTACGTTTAACTTTAAGTAAGCAAATAACGATTCTAGCACACCTTTTAGTACGAAAAAGTCTACCTTCTTATTCTCACCTTGCCACTTATTCTCCTGCCACATACCTGTCACTGCTGCCGATAGACGGAGTTGTTCATTTGGCTGTTTCGTTACGCGTTCTTCTTCAGATAAAAAGACTGAACCAATTTCATAAACAGCTAAATTCTTAACATTTCGCGCACCATTATAATTTAAAATATTTAACAGCTCTGGTAATAAGCTTAATCTTAAATATTTATGGTCTTCACTAATTGGCATATTCAGTTGAACAGGATGTAAGTCAAGCGCTCGAACGTCAGGACTCAACAATTTATTAATATCTTTATCATTTGTTAATGAATAAGAAACAGTTTCTGTAAAACCTACTGACTCCATAAAGTTCTGGACATTTCGCTTAATAAGCTGTCTTTCACTTAATCCACCTGGTTGTGATGCATTTGCTGGTAACGTGTACGGCAAGTGATCATAGCCATAAATACGTGCCACTTCCTCAACGATATCTTCAAAAATTGAAATATCATTACGACGTGTCGGTATTCTTAGTGTCAGATCATTTCCACTCACTTCATAACCGAAACGTAAACGTCTGAAAATATCGCCCATATCTGCAGCAGAAATGTCAGTTCCGATACGCTTATTAATATCATCAGCGTTAACTGTGATTACTTTTTCTTCGATTGTCATTTCATTAAACTCTGCTGCCTCATCAACGAGCTTGCCGTTCGCATATTTAACTAACAACTCACATGCTCGTAAGCCTGCTTCACGTACTCTTGCTTTATCGACGCCCTTTTCAAAACGTGTACTCGCGTCACTACGTAAACCTGTCTGATTCACTGCTTGACGGACAGTTTGTGGGTCAAAATATGCCGCTTCAATAAGCACATTTTTCGTCCCATCGTTAACTTCTGTATGAGCGCCGCCCATTACTCCAGCAAGAGCAATACCTTCTTTGCCATTCGTAATGAGTAAGTTATCATTCGTTAACTTTCTCGTTTTATCATCTAACGTAACGATTTCTTCGCCTTCTTTCGCTCGACGTACGACAATTTCTTTTGAATCTAACAAATCATAATCAAATGCATGAAGTGGTTGACCGTATTCCATTAGTACGTAGTTCGTAATATCAACGACATTATTAATCGGGCGGACACCAGCTGCTAGAAGTGCATTTTGCATCCATAATGGCGACGGTTTAATGTCTACGTCTTTAACGATGAACGCACCGTAATACGGACAAAGATCAGGGTCTTCTGAAGAAACGGACACATAATCCGCTACATCCTCTTCACTCGTCTCAACTTCCGGATGAGGTAAATTCACTTCTTTATCTAAAATAGCTGCGACTTCATACGCAACACCGATCATACTTAATGCATCTGCACGGTTAGGTGTTAAATCAAATTCTAAAATAGTATCATCTAAATTCAGTAAGGCACTGACAGACTCCCCAACGTTCGTATCTTCGGGCAATACGACAATACCTTCTTTATATTGTTCAGGTACGTACGCTTCATCAACACTTAATTCTTGCAGTGAACAAATCATACCGTTTGATTCAATGCCACGTAATTTGACTTTTTTAATTTTAAAGTTATTCGGTAAAACTGCCCCTGGTTTTGCAACGACAACTTTCTGTCCTTGAGCAACGTTCGGCGCCCCGCAAATAATTTGTAACAATTCTTCTTCGCCAACGTCTACTTGACATATATTTAATTTATCTGCGTCAGGATGCTTCTCACATGACTTTACGTAACCAGTCACAACGTTTGTGCTTTCTTCCGCAATCACTGTATGAATGCCATCAACTTCAATACCTGATTTCGTAATTTTTTCTGCTAATTGTTCAATTGAATCTGTACCAATATCTACGTAATCTTTTAACCAATTAATCGAAACTAACATCACTATTCCTCCTTCTATTTATACGTGGTGAAACTGTTTTGAAAATCGGTGATCATTCGTGTAAAACTGCCTAATATCGTCAATACCATATTTCAACATTGCAATTCGGTCCGGCCCCATACCAAATGCAAACCCCGTATAAATATCTGTGTCATAACCAGCCATTGCGAGTACTTTCGGATGCACCATCCCAGCACCTAAAATTTCAATCCATCCCGTTCTCTTACAAACGTTACATCCTTTCCCTTCACAAACAGCACAAGAAATATCCATTTCAACAGATGGCTCTGTAAACGGGAAATAACTTGGACGTAAACGAATTTCACGGTCTTCACCGAATAATTTTTTAGCAAATAAGTCGAGTGTCCCTTTTAAGTCACTCATTCTTACATTTTTATCCACATAAAGCCCTTCGATTTGTGTGAACTGATGTGAATGCGTCGCGTCATCACTATCACGACGGTACACTTTCCCTGGGCAAATCATACGGACAGGTTGAGCGCCGTTTAATGCTCCCATCGTACGTGCTTGTACAGGGGACGTATGAGTACGGAGCAATAAATCATCTGTAATATAAAATGAATCTTGCATATCACGCGCTGGATGACCTTTCGGTAAATTTAATGCCTCAAAGTTATAATAATCCGTCTCAACTTCTGGACCTTCTCGTACTTCATAGCCAAGTCCAATAAATAAATCTTCAATTTCTTGAATGATTGACGTTAGTAAATGTGGGCCACCTTTTTGTACACTTCTCCCTGGCAAAGTAACGTCGATCACTTCTTCTTTCAATTGTTCCTCAAGTGCTGCCTCACTTAATGCCGTTTCTTTCGCTTCAATAGCACTCGTAATCGTTGCACGAATATCATTCGCTAATTGACCAATAACTGGACGCTCTTCAGCAGGTAACTTCCCCATGCCACGTAATACAGTCGTTATTGAACCTTTTTTACCTAAGTACGTCACTTGAACATCTTGTAATTCTTTTAATGACTCTATTTGTTCAACTTTTTCTAACGCTTCAGCTTCAATTGCTTGTAATTCAGCTTTCATTAATCGTTCCTCCTTTTAAAAATAAACATAAAAAATCCCCGTGCCTAAAAAGGGACGAGGTTATATACGCGGTACCACCCTTGTTGATACAATAAATGTATCCAACTTGTCATTGATAATGGATATATATCCAGAAACACGATTAAGTGTCAGCTCAAGAGTGAATCATAACAATTCAATTGATAGAAATAGTTTCAGTCACGCTATTTCTTCCCTAAATCAATTTACTTCTTATGTTATTTTGTTCTTTCATCGCTTTTATGTATGAAATTCAATTAACATTATAGCGAACCTTCAATCGTTGCGCAAGTTTTATAAACGTATATGATACATTAAAATAGCTGAAGCAATGGCAACATTTAATGATTCAGCTTGACCATAGATCGGAATTTTCACCCGTTCATCTGCCTGCTCAATGAGTTCGTCTGTCACTCCTGCCCCTTCATTTCCGACGATAAGTGCTGTTTTCTTAGGCGCTTTGACGTCTTGATAAAATGTTGCATCACTTAACGTTGACGCCCATACAACGTATCCTTTTTCTTTTAACTGTGACACTTCTTCGTTTAAATGAGCGTGTTCAATCGTTATATGAAAAAGTGACCCTTGTGTTGCGCGTATGACTTTATCATTATAGACGTCAACCGTACCATTTCCGAGTACGACTTTTGAAAAGCCCGCCGCATCTGCCGTTCGAATAATCGTACCTAAATTTCCGGGATCTTGCACAGCATCTACGAGTAAAACCGGACCCTCTAATGCTTTATTCATTGCTGTCATTTCAATAACTGCTGCCATTCCTTGTGGGGTTTCTGTCTGTGAGATTTCTTTAAATACTTGTTCAGAAACGACGTGGGTCAACTGCCCTTCTAAACTGCTTGAGCGTTCCATCTGTTCTGTCACGATTATTTCTTTAATCGTTTGTTTAGCTTTTTTAGCTTCTTCAATTAAATGGTCACCTTCAATAATAAAAGCACGTGCTTTTTGTCGTCCTTTTTTAGTGTGAAGTTTTTTCCATTCTTTTACTTTATTATTTTGTACTGACGTAATCACTAGTTATCAGTCCTTTTTTATCTGATGAACTTTTATCATATGCTTAACATCCCTACACGGTCAACTATCTTTATCTTTTTTATATTGACGAATAAAATAAATAATTAAGCAAATATTAAATATTGAGATGACTGTTAAAAATATAATCGATGTCGTTTCAATTGATAATGAAAAAATACGCCCGACAAGATCAGGTATCGAAATAACAAAAACGACGAGTAAAATAATCCACGACTTTGCCCAAATTGATACACCGATTAAAAATGCAAATAATATCATGCCAATTATATAAACAGGCACTCCTGATAACGTTATAGTTGGTGACTGTACGGTCGAATCAAAATAAAAAATGCCTACGAGTAAAGCAATCGACACAATAAACATCGGTGTTATAATAAATATTGCTCTTCTCGTCGTTAAGTTCGCTTGACTCAGTTTGCGTAACACGAAAATAAGTGCAATTGTAAATAGAGTAAATTCAGTGAGTAAGCCAGCAATGACGAATAACGAATATGATAGTGTGCCTGTCATAACTTCTGGCATAACGCTAATTGACAGACCACCAAAAATAATAACAAAAAACATCTGAAAAGCACCTTTAATATTCGTGTTCATTTCAGAACGAATCGATTGCATATATTGTTCTGGTGACTGGCCAATGATATCTTCAATATTCTTCCCGTCAGACTCAGCTTCTATTAAATGAACTTCAAGCTCATTTACAATCTCTTCAATATCCTTCTCATCTTTTCCACTCACATTTAAATATGCACGCAAATTTCCAATAAATAACTCACTTTCTTCTGATAGTGTCATTTTTCTTCCTCCTTCACATTCATAAGCACGTTCGTCACATTGTTTTTTAGTTGAAGCCAACGTTGTTCAAATGCAGCTAGCTCTTGCTTTCCTTTCTCGCTCATATAATAATACTTTCTTCGTGGACCTGCTGTTGATTTTTTAAGTGTCGACGTAACGAGCTTTTCTTTTTGCATTCTTAAAAGAATCGGATAAATAGTTCCTTCGCTCATGTCATGAAACCCGTACTCCGACAAACGTTTCGTAATCTCATATCCGTACACTTCTTCACGATTGATAATGGCTAGTATGCATCCATCAATGATTCCTTTATACATTTGAGTTACTGCCATCTCATCACCTCACTCCCTTGTATAACAAGAGTTATGCGCATCAATTAACTAACTTGTATAACATCATACATGACAGTAACTTGTATTGCAAGAGTGTTAATTGAATATATAATCAATTAGTTGTTTAGTCACATAAAATATGTGTAGAGAGCGTTTTTTATGTTATAATGTAAAAGATTGAATAAAAGAAGTGAGGCGTTTTTTCGTGGATATTTCAATGGTGCAACAACTTTTACAACAAAATAGTGTGCAGAGTAGTTCGCCTATAAACGGTATCAGTCAACAACCAGGATTAGACGATATGACGTTTTCTTTTCATGAACTACTTGAAAAGAAAATTTTAGAGGCACAAGCGAAAAATAGTGAACACTTTCCGCTAGAGCAGCATATGCAGACAATGCAAGCAATGAATATACATAAACCTTACGGAAATGTTCGTTCGCCAATAGCTAATCAATCATTTGCAGCGATTACGAAAGAAATGGCGCAAAAATATTCAGTCGATGAACGACTCATTCGATCAGTCATAAAACACGAATCGAATTTTAATCCGAACGCTGTTAGCCATGCAGGTGCTCAAGGGTTAATGCAACTGATGCCAAATACAGCACGCTCTCTCGGTGTAAGTAATGCTTTTGATAGCCGACAAAACATTGAAGGCGGCACAAAATATTTAAGTCAAATGCTTAAAAAATATAATGGCAACGAACGACTCGCACTCGCAGCTTATAATGCTGGTCCAGGGAACGTTGATAAATACGGTGGCATTCCACCTTTTAAAGAAACACAAAACTACGTTAATAACGTATTAAACTTCGTATAAAATAAAAATGAGCTCATTCGACAAATACCGAATGAGCTCATTTTTTACCATTTAATCAATTATGCTAAGCGAATTTTTTCTAACGTTTCATTATCTAAACGCTTAGAAAGTTCAACGAGTAGTTTTACTGTATGATCGAAGTCATCACGATGTAAAATAGCTGCGTGTGTATGAATATATCTTGTCGGGATTGTAATTGAAATACTCGGCGCCCCGTCACCTGACGTATGGATCGAACCCGTATCTGTTCCTCCACCAGGCATCGTTGCATACTGATAAGGAATATTTAATTCATCACAAATATCAACGATGAAATTGCGTAATCCTTTATGTGACAATGCAGAAGCATCATACAACATAATTTGTGGACCTTCGCCTAACTTACTATCTGCTTCTTTATCTGTAATACCAGGTGTATCCCCTGCAACACCAACGTCTACCCCAATACCGATATCTGGATTAATTTTATGGGCAGATGTCTTTGCACCACGTAAACCAATTTCTTCTTGTACAGTACCTACGCCATAAACAGTTGTTGGATGTTCTTCATTTTGTAATTCTTTTAAAACGTCAATAGCGATCGCGCAACCAATACGATTATCCCACGCTTTTGCTAAAATCATTTTTTCGTTTTTAAGCGGTGTAAATTCAAAGTAAGGAACGATTGAATCTCCCGGGCGAATCCCGAACTTTTCAGCTTCTTCTTTACTTGACGCACCAACATCAATAAACATATCTTCAATTTTAACCGGTTGCTTGCGTGCTTCTGGTGTTAAAATGTGTGGTGGCTTTGATCCGATAACACCTGTCACATCCCCGTCACTTCCTAAAATAGTTACACGTTGAGCCAACATTACTTGACTCCACCAACCACCAATCGTTTGGAAATAAATAAATCCGTTATCATCTATTCGTGTGACTAAGAATCCAACTTCATCTAAATGCCCAGCAATCATTATTTTCGGACCAGATGCATTCCCTGTTTTCTTAGCAATTAAGCTCCCTAAATTATCTGTATATACATCATCTGCATACGGTTTAATATACTCTTCCATGACGATTCTTGCTTCTTTCTCATCACCTGAAATTGCTCGAGCATCCGTTAAATCTTTAAACATTTTTAATGTTTTGTCTTCTGTTGTCATTGAAAGTCTCTCCTTTTAGTATCCTTCATTTTGTCGTGTGAAATTTACTTTATTCTTTTCATAATACGCTTCTTGAATATCACTTTCATTGAAACCAAGTAATTCTCCTAACTGTAAAAATGCTCTAAAAACATTCGTGTAATGATCTTTTTCTTTGTTAGTCATCAATGTTGTGATTGAATGAAACACGTGATTAAACTGCTCTGTTAATGAACTATCTGGACGTTCTAAAGATTCCTTTTCATACGTATAACCTAATTCAAGTCCAATCGATAAAATAAAATGAACACCATCTACGTACTCTTCTAAAATAATCGATCGATCACTCGCTGGTTTTTTACTCCAAAATTTAAAGCATCTCGTTTCATTAGCTAACTCTCCTAATTCTACGAGAAGCGCTAAACACTTATCTGATACTAAATCTTCATTATGTAATTCGTGATTATCAATAATATACTCATCTAATTTCTGCTGCATTTGAAACAGCTCTTTCCAGTCCACTCATTATACCTACTCTCTTTTTCACATTTAATGACTAATAAAAGTATACATAATTTATTGTTTTTTCACAAATGAGTAATCGAAAGAAGTATACGAATATTATCGACAAAAAAAGATTATGTTTATTAAAAAATAAACATAATCTTTTATCATTTATTAAAATTATTTACTAATTGCTGATTTTGCTTGGTCTGCAATTTGTGTAAATGCTGCTGCGTCGTTAACTGCTAAATCAGCTAACATTTTTCTGTTTACTTCAACGCCTGCAACTTTTAATCCGTGCATTAACTGGCTATATGAAATATCGTTTTGGCGTGCAGCTGCGTTAATACGTGAAATCCATAACTTACGGAAGTCGCGCTTTCTACGCTTACGATCTCTATATGCATATTGACCTGATTTAATAACTTGTTGTTTTGCGTTTTTAAATAGTGCATGTTTTGCACCATAATAACCTTTTGCTAATTTTAGAACACGTTTACGACGTTTGCGCGTAACTGTGCCACCTTTTACACGTGCCATATCTAATTCCTCCTCATACTACTTTCCAAATTTTAATTATTATCGAGGCAGCATTGTATCAATGCGTCGTTGATCACCTTTAGAAACTAATGCATTTTTACGTAACTTTCTCTTTTGCTTTTGTGATTTATTTGCAAATAAGTGACTCGTATATCCATGAGCACGCTTTAGCTTTCCACTACCTGTTCTTCTAAAACGTTTTTGAGTTCCTTTATGAGTTTTCATTTTTCCCATGATTTATTCCTCCTTTGTTATCAAATGTGCGATTATTTTTCAGGATCAGGTCCGAGCATCATAAACATGTTTCGGCCTTCCATTTTTGCTCTTGATTCAACAACAGCAATATCCTTCAATTCATCTGCTAGTCGGTCGAGAACTTCTCTACCTAAATCTTTATGTGTAATCGCACGCCCTCTAAATCGGACGGACGCTTTTACTTTATCGCCTTTTTCAATAAACTTTCTTGCGTTTCTTAGTTTCGTATTGAAGTCATGATCACCAATTGCTGGTGTAAAACGAACTTCTTTTACTTGAATAGTCTTTTGCTTACGACGAGCCTCTTGCTCTTTTTTCTGTTGTTCGTAACGGTATTTACCATAGTCCATAATACGACAAACAGGTGGTTTTGCACCAGGTGCTACTAACACTAAATCTAAATCTCTCGTCTGGGCAATTTCTAACGCTTCTTGTTTTGATTTGACACCTAATTGGTCACCATTTGAATCGATTAATCTAACTTCTCTCGCACGAATTTTCTCATTAACATTCATGTCTCTACTAATATCCAGCCACCTCCAAATTTTTTTACTACTATTAAGCATGTATTTCGACAAGTCCAAAGTCTATCTTATTTTTTCACACAAAAAATGTGTCGGCACTATATGCACCCACACGTATCCCAATCATTAAAATCATTTGGAACCAGCCAACAGCACAAAATGCGTTGAACAGGTGAGAAGCGGGTGCTTCTACTTGTCATATGAATTATTCTTTTCAACTATTACAATTTATCATTTTTAAGGAGACTTGTCAAATATATATCAATTTAAACGGTAAATGATCATTATACGTTTATTAATTTACGATTCGATATGTACAAGTTCTGCTTTTACGATATGATATTTACTTAACAAAATTGTGTTCTCATTCATATCTTGAACAAAAATAAAGTTCAGTGCTACACCAGCGAGTTTTTTCTCAAGCGAACCTTTCATCGTTATCTCTTCAATTATTTCACCATTTGTTAGCGTCACACGATAAGTACGTATTTTCTTCTATATATTTTACCTCTTTTTTATATTTACCCGTGGCACGTCATTCATTATAACATAGATGAGTGATAACATTTGCCAAACAAATACTGGTATGTCAACACTAAACTGGACAAATTTTTAAAGGTTCGCTTTTTTATATTCAATTGGGCTTCGGTAATTTAAAGACCCGTGAATACGGATGTTATTAAACCAATTCACATAATCGAATAATTCAAGGTCAAGTTC
>DATGUM010000032.1:0-157632 GCA_035301345.1 Bacillota bacterium
CACTGAATCGTCGTCTCATTCATCGTCTGAGGCTGACTAATAATTCGGTACCCAACACGTGGCTTCGCTTCTATTTCAAATCCCTCTTTTTCTAATTCTTTCATATGTTTCCATATAGCTGTACGTGAAATGTTTAATTCGTTAGATAATTGTTGGCCAGATATGTAATCTTCCGTTTGTTCACGTAACAACTCAATTAGTCGTTGACGGGTGGATGACATAATATCCACTCCTTTAAAGTATTATGTTCATTTGTTATTTTTCCGTATAAGACGCCCTTTTCAAGTGTTCGCAGTGACTCCTCAATCCAGCGTCCTCTTCTGTAAGTTGGAAATAATTGTATGAGATCAGACCCATCAATTTTCAGTTGTTGGCGGGATTGAATAGGTAAACGATCACTTATTGATATGACATCATTTCGTGTGATTGATTGTTCTATCTCTAAAGCTGACACTACTCGGATAAACGAGTCATATAATTCATTTCTGAGTGAATAAATAAGCCATTCATCTAATCCATTTTCTTTGAAAAAGTCAATCGCCCAAACAATTTCTTTACTACGTGCCTTCGTTTCTTTTGAACACTTCCATGCACGACACCAGTCTGTAATAGATACTTGATCGTTATTTATCGATAAATAAGCAATTAATTCATCAAAAGATGCTAACCGCTTATTTAACTGCAAAAGAGGGTTAATTAAAGAAGGGTTTTCATGAAAAATAGGTAAGTGTGTATGCACACCAGTCTCCTTTAATGTAGTTATTGCTTGTTGATAAAAGGGACTTGCAAAGAGACGTTCACATTCAGTTAAAAGCCGTTCAACAGCGACATCTTGAAGGTTTGTTTTTAACTGCTTGATTTGTTCAAGCGTCTCTCGGTCAATTATAAACCCGAGTTCCCCTTGAAACCTAAGGGCTCGAATAATCCGTAATGGGTCCTCAAGTAAACGTTGCTCGTCATTATTTACTAACCTAATTACTTTTTCATTTAAGTCCTGTGTTCCACTGATAATATCTATAACGTGTCCTTTTTCGTCCATAGCTAGTGCATTAATCGTAAAGTCACGAAGTGTTAAGTCTTCCTCAATTGATCGTTGCTGATTATTGTTATTAGACCGAAATGTTGTCACTTCAAATGATTCATCATTTAAAATGATGAGGACCGTTTCGTGGTCCTCGCTAATTTGAACCGTTCGATTAAATAACTGTTGTACGTCAGCAGGTGTAGCTGACGTAGCAATATCAATATCTTTCGTTTGTCTTTTTAAATGGTAGTCACGTACACAACCACCGACAAAAAAAGCGTCGAATTGAGCCTGTTTAAGTGTCCGAATAACTTCTATCCCGTTATTAAATATCGGAGGGAGCATGTTTTTCACCTAACTTCTGTTCGATTAAAGGATATCATTATAAAGTTCAACATATTCGTTAACAATTTTATGAGAATGGAACATCTCTTTCGCACGCATAAGTGCATTTTTAGCAAAAGCTTCTTTTTGCTCATCATCTTTTAATAGTTTGAGCGCATAGTGTGCAGCAGATTCGATATCTCCTAACTCGACAATATATCCTGTTTCTCCGTGTGAGATAACTTCAGGAATGCCACCAACATTCGTTCCGATACAAGGAACTTCGCATGACATCGCTTCAAGTAAAACGAGGCCAAAACTTTCTTGTTCAGACATGAGCAATTTCAAGTCAGAAATTGCTAATAAATCACTCACTCGCTTTTGCTTTCCTAAAAATAATACGTTATCTTCAATCCCGAGCTTTTTAACGAGTTCAAACGCTGTTGATGACTCAGGACCATCGCCTACGAGCAATAATTTTGCGTTTATCGAATCAGATACTCGTTTGAACGTATGAATAACATCTTCAATCCGCTTTACTTTTCTAAAGTTTGAAATATGGATAAGTACTTTTTCATCGGCATCAATGTTGTACTGTGCTTTTAAATGATCCATATCTTTTTTGTGGTATTCTTCTTCGTTAACGAAGTTATAAACGACGGATATATCTTTAGACACGCCTAATCGTTCTTTTGTTTGTTTCACTAAACTATGAGAAACAGCCGTCACATAGTCAGACTGTTCAATCCCGTGTTTAATCACACGTTTAAACGTCGAGTCATAACCTAAAACAGTAATATCCGTCCCGTGTAATGTCGTAATAATTTTGACAGGATGTTTAGCTAAATCCCGTGCCAATATAGCACTCGTCGCATGTGGAATCGCGTAATGCACATGGAGGACATCTAGTTCTTCACGGTCAACAACTTCAGCCATTTTTGCAGCTAACGCTAAATCATACGGCGGATACTGAAAAACAGGGTAATGATTAATTTCTACTTCATGAAAATATATGTTCGGATAAACACGATTTAAGCGAAACGGCATACTAGACGTTATAAAGTGAATTTCATGCCCTTGTTTCGCTAATAATTTACCTAACTCGGTTGCTATAACACCAGATCCTCCGAGCGTTGGATAGCAAGTAATACCAATTTTTTTCATATGCAAAAGTCCTTTGTTAGTTTATTATATTTTCTAATCCATAAACGAGCTCATCTAATGATAGCACTTCGTTTATACATAACTTAATACCGTCCATAAAAGAATCACGATTAAGTGAGTCATGTTTAATCGTTAATGTTTGCCCTGGCCCACCGAAGATAACTTCTTGATGAGCGACTAATCCAGGCAAACGTACACTATGGATTTTGATTCCATCCATATCCGCACCACGTGCACCAGCCATCGTTTCAAACTCATCAGGATGACCTTGTTTCATAGACTCTCTCACGTTCGTAATGAGTTCTCCCGTTTTAACAGCTGTTCCTGAAGGAGCATCTAATTTCTGATCGTGATGTTGTTCAATGATTTCTACATGTGGCATATGTTTTGCTGCCATTTCTGAAAACTTCATCATTAATACAGCACCAACGGCAAAGTTAGGCGCAATAATGCCACCTAATTCCTTTTCTTTCGTTAGCGTTTTTAACTGTTCTACTTGTTCTTCGCTAAACCCAGACGTTCCAACAACAGGTCTTACACCATTTTCTAGCGCAAGTTTTGTATGAGTAAATCCAACGTCTGGAATCGTTAAATCAACAAATACATCTGCTTTAACTTCTCGTAAACACTGTTCTGCATCCGAATAAATAGGTGCATCACTTTCTGGCATACCGTCAATATCTTTTAATAGTTTCCCGTCATTTGAACGGTCAAGACAAGCGACGAGTTCAAATGTTTCTTCGTTTAATATCATTTGAATAGCTTCACGGCCCATGCGGCCACGAGGTCCTGCTAAAATCACTTTTACTGTCATTTTAATCACCTTTCTATAAAAACATTACTTTTTTGTCCAACGATTTTTATCTCGCGTTTGAAATTTATTCATCGTATATGTAAAAGACTTTTCTAAGTCAATATCAAGTGCATTAGCAAACGATGCTAAGACGAATAAAATATCGCCTAGTTCTTCCTCAATCGTCTGATCATCTTCAGTAGCTTTTTTCGGTTTTTCACCGTGGAAATGATTCACTTCCCGAGCAAGCTCGCCAACTTCTTCTGTTAAACGTGCCATTTGACTTAAAGGGCTAAAATAACCTTCTTTAAATTGGGAAATATATGTATCTACTGTCCTTTGCATCTCTTGAATAGTAATTTCTTTATCTTTACTCATAATGACTCCTTTTTTCCGGACAATTTTCTAGTCACTTACCTTTCTATTATGTTAGCTAAACTTTGCGTAATTGACAAATGTTTAAGACACTTTTTCAAAACAATTTCAAAAGAAAACATAAAAAAAAGTTAGTGAAACGAGTAATATTTTCTAAACGAAAACAGACAAGTCTCACTAACATTCATTAATTATTTATTAATCGTTACTCGCTGCGAACATTAACACGAATCTCATAAGCTCCATAACTGCAACGAGTGCAGCAGCAACATAAGTCATTGCAGCAGCATTTAATACTTTTTTCGTATCTCTCTCTTCATTATTTTGAATGATGCCGAGTGATACGACTTGATCCATTGCTCGATTAGAGGCATTAAATTCAACTGGCAATGTTACTAATTGGAATAATACAGCGAAAGCCATTAGAACAATTCCAATAAGAACCATGTTCATCGCGCTTAAAACGAAACCGATGATAATAATATAGATTGCTGAACGTGAACCGAAACTCGCTAAAGGTACGAGTGCTGTTCGGATGGATAAAAAGCTATACGATTCAGCATCTTGTAAAGCATGGCCAACTTCATGCGCGGCTACAGCTGTTGCTGCCATTGAGTGTCCGTGATAAATCTCTCGAGATAGGCGAACAACCTTTTTTCTCGGGTCATAATGGTCAGTCAGTTGACCGTCAACCATTTCAATCGTTACATCAAATAAGCCGTTATCATCTAATATTTGCCTGGCAACTTGCGCGCCTGTCATATGGGATGACGTAGCAATTTTTGAATATTTACTGTATGTTCCCTTTACCCTACTCTGTGCCCATAAAGGGATAATCATAAGTACTGCAAAATAAATAATTAAAGTCCCTAATGACATGTTCATTCCTCCGTCAATATAAGTGTATGTTACTAAGGTCAATTTTAGTCAAAAACTGATGAGTAGTCAACTTATTTATCTTTTAATAAATAATACTTATAATGTTTGTCGTTTAACTGTTAATTGGTAAGCGACAATCATCGTTATAACACTTAACCAAAACGTAAAATAGCCAATTTCATTTTGATAATCACTTAACATTGAATAAATTGGCATCATATCGTACACGTAATCAATGATTTCATTATGAAATATCCAAATACCAGCTACTGTTAAGTGTTTTAATTTAATTTGATAATATGGTGCGTATAAGAGTCCTTGAATCGCCATCGCCGCATGAGAGCCAATAAGCATATATCCTTCCCAGCGGAGGTCTCCAGTGACAATTAACGTTAGAACATTCATAACGACCGCCCAAATACCGTATTTAAATAAACTTGTAAGTGCTAGTGCTTCAATATATGGCGTGTTTACGTGAAAAAAGAAAAAGAACAGAAAAATCGTAAAAAACAGACTCGCTGTTGGACTATCTGGTACGAACGGAATAAAAACCGTTGGCGTAATTGCAAGTTGCGCTTCATACCACATATATCCATAGATCGTACCGCCTAAGTTAACGATAAATAGAAAGAAAATAAACGACCTGCTTAAAAGTATATTTCTAATCATAAAGAAAGCTCCTTACGTTAATAAAATGCTCATATGAAAGACTTATGTAAAAAAAACACCTTTACCACACGAATGGTAAAGGTGTTTAATATGAATGATATTTTATTCTTCTGCGTCTTCATTGACAGAAATAATAAAGTCTACTAATTGTTCTAATTCTTCATCTGAACCATCAAACATATCTGCCGGCATATCGCCAACCCCGTCTACAGCAATTTCTGCAATTTCATCTGCATCATATTCTGTTCCGATTAAACTTGGTCCAGCCGCTCCACCTTCTAATGAATCTCCGTGACAGCTCATACAGCTATTTTCATAAATTTCAAAGCCTGGGTCTGTCGTGTCAATTTCAAGAGCACTTGGTGCGATAGGTTTGTTTTCTTCTGCACGTGCTTCCCAATCAACGTTTGCAGCAGATTCGTACGTTAACCAGCTAACAGACGCTAAACCTAAAATCATCATTGCTACTGCAATCGGACGTTTAGGCGGTCTACGACCAGGTCCGTTATCTAAGAATGGCGCAAGTAATAACGCACCAAACGCGAGTCCAGGTAAAACTAATATACCGAGAATAACAAACTCAGCACTTGCATATTTGTACTTCAATAATTCATATAAAAATAAGAAATACCAGTCTGGTAGTGGGATATATCCAATTGTCGTCGGATCAGCAACACCTTCTAAAGGAGAAGGGTGAGCTAATACGAGACAGAGGAATCCAACTAAGAATACAGATCCTACGAGCCATTCTTTTAATAAGAAGTTTGGCCAGAATGCTTCTGTTCTACCAGGATATTCCGAGTAGTCTTTTGGTATTTGCGAAGTTCGTTTAGCGTTAATACGTGAATCGCCAACAAACTGCATTCCTTTACCTCTTTGCATGAGATTCCCTCCTTCTTATAGTGGTCCAGCAATTCCTTGTCTACGAATTAATACGAAGTGTACTCCTAGTAAGCCGAATAATGCAGCTGGTAAGAAGAACACGTGAATCGCAAAGAATCTTGCTAGTGTCTGTGCTCCAATAACTGTTGGATCACCCGCTAATAATGTCTTTAAATAAACTCCGATAAACGGAACTTGTTCTGCAATATCAAGTCCAACTTGTGTTGCAAAGTATGCTTTATTATCCCAAGGTAATAAATATCCTGTGAATCCTAAACCGAGAATAACGAAGAATAAGAGCACTCCAACCATCCAGTTTAGTTCACGTGGTTTCTTATATGCACCTTGGAAGAATACACGCATCGTATGTAATAATAGCATTACGATTAAAACACTCGCACCCCAATGATGCATCCCGCGAACAATTTGCCCGTGAGCAACTTCAGTTTGTAAATAATAAACTGATTTCCATGCATTTTCAATATCTGGTACGTAGTACATTGTTAAAAACATACCTGATAAAATTTGAATGACAAGGACGAAGAACGTTAGTCCACCAAAACAGTAAACGAATGCTGAGAAATGATGTGCAGGGTTTACGTGCTCTGGAACTTCATGATCCGCAATATCACGCCAAATAGGAGTAATATCAATGCGTTCATCAATCCAATCATATATTTTTTGTATCATTACTCATTATGCCTCCCCTCTAGGTTTTGGTTCACCAAGGAATAAAATTCCATCTTCAACTTTTTGTTCATACTCGTCTAACGGTGCTAAAGGTGGTGTTCCTGGAACGTTCGTACCATCTTTATAATAGCGTCCATCATGACAAGGACAGAAATATTCACCTGGATAGTCTTCGCTACCTTCCCATGTTACGAAGCATCCTAAATGCTTACATATTGGAGAATGCGCAATGATTTCATCATCTTCTTTAAATACCCAAGCTACTCTAGTCGTACTAGAT
Source organism: Bacillota bacterium (assembly GCA_035301345.1). Taxonomy (GTDB): domain Bacteria; phylum Bacillota; class Bacilli; order Bacillales; family Amphibacillaceae; genus CALAMD01. Next base: position 7,081 of record DATGUM010000032.1, read on the forward strand.
TCATACCAACCATCGTCTATTTCTACAACCCACTCTACACGCTGTGGTTCATCAGTAATTTCACTCACGTCTAATCCGACGTTTTGTAAATCACCTGCTGCTGAAGATTGTAGTACAGGGTCAACAGCAAAACGCAGCATAGGCGTTAGCATTCCTGCAGCCATAAACCCACCTGTTCCCATTAATGTGTAATTTAGAAATTGGCGACGGGAAATTTGTTTTTTTTCTTCACTCACGGTTTTCCCCCCCTTGTTCGTCTTTCTTCGCATAAAATTATTTTTAAAATATTACTAGGACATACTCATAATAGCTTAATCTTTTTGTTCGGTCAATTAATATTAATCATAATTTCATATTAAAGTATAAAATGAGAGAGAAGATTAATTTAATCAGTCGTTATGACCAATATGAACGAATCAATTCACTGAATTGTTCAACTTGATCATGAATCAATAGTCTCATTTCTTTTGATTGGCGATCGACGCTTTTCACACCAGGCCACCAAAGAATGTCTCCCTCGATATCTTTTTCATGTTTCTTCCATGAAGCATCTGAGGTAATTAAAAACGTATGTTCAAAAGGCTGTGTTTTTGCGTCTTGGATAAATGCGTTTAACCGTTCAATCTCCGCTTCTTTACTATGATTTGATAAATAATAGTAATTCGGCAATAACATCGTTCGACCTGTTAATTCGCGTTCTAATTCATTCACAAAAATTGTTAACATTTCACCTTGCTGTGCTTGTTTTTCAACGGAAGCATCTTCAGACAGTTGATAAGGAAGTAGTGGAATGATTAACGTATCAATATATTCCTTGGCAGAAATGTATTTATTTAAGTCTGCTGTATACCATTTCATAACTATGTCACCTTTCTAAACATTCATTAGCTTTAATTGAAAGATTACAGATTTAAGAAACAATCGTCAAGAATAAACAAAAGGGACGTATCACAGATTAAGTGCCCCTACGATTGAGTTGGTGCTTGTAAAATGTGTGAAAGTTGTTTCGTTAATCGCAAAAATGTTTCTTCATCTTTATTATCTAATGCTTCATCGATACCGACTTTTAATTGTTCAACGACTTTATTATTTTGAATGGACTGTAATAAGCGTTCCGTCCGCTCCTCATCTATTGGTAAAATAATATCTTCCTCTGTTAAATACGGATTTTCCTCAACGATATAAACGTATTTAGGGCATTGATAAGATCTTTCATAAGATAACTGAATATAAAGCGGCTCTTCCGGATGAAAGCGGATGTCATGATACGCTTTATCATGACTAGACGTCACGACATGTTGTTTATAAAATTGGAAGCTCGGCTGATCTGAACAAGTCGTTGCAATCATTAACGCTCGCGGGCAATTCGTAATATCTGAAACAAAGTAAACGTTCTCTAACCTCTCTTCTCTGCGTAAAAGGTAGTTGAGTATCCAAGCACTCTCTTTACTTTTTAGTTCATACGTTCTTAAAAAATAACGAATAAAAATGACTTTATCCTTCACAGGTACCGTATATGACATCATTATCACCCTTTCTTATTTAAAAATCTTCCATATCGCTAGTCATACGTTCGACAAATTGTGTCACATCTTCATCTTCTTGGATAGATAAATACTGCTTTAACACGTGAACAGCATTATCTCTATACCCTTCTTCAGCTAAAAAATACCCATATTCTTTTAAAAATTCGCTTTCCTCTTGTAATTGTGGATAAGCCTTTTCATAATATTTACTTGCTCGTTCATAATTTTCTTCGTTGTAGTGAGCTGAAGCGAGCATCCAATCATATTCTGGATCAAATGCATCTTGTTCTTTAATTGTATCGATTAGATCAATAATTTCTTCATAACGTTCTTCTTCGGCGAAAATTGATTGTAAGGCGACAATTGCTTGTTTATAATCTGGATCTAGTAAAATTGCTTCTCGTAAATATTTCTCGCTACGTGTTAAATCATTTAATTTATGCGCAGAAGTTCCAGCAATGTAGTATAGCTCTTTGTTAAAGTTATCCTTCAATAACCCTTTTTCACACGTTTGAAGTGCTTCTTCGATCATTTCTTCTTCATTATAAACTTTAGCTAATTCAAAGTAAGCCGAATGATAATTATCATCAATTTCGAGTAGTCGTTCTAAGTTACTAATAGCAATTTCCGGTCGTTTTGCTTGATAAGCTGTTAAAGCATATTTAAATATATCGTCAGGATTATTTAAATCTTGTTTTTGATAGAACGTTAAAGCTTTTTCATATTCACCAGTCGATGCATACACTTCAGCTAGTCGATTAACAATACTTATTTGTGCAATTTCTTCATGTTCTGGGTACAACTTTTCGTAAAAAATGGTTGAGCGCTTAAAGTCGCCTGTAGAAAAGAAAAATTCTGCTAAAGCAAATGTAATAATTGGTTCATCAGGAGCAATTTCTTGCGCTTCTAATAACTTTTGCTCAGCAACTTCGAGCAAACCTTCTGACGTATATAAATCAGCTAACTGCACGAGTGATTGTAAATAAAATGAATCATCCGCCGGGATATCTGTTAATATTTGAATCGCTTGTTGATCATCATTTAATTCAATATATATGTCAGCTAACATAACTTTTAATTCACTTTCTTCGGGGAAATGTTCAATTAAGTCTATAAATACATCTTTCGCTTGCTCATAAAATCCCCAATGCCAATAAAACTCACCGATAAAAAATAATTGTTGCTCATCAGCCGTTTTTAAAACGTTCTCAACTATCTCAAGTGCTTTTTCTGTTTCATTATTTTCCATTAGTTCCATTGCAGTTGCTAAATTTTCCAATATATTGTTCCTTTCTCACGTGACTATTTATGAAAGAAGAAAAGAATCTACAATAATTGCAGATTCTTTTCCCGTTTATTTTATTCGTTCTAAATCCGTTAGAAATGTTGGGTATGATACAGCAATTGACGATGTATCATCTAAAGTGACAGTATCTTTCGCAATAAGTGAAGCTACTACACCCATCATTGCTATACGATGATCGAAATAAGATTTAATCTTTCCACCAGATAATGATGATTTCCCGTGAATAATCATCCCATCATCAGTCGCTTCAATCGTCGCGCCTAATGTTGATAAAACATCAACAACTGCATCAATTCGATCCGTTTCTTTCACGCGTAATTCTTCTGCATCTTTTATAACAGTTTTTCCTTCAGCTTGTGACGCTAGAAGTGCAATAAGTGGTATCTCATCGATTAGTCTAGGAATAATTTCACCTTGAACAGTCGTTGATTGTAAAGGTTTATATTTAATCGTTATGTCGCCAATTTTTTCTTCATTAACGACTCGTACACGTTCAAACGTTAAATCAGCACCCATTTGCTCAAGTATATCAATAATACCTGTTCGTGTCTCGTTTAAGCCAACATCTGTTAATGTTAGTTCACTGCCTTCAACAATAGCAGCTGCTGTTAACATAAACGCTGCTGATGAAATATCTCCAGGTACTTGTATATCTGTAGCAACGAGCGATTGATTACCAGCTAACTGTACAGTATTACCATCTACTTCGACATGAGCGCCGAATGCTTTTAACATTCTTTCTGTATGGTCTCTCGTTTTATCAATTTCTATGACAGTCGTTTTTGAATCGGCATAGAGACCGCCAAGTAAAACAGCTGATTTTACTTGTGCACTTTTAACAGGTAATTCATAAGTCATACCTGTTAATGACTTCCCGTCAATCGCAAGAGGCAATAGATTCCCATTATCTCGGCCAACAATTGACGCATTCATTTGTTTCAGTGGTTCTGTCACGCGACTCATCGGACGCTCAGTTAAATACGGATCACCATAAATAGATGAAAAGAATGGTAAGCCTGCTAATAAACCTATCATTAATCGCGCGGTCGTTCCCGAATTTCCAAAATAAAGCGGGACTTTTGGAGCGCGCAGGTTTTGCGCACCTTCACTTTCAATCGTAACATCTGTGTTTTCAACCGTTATATGTACACCCATGTTTTTAAACGCTTCAACTGTGTGCATACAGTCGTCACCATCTAAGAAGTTCGATACGTTTGTCGTTCCTTTTGCTAAAGAACCTAGCATAATTGAACGATGTGAAATAGACTTGTCTCCTGGAATAGCTAACGTTCCTTTTAACGGATTCGTTGTCTGCTTCAATTCTATCGGTTGCATGTTATCACCTACTTTTATCGATTTTCTTTTGTTGTCTCATACCCATGATGCATTAATAATTCATGTGCTTCTTCTTGAGATCTTTTACGCGAAAAAGTGAGACGTAAAGCTCCGTCAATACCTTCACGCATCTCTAAAATACGAATGTTCATAATACTAATATCTTTCTCAGCTAGTAAATGAGTCACGCGAGCTAATGCACCTGGTTTATCTTTAATATCTACATATAAGTCAAAATACGATGGGATAGCTCCACGTTTTTTCGAATCAAGCCCATCACGATATTCTTTCGCTTGTTGTAAATACGTAACCATCGTTTCTGTACTATTCTTTTCTAAAATATTTTTTAACGATAACATTTCCATAATCCACTCTTCAAGTAATGTAGACATCTTTTGCCCGTTATGGTAAAAAATATCTTGCCACTTTTTCGGATTACTTGAAGCAATTCGGGTAATGTCTCTAAATCCTCCAGCTGCCAATTCTGGTAAAAATGAGTGTTCATCACTCCAACGTCGTGCTTGATGGACGAGTGATGACGCAATCAAGTGCGGAAAGTGTGAAACGACACTCGTCATTTCATCATGGTCTTCTGGCTGTAAAATGACAAAATTACTTTTAAGTGGTTGTAATATTCGTTTCACTTGATTAACAGCATCTGTACCTTCAGCTGACATTGGTGTTAAAATATACATCGCATTTTCAAACAAATGTTCTTTTGCTGCAGTTATCCCTGTTTTATGAGAACCTGCCATCGGATGTCCACCGACAAATGTCACGTATTCATTCGTTAATGATTGCGCGGCTTTCATAACAGAGCCTTTAACAGAGGCAACGTCTGTGACGATGACTTGTTTTTCAAATGGTATGTTATTTAATTCGTTGATTAATTCAATCGTACCAGAAATAGGTGCTGCTAATATAATATAGTCAGCACGAATCGCTGCTTCTTTAAAATTATGCGCTGTTTCATGTACGATTTGATGTTCCTTCGCATATGCCAACGTCTTTTCACTTTGATCAAAGCCAATAACAAAGCATTCATTATTAAGCGTTAAATTTTTAGCAATTGAACCACCAATTAAACCAAGACCAGCAACTAATACTATATTCTTCATCTACATACCTCTTTATTTACTCAACTTCTCATTAAAAGATTGCAATACGTTTTGTAACTTATCCATGTCTGTTTTTTCACCAATCGTAATTCGGATCGTATTTTCGTAACCGAGTAGTTCTCCAGGTCTTACGATGAATCCGTGTTCGAGTAAATACTCAAAAACTTCCATCCCATTAACAGGTGTTTGAACGAGTAAAAAATTCGTTTCAGACGGATAATATTTCCAACCGAGTGTATCTAAAAATGATTCAAAGGCTGAGCGATTATCACTATTCTTTTTAACCGTCTCTTTAATAAATAAATCATCATCAATCGCTACTGTAGCTAGTTGCTGTGAAATCGCAGTCGTATTAAACGGGCCACGAACGATATCAATTTGGCGAATAATATTTTCATTCCCAATAGCGTAGCCAACGCGGATACCTGCTAGTCCATAAGCTTTTGAAAATGTTCTTAACAATAATAAATTGTCATATTTATCTATATACGATAAACTTTCAAACTTAATATCTTCATTAACAAACTCAATATACGCCTCATCGAGGATGACTAAGACGTCTTTCGGACACTTCTCCATAAACGAAGCGAAATCTTCTTCTTTAATGTACGTACCAGAAGGATTATCTGGAGAACAGATCCAAACAATCTTAGTTTGCTTATCAATCGCATCTAACATGCGCTCTAGATCATGTTCTCCTTCAATGACGTCTACTTCTTTAATATGTGAACCTTCTATTAGTGAATGGTGTTTGTACTGAGTAAACGTTGGTTTTGCCATGACTGTCGACGTTTCAGTAGATAAAAATGCCCGGCAAATAATTTGAATAAGTTCATCTGATCCACCGCCGAAAGCGAGTTCTTTTTCACTGATACGTAACTTATTTGCAATCTTCGTTCTTAAAGCAGCTGTGTAACCATCAGGATAAATCTCTAAGTGGTCAAGTGACTGTAAAGTTTCTTTCACACGAGGAGAAAATCCAAACGGGTTTTCGTTTGAAGACAGCTTAACAATACTTTCTAAACCATATTGTTCCATAATTTCTGATGTTTGTTTCCCTTGTTGATAAGGTGACAATTGCTTTAAAACTGCTTTTCCGTCCATTGATATCACTCTCTATTCTTTCTGAACTAAATCTGGTCTTAACTTAACTGCTTCATTTTGAAACACGTGGTTCACTTCAGATTGCTTCTCTTCTGTATTAACGACCATCATGATACGAATGCATTTCTCCAAACTGTTCGGAACGTCTATCTCTTGCATACACATGACAGGAACGTGTGCCCATCCGTCTAATCCTCGCAAAGACTTTGCTGGAAAAGTAGCTGTTAAGTCTGTCGTCACAGAAATAAATGCATGAGAAACATTTTCTGCTTGAACATTATTTTTATCAATCATTTCAATGATTAACTTTTTCGTTTCATTTAAAATATCATCTTCATTATCGTGTTCGACTGTTGTTGCTCCGCGAATGCCTCGAGTCATTATTTCACCAGCTTTCTTACAAAAGATTTTGCTATCTTTCTCACGTACTCATCTTCTACTTGCACTGCTTCTGGTTTTCCAATCTCTTTTAGTAAAACCATTTGAATATTATCTTGAACAGCTTTTTTATCTCGCTTCATTAATTCAATCATACGATCAACATCAAAAGAATCTAATTCAAGTGGGTAATCGTTATCTTTAAACCATTCGCGTACGTCGTCTAAAGGTAAGTTAACAGAATAATAATCTTCACTCATTTCAAGAGCAAATAATAAGCCAATTGCAACAGCTTCTCCGTGTGTTATTTTACCATCATAACTTAAGTCAGCTTCAATCGCGTGAGCAAGTGTATGACCAAGGTTTAAAAATTTACGAATGCCTGATTCTCTTTCATCGGATTCAACAATTTTTGCCTTCACTTGAATACCTTTGTGTAAATCATTTGATAACTGATCTGCCGTTTTATTTTTTAAAGAAACGGATAATAAATCTCTTAGAAATGCCTCATCATCGATTAAAGCTTCTTTTATAAGCTCAGCATAACCAGACCTTACTTCTTGATCAGATAACGATTTCAGCGTTTCAATATCATAAATAACTGCTTGTGGTGCGTAAAAATTACCAATTAAGTTCTTTCCAGTCTCATGATTAATAGCTACTTTACCACCAACGCTACTATCATGAGCTAAAATCGTTGTTGGCACTTGAATGTAATCGACGCCTCGCATAAAAGTAGCTGCAACAAATCCAGCTAAATCGCCAATGACGCCACCACCAAGTGCAATAATTAACGATTCACGGTCGAGTCCACATTCAATTGCCTTTGATTGTAATTCATAATAAGCTTGAATGCTCTTAGACTTTTCTCCTGGTGGAACAATCGCGCTATACGTTCGTGAATCTTTTAAAGAATCTAATACGTCATCTAAATAATGGGCAGCGACGTGCTCGTCCGTAACGACTAAAATAGATGAGTATGTTTTCTTTAAATATTTTTTTACGTTAAAACGAATGCCTTCATCAATAACAATGTCATACGCATGCGTAGAAGCTTTCACGTTTAAACGGGTCATTTAAAACAACCTGATTTCTTCTCTATAGTCATCAATTGCTTTCTTTAATTGTGGGAATTGATCACTCGTAAATTGTTCTAAAATAGCTTTAGCTAACTCAAAAGCGACAACGTGCTCCATAACGACTGCTGCTGCTGGAACGGCACAAGAGTCTGAACGTTCAACACTTGCGTTAAACGGCTCTTTTGTTTCAATATCAACACTTTGAAGTGGTTTGTATAGTGTAGGAATCGGCTTCATAACACCTTTAATAACGAGTGGCATACCATTTGTCATACCACCTTCAAACCCACCTAAACGGTTCGTTCGTCTGTAGTAACCTCTTTCTTCACTCCATAAAATCTCGTCATGAACGTCGCTACCATTGTTTCTTGCTGCGTCAAATCCAATACCAAACTCTACACCTTTAAATGCGTTAATACTACAAACAGCACCCGCAATACGCCCGTCTAATTTACGATCGTACTGAACGTATGACCCAATTCCTGCAGGCATTCCTTCAACATAAACTTCAACGACTCCACCGATCGAGTCTCCATCTTTTTTCGCTTGATCAATAGCGTCTTTCATTTCTTCTTCAACGGATGAATCTAATACGCGTACAGATGATTCTTCTGAGATTTCTTGTCTTTGCTTAATCGTTAAAGATTCATCTTCTTTTGCAACAATACCTGCAATTTCTTTTACGTATGCAACAATTTCAATACCTAATTCTCTTAATAAGTGCTTTGCAACAGCTCCTGCTGCTACACGCGCTGTTGTTTCACGTGCAGATGAACGCTCTAATACGTTTCGCATATCACGATGTCCGTACTTAAGTGCCCCGTTTAAATCAGCATGTCCAGGACGTGGTCTTGATACGACGCGTCTGATTTTTTCATCTTCTTCAATCGGATCTTCACCCATAATTTTCGTCCACGATTTAAAGTCGTCATTATTAACGACTAAAGAAATAGGCGAACCGAGCGTGTACCCGTGTCGAACGCCTCCTGTAATGTCAATTAAATCCTTCTCAATTTGCATACGACGCCCTCGACCATGACCTTGTTGACGTCTTAGTAAAGATTCATTTATATGTTCTTGTAGTAATGGCATATTTGAAGGGAGACCTTCAATGATTGTAGTAAGTTGTTTCCCGTGTGATTCACCGGCTGTTAAATAACGCATATTTATTTCCTCCAATTATGTATCATTAATATAATATTAAAATAATTTAGAAAGTATTATCATATCTAAAATATAACATATTATTATAGATTGATTCATTTGTTAATGCAACAAATCATCTGTTTATTTTTTATAAAAGAACGTTTCAAACGTAGAAAACCCATAAGATTCAGGGTTAAATATTTGTTCTGTACTACCAACAAATAATATTCCATTATCAACTAAACTACTGTGGAAATGATTATAAATATAATTTTTCGCTTCATCAGTAAAGTAAATTAAAACATTTCGGCAAACGATAAGATCAATATTCTTCGGATATGTATCAGCTAATAAATTATGTTGCTTAAATGTTATTGACTTGCGAAGTGACGGATCAATATAGTACAAATTATTTTCTTGTTTAAAATATTTCTTTTTAAAGTTTGTTGGCAAATCATTGAGCGATTTTTCTTGATAAACTCCTTGCTTTGCAGCGTCAAGTACGCCAAGGTCTAAGTCTGTTGCGATAATTTCATATGTAATGTGTGGAAAATGTTCATTTAATAGGATTGCTAAACTATAAGGCTCTTCACCTGTTGAACATGCTGCGCTCCAAATTCTTAAATGTTTTTTATTTTCAATTAAATGAGGTATCGTCTGATGACGAAGAACGTCCCAACGTTTTGGGTTTCGATAAAATTCTGAAACATTAATAGTAATCCGGTCGACAAATTCATCGAGGAGTTCTTTATTATTATTCATTTCAGTATAATACGTTTTAAAATTTTGATACCCACGTTTATTTCTGAGCGACGTGAGCCTGCGTTTCATCTGCGCTTCTTTATATAACGTTAAATCAATACTTAGCTTGTTATTTATTTTTTCAACGAACGAATGGTAATCTGCTGCCACATCATGCTCCTCCAAATCATACGATATTTATTTTTTGTGTAAAAAATCCTCCGTTGTTCAAACGGAGGTTTTTTCTTAATTATAAGCTCTTGCGCTTCTTATTTAGTAAATCCAGCTACTGTCTTGTTTGTCATATGTAACAAGTTCAGCTTCTTCAAAAAATAAATTAATTTCTCTTTCAGCACTTTCAGGGCTATCAGAACCGTGAATAACGTTTTTACCTACTGTTAAGCCGAAGTCACCACGAATTGTGCCTGCATTAGCTTCTTGTGGGTTCGTTGCTCCAACTAAACCTCTTGCTGTAGAAATGACGTTTTCACCTTCCCAAACCATTGCAAAAACTGGTCCAGAAGTAATAAAGTCTACTAATTCGCCGAAGAAAGGTTTATCAGCATGCTCACCGTAATGAGTTTTAGCTAATTCTTCTGACACTTGCATAAGTTTAGCACCAACAAGCTTGAACCCTTTATTTTCAAAGCGATTAACGACTTCACCTACTAGATTTCTTTGTACACCATCTGGTTTAACCATTAAAAATGTTTTTTCCATTGTTAAGACCCCTCATTCATTTAATTATATTACCGAACAAATCGTATCAAAAATAACGACAAATTACAATTAACTTAGCGTTTTCTCTTACCAATTGTATGAGCGATTTGTATTAATGTCTTTTTCGCTTGATTATCATCGAGCTGCTCAACAGCTTTAAGTGATTTTTCTAAAAAGCGTTCACTAATGGCATAAGACTGCTCAATCGCATCTGTTTCTTTTAATTGATCGATTAATTCTACCATTTCTTGATCAGAAATTGGTGACGTCTCTGTAAATAAATCAGTTAATCGTTCTTTAAAAGACTCATCTTGCATCGCAAATAATACGGGTAATGTAATGTTTCCTTGTAACAAGTCATTCCCTGTAGGCTTGCCAAGTTCTTTGACAGACGCAGTAAAGTCTAAAATGTCATCAATGATTTGATACGACATGCCGATATAGTAACCGTATCGATAAAGTAATTGAGCGTCTTTATTAGAAGCACCAGTCGCTAGAGCACCTAATTGACAACTCGTTGCGATTAATAACGCTGTTTTTCGTTTAATTCTTCTAAAATATTGCCTAACACTTTGATTTAAATCATATTTATCTTTAATTTGTTCGATTTCACCGATACAAACTTCAACGAGTGACTTTGATAAAATTTTATGTATATAAGAATTGTCAATCTCAGTTATATGTTCAAGTGCACGAGCTAAAATATAATCTCCTGTATACATAGCAATTCTATTACCATGTTTCTTTTTAACAGTATGTTTTCCACGTCGCAATTCCGCCTCATCGACAACATCATCATGTACGAGCGTTGCCATATGGATAAGTTCTAATGTGACTGCGACTGTCTTAACTCGTTCAATATCAAATTGGCCGAATTTACCAGAAAGCAATACAAAAATAGGGCGAATTCGCTTTCCCCCTGCTCGTAATAATTGCGTAGAAGCATGTCGCAACACTGGGTGTTCTGCCTGTATTGATTCATTTAAAGCTTTTTCAATTTTTGTTAAATCTTTTTTTAAGTATCCATACGTTTTAGCTAATTTCATGCATGTCACCTTTTTTTATCTTTAAGTACCTGTTTTCATTTGACCCCCATATGCATGGCAGCGACTCCACCAGTGTAACTCTTAACATATACGTCTTGAAAACCAACGTCTAAAAATAAGTTTTTTAATTGTTCTTTATTAGGAAAATCTTTTGCTGATTCATGTAGCCAAGCATATTCATCATAACTTTTAGCAAATAATCGACCAAACAACGGCATAATATGCTTGAAGTAAAGATAATACATCTGTTTATAACCAATCAGTGTTGGCTGGGATGTTTCTAGACAGACTACTTTACCCCCAGGTTTAACGACACGCCACATCTCTTTTAATACGTGAGAAAAATCAGGTACGTTACGTAATCCAAAGCCAATTGTTACGTAATCAAATGTATTGTCTTCATATGGTAAATTCATCGCATCTCCGTGAACAAAATCCATTTGATTTAATTGTTGCTCAGCTTTTTTTTCATTAGCTACAGAAAGCATATTTTTACTAAAGTCCAAACCGATAACAGATCCCGATGTTCCGACAGCTTTCGCTAACGATACTGTCCAATCACCCGTTCCACAGCAAACATCAAGGGCGTGTGAGCCGTTACTAACATTCATATGCTTCATAACATCTTTACGCCATAAAACGTGCTGTTGAAATGATATAATTGAATTCATCGAATCGTAGTTACTATATATTTTTTCAAACACATGATGAACACGTTCTGATTTAGATTGTTCCGTCATCTACTAACCTTCTTCCGCTACTGATGTATGATTATACATTAATTTATTTATCGTCGCCTGAATCGATGATTTCGTCTCGTTACTCGTCATTTTTAATAGTTCGTCTTCTATCATGTACTCCTTTTGATGAATAGCTTCATCAATAAAGTTAATGGCTGACGTTATCGTACAATTGTTTTTAACGACCCAGTCGTAAACGATCGAATATTCTTGATCGTTAAGCAACAAATCTTTCTCTCTTATCAATCGATCATATGTTAAAATATTTTTAATTAACTGTTCACTCACGTCACTTTGTACGTGCTTTGCTACTTTAGTGAAGAGAGTAGTGTCCACACGTTCAATCGTTGCTATCAAATGATCTATTGAGTCATCTTCTAATAAATGTAAAGCTACTTTCTGTTCATTAATTTCTTTTATACTAGAAGCAAGGATTTGAGTCATTTGATGAGCACCGATGTGTGACAGTATATAATAATAGAGACCACTGTAATAATCACCAGCTAAAACAGTTAGCTGTTTCTTTGTTAGTGCATCTTCCTCAGCTATATCTTCATCACTAATAAGGTCGTGCGTATTTAGTGCAATATCTATTAACATAATAGCGACCATTTGTTCATCTTTTTTACTCAGCAACACGTTGCTATGGTCCATGATTAAAGTAAGCACGTGCAATTTATAATGGTCAATCGTTCGTTTTTCAATATATTTATTTAAAAATGGATAGTCTAAATTTTCATTAATTAACTTCTCTAACGTTTCTGTAGAAGTGCGCAAACTCATCACCTTTTTCCTTTCACCCTATCTTGCTAGAAAAGGATTTAAAACAGCGCTTATCATACAGATAGACGACACGCTTTCTGTCATAAAAAATAAACGCATATATCAAGTTTTTCATTAAGACAATGCAATTATAACATAAAAAAAGTAGTTCGACATATATAAACGATTGGTTTTAAACACTTCTAACATTCATTAAGCAAGAACTTATTCTTCGTTTGTCATTTCACCGTGACTCGTTTGAATGCTCGCTTTACCTCTAATTTTAACGGCAGATGTATGTTCAGTAAACTGGGCAATCATCATCTCATTTTTATCAAGTTTTTCTGAGTGATGAAAACGCGTATCTGTTCCACGAGTTAATCCAATAACGTTCACGCCATCTTCTAACGCTTTGATAACAATGTAATCTGATTTCATCGACAAAACTCCTCCTTAATAAATACTCTCTTATTCATAGTATATAATTTATGTATAAAATGCTATTGTTATTTGCTCAAACGACTGAATGAATAGTAGTCATAAAAAAAGGATGCGTTTATTCACGCATCCTCTTTAGCCTTATGTAGATTACTTTTTAACAGCATCTTTTAAGGCTTTACCTGCTCTAAATGCTGGAACTTTGCTCGCTGGAATTTGAATCTCTTCACCTGTTTGTGGATTACGTCCTTTACGAGCTGCACGATCACGTACTTCGAAGTTTCCAAATCCAATAATTTGTACTTTTTCTCCGTCGCTTAGTGAGTCCATAATAGTTTCAAATACTGCATCAACTGCTTTTCCAGCGTCTTTCTTAGAAAGTTCGCTTGATTCAGCAACAGCATTTACTAATTCTGTCTTGTTCATAATATATAACCCTCCTTCCACTGCATGTTCATTAATTTTAGAACAAAAAAGTTTGTTCATGTCTTTGCTCTCTTTTAACTATAACATCATCAAAAGTTGATGACAAAGCTAATATTAAACGACTTTTCAATAAAACTCAACAGTATTTGATGTTTTTTTCAACTTTATTTACAAAGACCTATTGTAAACCCCTGATAAATAAAGCTTTGTTCTTATGAAAGCGGATAAATAAGCATGAAATCACACAAAATTAACGTTATTCTTTTAGTAAAAAGTCGGGCTCTTCATTTTCATTAATCGTATACGGAAGCGAATAAACAGGTACAAATGGATGATTGTCTGCTAATAGATAGCGAATATCATCACCTTGCTCATATGAATGATCAAGATCTTCTAATTCTCTCGCTAAATCGATCCGATAATCGATATAAATATTTCCTTCGCTATCTATAATTACGGGTAAATTTTCATTCGTATATGGGCTTGTTACTGTCGGATGATTATCCATTTTTAACTTTTCATAATCAATTGTAAACAGATCGTCGGCTATCTTCTCACCAAACGGTGGATATAGATTTTTCGAGCGATACGTATCTATTTGAATGTATAGCTGTCTTAATTCATCGACTGATTTTAAATCAATAAGCTTCACTTGTGGATCTTCTTCAGCATGAATAATGACGTATTGATATGACCCGCCATTTTCAAATGCATTTCCTGGTACTTCAGCGAGCACTTGCATTTCTTTTAATAAATCAAAATCAACGACATACTTTTCGAAAATAGGCGTATCTGCATCTTTCGTTTTTATCGGCAAAAGGCCGTCCATCTGCTCTTGATATGTCTCTATACTCGTTTGTACTGTTTCCAATTGCATATCATTAGGTACTTGATTTTTAGCAAGTTCATTTGAAGGGAACATACATCCGCTTAAGATAAAGCTGACAACGAGCAAAAGAGCTATTAACTTTATATATGACTGTTTCATTTAATCGCCTCTCTGTAAAAAAACTAATTCGTTGGACCACTAAATACAATATATAAGATTATTAAACCACCTGCAATTAAAAATATATATGCAAGAAATGACGTAATACCTGCGAAAAACCCTTTCAATTTATATCGTGCTAAAAATATAAGACCGACAGATAAAAACAAAAAGATAATTCCTGCAAATGATATATACATTTTTAACATTGATAAAGACATCAATATCACCTCTTAATGACACGATACGACATAACATGACTTAAAAGGAGATGAACACGACATCATCTCCCATCAAGATTTGTTATACGTTATCAATTATTTACTGTTTATAAATTAATCCATTTCTTTTATAAGTGATGCATAATCATCTAACTCATCTCGTTTTGTTCGACTCATTAGATTAACAACTACTTCTTTTGGATCCTTGTTTTCAAAAAGTATTTCATATAAACCATTTGTAATCGGCATATCTACATTTTGTTTTTGTGCAAATTGATACGCCGCTTTCGTCGTTCTTACACCTTCAACAATCATTCCCATTTGATCTAACACGTCTTCAAGTGATTTTCCTTGCCCGAGTAAATTACCGGCGCGCCAGTTCCTGCTATGAACACTCGTACACGTGACGACGAGGTCACCAACACCTGGTAACCCTAAAAACGTTAATGGATTAGCTCCTAACGATGTCCCTAGTCTTGCTATTTCAGCTAAACCTCGAGTGATTAGCGCTGCTTTAGCGTTATCTCCGAAGCCTAACCCATCTGAAATACCTGCACCTAAGGCGATAATATTTTTCAGTGCACCACCGAGTTCTATCCCGATTAAATCCGTGCTCGTATATACACGGAAAGATTTATTAATAAATAAATCTTGCGCAAACTTGGCATTCTCTCTATTTTGTGAAGATACAGTTACTGTTGTTGGCTGACGTGTTGCAACTTCTTCTGCATGACTCGGACCTGATAAAACAGTTATATCATCACACGAATAGTTAGTCATTTCATCACTAATAACTTCTGAAACACGTTTTAACGTACCTGGTTCAATTCCTTTTGATGCATGAATAATCATCGCTCGCTCCGGTAAAACAGATGTTAGTTGCTGACAAACGTCGCGAATCGCTTTTGTCGGTACAACGATGACAACTGCATCAACATCCTTAACCGCTTCACTCATCTGATTATAGGCAACAATTTCTTCAGGGATCATAATTTCTAAGTAGTGTTCATTTTTATGCGTCTGATTAATATCATCTGCTTGTTCTTTTCGATGCGTCCACAAACGTACGTCATGATTATTGTCAGCAAGGACAATGGCTAAAGCTGTTCCCCAACTCCCTGCGCCTAGTACAGCTACTTTTTTCATACTTAAACACTCCTCTTACTGTCTATTCCGAGCAAATATTTTTATCGGTGTTCCCGTAAATCCAAACGCTTCTCGTATTTTATTTTCTAAAAATCGCTTATACGTAAAGTGCATAAGTTCGGCATTATTTACAAAAACAGCAAAGCTCGGAGGTTTTACCGAAACTTGTGTTGCGTATAATACTTTTAAACGCTTTCCTTTCACAGTCGGTGTAGGATTTATTGCTATTGCGTCCATAATAACATCATTCAAAACACTCGTTGGAATTCTTTTTACGTGATTCTCACTCGCAAGCTTTACTGCGGGTAAGAGCGTGTGTAAACGGCGTTTTGTTTTTGCAGATAAAAATACGATTGGTGCGTAATCAAGAAATTGAAATTGACTACGGATTTTTTCTTCAAAATCACTCATTGAGTGCTCATCACGATCGATTGTATCCCATTTATTGACGACAATTATAATCGCTCGCCCAGCATCATGAGCATATCCTGCAATGTTTTTATCTTGTTCTCTTATACCTGTATCTGCATCGATAAGCACTAATACGACGTCAGAATTTTCAATCGCTTTTAGAGCTCGCATCACACTATAACGTTCCGTCGATTCATACACTTTTCCGCGTTTACGCATACCTGCTGTATCAGTAATAACGTACTTTTGTTCGTCTTGGACAAAGTATGTATCTATCGCGTCTCGTGTCGTTCCAGCAACATCACTTACAATCACACGTTCTTCGTTTAAGAGTGCATTCACTAATGAAGACTTTCCGACGTTTGGACGACCAATTAAACTAAAGCGAATCGTGTCGTCTGCTTCGTCAATAGGCTCTTGCACAGGAAAATTAGCAACGACTTCATCAAGTAAATCGCCCAGTCCTCGTCCGTGTGCGCCAGAAATTGCGTATGGATCTCCTAAACCTAACGTATAAAATTCGTATATATTTGCTTCTAACTCTAAATTATCCATTTTATTTACTGCCAAAATAACTGGTTTACTTGATTTATAAAGTAATTTAGCTACTGATTCATCAGCTGCTGTTACACCTTCTCGTCCATTCGTTAAAAAGATAATGACGTCAGCTTCTTCAATAGCTAATTCTGACTGATACCTCATTTGTTGAATAAGCGGCTCATTACCGACTTCTATTCCACCAGTATCTATTAAATCAAACGTATGTGTTAACCACTCGACTTCTGCATATATGCGGTCACGAGTAACACCTGGTACATCATCAACAATTGAAATTCTTTCACCGACTAAACGGTTAAATATTGTCGACTTACCTATATTCGGTCGACCGACAATGGCAACTATTGGTTTCCTCATGAAAGGAACATCCTTTCTATACAGTCTTTAAAAATATTTTCTCCGAACTACAATGTAGCTTCACTTATATTAGCAAAACTAAGGCAATTAAACAACATAACACATACTTATATTGGCACTCATGAAAAAAGTGGATTCCTTTGATTAGAAATCCACTTGAAATGCACTAAATCATTATTCATCTTTATACTTGTTTAATTTATCTCCAATTAAATCACCGAGTTGGAAGCTTGATTGATCAGACTCTTTTTCATATTGCTTAATGTCTGCTGCAACTTCATCAGCTTCTACTTCTTTTATACTTAAAGAGATGCGTTTATCTTGTTCGTCTACACTTAAAACCTTCACTTTAACTGTTTGATTCTCTTCAAGCACTTCATCTGGTGTGCCGATGTGACGGTTAGCTATTTGTGAAATATGAACGAGACCTTCAACGCCTGGAAATACTTCAACAAACGCGCCAAAGTTTACTAGACGCTTAACCGTTCCTTCAACGATATCACCTGATTTAATTTTCGATTCAATGTCTGTCCATGGGCCAGGGAGAACCTTTTTCCTTGATAGTGAGATACGCTCTGTCTCTTTATCGACAGATAACACTTCGACTTTAATCGTATCACCTTCTGAAACGACATCAGAAGCATTTTCAACGTGTTCATGAGCTAATTCAGAAATGTGGACGAGTCCATCAACACCACCAACATCAACGAACGCTCCGAAACTTGTTAAGCGCTGAACCGTACCTTCAATGACGTCGCCTTTGCTTAACTCGCTTAAACGATTGAACTTTGTTAACCTTTCTTCTTGTTCAGTCACAGCACGATGTGACAAGATAATACGATTTTGTTCTCTATCAAAGTCGACAATTTTCACTGTTAACTGCTCATTTAAATAGCTAGAAAAGTCATCAACATAATACGTTTCAACGAGTGATGCGGGAATAAATCCTCTGACACCTATATCAACGACGAGTCCACCTTTAACAATTTCTTTTACTTCTGTTTCAAACGTTTCTTCATTATTAAATTTCTCTTCTAAATCATCCCATGCTTTTTCAGCATCAACTGCTTTTTTCGATAAAATGATTTCATCGTCATCAATTTTCTTTACTTGTAGTTGTAATTCGTCACCTTCTGAAACGACTTCACTCATCGTTTCGACATGCACGTTAGAAATCTCGCTAATTGGTACAATTCCTTCTGTTTTCTGGTTAATATCAACGAGGATTTGTTTATCTTCAACTTTTACAACTTTCCCTTTGACATTGTCCCCAACATTTACGTTTGGCATTTCATTCATATCCTGCATAATTACCCTCCTACAACATAAAAGCAAATTATTATTATACTGTTTAACAATTTGTAAACGTTTATTTATTATAAGTTCTCTACTTAACTTCTAACAATCAGTAATGTTTGTCAAGTAATATTCACTATGAAAGAATGACTATTGACCTACTTTATTTAAAATGAAGTTTGTTACTTCTTCGATAGACATTGATGTCGTATCAACTTCTATCGCATCTTCTGCTTTAATAAGTGGTGAAACTTCTCTCTCCATATCTTGCTTATCACGTCGTTCAATTTCATGCTTTATTTTTTCTAAATCAGATGAGAAACCACTTTTAATATTCTCTTCATGCCTTCTCTTTGCGCGTTCTTCAACAGATGCAATTAAGAAGAATTTAAATTGAGCATCAGGCAAAACGTGCGTGCCAATATCTCGACCATCCATAACGACACTCGTCTCTTTTGATAACTGTTTTTGTCGTTGAACTAAAATTTCTCTGACTTTTAAATGAGTGGCAACGGTTGAAACATTACTAGAAACTTCCTGTGTCCGAATTTCTTTCGTAATGTCTTCCCCGTTCACAAACACGTGTTGTTGATCACCATCATATTCAAAAGTAATACTTAAACGATGCAACAAGTTGACAAGTGCCTCCTCGCTGTCTAATCGAGCGCCTTGTCTTAATGCTGTATACGTTAATGAACGATACATCGCTCCTGTGTCAATGTAGATATATGATAGCTTTTTTGCGATTCTTTTTGCTACAGTACTCTTACCAGCAGCTGCTGGTCCATCAATAGCTATTGCGACTTGATTGTTCAATTGCTTCAACCCATTCCTTCCTGACAATTGTTCGTCCATAAATAGTACTTATAAATAAATAATAACACATTGCACGTCAATTGTTCCTAAATATTATTGAAAATTTGTGAAATTCAACAAAAAAAGTAGCTATCCCGCTTAAACGGAATAACTACTTTAACGTTGCGATATTTTTTAAACCCAGCCACGGAATCTAGAAGCTTCCGCCATGCGACGAACACCAACCATATAAGCAGCTAATCGCATATTAACACGTCTCGTTTCAGCGATATTATAAATCGTGTGGAATGACTTAATCATTGATTGGTGAAGCTTTTCATTGACTTCTTCTTCCGTCCAGTAGAACCCTTGGTTGTTTTGCACCCACTCAAAGTAAGAAACAGTTACACCACCAACAGAAGCTAGTACATCTGGAACGAGTAATATATCTCTTTCTGCTAAAATTTTCGTACCTTCCATCGTTGTCGGTCCGTCTGCCGCTTCAACGACAACTTTAGCTTTAATTTTTCCAGCGTTTTCTTCAGTTATTTGACTTTCAACTGCTGCTGGAATGAGAATATCACAATCTTTTTCTAGCAGTTCACTATTTGATATAGTTTCATTGAATAATTTGGTAACTGTACCAAAACTATCTCTTCTATCGAGTAAATAATCAATATCAAGTCCTGATGGATCGTACAGAGCGCCGTATGCATCAGAAATACCGATTACTTTTGAGCCTGAATCGTGTAAGAATTTTGCTAAATAACTACCCGCACTACCAAATCCTTGAACGATTACACGTGCCCCTTCTAAATTTACTCCTTTTTTCTTTGCAGCTTCTTTAATACAAATTGTTACCCCTTTTGCCGTCGCTGATTCTCTCCCGTGAGAACCACCTAAGACGAGTGGTTTACCTGTAATAAATCCTGGGTTATTATATTCATCAATGTGGCTATACTCATCCATCATCCACGCCATAATTTGTGAATTTGTAAATACGTCTGGCGCTGGAATATCTTTTGTCGGTCCAACGAATTGACTAATCGCTCGAACATATCCTCGGCTTAATCCTTCTAATTCACGAAATGACATTTTACGCGGATCACAAATAATACCGCCTTTTCCACCACCATATGGTAAGTCCATTATTCCTGCTTTTAAACTCATCCATATAGCGAGTGCATTCACTTCTCGTTCATTCACATTCGGGTGAAAACGAACGCCACCTTTTGTCGGACCAACTGCATCATTATGTTGGGCACGATATCCTGTAAATACTTCAACAGACCCATCGTCCATTTTGACAGGTATTCTAACTTTAAGCATTCGTACTGAATCTTTTAATAACTCATAAACTTCATTGGGATAACCTAATTTATCTAAAGCTTCTTTTACAACAGCTTGTGTTGAGGCTAACACGTCTAGTTGTTCTACATTTTCTTTTGTAGTATCTGTTGGTTTATCGGCTACCATTTATTTACCTCCTAAAATTATGAATAACTTTGTATAATCGCTGTTTATATGATTAAGTATACACGAAAAAATTCGACTATTAAATATCTATCAATTTATTCAATTGATAAACGAACGAGCTTTTCAATCATTTCCTCATATGAAAGCCCAATTTTCTTTGCTGAATCTGGATATAAGCTCGTCGGAGTCATGCCTGGTAAAGTGTTTACTTCTAAAATAATCGGAACACCGTCTTCTCTTAATAAAAAGTCGACTCGAGAGTACGTTTCACACCCAAGGCTTTGATGCGCTTTAACAGCATACGCCTGAATTGTTTCTGTTAAATCTTCAGAGATATCGGCCGGGACAATATGCTCACTCCCACCTGGTTCATACTTCGACTTGTAATCATAAAAATAGTTTTTCGGGATGATTTCAATCACTGGAAGCGCCTCTTCTTTCCCGATTGCTCCTAACACAGGAACAGTGAGTTCACGGCCTTTCACATAATCTTCCACTAAAATAACTTCGTCACTTTCAGCAGCATACTCAATAGCTTCACTGACTTCTTCTAATGATTGAACAATCGTTAAACCGAGTGTTGAACCTTCACGGTTTGGCTTGACGACAAACGGCGGTTTAAATGTTTGTTTAACCCGCTCAGTAATTTCTGTCGTATTAAAAGGAGCCCCGACACGAAACGCTTCACTTTTCGCTACTGGAATATTGTGTGCTGCAAATATTTGCTTCGCTTTATCTTTATCCATTGCTAACGCAGATCCTAAAACATCCGATCCGACATATGGGATATCTATCATATCTAAAAGCCCTTGAATGCGACCATCTTCTCCAAATTTACCGTGTAAACCGATGAATATTAAGTCAACATCTAATTTGATCACTTCTTCAAGATTTTCTGGGTCAAAATCGATTCCTATGACATCATGGCCATTACTTTCAAGCGCTTCAATAATTCCTTTTCCAGACGATAAGGAAACTTCACGTTCTCCAGACACTCCACCGTATAATACTGCTATTTTCATAAAATACACCTCGACATTTTTAATAATTAGTGACTAAAGTATTTGTTAATTTTTTGTACTGCTTCTCGTTCAACAATCATATCGCCATATTCTTTCAATCGATAAGACGTTACGATGCTCGGACTGCCGAACTCAGACATAATAGCGATAATATCTTCTTTATTTCTATACACTAACGCACTTTCATCAATAAGCATATAGTATTTTCCGTCTAGAAAGTAAATGTCGCTCTGTTCTAGTTGCATTGACTGTAAATAAGAACAAACAGATATAATATGTTCAAAGTCATCAAAAGAAAATATAACTTCGTTGCTCTCATCTAACGTCACTTTCATTTCTACATATTCATCATCAACATCAAACGTTTCATCTTCTTGAGTGACTACTATATGCATACCTTGTGCTTGCATTAACCGTACTTGTACGAGTAACATTCCCGCTAATTCTAAACCAAGCTCTTCATACGCCTCATACATCATATCACTGAACAAATCTTGCACATTCTGGGCGTCATGCCACAATTCATCTTCTGTAAAGCCACGTTCAACAAGATCGTCAAACGTTAAAAAGATGGCAAACTGTTTATCAGAAATTCGCTCTATACGCATATAGTACCCTCCTATAACTCTATTTTAATCGTTAACTGTATAAGTATTCGTATTGTATCACGAGTTTCCAATAATGCCTAAATTGTTTAAAAGCTCTAATACTTCATCTTCCCATAAATAAAACACAAGCAAGACAACTAAAATAATGACGACAAATACCATTCGTAACAATGACCGGTTAATTGTAATTTTAAACGTCGTATTGTTACTATGAACTTCTTTTCTCGGTGGTAAGTTTAAAATATCAATTTGGTTTCTTTCGCGCTCTTTAGAGCTATCGACTGTCTCATCTTTTCTTTCGTTTTGATTAATTTCATCAAACATTTGTTTTAAATCAGACGCTTGATCTTCTTTAAATGATTGTTTGTCATTCATTTTTTCCACCTCATTTTCGAAAACGGATAATTAATCCGAGTAAAAAATCTATTAAAAAGTGCGCGGTCATAGGAACGAGTAAATTATTCGTTACATAGAACGAATAACCGAGCAAAAAACTCACTAAGACGACTGATAAAAATAGAACAGGCTTTTTTAAATATCTTACGTGGACAAGGGCAAAAATTAAACTCGCAATAATTAATCCAAAGCTCGTCTGTAATACACCACGAAAAAGTATTTCTTCACAAATCGAAATAACTAATGCCATTTGGAAAATTTCACCGACTGATCGGTGACGGAATAATTTCTCATTAATGCCACCGTCATCTAAATAGTGTTTAGGTAAAGTAATCATTAATAATACATCAATGAAAACGACGATGAGACCTCCGACAATTCCGTAATACACTAAACCTTTCACTTGAAAAGAAAATAGAGCTGTCCACTGAACGAATGAATCAAAAAGAAAGAAACTAAGAATAACGCTAATAACTAAAAATAATAGTTGAGAAATAAAGAGTTGCCTTTTTAACTCTTTATCGGACATCTTTAAGATAAGTTCCGTTTGATTCATATGTCATCGCCTATTAAAAATATATTTTCAAGCTTTTTTTGCCACGTCTGTTCACGTTCTATTTTATAAACTTTTTCTTCAGGAGTAAACGCGTCATAATTAAATGAGCAATTACTACAACATTGTCCGGTAGGTTCTTTATAAGTTTCTTGAAATTTTTCGTATAACGTTTTTCTTAAACATTCTGTTTCAAACATCCAGTCGAGTAACTCTTGAAGTTTATTAATTTTCACTTGCCACCTTTTTTGTCGAAAGTCATTCATTCGACTAGTTGCTCGTTCCCACTCATCATGATTATCATTTATTTGTTTACCTTTTATCATACCATTTTTTTCCAACTGGGAATGAAGAAAATTCCATTGTGTTTCATTTAATTCAGCACGATTAAATGTGCTGTCTAAATAATCAACTGTTTGACCGTGTTCATATGATCGCATTAATTGTTCAAGAACGAAGAACATTTGATTTTCTGTCGGTAGTTCTTGCTCGATAAATGATTGTGGTAAAAATTTATCGTTTTCAGCATATAATAAAACACTTAAACTGTCTTTGCCGTCCCTTCCTGCACGACCAATTTCTTGAATAAATGATTCAATTTGAGAGGGCATATGATAATGGATAATTATTCGAATATCTTGTTTGTTAATCCCCATACCAAACGCGCTCGTACAGCAAATAACGTCTAACTGATCATTCATAAATTGTTGCTGAATATGTAAACGATCTTGTTGCTCAAGCCCCCCGTGATAATAAGCGACATTCTTTCCAGTCATTGTCGAAGTCAATTCATTCGCAACACGTTCAGCAACCGAACGACTAGAAAAATAAATAAGTGTCGGTACGTGATACTTCTCAACGATATAAGTAATCATTTGTACTTTTTCTACGTCATTTGCCACGTGTTCAATCGTCAGTGCAATGTTATCTCTGTCCATCGGGTAGATGTGTTGTTTTATTCGGTCTCTCTTCAAAGATTTTACAATGTCTTGTTGAACAGTTGGAGTTACTGTCGCACTTAAAGCAAGAATCGGTGGTTCGTTTAATTCCGTAATAACGTCCTTTATTTTCAAGTAGTCTGGACGAAATTCATAGCCCCACTGCGAAATACAATGTGCTTCATCTATAACGACAAAATTAATCTGTATACGCTTTAAATATTCGCGTATTTCTTGCTGTTGAAAAAGCTCTGGTGAAATAAAGACCATTTTATACTCACGTAAATTCGTTAAAATACGTTGTCTCTCTTCATAATGATTAAAACTATTCAAAGAGGCGACGCGTTTTATCTTTCTCGCTTTTAATTCTTTTACTTGATCAATCATTAAAGAAATCAATGGTGAAATGACAATCGTCGTCCCACTCATTAGCAATGATGGCAATTGATAACAGAGAGATTTACCAGAACCTGTCGGTAAAACACCTAATACGTCTCGACCTGCCATAACATCTAAAATTATTTCCTCCTGACCTTCGCGAAAAAAATCATAATTAAAGTATTGTTTCAGGCCGCGTTTCACTATTTCGCTATACGCCATGAGTATCACCTACTTCTTTTTGGTGAGCCTTCGATAATACAAGTTTTATTTGATAATAATCAAATGCGTCACCTACTATTGATTTTATTTCCTTTAATTTTGAAGTTTCAGCCTTTTCGATCGCTTTAATAATAATTTTTTGATCCGCTTGTGAAACGAACCGATCGATTGAAAAGTGCTTAACATGATATGCAATTTCAACGAGGTGATCATGAACAGTGCTTAATTTAAGCTGTCTTTTATTAGCTATTTGTTCTAACGTGAAGTGTTTTTTTAGCATCGTGTAAGTTTTTGTAGCTGATTGACTCAAATGACTCGGCGTTACTTCGCTTGGCACAAATGAAGATAACACTGGAAATAAGTGACCATTATTAGTGACTTGAGTTAACATGTAATGAATAACAGCTGTACGAGTTAAACGAATACTCCCTTTTGAACAATGATGCGTTCGGGCTAATTGACTAACGCTTAAACCGTACAATTTATAACTCGTTAATTGGTCGACAAAAATACTCGCATGCTCATCACGTAAATGATTTAAAATGTGTGCTAACTCTTTATGTAATTCAGTGATATATCGGTCGAGTTGACGATTAATTTGCTGGAAATTTCGTTTTAACCATTGGGTCGTTTCGTTATCATCGACGACTGGGATGTATGAATAATTATTCATTTTTTGATTCGTAACTACTTGTATAAATAGTAATAAACGGTTATAAAATGATTCATCCATTCGATAATACTCACTGCCTGAGAAGTATGTCATCAATAAATCATCGTTTGTTCTCGTTCCGTTAAGACAGAGATCGGCTTTATCTGTCGGTATAAATGTGTGCTCATTTTGTCCGACGCTTTTTATGTATCCGTCTCGCTTTAATTCTTGAATGAGGCGGTGAAAATCCACTTTCGTTAAATGGCGATAGATCCCATGAAACGTTTGTAACTGATACAAATGACTATCTTGTACAGTTTGTACTGAACGGCGTCCCGTTAATAAGTGATAGATATTATTAATTGTCCGATCAGCTCCTATTTTCTGATGACAATGTAAAACAACTCGCTTAAATAACACGGAATCACCCACTTTAGCGTTTAATATATAAGAAAAGACGTTAATTAATGATTCTAACTATCGTTTTTCAACGGTTGAATCGATCAAGTAACGTCAACTACATGCAATCATTTGTTATCATATTATATGTTAATCGTCGTATAATTTAAAGCTAAAAGTTGTACCGATATTTTCTTTACTCTTAACGTAAATGGAGCCGTTATGAGCCTCTACGATGTTTTTAGCAATCGCAAGACCTAAACCAGTCCCCTTCTTTTTATCGCTTCTCGTACGCGACTTATCAGCCTTATAAAACCTTTCAAAAATAAACGGTAAGTCTTCTTCTGGTATACCTACACCATCATCAGTCACTTCAACAGATAAAAATCGCTCATTATTTTTTACACTTAACGTCACGTGACCATTTTCTTTCGTATGATTAATTGCATTTTGAATTAAATTAGTCATCACTTGTTCCACACGGTCTTCATCAATAAAAGCAGTCTCTTTTTCAATAACTTGATCAAAGATAAGTGAAATGTTGCTTCTTTCTGCTTCACGATAAAATTTATTTAAAATACGCTGAGCGAAAGAATCAATATGAACTTCAGTCTTATTTAACTGAATGTGACCTGCTTCCATCCTTCCTAAATCAAGTAACTCATTCACGAGTCTACCCATCCGAAGTGATTCATCATGAATAATTTGTGCCAATTCGTTTTTGTCTTCTTTAGATTCTGCAATATCATCAACAATAGCTTCACTATAACCTTGCATAAGAGAAATAGGCGTTCTAAGTTCATGAGACACATTTGAAATGAAGTCTTTCCGTAATTTATCTAGCTGTCTTTCTTCTGTCATATCTCGAATCACAGCAACAGCTCCACGAACGTATGATTGATCGTGTAACGGCGTCATAATCATTACCCAATTTCTACCTTGTAAACTAAGTTCTTGCATTTGCTGTTCTTCATATTCGATAACTAAATTTAATACTTCACGTATATCATCAGGTAATTCATATTCATCACTCGTTAAATTTTTTTCATAATACCAATCTTCTAGAAATTTTTCTGCTGGTGGGTTAACGACGATTATTTCACCATCTCGATTAAGCGTCATCACACCGTCAGCCATTGACGTAACAATACTAGACATTTGTTCTTTTTCTTGTCTTAAAGCGTCAATGTGAAAATTTAATTGCCGTCCCATGCGATTAAATGCAATCGCTAGTTCACCGAGCTCATCATGCGTTAATATCGGTACTTCTGTATTAAATTCACCACGCGTAATATCAAACGCTGCTTCCCGCATCTTGATGAGTGGTGACGTAATTCGCGTCGATAGGAAGAATGCAAATATTGTCGTTAAAATAATGGCAATTCCAGCAGCTAAAAATATGATTCTCGTCGTTTCTGCTTTCGTCTGATTAACGACGTCTAAAGACTGTATGACGATAATAAAAGCATCGGTATTTTCAATCGGTTTACCGACAACCATCAATTCAACATCATTTTCTTTTAACTTAATTTGCTTCTGTAACGCTTTATTTTTTAGTTGGGCAACTTTAATATCTTTATTTTCTAAAAACCATTGATTATTAATTTGCGCGATATCAATGTTTTCAGTATCTGATGATAAAATACCGTTACTTTCGTTTAAAACAATTACGCGTGCAGCGGGATCTTTAACCTTTTCCATCGTATCTAAAATGAGAGGCTCATCATCGACGTCAACAATAACATCAGAAATTTTTGTAGCTGTTTGCATCATTTGTTTTTCTGCTTCTTGTATATGAAAACGTTCAAAAAACTGCAATAAAGAAATTGTTAAAATTAACAAGACAAAAGAAACTAGCAGTAAAATAGTAACAGCTAGTTTCCCTACTAAGCTTCGCCAAAACATCGTTATTCTTCAACCTCTAATTTGTAACCAACGCCCCAAACAGTAACGATCATTTTTGCAGCGTCTTTCGATACATTTGTCAATTTTTCACGCAAACGTTTAACGTGTGTATCAACTGTTCGTAAATCACCAAAAAACTCATATTGCCATACTTCTTTTAATAAATCTTCACGTTTAAATACTTTATCAGGAGACTTTCCTAAAAAGCACAATAACTCGTACTCTTTCGGTGTTAAGCTCACTTCCTCATTATCAGCTGTCACGCGATATGCGTCTAAGTCGATTGTTAAATGTGGAAAAACTAATAAATTTTTCGCTTCATTATCTGATTGATGAACAGAATCACTCACACGACGTAAAACAGCTTTTACACGTAGGACAACTTCCCTCGGGCTAAAAGGTTTAACGATATAATCATCAGCTCCGACTTCAAATCCTTGGACACGATTCGTCTCTTCACCTTTAGCTGTTAACATAATAACAGGTGTTGTTTTTTCTTTACGTAACTCTTTACACACTTCAATCCCGTCAAGTTCGGGCATCATAATATCTAATAATATCGCTGAATAATCATTTTCCAAAGCGAGCTCAAGCGCTTCTTTACCATCACATGCTTCAACCACTTCAAAGTCTTCACGCTCTAAATACATGCGGATAAGACGTCTTATTCTTTCTTCGTCATCGACTACCAATACTGTACCATTCATCTAAAAGAGCACTCCTTCTCGTTTCAATCATTAAATAAATTATAGACTAACTTTTTCGAAATGTATATAAATTAATAAAAGGATATCATAAACTGATATCCTTTTATATTAATCACACTGTCAAGCAATTAAGCATATGAATGTAATCCTGCAAGTACAAGGTTAACAACGATTATGTTAAACATAATAATTGCAAAGCCTCCTACTGCTAACCATGCTGAACGCTTTCCGTGCCAACCACGTGATAGACGTAAATGTAAAAATGCAGCATAGAAAAACCACGTAATAAGCGCCCATACTTCTTTCGGATCCCAACCCCAGAAGCGGTCCCAAGCAATTTGTGCCCAAATCGCAGCGAAGATGAGCCCACCTAATGTAAAGACTGGGAAACCTATTGCTACAGCACGATACGTAATCTCATCTAATAAATCCGGACTCGCTTTGTGTAATAGCGGTTGAATTGCATTTCCAATACGTTTTCTTAATGCCAAACGAATAATACCGTATAAAATAGATCCGACGAGAACTGACCAGATAACTGTATTAAATTTTCGACCAGCATCTGCCCCTTGCATCCATGCAGGTGCTTCAAACAATGGTTCAAATTTGCCAGTCGTTAATAGTTCACCGTCATTTGGTCCAGCAATTGCTGGTAAATGATATTTAGATACTAATACATTTTCACCTTGTGGATATTCGAAAACTGCTTCATATTTCATCACATTAAATGTAGAAGTAATAAGAACGAACCCAACAGTTGTTACTAATAAAAACATAATAAATTCTAACCACATATTTTCTTTAGAACGTCTTTTTTGATCCACTTGACGAACTAAATAAATAAGTGCTGTTACAAAGCTTAATGCTAAAATGGCATTACCGAGTGATACAGTCGTTACGTGAATATATAACCAATGGCTCTGTAATGACGGAACGAGTGGTGCAATATCTTTCGGGAACATGCTCGCATAAGCAATAACGATCATTGCAATTGGTAAAGCGAACAACCCTAAAACTGCTAAACGATACATGTAATATAAAATAATGAACGCCAACACCATCGCCATTCCAAATGAAGTAACAAATTCGAACATGTTACTTACTGGTGCGTGCCCACTAGCTATCCAACGTGTAATGAAATAGACAACTTGTGATAAAAACCCGATGATTGTAATTGTAATCCCGATTGTCGCCGCTTTGCTTTTGTTACCATCATCAGCCGTGCCACTTTTGTTCTTGTCACGAATGGTAGCACCGAAGAAAAACGTCGCAATCAAGTATAAAATAAATGCGATGTACAATGCTGTACTACTAATGCTTATTAAATCACTCATAATTTCCTCCTTGTAACGAAATTATACGTTTAGTTTTTTTCTTCAGACGCCTCAGCTTCAGCCTCGTCTTCTAGCTCTTGCTGATCAACGACCATATTAACTTTCGTATCAACGATTGCTTTTTCAATATCTTTCTTTACCCCGTACCAATTTTTATTCGTATGTGCAGCGAGTAGAATCGTTCCATTATCCTGTTGAATCCAAATTCTACGATGTTGCCAATACATTCCTTGGATAACACCAATCATAAAGATGGCTGCCCCAACAATAAAGAACGGTAACGTATAATCCTTACGAACAGTTAAACCACTTACGTTGTGCATCGTGAAGTCTGCTAAACCGAGCTTGTATTTATTTTCTCCTGTAGGATCGATGTTCTTACCGATTCCAGCAAAGCTAACTTCTGGCTTCTCTTCTCCTTCTTCATGAACGAGAAAGACGAATGCTGGATTCCTTGGATAATTCGTTTCAGAACGTGGCTCTCCATTTTCTAAATAATAATCTGGATAATACTGTTCAATCGAAACAGTCATACCATTTTCAAGTTCATACTCTTCTTCAGGATTCGTTAAATCAACTGTAAACGTATCAATTGCTGCTTCGTTGGCATCTTCCGTTTCATAAAGTTTAAAAGACATATTCGTAAATTCGTTTTGCTGATAACCTGCCTGATACAATGTATAGCCATCAAACTTGAGCGGTTCATTCATACGAATTTCATCTTCAATAAACTTCTCTAATTCTCCGCCAGTTTCTTCGTTTACTTTATAAATAATAACATCAGATTGATAGTTTTTAACGACTTGGTCATCTCGATTCATCAGTGCATCTCTAAATCGCTCATCACTTTCATCATAATGTTCAATTGTAAACTTTTTATTTTCAATTAAATATTCCCCATCTGTCCCAGGAATAATCGTCTGTTCTCCTTCACGTACCCAAACGTAATCATCTAAAAACATAAATGGTGTCATACGTAAGAGGGCAGCAAATAAGATAATGATTAAACCGATATGGTTCACGTAAGGGCCCCAACGAGAGAATCTTCCTTTTTCTGCTAAATAGTTACCATCTTTTTCAGTCACACGATACTTCTGTAATTTTAAACTTTCAACGACGCGCTGTTTATCTTCATCAGTACCATCAACTGTCTCACTAAATAATCGCTGTCTACTTAAGAAGTTCTTATGACGCTTCGGACTTTGCATTTTAAGTGCTCTATGTAAAGGAACGAAACGGTCTAAACTACAAATAACTAACGAAACTCCAATTAATGCAATGATTAACATGTACCACCATGAGCTATATAAGTTATGAAAGCCTAGCTGGTAATATATTTTACCTAAAATACCGTATTGCGCTTCATAAAAAATAGCCGGATCTCTTGATGGAGCTTCTGCTGGAATATACATTTCTTGCGGATAAATCGATCCTAAAGCAGATGCAATAAGCGCAATAACAATTAGCCAAATTCCGACTTTAACTGATGAGAAAAAGGCCCACGTTTTATCTACTATTGATCGATTGTATGTTAAAGAACGTCGCGCACTACCGTCATATCTCATATTGAGTAATTTCTTTTTATCATTACCTTCAATATGTTGGTTCTCTTCTACGGGCTTTCCACAAGCTTCACAAAGAACCGTTCCCTCCGGATTTATGTGCCCACACTCACACTTTATTTTCTTCATCAAAATCCCTCACTGTAAATCTATTTTGGTTCAATTTCTTGTAAGTAGCCTTCTAACTTTTCTAACGTTAATGCTCCGTCAACTTTATCAACAATTTTTCCTTCTGAATCAATAAAGAAAGTACTCGGAATAGGCCCAACTTTGTATAAATCCATTACTTTTCCAGTTGTGTCATGCGGAATAGGAAATGTTAAGTCGTATTTGTCTATGAAGCGGTGAACGACTAATTCAGTCGCATCTAAACTAACTGCGATAATTTCAACGCCCTTTTCCTTATATTCTGGGTATAGTTCTTCCATATAAGGCATTTCCGCTTCACATGGTGGACAATATGTCGCCCAGAAATTTAACATAACACCTTTTCCTTTAAAGTCAGCTAATTCTATCGTTTCCAATTCATTATTTTTACTAATCTGTTCTAATTTAAAGTTAGGAGCTTCATCGCCTGCTTTATAAATTGTCTTATCATCTTTAGCATTCGTTACGAGCGCAAAGACAATGGCTGCAATTAGAACTGCTAATATGGCTGATCTAAATATTAAACGTTTACGCTTCTTACCTTTTTTCTTTTCACGTACTTTATCTAAAGACACTTTCATCACTCCTCGAGAACAATTATAACATTGCTGCTCAGTGAAATTTATGACTACTTTTCAACATTTTACTCACTAAGAGCTAGTTCACGCAATTCTTTCACTTCATGTGGTGTTAATGGACGCGAGTCACCTGGTTGTAGTTGGTGCAAGTTTAGCGAGCCGTATGTTTCACGTTTCAACTTTTGAACAGGAAAACCAATGGCCTCCATCATTCGTCGAATATGACGATTTTTACCTTCAATAAGTGTTATTTCTAAAATCATCGTTTGTCTTTTTCGATCGGTTGATAATACTTTATAAGAAGATGCTTTTAAAAGATCATTTTCCGACTGTACACCTGTCAGCACTTGCTCTAGCTGCTCCTTCGTAGGAATTCCTTTTAAACGCGCGACATATCTTTTTTCAACTTCATATCGTGGATGCATTAATAAATTAGCTAACTCCCCGTCATTCGTTAGTAAAATGATTCCCGACGTTTGGTAATCTAAACGACCAACAGGAAAAATACGTTCCGTTACTTCTGGAATCAAATCAGTAATCACTTTTCTCCCGCGATCATCAGATACACTCGTAATCACTTCACGAGGCTTATACACTAAGTAATAAACGTTCTCCTCTTTGACGAGTGGAATATCATTCACTGTGACAGTATCACGTGCTGAAACTTTCGTTCCGAGTTCTGTGACTATTTCTCCATTAACTTTTACTTGACCTTCAACAATAAGTCCTTCTGCTTTTCTTCTTGACGTTAAACCACTTTGAGCAATTACTTTTTGTAAACGTTCCATCTTATTCATTCCATCACCTTAACTTTTTTATTCATAAGAAAACGGCTGGGTGTAAGTTTTGTTTCTGCTTAAATAGCATGCGTGTCAACATTTTCTATACTCCCAACCATTCATTTAGGTTTCATTTTCATATACATTATTATTAGTATACCAACATATTTAGTTATCCGTCCAACGTTTCAAACGGTTAAGACTTATTCTTCTTTACTTACTTTGTTCAATTGATCAAAAAATAGATTTGCTTCTGTTTCAACAGTTTGTTCGTCAATTGACTGAGGCAATGGTGGTAATTCATCTAAAGAAACGAGGCCAAAGTAAGTTAAGAAATCAATCGTCGTACCGAATAATATCGGCCGTCCAATCGTATCTTTTCGCCCAACTTCTTTGATAAGGGAACGTGCCATTAATGTTCGTATCGCGCGCTCACTATTTACCCCACGTACTTCTTCAACTTCAATCCGAGTAATCGGTTGTTCATATGCAATAATCGCTAACGTTTCCAGAGCTGCTTGTGATAACTTTGATGACTGTGGTGTTTCTAACAATTTAATTAAATGTGAGCTATGCTCTTTTTTAGTCGTTAAATAATAGACGTCGTTAGCGTGCATTAATGACATGCCACGATCATCATTTTTATAATCCTCTTTTAACTGATCTAACACATTTTGCACGTTAATATTCGTTAATTGTAGCACGTTTGATAGTTGATCAATCGTAACACCTTCATCGCCAGTTGCAAATAACAACCCTTCAACGATACCTTTTATTTGATTATCCATATTCTTCCACCTTATATTTGTATCTTTTACGATTAGTTTTGTAAGTATATGTATAAAGAATCATAATTGTTGTCTTGTCGACAATAAACTTCATTACTTTTCATTAATTCTAATAAAGCAATGAACGTTATAACGATATGTGATTTTGAATCGTAAGTAAATAAATGCTCAAAAGCTATACCATCTACAGAACCCTCTACCCGCTCTTTTAATTGCGCCATTCGCTCTTCCATCGGAATTTCAGTTTTCGTCACACGTGTATCGAGCGGCTCAGACCATTTTTTTCGTTCAATCATTTTGTTAAAAGCTCTAACCATATCGTAAACAGACGAATCGCCTCGTTCAACGGGTACTTTATCTTCTAATTCTTTAAAAATAATCGGCGGTCGCGTAAACGTTTGAACAAATTCTGTTTCTTTCATTTCTAATCCTTGAGCGGCCTCTTTATACTTTTTATAAGCGATTAAACGCTCGATTAATTCATCGCGTGGATCTTGTTCATATTCATCAACATCTTCATCGACAGGTTGTTTAGGTAGGAGCATTTGACTTTTAATCGAAAGAAGCGTCGCCGACATAACTAAATATTCACTCGCTATATTTAGTTCAAGACTTTTCATCGCATGTATATAATCAATATATTGCTGAGTAATATCAGCAACAGGTATATCATATATGTCTATTTCATATTGTTTAATTAAATGCAATAATAAATCAAGCGGTCCCTCAAATGCATCAATTTTAACTTTATACGCTTCACTCGTCATCATAGTCGCTCCATTCGTACAACAAGACTTAAAGGCTTATTTTACCATATTTAACAAGAAGAAAACAGAGTCCATTACTGAACTCTGTTATTCGCGAAATGATTTTTTCATCAAATTATTCTTCTTCAGAACTGTCTTCTTCCGTTGACTGCTCTGAACATTTATTAAAGAATGCTTCGGTCGCTTCATTCGGACAAACGACGTATTCTTTTTCATATTTACGTGTCACTTCATCAACCATACGCTTTCCTATACCTAAATTACGATGTGATGGATTTACTGAAATATGTTGCACAACAGCATCTAACTCATTTTCAATGCGAACACCGATAGCGCCGATGATTGAATCTTCACGCCATAAATATAAATGCCAGTTGTCATTTGTTTCGTATTCGTTCATTGTTTCCTGCAATGTTTTAACGTTTTTTTCTTCTGGCATAAATGCTAACAATCCCATAGCCATTTTTTCTAAATTCTTTTTGTAACGAATTAACATTAAAATCCCTCATTAGTAAATTATTAAAATCAATTCAGTATAGAGAATTTTATATTTCGTAGTTATCACTTACTTAAAAAAGCGTCCAGTTAATGATCTATTAAAACTACTTCATAAAACATGTACTAATTACTGTACACGGATTTCTTTAATTTTGTCACCTTCACTCATTGCTTTAGCGTGTTCAACGCCTGAAGTAACTTTTCCAAATACTGTATGCACACCGTTTAAGTGTGGCTGCGGCTCATGAACAACGAAAAATTGACAAGAACCTGTATCTTTTCCTGCGTGCGCCATTGATAATGAACCTTCTTCGTGTGTATGTGGATTTCCTTCTGTCTCACACTTAATTAATTCATCAGATGAACCTGTTCCGTTTCCGATTGGGCAACCACCTTGGCTAACAAATCCAGGAATAACACGGTGGAATGATAAGCCATCATAAAATTCGCTGTTTGCAAGCTTTTCAAAGTTCGCTACCGTATTTGGTGCTTCATTCGGATAAAATTCTAACTCTAATCTATTACCATTTTCCATTAAAATGTAACCTGTTTTTAACATGTTTATAACCCCTTTTAATTTGAAATTACTATAGTCGATTTATATCTTACCATTTTCTAAAATAAATAGAAAGAAGTTCACACGATTAATCGTATCGTAAATCATTTTGCACGAGATCTTTGTACGTTTCTCGCTTGACGACTTCTTTCGCTGAACCGTTCTCAACGAAAACGACTGCTGGCTTTGTGAAACGGTTGTAATGACTTGCCATTGAATAACCGTATGCTCCTGTTGAAAACATAGCGAGGATGTCACCTGATTCAATCTCTGGAACAGGTAAATCCCAAATAAGCATATCTCCCGATTCACAAGCTTTTCCAGCGATTGATACTTTTTTAACAGGTGCTTCTGTCGCTTTATTAGCAATAACACTTTCATATTTTGCATCGTACAATGCTGGGCGCAAGTTATCCGCCATCCCACCATCAACTGATACGTACTCTCTTATACCAGGGATTTCTTTCATCGATCCGATCGTATAAAGAGATATACCTGCGTTTCCGACAATCGAGCGTCCTGGTTCAATCCAAATTTCCGGAAGAGGGATATTAATTTTCGCTGTTTCTTTTTTCACCGCTTCAACAATTCTTTCAACGTATACTTCATAAGGTAGTGGTTCATCATCTTTCGTATAACGAATCCCAAACCCTCCACCTAAATTTAATACCGACGGAATAAACGATTGTTCGTCTTTCCACTTTCCTAATGTTTTAAATAAAATTTCATTCGCTTTAATAAGTCCTTCTGTTTCAAAAATCTGCGAACCAATATGACAATGTAATCCTTTAAAGTTAATTGATAGATGTTTATGTAGACGCTCAAATGCTTCATCTGCTTGTCCGTTATTTAAACTAAAGCCAAACTTTGAATCTTCATTACCAGTCATGATAAAATGATGTGTATCTGATTCAACACCAGGTGTTACTCGAATAAGTACGTCCATCTGTTTGTTTTCTTCTGCTAAAATATTTTCTAATAACTCGATTTCATAAAAGTTATCAATAACGATACAGCCAATATTGTAATCGACAGCCATCTTTAACTCTTGATAACTTTTATTATTTCCGTGAAAATGGATTTTTTCAGCTGGAAAATCAGCTTTAATTGCTGTATATAATTCACCTTCTGATACGACATCTAAACTAAGTCCTTCTTGCTTCATCACTTGGACGATCGCAATTGATGAAAAAGCTTTACTCGCATAAGCGACTTGTGCTTGCACGCCAAGTTTTTTAAAACTATCAACGAACGATCGACAGTTTTTACGTATTAGTTCAACGTCATAAACGTATAAAGGTGTACCAAATTGTTTCGCTATTTCAGTAGCATCCATGCCACCAATTTCTAAATGACCTAAATCATTCGTTTGAAATGGATGATGATCAATAATCATATGATTGAACCTCCCAATTAAAAAAAACGCAATAATAATATGCTATTTTATCACAACAAAGTGTAAAGAGAAAGCGTGTCACTGAGTAAAGCATGCATTATTTTTTTACATATCATTTAAACGTAAGAAGTACACGTGCTTCATCTAGGTAACGCTTAGGCATCGCACGCTAATCACTTGTTTCGTTAAATACATTCGATTCATATGATGTTCACATTATTCATGTACGATATTATATAATAAAAATACATTCACTTCATATTAAGGGGTTGCTATAAATGGCTACAATACTCGTCGTAGATGATGATCAAAATGTTAGAAATCTCGTATCTATTCATTTAAAAGATGAAGGATATGACGTCATTGAAGCAGGTCACGGTGAGGAAGCATTAGATAAACTCGCTGAAAATGTATGTGACTTAGCGATTGTAGACGTTATGATGCCAAAGATGGACGGATTCGAATTAACGAAAGAAATTCGTTCATTTTATGATATTCCTGTTATTTTACTCACAGCAAAAGATCAATTACGTGATAAGGAAAAAGGCTTTCTTTCAGGCACGGATGATTATGTCGTCAAGCCTTTTGAACCGAAAGAATTAGTTTACCGCGTAAAAACGTTATTTCGCTTATACAACATACAGACTGAAGATGAATTAACGATTGGTTCAATAAAAATTAATAAGAAAACGTATGTCGTTCATATTGACGAGCAATCATTTATTTTACCGTTAAAAGAATTTGAATTACTGTTCTTTCTTGCATCTCACCCTTCGCAAGTATTTTCGCGTATTCACTTAATTGAGCACATTTGGGGGTTTGATTATGAAGGCGACGAACGAACAGTAGACGTTCATATTAAACGATTGCGGGAAAGATTTTCAAAAATCACGAATGACTTTCGAATTAAAACAGTTAGAGGCATCGGCTACTCTCTTGAGGTAAACGAATGATGAAGTCACTTTACAGTAAGTTTGCCGCCTCTACGATTGCTATTATGATTTTAAGTAGTGTTATTGCATTTATGGCATCTAATTTTTATTACCAACAGAAGTTAAAAGAAGAAAACGATGAAAAAATTACTGAAATGGCTTATGAAGTGGCCACGTATATTGAAAAAGAACACCCGAATGATATTGAATCGTATTTAAAAAGTATCGCAGCTGTTGGCTATCAAATGTTACTCGTTTCTGAAGAAAATGATAAACAACTCTTTGGTGATGAATTTCGGGATGAAGATATTAGCCAACAAACGATCGATCACGTGTTAAACGGGGAAACGTTCCATGGGATTGCACAATTCCCGCAAGAAACGTTCGTGACAGGTTTTTTTGCGAATGAACTGACGAATACAATTGGTGTTCCACTTACTTATGAAGACGGAAATTATGCGTTATTTATCCGCCCAAATATAAAAGTTCTTTTTAATGAAATGCACATGCTACTTGCAGCATTACTCGTCATTACAATCTTTCTAAGTATCGTTTTCGTTCTTATAAACATTAAGTTTTTAGTCCGTCCGATTACACGGTTAACGAAAGCAACTAAACAGTTAGCAACCGGAGATTTCTCTGTCGATCTTAGTACAAATCGGGACGATGAACTCGGTAAGTTGACGAATAGTTTTAGTTCTATGGCTGAACAACTAAGAAAGTCTGATGATATTAAAAATGAATTTATTTCCAACGTTTCACACGATATTCAATCACCACTATCTAACATTAAAGGATATGCTCAACTGTTAGATAAAAAAACACTATCAGAAGAAGACAAACAGACGTACTTATCTGTTATTTATAAAGAAGTTGATCGATTATCAAGTTTAACGAAGCAATTGTTATTTTTAACGTCACTCCAACACGATGATGGCTTGTTAAATCAATCAACATATTCGCTGTCTGATCAATTACAAGAGCTCATTTTCAACTATAAATGGGAACTTGAAAATAACGGACTCATGGTGAGCTATTCATTACCAGAAACAACTATTTATGCAGATGAAGCATTACTTCACAACGTTTTTGAAAACTTACTAACGAATGCGATTAAATATAACGTTGAGAACGGAACGATTGACGTAAAAATAATTGAAAACAAACAGTCTGTGGATGTTAGCTTTACAGATAGCGGCATCGGTATTTCGAAAGACATGCAAAAACGGTTATTCGATCGCTTTTTCCGAGTCGAATCTTCACGAACGAACACAATTGAAGGAACAGGACTCGGTTTATCAATCGTTGAAACGATTGTTAAAAGGCACGGAGGGGTCATAACGGTTGAAAGTAAAGAGAATGAAGGAACGACATTTGTCGTTAGTCTCCCGAAATAATGAACAGAAAATACTGAGCTACTGTTAAACATCAACACTTTAGTGGGCATAGACTTTTAAATAAAATCTATGCCCACAAACATACATATGACTTAATTATTTTGAACGAACAATTCCTAAAATAGGTGAAGTCGTTTCAATGTCTTTCGTGTGACTAATCGTGAATGCGTCTTCCATACGCTTTTGTAACGATTGATCATACGTACGATTCGTCCGACCAGTTAAAATAACTTCGCCTTTTTTCACATAATCCCCTATCTTCACGTGAATCGTTAAACCAGCATCATAATCAATGACTGAATCTGTCGTTTCTCTACCAGCGCCAAGTCGTGAAGCGATATAGCCAATTTCTTCTGTTTTTACTTTAGTAATATATCCATCCTCAAGCGCTTTAATTGAATATATATCTTCATATTTCACGTGATTAATGGCATCAACATCTCCGCCTTGAATCGTAATTAATTGCACGAATTTTTCATATGCAGCTCCGTTCTTAATATGTTCTTCGACAATTTGTTTCAATGCTTCAATTGAAAAATCGTTATATTTAGTAGACATTTGCGCCATTTGAGCAGCCACTTCTAATGTAACTGTGTATAAATCATCATCAAATGATTCATTTTTCAACAGACGGACAGCTTCTTGAACTTCATTAATATTACCGACTTCTCTACCGAGTGGCTGATTCATCGGTGTTAAAATAGCCGTTACTTGTTTATTTAATGATTCGCCAATTTGTACCATCATTTCTGCAAGTGCCGTTGCATCTTCAACTGTTTTCATAAAAGCGCCATCTCCAACTTTTACATCTAAAACAATTCCGTCAACACCTGTTGCTAATTTTTTACTCATAATTGAACTTGCAATTAATGGTAAAGAATCAACAGTTCCCGTAACGTCACGGAGCGCATATATTTCTTTATCAG
The DNA here is from genome assembly GCA_035301345.1 of Bacillota bacterium. Classification (GTDB taxonomy): domain Bacteria; phylum Bacillota; class Bacilli; order Bacillales; family Amphibacillaceae; genus CALAMD01. The sequence goes on from DATGUM010000032.1 coordinate 47,634, forward strand.
CTGGTGCGATGTTTTCCGTTTGCCCGACGAGTGCAATTTTATACGTTTGTGCGTGATCAATAAGGTCCGCTTCAGAAAGTTCAGCTCTAAATCCTTTAATCGCTTCTAACTTATCAATTGTTCCACCTGTGTGACCGAGTCCTTTTCCACTCATCTTTATAATAGGAATACCGAGCGAAGCAATGATTGGCACGACGAGTAAGCTTACTTTATCACCGACACCACCTGTTGAATGTTTATCAACGACGACGTCATCAATAAAAGATAAATCAATCACTTGACCTGAATGAACCATTGCTTCTGTTAAATATGCAACTTCTTCAGCAGTCATTTCAGTAAAGTAAATAGCCATTAAAAAGGCGCTCATTTGGTAGTCTTTAATCGTTCCGTCCATAAATCCTTTGATTATATATTCAATTTCTTCTTTTAATAGAGGTTCATTACGTTTCTTTTTATTAATAATTTCTAGTGCAGAGTACACGTTGTAGCCTCCTCGTATGTTATTAAGTCCTGTTACATTGTTTCAATGACTTCTTTCATCAAACGAATAAATGCTTCTCGCACTTGATTAGTCGTTTCAATGACTTCTTCATGTGACAATGGCTGCTCAGAAAGACCTGCTGCCATATTTGATATACACGAAATGCCAAGAGTTTTTATTCCTAAATAATTTGCTACGATTACTTCAGGGACAGTCGACATACCGACAGCGTCCCCGCCTAATAATTTAAACATGCGCACTTCCGCTGGCGTTTCATAAGATGGACCTGTATTGCCAACGTAAACACCTTCTTTAACATCGATATTTAATTGCTTTGCACAACGCTTCGCTAACTCGATAAATGATTGATCATACGCATTCGTCATATCTGGAAAACGCGGTCCTAATCGGTCATTATTTTCTCCCATTAAAGGATGTGATCCCATTTGATTCATATGATCGTTGATGATCATTAAATCTCCTGGTGAAAAGCTATCATTCATCCCGCCTGCTGCGTTCGTCACGATAAGTGACTGAATACCTAACTCTTTTAACACACAGATTGGAAACGTCACTTGTTTTAAAGAATAACCTTCATAATAGTGAAACCTACCTTGCATCGCAACGACGTGTTTACCTCGTAATTGCCCAAAAACGAGCTGTCCTTCATGACCTTCAACAGTCGATTTCGGAAAGCTCGGAATATCCTCGTAACGAATAATCACTTTATTCTCAATATCATCTGCTAACACACCTAATCCTGAACCTAACACTAAACCAATTTCCGGTGTCATCGACAATTGCTTCTTTATGTATGTACTCGATTGATTAATATTCATTATATTTGCTCCTCGTATCATATGTTTAAGTTTAAATATTTACGTATACTTTTCTAGCGCTTGTAACACCGTTAGCTTCCTCGAAAGATATTTACTTCCTGCCAGTCTCGTGCTATCCCTACTTTGAGGTCGCCATCATTCGTTTCAAGACACTCATCTTACGGATAACCATTGACTAAAAGTCTCTATAAATACTTTAAAAAACTTTTACCAATTTTAGGAGCAGTTACTTTAAAGTTTTCTGCGATGGTCGCCCCTACGTCTGCAAACGACTCCCTATCATTAAGCATTTTTCCTTCGTCTAAATGATGATAAAAAACAAACAACGGCACTAATTCTCTCGTATGGTCTGTTCCTTTAAATGTCGGATCATTCCCGTGATCAGCCGTAATGAGTAATAAATCTTCGTCTGTTAAGCGGTTAATCACTGAACCGAGCTGTTTATCAAACGCTTCAAGCGCCTTACCGTACCCAATTGGATCACGACGATGCCCGTACTTTGCATCAAAATCGACTAAATTTAAAAAACAAAGCCCATGAAACGGCTCATCTATCATGCGCATAAGATGTTTCATGCCGTCATCATTATCATCAGTCCTTATTGCTTTAGTAATCCCTTCATTATCGAAAATATCAGCAATCTTGCCTAAAGAAATAACGTCATAAGAAGCTTGTTTTAATTCATCAAGCACTGTTTTTCCAAATGGTTTTAGTGCATAATCTTTCCTGTTTTTCGTTCGTGAAAAGTTTCCTTCTGTACCGACAAACGGACGAGCAATCACACGCCCGACCATAAATTCCTCTTGTAACGTTAACTTCCGAGCAATCTCGCAAATATTGTAAAGTTCATCAACCGGAACAATGTCTTCATGTGCAGCAATTTGTAAAACGGAGTCAGCTGACGTATAAACAATCAATCCACCGTGCTCCATATGCTCTTTCCCAAGTTCATCAATAATAACTGTGCCTGAAGCGACTTTATTGCCAATCACTTGTCGATTCGTTTCACTTTCTAATTGTTTGATCAGCTCAGCCGGAAACCCGTCAGGAAACGTTTGAAAAGGTTGCTTAATATGGAGACCCATTAGTTCCCAATGACCTGTCATCGTATCTTTTCCAATAGACTTTTCTATCATCTTCGTATGAATCGCTACAGGACGTTCTTTCGCTTGCACACCGACAATCGAATCATCAAGATTACCTAGCCCAAACTTCTCGAGATGCGGAACGTTTAATCCGTTCATCTGTTCACTAATGTGTTTCAGCGTGTGAGCACCGATATCCCCATACATATGTGCATCTGGTGCCTCACCAATGCCTACTGAATCTAAAACGATTAAAAATATCCGTTTAAATGTTTGCATGAATATCACCATTTTCTTTTAATAAATTGTTATTTTATGCGCGCGGATGATGTGACGTATACATATCTTTTAAACGTGTACGCGTCACGTGCGTATATATTTGTGTCGTTGAAATATCTGCATGACCGAGCATTTCTTGAACAGCTCTTAAATCCGCACCATTTTCTAATAAATGAGTGGCAAAAGAATGGCGCAACGTGTGTGGTGTAATTTTCTTTTTTAATCCTTTTTTTACAGCAATTGATTTTAAAATTTTCCAGAAGCCTTGCCTACTTAATGGACGACCATGTTGATTAACGAAAATAACAGATTCGTCTTCATTTCTTTTCGTTAATTGGGGCCGTGCCTCAGAAAGATACTGCTCCATTGCTTCTGTCGCAAGTTCTCCGAGCGGGACGATACGTTCTTTTGAACCTTTTCCTAGACAACGAACGAAGCCCATTGTTAAATGTAAATCACTCGTCGTTAATGAAATAAGTTCAGTGACACGTAATCCTGTCGCATAAAGCAATTCAACCATCGCTTTATTTCTTAAATCTAACGGTTCTACCCCGTCTATTTGTAACAACTGATCCACTTCGTCTTCTGATAAAATATCAGGTAGCGTCCGGTCTTTTTTCGGCGTTTCTATATGTATCGTCGGATCAGACGTCGCTACTTGATCACGAATTAAAAATTGATGAAACGAACGGATAGAAGAAATCATTCGCGAGATCGTCGCCGTTGATTTCCCTTCATCTTTTAATACTTTCAAAAACTCAAGGATGTGATGACGTGTGATGTCATCAATTGTCGTTATTTGTTCATTTTCTTTAAAATAAGCAGTGTAGCGATTTAAGTCACGAGCATATGCTTTTATTGTGTTTTCAGCTACACCTTTTTCTATTCGTAAAAAATGTAAAAAGTCTTCCAATGGATATTTAAACATCTTGTTAACCACCTCGATAAGAGTAGTTTTTTAATTTATTCATTTTTAAAATTATATCAGTTCATTAAAAATAAAAAAACCTTCTTTCTTCAACTAATAAAGAAAAAAGGTTGGTTTATGATGATTTTTTAGTCGCTTATTGACAGGCTTTACATATCCCGTGAAAAGTTAATCGATGATCTTTCACTTTAAAATGCCAGTTACGCTCAACTTGTCGCTCAACATCTTCTAGTAAGTCTTCCATCACTTCTTCAACGGTCCCACACTCAATACAAATGAGGTGATGATGAAAATGTTTTGCGCCTTCTTTACGTAAATCATAACGCGTCACGCCGTCACCAAAGTTAATTTTGTCGACAATTTCTAATTCAGATAATAATTCAAGCGTCCGATAAACAGTCGCTAATCCAATTTCAGAGTTAATATCTTTTACGAGTAAAAACACTTCTTCAGCACTTAAATGATCTTCTTCATGCTCAATTAAAATGCGAAGTGTCGCTTCTCTCTGCGGTGTTAATTTATAACTTTTCGCATGCAGCTCTTTTTTTATGCGATCGATTCTATGTTCCACGGCACGCTCCTCCTCTTACAATGACACCTTTATTATATGTAGTGTAAGTAAGTCTGTCAAAGTATAATCATTATTATTAACAAATGATTCAGCAAAATATTTGCAATATTAGTTATTTAATAATAACAATTATTATTAAAATGAAACTTTCCCGTACATTCCCCCACCGCCAGATTGCAACGTGAAGTGCCCTTTTCTCATATTAATGATAAAGCGAGCGATTTTTTCATTCGTTACACTTTGTAATTGTTCAAAAGAAGCTTGATGAACGACCTTCATTTCTGTTCCAAAAGCGTCCAATAACTTTTCATACGTTTTTTTACCTAGTGTTGGCAATGATTCGAGAGGCACTTGATACGTATAAGGCGCTCGTCTTCTCGTCAACTGATTCTTTGCACTTGCTCGTGCTAGTTCGTCGATTCTTTCATTAACACCTTTAACTACACGACGAGACTCACAATTTTCACATCGAGAATCCTTTATAGCGACATATTGTTCACACGCTCGACAATACGTTGCTGAATATTTTCCTAATGCTGGATGAAAACCAAAGTAATTTAATACTTTTCGACCATCATCTTCATGTAAAACTCGCTTTAATTCTAAAAATGTCGGCTCTTTCATCTGTATTAATTGATATTCTCGGGCGATTTTTTGTAATGAATGAGCATCTGAATTTGCTACGTACGAAAAGCTGTGCAGTTCAGTCACTCGATCAGCCATAGCGATGTCTGCGCTTAGTCCGAGCTCAATTGCATCAATATATTCAGGATTAAACACTTCGCTGAGTGATTGCTTAACCCCTTTGCCGTATAAACTTTTAAACGGTGTAAAGACGTGCGCTGGGATAAATAATCCTGCATGCTCATGAACGAACGTTTGCAACTCAGTGGCCGATCCGTGAAACCGTTGTGAGCTGAGGTGAATGTTTTTCATATGGTGACTAATCCACTCAGTAAAATGTTTCATTCGCTTTAATGTTGGGAAGAAGCATAGTACATGGATAGGTCCATGACATGTTTCATCATAAATTTCTATTTCACTGCCAAGCAAAAATGTTAAACCTTTGTACTGAATACCACCATCTAAATGTTCAAAAGCTAATCCGTCATGAATCATTCGCTCTATTTCTTCTTGCACTGCTGGCACGTGACAGTCAACAATGCCGATTAAATCTAAACCTTTTCTTTCAGTCGCTTCAACTAAAATATTTTCTAGTGTTAAAGCGCGTGACGCAGATATTTTTACTGGTTTACCGTTTCTATCACTTCCGATATGAATATGTAAATCAGCATAGTATTGATTCAACATAGCGCTCATCCTTGTAAATAATTTTGTAAGTAAAGTATCGCATAGTTCGTTTTAGCATCTTGAATCGTTCCATCTTTCACAGCAGAAACTGCTTCATCAATCGTTAACTCGAGCACTTCAACAAATTCATCATCGTCACCTTTAACAGGTGTTGCTAACGTTTCTAATGAGTCTGCCAAATAAATATGAATAAACTCATTAGCAAAACCTGGTGACGTATAAAATGCAGTGACGTACGTTAAATCGTTTGTCGTATAACCAGTCTCTTCTTCTAGTTCACGAATAGCCGTCACTTCTGGTCGTTCGCCTTGTTCAAGTTTTCCAGCAGGAATTTCAATTAATGATTGCTCAAGTGGTTTACGATATTGTTCAACAAAAATGATTTTCTTATCATCTGTTACGGGAATAACTGCAACTGCACCTGGATGTTTAACGATTTCTCTTTTTGACGTTTCACCATTAGGTAACGTGACATCATCTACTTGAACATCAATAATTTTTCCGGAGAATATATGATTAGTTTTAATTGTTTTTTCTTCAAATTTTTTCATCATTGAATAACTTCCTTTCATTTATATAACTTAAACGAAACAGTTCATGATTTTTTAATTAGTTTACACATTTAAGCGAATTACATATATAATATTAACATACGAACTTATAAAACTGGGGTGTCACGTTTGAAAACTAAAATTGTTGCACATCGGGGAGCGAGTTATTTAGCCCCTGAAAATACGATGCATGCATTTACATTAGCAGAAGAAATTGGTGCTTACGGCATTGAAACTGATGTTCAATTGACAAAAGACAACGTACCTGTACTTATTCATGACGTTACAGTTAATCGAACGACTAACAAAAAAGGCTTCGTTAAAAATTATACATTTTCAGACATCCAAACATTAGATGCTGGGAAGTGGTTTAGCGAAACGTACAAAGAAGCACGAATTATCTCGCTTGAATCATTTTTACAGTGGATTCGTCCGACTCATTTATATCTTCACTTAGAACTGAAAAACAATCGCTTTTCTTATAAAAATTTAGAGTTTGTTGTTTTTGACTTATTAAAGCGAGAAAATATGCTTGAGCGTACAGCCCTTTCAACATTTAACGCAAAAAGTATTAAACGAATGACTCGCATAAAAGATGATATTGAACGAGCACTGTTACTGTCAAAACAGCGAAAAAGGCTGATCCAATTTGCAAAAAAATATGACTTAAAAGCACTTCACGTCGAATATCCGATGTTAAATGATGAATTTGTTCGTTTATGTGAAAAAGAAAATATTTTACTACGTGTTTATACGGTCAATGACCGTGATGACATGCAAAGATGTTTCGCGTTAGGTGTTGATACTATTTTTACTGATCGACCTGACGTTTGCATCGCTGAGCAAAATAAATTTATAACTGAACATGATAAGGAGCAATCATAGTGGAACTAGTATTTCTCGGTACAGGCGCTGGACTACCTTCAAAAGAAAGAAACGTAACGTCTGTCGCTCTCAAACTATTACAACAAATTAATGAAGTATGGTTATTTGATTGTGGTGAAGCGACACAACATCAAATTTTAAAAACGAGCATTAAACCACGAAAAATAACTAAAATATTTATTACACATTTGCACGGCGACCATATATACGGATTGCCTGGCCTATTAAGTAGCCGTTCCTTTCAAGATGGGACGTCGCCATTAACAATTTACGGTCCAAAAGGAATTAAACAGTACGTTGAAACGAGTTTGGCTATTAGTGAAACACATTTAAACTATCAACTAAATATTATTGAATTCACTGAAGGAACAATCATTTCAGATGACAATTTTACAGTTGAATGCCGTTTACTTAAGCACGGAATAAACAGTTACGGCTTTCGCATCATTGAGGCGGATCGGATTGGTGAATTACTCGTCGACGAATTAAAAGCTGACGGCATTCACCCAGGACCGATTTATAAAGAAATTAAAGATAATGAACGAACGACATTAGAAGATGGTCGAGTGATTAAACGAAGTGATTACATTGGACCTACGAAGAAAGGAAAGTGTATTTGTATATTTGGCGACACGATTTATGATCATCAACATATACATTTCGCAAGAGAAGCTGACGTACTCGTCCATGAAGCGACATTTGCAAGTGACGATAAAGACCTTGCGAAAAATTATAACCATACGACGACGACAGAAGCAGCAACTTTAGCAAAGGAAGCTCACGTGAAAACGCTCGTACTAACTCATATTTCATCGCGTTACCAAAGAAGTGATTATGAACAGCTTTTACATGAAGCAAAAACAGTTTTTTCTAACACATATTTAGCCAATGATTTAAAAGTGATACCTATTATATAAGGAGCTGATACAGATGAAAGCAACATTAGAAAAGTTATTGGATGGACAGAAACAATATTATGCAACAGGTATTACGAAACCGTATGACTTCCGGATTGATGAACTAACAAAGCTAACAGAAATGCTAGATAATAATGAAGCGGCCATTTATCAAGCACTTAAAAATGACTTAAATAAATCGCCTCATGAAGTATTTACGACTGAACTCGGCTTTATATACTCTGAACTTAACTTAGCCATTAAATATTTAGTCAAATGGATGGACAAGGAAAAAGTAAAAACACCGACGACACATCGTGGATCAAATAGTTATATCTATCAACAACCGTACGGGTCAACGTTAATCGTTTCACCGTGGAATTATCCACTACAACTTACCCTCGCTCCTCTCATTGGTGCCATTGCCGCTGGAAATTGTGCGGTTATTAAGCCTGCACCTGAAGCGAAAGAAACTGCCGCTCTATTAGAAAAAATGATTAATGAAACATTTGATCGACAATACGTCACCGTCGTTCAAGGAGACGCTGAAATTAGCGAACAATTAACGTCTCTGCCGTTTGATTATATATTTTTCACAGGTAGTACAGCTGTTGGTAAAAAAGTGATGCGTCAAGCGAGTGAACATTTAACACCTGTTACATTAGAGCTTGGCGGTAAAAGTCCTGTCATTATTGATAAAAATGTTGACATTAAAAAGGCAGCGAAACGCATCGTTTGGGGGAAATTTACGAATGCTGGTCAAACGTGTGTCGCACCAGATTATATACTCGTACATGAATCGAAGAAAAACGAATTACTCCGCTCAATGATTAAATACATTAAGCGACTTTATACGAAGAATCCGTTAAAGAACGAAAACTACGTCAAAATTATTAACAGCAATCATTTTAATCGCCTCATTAATTACTTAGACGACGGTTCAATCGTTTACGGTGGTGAGCATGACGAAAGTAAATTATGTATAGAACCGACACTTATGACTGACGTTTCTTTAGAAGCGTTATGTATGCAAGAAGAGATTTTCGGTCCTATTTTACCAATCATGACGATTTCAAGCCTTGATGAAGCAATTTCTATCGTTAAATCATATGATAAACCGCTAGCTCTTTATTACTTTGGTAATGATAGTACGAATGAAGAGCGAGTCATTGAAGAGTTATCATTCGGTGGCGGTTGCATCAATGACACACTTTTCCATCTTGCAAATCCACACTTACCATTTGGTGGAATCGGTAGCAGTGGTACAGGTGCTTACCACGGGAAATATAGTTTTGATACTTTTTCACATGACAAAGGAATCTTAAAACAGACGAATAAATTTGATCTACCGTTTCGTTATCCGAACGGAAAGTTCTTCCATAAAATCATGAAAAAAGTAATGAATTAGAACCGAGCGTACGACAATTACTTTAAATAATCATCTAAAAAATCTTTTTGAAAACTCGTCCGAAACTCTGGCTTTTCTGCTTTATCTTTTCGTAAATATTTAATCGTTTCTTCACCATATTTAGCAGACAATTTTTGAACGACACGTTCTAAGTTGTCTGCTCTATTTACGTCTTTATAGTTAAATAAATTTAACTGTTCAGCGATGTACTGCTTCTCTTCAATATCTTGAATCGAGACGCCGAGCAAACGAATAGGTTCCTCGTTCCAGTGGACGTGAAACAACTCTTTCGCTTCTTTTACAATATCATCATAAGCATCAATGTATTTATAGAGTTTCTTGCTCCTCGTCACTGTTTCTCGATTGGCGTAACGAATCATTAACTGGATACTTATTCCCGCTAATTCTCTTCTACGCAAACGTTCAGATACCGTTTGTGACAAAAATTCTATTAGGGAAAATATTTCTTCTTTATTAGTCGTATCTTTCGGTAATGTCCGTGAATTACCGATACTTTTATATTCATGAACGGAATCTGGATCTACTTTTCGTGGATCAATTCCATTTGCTCGATTATTAAGCCGTTCCCCATTAATGCCTAAAAAATGATTTAACTCATACGTGTCAGCATTCGCTAAGTCAGCAATCGTATGAATGTTCAATCGTTCAAGTCGCTCAGCCGTTTTCGCCCCTACTCCGTGCATTTCTTTCACGCTGAGTGGCCATAACTTTTCTGCTAAATCACGTTTTCTTAAAATAGTAATCCCGAGTGGTTTCTTCATATCAGATGCTGTTTTCGCTAAAAATTTGTTCGGCCCGATGCCAATACTACATGGTAAATCTAATTTTTCTAACAAGTCTTTTTGGATATTATGGGCAATTTCGACTGGATGACCTAAATGCTTACAATCAGTAATATCTAAATATCCTTCATCAATTGAGATTGGCTCAATAATTGGTGTGTACTCACGAAGTAACTGAAAAACATTTTTTGACGCTTCGCGATATTTATCAAAGTTAGGACGTAAGACGATTAAATGTGGACAAAGCTTTTTCGCTTCCCATAAAGGCATCGTCGTTTTAACACCTTTCGCACGCGCCTCGTAACTACTCGTCACGATAATCCCTTTCCTCTGTTCAGGGTTTCCAGCAATTGCAACAGGCTTACCCTTTAATTCTGGACGAGTCGTCATTTCGACAGACGCATAAAAACAATTCATATCAATATGTAAAATAATCCGTCCCTTTTTCGGATACCATCTTTCTACCACTGTCATCACCACCAATCGAACGTTTGTTTGCTTATCAATTATATCATACGTTTCGCCTGCGTGAAATATTTGTGCATGAAAAAATAAGCTATCGAATGTTATCGATAGCTTATTATCTTATATACTATTTAACTTCTTTAATAATTTCTACTAAGTATGCTGTTAATTTTTCTAAGCTTTCAATCGATATTCTTTCATTCGTCGTATGAATTTCTTCATAACCGACGCTTAAGTTGACTGTCGGAACGTCAAATCCATTAAAGATGTTCGCATCACTACCGCCACCACTCGTCATTAGTTCACTCGTATGACCTAAATTCTTTGCTGCTTGAACAGCAATTTGAACGACTTCATCTGCTTCTGAATAAACGAAATTAGGATACATATGTTCAATAACAACATCTGCTTTTGCTCCTAATTTTTCTGCCGTTGATTCAAACGCTTGTTTCATTTGCTCGAGTTGATTATCAAGTTTTTCTTTTACGAGTGATCTCGCTTCACCGATAATTTCGACGTAATCACAGACGATATTCGTTGCGCCACCACCAGAAAAACTACCGATGTTAGCAGTTGTTTCTTCATCAATTCGACCGAGTGGCATTTTCGCGATTGATTTTGCTGCAACAGTTATAGCAGATACACCTTTTTCAGGGGCAACACCTGCGTGAGCAGATTGTCCGTGAATGTGTGCCGTTACTTTCGCTTGTGTTGGCGCGGCAACGACGATATTACCAACGTCTCCATCACTATCTAAAGCATAGCCGTATGCCGCTTTTAAATGTTCTGGGTTAACAGCTTGCGCCCCGATTAATCCTGATTCTTCTCCGACAGTAATAATAAATTGAATGTCTCCGTGTTCAATATGCTGTTCTTTTATTTGCCTAATAAATTCAAACATAGCAGCTATACCTGCTTTATCGTCAGCACCTAAAATTGTCGTACCGTCAGACGTGATGTATCCATTATCTTGAATAATCGGCTTAATACCGTTTCCAGGGCTTACTGTATCCATATGGCACGTAAAATAGATTGGCTTTACATCTTGCTTCGTTCCTTTTAACGTACAAATTAAATTACCTGCACCGAAATTCGTTTCTTTCTGACTGTCATCTTCAAAAACGTCTAAGCCAAGTGTAATGAATTTATCCTTTAGCACTTGCGCAATTTTTTCTTCATGTTGTGATTCTGAATCAACTTTTACTAATTCAATAAATTCTTCAACGAGTCTATCCGTATTAATTGACATGTTATTCACTCACCTTTAATTATTTATTAAGACAAAAAATATTTTGTTATTAAAAACCTTGTGAGAAAACCATTTTAACGATAAAATATAATTATAGTATACGTTTGGAGGAGGAATTACTCGTGACAGACAAACGAAACGCGCCAGTCAAGCGTAAACCATCAAAACGCGAACGTCGCATGAAAGTAATGGTATACATTATGGTCATCGCTATGATTTTATCATCGTTAACAGCAGGTCTTGCGTTTACTTTATAAAAAGCTGATGAAACTAAATAAGAACAAAATAGGGCTACTCTTTTGATGAGAGGCAGCCCTAATTTCGTATGTCTTTATAAAGATTCACAATGCTCATCAAAAATATTTTGTAATTTTTGAACGACGTCAATTGCTGTGAATCCTTCTATGTCATGGCGTTCTACCATCGTCACAATTTCACCGTCTTTTAAAAAGGCAAATGATGGTGATGACGGAGGATATTCGCCAAAATAGCTTCTTACTTGATCAGTTGCTTCACGATCTTGTCCGGCAAAAACTGTTACTAAATGATCTGGACGTTTATCATAATGAATGCAGTGAGCTGCTGCTGGTCGCGCGACTCCACCTGCACATCCACATACAGAGTTTATCATAACGAGTGTTGTCCCTTCTCTCGCTAATTTTTCATCTGCTTCTTCGGGACTGCGGATTTCTTCATACCCCGCTTCTGTCATATCTTGACGTGCGACTCCTACGACGTCATTAATGAATGCATTAAAGTCCATGGTTGCCTCATCCCCTTACATTTTAAAGTATTACATGCCCATTTTATCAATAATAATAATCAATTTCAATTAGAACTACTTATATCGAACGAACGTTCCTAATATACGTTTGCCGTCTCTTCGCTCGTCTGTTCTAATATTTCTTTCACGCGAGCCATAAACCTTCCGCAAACGAGCCCGTCTAAAATCCGGTGATCGAGTGATAGTGATAAATTAACCATATCACGTATCGCAATCATATTATTGATAACGACTGGACGTTTAACAATCGATTCTACTTGTAAAATAGCTCCTTGTGGATGGTTAATAATCCCCATCGAACTGATTGATCCAAACGTTCCTGTGTTATTAACAGTAAATGTCCCATCTTGCATATCTTCATTCGTTAATTGCCCCGTGCGAGCACGTGTTGCTAAATCATTTACGCTTCTTGCGATTGCTTTAATATTCTTTTCATCTGCTTGCTTGATGACTGGCACGAATAATTCTTCTTCTTTAGCAACAGCTATGGAAATATTTATATCTTTTCGTTGGATAATTTTATCGCCAGCCCACGTACTGTTTAACTGTGGGTATTCTTTCAATGCTTGCGTAACAGCATTAATAAAGAATGAAAAGTAACTAATGTTAAATCCTTCATTTTTCTTAAATGATTGTTTAATTTTGTTACGATAATTAACGAGATTAGTGACGTCAACTTCAACAGTCATCCATGCGTGTGGAATTTCTGTTTTAGATTTAACGATATGGTCAGCAATAACTTTTCTGACACCTTTAACTGGAATTTCTATATCATGAGCCATTCGTTCATAGACAGGTGAAGGCGTTTGTTCTGTTACTGCTTCTTGATTAACCTCGCCTGTATGCCCTCGTTCAATGAATCGCTCGACATCTTTTCGCGTAATGCGTCCACCACGTCCTGAACCACTAATTATCGTTAAGTCAATGGCATGTTCTTGAGCAAGTCTAAGCACAGCTGGTGAATATCTCTTCTTCATCGACGTATCATCATCGTTCCGATTCGTTGTCAGAAGAGGTGGTTCTTCATTTATTTCATCATCTGTAGCTTCTACTTGTTCCATCTGTTCAACTTCAATTTTGCACATAACGTCACCGACAGCAATCGTATCACCTTCTTCAGCAAGGAGTTCGCTAATTGTGCCTGAAAATGAGGACGGAACTTCCGCAGTTACTTTATCAGTCATAATATCTGCAATTGGTTCGTATTTCTCTACGTGGTCGCCAACCTTTACTAACCAGCTATTAATTGTTCCTTCTGTCACACTTTCACCGAGTTGTGGCATCGTAATATTTTCAACTGCCATTTTAACTATTTCCTCCCTCAAGCATTAATACTCTGCTAAGTCTCTTATTGCTCGTTCGACATCATCTTCATTTATTAAGAAGAATTTTTCCATTGGTTGTGCATACGGCATGGAAGGAACGTCAGGACCAGCTAACCTTTGAATCGGCGCATCTAAATCAAAGAGACAGTGTTCGCCGATAATTGCTGCAACTTCACTAATAATACTTCCTTCTTTGTTATCTTCAGTAATAAGTAACACTTTACCTGTTTTCTTTGCTGCTTCAATAATAGCTTCTTGATCTAATGGGTATACCGTACGTAAATCTAAAACGTGTGCTTGAATCCCTTCTTTTTCTAACGTTTCTGCTGCTTGTAGTGCCATGTGTACACATAAACCGTATGTGATGACTGTTACGTCGTCACCTTCCCTTTTTATTGCCGCTTCACCAATAGGAATGACATAGTCTTCCTCGGGAACGTCTTCTTTTAATAAACGATAGGCACGTTTATGTTCAAAAAAGAGAACAGGATCATTATCACGGATCGAAGCTTTCAATAATCCTTTCACATCATACGGACTTGAAGGCATGACAATTTTAAGTCCTGGTTGATTCGCGAATATCGCTTCGACCGATTGTGAGTGATAAAGTGCTCCGTGCACACCCCCTCCATATGGCGCGCGAATCGTAATTGGACATTGCCAATCGTTATTTGATCTGTAGCGAATTTTTGCCGCTTCTGAGATGATTTGGTTAACAGCAGGCATAATAAAGTCTGCGAATTGCATTTCTGCGACAGGTCGTTTTCCGTACATTGCTGCCCCAATACCTACGCCCGCAATTGCTGATTCTGACAGTGGGCTATCCATTACGCGTTGCTCGCCAAACTCTTTAAACAAACCATCAGTTGCCCTGAACACACCGCCTTTATGCCCGACGTCTTCTCCTAAAATAAAAACATCCTTATCGCGAAGCATTTCTTCTTTTAATGCTAATGTAACAGCTTCTATATAAGTCATGACTGCCATAGTAGATGATCCCTCCTTTTCACATTATTCTTCGTAAACATGCTTTAATGCATGTTCTGGTTTTGCAAATGGAGCTTCTTCTGCATAATCAGTCGCTTCATTAATAAGTTTATCAATTTCTTCGTGTAGTTTTGCTTCATTTTCTTCTGTTAAAATATTTTCATCTCGCAAATATTTAACGAATGTAACCATTGGATCTTGCTTTTTCATCGCTTCTAATTCATCTTTTTCTCGGTATAAACGGTCATCATCATCACTTGAATGTGCCGTTAATCTCACTGTGTTTGCTTCAATCAGTGTCGGCCCTTTTCCAGAAATAGCATAATCCCTCGCTTGCTTCACAACTTCATAAACAGCGAGCGGGTCATTCCCGTCAACTGTATAACCCGGCATCCCGTAACCAATGGCGCGATCAGCAACACTTTCACACGCTATTTGTTTGTCTAAAGGTACTGATATCGCGTAACCGTTATTTTGTACCATCGTAATGACAGGTAATTTATGAACACCTGCAAAGTTTAACCCTTCATGAAAATCACCTTGGTTAGATGAACCTTCGCCAAGCGAAACGAACGAGACGATTTTTTCATCATCCATTTCAGCTGCTAAAGCAACTCCGACAGCATGAGGGACTTGCGTCGTAACGGGTGAAGAACCTGTTAATATGCGATTTTTTTTCTGACCGAAATGACCGGGCATTTGCCTTCCACCAGAGTTCGGATCTTCTGCCTTTGCAAATGCTTGTAACATGACTTCTTTAACAGTCATTCCGAAACCGAGAACGATCCCCATGTCACGGTAATACGGGGCAACATAGTCTATCTCTTTATTTAAAGCATATGCTGCACCGACTTGGGCAGCCTCTTGTCCTTGGCATGAAACGACAAACGGTATTTTTCCTGCACGGTTTAATAACCACATCCGTTCATCGATTTTTCTCGAAAGTAACATGAGACGATACATTTCAAAAACGTCTTCATCTGTTAAACCTAATGCTTGATGACGATTCTTTGTCATGATTATCTCCTCCTTTCACGCGTTCTTATCCATGAATGTGTATATTTTCAACGGCTAACGCTGCTTCTCCGACAACTTCAGATAAAGATGGATGTGGGTGAATGCTTTTTGAAATCTCCCACGGAGTTGCATCTAAAAACGTTGCTAATGATGCTTCAGAAATTAATTCCGTGACGTTACTGCCAATCATGTGAACACCTAATAAATCATTTGTCCGTTTATCGGTAATTATTTTAACGAATCCTTCTTTGTCACCATTAATAAGTGCTTTTCCGTTCGCTTGAAAAGGAAACTTGCCTACGCTAACGTCAAATCCCTCATCACGTGCTTCTGCCTCAGTTAATCCGACAGTCGCAATTTCTGGATTTGAATAGACACACGCTGGCACTTCATTTTTATTAATCGTTATTGGTTGCGCATTCGCCATATGTTCTACTGCGACAATCCCTTCATGAGACGCAACATGAGCTAATTCCATACCACCGATAACGTCACCAATGGCGTAAATGTGAGATTCTTTCGTTTGGTAATAATCATTCGTTACGATATAGTCATTCGTCGTTTCAATCGACGTGTTTTCTATGCCTAAATGTGATGTGTTTGGCCGGCGACCGACACTCACTAACACTTTCTCCGACGTAATCAATTGTTCATCTTCTGTTGTTGTCGTCGCTGTTAAAGTAATCGATTCGTCTGCTTCATTAATTGTGCGCGACTTTACTTCGCTTTCTGTATAAATTATAATTCCTTTTTGTTTGAATGATTGTTCAATTGCGCGAGATATATCACGGTCCATTGTCGGCAGTAAATGTTTAGCGTATTCAACAATCGTTACGTGAACGCCGAAATCGGCAAGCATCGATGCCCACTCAACTCCGATCACTCCACCGCCGACGATTGTTACTGAAGCTGGTAGTGCCTCTAATTGTAAAATGTCATCTGACGTTAACGTATATACGTGATCAATCGGAAGTGATTCGAGTGAAATAGGATGCGACCCTGTTGCAATGAGTACATTTTTCGGTACGATCATCGTGTTTTCTTCATTTGACCCGTGCTCAATAGAAATCGTACCTGGCATCGGTGAAAAAATACTCGGACCTAAGATTCGCCCGTGGCCATAAAAAACATCTATTTTCCCTTTGTTCATTAATGCTTGAACACCTTCGTGCAATTGATTAACAATCGTTTCTTTCCTTGACTGAACAGCCGAAAAGTTTATTGTTGCTTCACTTGAATCAATACCGAAGCTTTCTGCATGAAGTAATTTTTGGTAAACAGAAGCACTTTTAAGTAATGACTTCGTCGGGATACATCCTTTATGCAAACACGTACCACCAAGTTTTTCTTTTTCTACAACAGCAACGTTCATGCCGAGTTGTGACGCACGAATGGCGGCGACGTATCCACCTGGTCCACCGCCGAGCACGACTAAATCATATTCTTTTGACAACTAGCGTACCTCCTCAATATCGTGACACTGACTCATTCCGATGATTAAATATTTTTACGACTTAGCGAATGTAAGCCATCCATTAAAAATTGTCCTCGTGCATTTTTAATCGCTTCAATACGTTCTTCAGCCATTCGATCAGCTGCTACGTACGTTGGAATGTTATCACGACGTGAAATTTCAAACACACGATTTAAGTTATCATAAATTTCTTCAACTTTAACCATCGCACGTTCTGCATTGTAACCGTTCGTATTTAGTTCATCAGCAACGTTAATAACACCACCTGAATTAATAACAAAGTCAGGTGCGTAAACAATGTCTTTTTCAAATAAAAGGTCGCCATGTTTATCTGACTGTAATTGGTTATTTGCTGATCCTGCAATTACTTTAGCTTTTATTTGTGGAATTGTATCATCATTAATAACAGCTCCTAAAGCACACGGTGAATAAATGTCACAATCTACACCGTAAATATCGTCTGGTTCAACAGCTTTTGCACCGAAGTTATCGACAGCTCTTTGAACAGCTTCTTTATTTATATCAGTAACGATAAGCTTTGCTCCTTCATTATGTAAATGTTCACATAAACGGTAAGCAACGTTACCGACTCCTTGAACAGCTACTGTTTTTCCTGACAATGAGTCATCACCAAACGCTTCTTTAGCTGTTGCTTTTATCCCTTTATAAAGTCCGTAAGCAGTGACAGGTGCTGGGTTGCCTGAAGCCCCATACCCTGACGTTCCTACAACGTAATCTGTTTCAATATGTATTTGGTCCATGTCACCAGTTGTTGTTCCAACGTCTTCTGCTGTAATATAACGGCCACCTAATCCTTGGATGTAACGTCCTAATGAACGGAATAATTGTTCGCTCTTATCTTTTTTAGCATCACCGATAATAACTGCTTTTCCACCGCCGAAATTCAAGCCAGCTGCAGCGTTTTTATACGTCATGCCTTTAGCAAGCCTTAACGCATCTTCAAGGGCTTCTTCTTCCGATTCATACGGCCACATTCTCGCACCACCAACTGCTGGTCCTAACGTTGTATCATGAATAGCGATAATCGCTTTTAAGCCCGATCCTTTATCTTGGCAAAATAAAACTTGTTCATAATTATCTAATTCCATACGTTTAAAGATTTCCATCATGATTCCTCCTAAATCGTACAAGTTACCTTCATAGCAACATTACAATTGTTTTTTTATTATTAAAATATTGCGTCTATTTACTTATATTTTCTTATATAAGAATAAAGCAGTTTCGCAATGTTTGCAAGGATATTTACACATTGAGAGCACATATATACGAAAGTTTTGCTAATGAACTATTTTAATTATTTTAAACCGTATTCGTACTGTTTTGTTTTTACGTTAGTTTTGCTATAATCAATGAAGTGCATCACCTAAGTTAAATAAAAGAGGGGCTTTAAAATGGTACGATTAATTGCGATCGGCATTTTACTCATTCCAGGCATTATTGCAGCTTTTGGAATTAAGTTAATGCGCGACTCATTATTTTCTGAGTACTATTCAATTTTACTCAATGTCGAAATTCAGTTTATTGTTGGATTATTACTATTTATTTTAGGGTTAGCATTTATTAGCGGATTTATCGTTTACCGAGACCGCAAAAAGAATAAAATTACGAGAAAAAATAAATTCTAAATAAGATAAGGATTTAAGAGGAGATGTTAGTTTAGATGAAAGTAGCAAAGTTTGGTGGTAGTTCCGTTGCAAATGCAACACAAATCCGCAAAGTAGCGGATATTATTAAGTCAGATAATGAACGAAAATTTGTCGTCGTTTCTGCCCCTGGTAAGAGAAATGATGAAGACATTAAGGTGACTGACTTATTACTTGATTTAGCTGAAGCATGTGTAAATAACGACAATTGTGAGAAGCAAATCAATAACATTATGAGCCGCTTCAAAGAAATTATTACTGATTTAGCAATTGATGAAGCTATTTTAGATGATATTGAAACTGTCATTCGTAAAACGATAGAAAGTGAAGATGAAGACTTTTTAAAAATAGAAGCATTTAAATCAATTGGTGAAGATAGCTCAGCAAAAATTTTAAGTGCTTATTTAAATAGTATCGGAATAAAGTCAGCTTATGTTAATCCACAAGAAGCAGGTGTTATCGTCAGTAACGAACCTGGAGAAGCACAAATATTAGAAGAAAGTTATGACAAAATATACACATTGCGCGAACGTGACGGCGTTTTAGTTATCCCGGGATTTTTCGGTTATGCAAAAGATGGATCACTCATCACGTTTTCTCGCGGTGGATCAGACATTACAGGTTCAATTATCGCTTCTGGTGTAAAAGCTGATCTTTATGAAAACTTTACAGATGTCGATTCAGTTTTCACTGTTAATCCGACGTTCGTTAAAAATCCGAAAGAAATTACGACATTAACGTATCGTGAAATGCGTGAATTATCTTATTCAGGATTTTCAGTTTTCCATGATGAAGCACTTATCCCGGCATTTAAAGCAGGCATTCCCGTATGTATTAAAAACACAAATAACCCAAGTGCAAAAGGAACGATGATTGTCTCAGAAAGGCAACCGACGAAAAATGGTGTTGTAGGTATCGCAAGTGATACAGGATTTTGTATTTTATACGTTAGTAAATATTTAATGAACAGAGAAATCGGTTTTGGCAGAAAATTGCTAGAAATTTTAGAAGATGAAGACATCTCATTTGAACATGCCCCTTCAGGCATTGACGATATGTCGATTATTTTCCGAGAAGATCAATTATCTGAAGAACAAGAGGAAAATATTTTACAACGTATTAAAACGGAACTAGATGCTGATACTGTTTCAATTAATCGTCATTTAGCGCTTATTATGGTCGTTGGAGAAGGTATGACAAGTACTGTAGGGATTGCTAAAAAAGCAGCAAAAGCGATTGCTGAAGCTGACGTTAACATTGAAATGATTAATCAAGGATCTTCTGAAGTTTCAATGATGTTCGGTATTCATGTCGATGGACTAAAACAAGCCATCCAATCATTGTACAACGTTTACTTTGAGGAAGATTAATAGAAACTAATAACAAAAAAGGGTCGCTCATCATGAGGGCCCTTTTTCATTTCTCCAAAATTTTTAGTTACTTAATAATTTCTGTAACACTACACATCTCACGTCAAAAAATTATTTTACACTCTCTTTGAAATTTCTTGCAGCGCTTAGTAAATTTTCACCATGTTGTAAAGCTGAATCTGTTAACGTTGCACCTGTCATCATCCGACTTATTTCTTCAATCACTTCTTTTTCAGATAAATGTTCAATTTCTGTCGTCGTTCGGCCGTCATGTTCTCGCTTCACTATACGTTCATGTGTATCTGCCATTGCTGCTACTTGCGGTAAATGACTAATACAGAGCACTTGAGCAGCAGTTGCTATTTGGTAAATTTTTTCAGCCATTCCTTGAGCCACTCGCCCACTGACACCTGTATCAACTTCGTCAAAAATAACACTCGTTATCCCTTGCTGTTTAGCAAATATCTTTTTAATGACGAGCATAATCCGTGACAATTCTCCACCGGAGACGATCTTTTGCAATTCTTTTAAAGGTTCGCCAGGGTTCGTTGATATCATAAACTTAATCGTATCAAATCCATCTTTATTTAATAATTCACGCTTCTTATCAATAGATACATTAGCCGATACATCCGCCTGAAAATCAATTGAAAACGTCGTGTGCTCTAAATATAAATCTTTTAATTCTGAATGGATTTGTTTTTCTAATGCCGCTGCAGCTTCATGTCTTAAAAAATGCATTTGTTCAGCTTCTAACCAAGCATCCTTCACAATACCATTAATTTCATTCATCACACGTTCCAGATGAAAATCTTTATTTTGTAATTGATTAATTTCGTCTTCTATGTGCGCCATGTACTCTAACATATCGTTTACAGTTGCTCCGTACTTTCTTTTCAACTGCTGAATAAGATGTAGTCTTGCTTCAATGTCATTTAAGCGATTCACATCATAATGTAAACTGTCTTTGAAGTCGCGTAAGTCATAAGATAGTTCTTCTACTTGGAAAAAATGATCAGTTAATTGCTCAGCTTTCTCTGCAATAAACGGATCATAGCTTTTATTTTCTTGTAAAGATAATTGCGCTTGGTTTAACCAATCAATTCCTCGTTGATCGCCATATAAAGCATCATAAGCACCTTGAACGGCCTTATGTATTTTTTCGAAATTTAATAAATAATCACGTTCTTTTTCTAACGTATCATCTTCATCAGGTGATAAATTTGCCTCTTCTAATTCTTTTAATTGAAATTGCAACAAATCTAACCGATGAGCTGATGCTTGATCATCTTCGCTTAATTCATTATAAATCGCTACTTTTTCTCGATATTTATTGAATAAAGCCGTATAGTCTTCTTTCGCCTGAATGATGCGTTCATCAAATAAATCGAGTAAACGAATATGCGTTTCATTGTTCATTAATGTCTGTGTTTCATGTTGACTATGAATATCAATGAGCGTTTGCCCAAATTCACGTAAAATTGCTAAAGTAACTAATTTCCCGTTCACTCGACAAATACTTTTACCACCTTTAGTCATTGTTCGGTGTAAAACGACCATACCGTCATCAATCTCAATGCCAAAATTATCGCTCACGTCATAGATGATATGCTCTTGTTGTTCGCCAATCGTAAAAAGACCTTCAATTTCTGCTTTATCTGTACCGTGTCTGACGTAATCAACCGATCCCCTACCACCTGCTAAAAGTGTTAAGGCATCAATAATAATTGATTTTCCAGCACCTGTCTCTCCTGTTAGTACAGTTAAGCCTTCATTGAAAGTCATTGAAATATCATCAATAATTGCAAAGTTTTTAATCGATAGTTCAGTTAACAAACGAATCACTCACCTTAAAGATTGCAGTTTTAATAGACATATATATGTCCGTTATAACATGTTAATAAATCGATCTTTTACAACTTCACTCAAATCTTCCGAACGACAAATAATGAGGCATGTATCGTCTCCACAAATTGTTCCCATTATTTCATCCCAATCTAAATTATCAATTAGCGCTCCTACAGCTTGAGCATTTCCTGGTAATGTTTTAAGCAACACGAAGTGACTCGTATGGTCGATTTTGACAAATACATCCATAATAAGTCGTTTTAATTTTTCTAGGGGATTAAATCGTTGATCAGCTGGCAAGCTATACGTAGATTTTTGATTGGCTGAAGTAACTTTAACGAGTTGAAGTTCTTTAATATCTCGTGAGACAGTCGCTTGTGTCACTTTGAAGCCAGCTTTTTTAAGTCGATAAACTAAATCATCTTGCGTTTCAATTTCTTTTTCTGTAATAAGTTCACGTATTTTAATATGGCGTTGTAACTTACTCATATTTTTCCTCCAAATATTCTTATATACATTATGTTAATTGCTCGTGTGCTTCACGAACGACTCGTTCAATTTTCTCCAAATTCACTTGTGACTGTTCAATTGCTTGATCCCATCCGAGATGGGCTAAAAATTCAATATTACCTTCTCCACCCGTAATTGGTGAATATGTTAAATCGATTAAATCATAAGATTCTTCTTTAGCAAATGATAAAATGTCGCTTAAAACTTCTTTATGAGTAGTAGCATCTCTTACGACACCTTTTTTACCTACTTCTTCTCTTCCTGCTTCAAACTGTGGCTTAATTAGAATAATGATATCGCTGTTTTTTTCTAACAATGTTGCTAAAACTGGCAATATGAGTCGAAGTGAAATAAATGAGACGTCAACTGTTGCGAAATTCGGTAAATCATTTGTTAACATATCTCTCGTCACATAACGAAAGTTTGTTCGTTCCATAACTGTCACACGTTCATCACTGCGTAATTTCCACGCTAATTGATTGTAGCCAACATCAATCGCATAACAATGTTTAATCCCATTTTGTAACCCACAGTCTGTAAATCCACCTGTAGAAGATCCGCAGTCAAGCATCACTTTTTCTGATAAATTCAGTTGAAATGCGTCAATAGCTTTTTCTAGCTTTAGTCCACCACGACCAACATAACGAAGTGTTTCACCTTTAATTGACAGCGAAATATTTTCATCATACTTAGTTCCTGGCTTATCTAGACGCTGTTCTTCTGAGTAAACAGTTCCAGCCATAATCATTCGCTTTGCTTTTTCACGTGTATCTGCTAATTCTTTTTCAACGAGTAATACGTCTAATCTTTTTTTTGTCATGATTTTATCCTTCTATTTATTATACCAATGATATTATTATTTTTTGTCTTTTTTGAAAATTTGTATTTTCAACTTGTTTTCGATAAAAGAAATACATTTTCCAGTCCATATGATAATCGTCGTTGAATAGTGAATGGCAAAATATTTTCCAATTGCTTTTCCACCAACCGTTAAACAAGCAACTAGACTCGTTAATGCAACCGAGAAAATAATTTCCATTGTTGAACCTTCTGCATGCCCTAATAAAGTTGAAATTTGTAAGATAACGACGACTGTTGCTGCACCACTTACAATACCAGAAATATCTCCAATCACGTCATTACAAAAACTAGAGAATCGATCGGCATTTCGAATAATAATGACTGCCTCTTTAGAACCTGTCACCTTTTCTGCAGCCATTGCGTGGAATGGCGCTTCATCTGCAGCAGTAGATGCAATTCCAACCATGTCGAACAAGATCCCCGTCATAACGATGACGAGAATAATAAGCAAACCAATCGACCACGTTACTTGATTTAAAAGTGACGAAGAAACGACTGAAAAAATAGCCGCTAGCACGAATGTGATAACGGCAATTGTTAAACTGAATTTTATTGAACGATTTATATTTTGTTTCATTTGTACCCTCAATTTTTAAATAATGTTTATATGGATGGTCATTTATTAGGTAAAAACTGTGGCATAGGTCCAGTAGGTTTTCCCAGATAAGCACCCTATGTCGCCATTAAGGCGGTTCCCCTTTAAGTTTATCTTAGCTATGTCGCCATAAGCTAGACTGGATTACCACTAAGTCCACACTATAATCTCTAATAAATGTACAAAAGTAACAGTCTAGGAGATTTCCTCAACAGTCTTTAACTATTCCCTAGCCTCTTTTGCAGTGATGATTTCATAAGGAAAGCATACTCTTTAGTTGGCCGACTAAACGAGTAGCATGAAGAACCCTAATCCCTACAGCACCACTCAAGGCAGGCTACGCTACAAATGAGATTTTCCCTAAATCTGTTTGTAGGTTCATACCCCATTCCATAAAAGTAGCTAAGCTTAACT
Source organism: Bacillota bacterium (assembly GCA_035301345.1). Lineage (GTDB taxonomy): Bacteria > Bacillota > Bacilli > Bacillales > Amphibacillaceae > CALAMD01. The sequence goes on from DATGUM010000032.1 coordinate 72,234, forward strand.
ACTTCTACAGCGATGGGCCTCCGCGGTAATTGGGTCTACGCCCACATGCCTTTGTGGATCGCCCAAAAACCTTAACTCCCAGCATTAACCCAAGGCTGGGCGCCTCAAGCCAACACAAGGAACTTCATTGATATGCCCTTTGGCGGATTTTTAGGCCCGCCTTCAGAAATAAAGGACTGACTAGAATACTGCACCATCCAATAATTACATATATATTATCATAAAAAACAGTATTTATCTATTTACTTTTATTAATGGTCACGTTCTGTTAAATAGTCCGTCAAAGCAAATAAATATGACGCTTCATTCACATCTGCTTCTTTTAAGCTCTGCTTCGCTAAAGAAACATAATGCTCCTTTTTAGCAATAGCTCCGGATAATCCTAACAATTTTGGATATGTCGATTTATTATTTTCTTCATCACTACCAACACGTTTGCCGAGTTTTTCTTCGTCACCCGTAACATCTAAAATGTCATCTTGTATTTGAAAAACTAATCCTAAATAATAACTAAAGTTTTCTAGAGCATCTAACTGCTTTTTAGTCGCGCCTGCTAAAATAGCGCCTGCTAAAACTGCAAATGTTAATAAGGCACCTGTTTTCAACGCATGGATTTGTTCAAGCGTTTCAAGGTCACATCCCGTTTCTTCTGCTTTCATATCTAATATTTGTCCTGTAACCATCCCTTTAGGACCACTCTTTTCAGAAAGCATCCGAATAAGCTCTACTTTTTCCTCGTTAGTTAACAGTGAGTCATTAGCTATTATTTCAAAGCTATACGTTAATAAAGCATCCCCAGCTAAAATAGCTGTTGCTTCATCAAAACGAATGTGGTTTGTTTTCACTCCACGTCTTAAGTCGTCATCATCCATCGCAGGTAAATCATCATGTATAAGAGAGTACGTATGAATCATTTCGAGTGCGGCAGCTGATGATAATGTTTTTGCATGAAATGATTGTTCAAATGATTGATAAGTCGCAATAAGCAATACAGGACGCAAACGCTTGCCTCCTGCAATGAGAGAATAGTTCATTGAGTCAGATAAACGATTCGTAATAGACATCTGTTTAAGATAGTCTTCCATCGCCTCTTCCACTCGTTGTTTATTTAGTTCAATAAAATCGTTCAGTTGTTGTACCACCTATTAATCCTCCTGGATCTCAAAAGGTTCTAGTTCCCCTTGTTCATTTAGAATTGTCGTCATCTTTTCTTGAACGTTTTGCAATTTATCATTACAAATTTTAGAGTATTCGATGCCTTTTTGATAATAAGCAATGGCTTGTTCAAGAGGCACATCTCCTGTTTCAAGTTTCCCAACAATTTCTTCCAACTTTTTCATCGCTTCTTCAAATGTTAATTCATTTGTTTCAGTCATCTTCAATCTCCTTTACATCAACTACTCGGCAATCAACGAGACTATCTTTAAATCTGAGACGTAATGAATCGTCTTTTTGTAAATCTTTTCCCGAGCGAATAATTGATTCGTCATCTGTATAAGGAATGGCAAATCCACGTTGCATAATATTTAATGGATTAACTAATGATAGTTTATCAATTAATACTCGATAACGTTCAACATTTTGTTCGTACAATGTTTTCATATGTGTATGATTTTGTTCATTTAATTTTATGTATTTTTCTTTCCAGTCAGCAACTTGCTGAGCAGGGTGTTGTACGTGCAGGCGGTTATCAACCGTCTCGTATTGTTCGTGCTTAATATGTACTAATCTATCCATTTGATCAATTAATCGGTCGTATAACTTATCAAAAGTTTGCTCTTTATCCGCTAATGATTGCTTCGGATAGCGAAATGCATACGATTCGTCTAAACGCTTTAAACGTGCTTGCTGTTCTTTTAGTTGATAGTTCAGTTGCTTATTTAACGTACGAATATGTGCAGCGATTGTCTCATGTAACTCTAGTTTTGATGGTACAGCTAATTCCGCAGCACTCGTTGGTGTTGGTGCGCGCAAATCAGCAACGAGATCACTTATCGTCGTGTCAGTTTCATGTCCGACGGCGGAAATAACAGGAAGATTTGAATAATAAATAGCGTCAGCGACAACTTTTTCATTAAAACTCCATAGTTCTTCTAATGAACCACCACCACGTCCAACGATTAACACGTCAAACATATTTAATTCATTCGCGCGTTGAATAGCGTTTGCAATTGATTGAGCAGCTTCAGTCCCTTGAACAAGTGCAGGGATAACTGTTAAACGCGTCGATGGATGTCTTCTGTTTACAGTCGTAATGATATCTCTAACAGCAGCTCCAGATAAAGAAGTAACAATCCCTATATGTTGAGGATATACAGGGATTGTTCTTTTTCGTTCTTCTTTAAAGTAACCTTCGTTACGTAATTTTTCTTTTAATTGTTCATACGCTAAGTATAAGGCACCTGTTCCGTCTGGTTCTACTTCAGTGACATATAATTGGTACGAACCATATGGCTCGTACACACTTATATGCCCTTTAATTAATACGTTCAAACCTGACTCTAATTGAAACTTCAAGTGCCGATTGTTACGAGCAAACATAACTGCTTGAAGACGCGTCTGTTCATCTTTAAGCGTAAAATACATATGTCCCCGACTGTGATGTTTAAAGTTCGAGATTTCTCCCTTTATCCATACGTGCTTCAAATGCGGATCCATGTCTATTTTCTTTTTCAAGTATTTCGTTATGGCTGTAACAGATAAGTAGCGTTCAATCACGCATTCTTCAGTCCTTTAGCTGCTTTAATTGTATTCTCTAATAACATTGTAATTGTCATTGGGCCAACACCTTGTGGTACTGGAGTAATGAATGATGCTTTTTCTTTTGCACTTTCGAAATCAACGTCTCCTGTTAATGAACCATCTTCGATTCGGTTAACACCAACATCAATGACGACAGCTCCTTCTTTAATGTCATCACCATTAATGAAATGAGCTCTTCCTACAGCAACAACTAGGATGTCTGCACTTCTCGTAACTGCACTAATATCTTTCGTGCGTGAATGACAGTACGTTACCGTTGCGTTTTCATTTAATAATAATTGCCCTACAGGCTTACCAACGATATTTGAACGACCAACAACGACAACGTTTTTACCTTCGATTTCAATGTTTCTTGATTTTAACATTGTAACAACACCGTATGGCGTACAAGGTAAGAATGTATCTTTACCAGTCATCATATATCCAATGTTAATTGGGTGGAATCCATCAACGTCTTTACTCGGAAGAATTGCTTCAATAACTTTATCTTCATCAATGTGCTCAGGGAGTGGTAATTGTACTAAAATTCCATGGACACCATCGTTATTATTTAGTTCATCAATTTGCTTTAATAAATCTTCTTCTGAAGTTGTTTCAGGTAAACGAATAATTTCAGAGCTAATTCCTACTTCTTTACTAGCTTTCTCTTTACCACTTACGTAAGACTTTGATGCAGGATCTTCTCCTACTAAAACTACTGTTAAATGTGGTGTAAGTCCGTTAGCAGTCATCTCGCTAACTTCTTTAGTCATTTTCTCTCTTAATTCTTTCGCTAAATCTTTACCGTTAATTACTTCTGCAGTCATTATACTAATTCCCTTCTGATTTAATTATATTTGATAAAATGCCATTTACAAAAGTCCCTGAATGATCTTCTCCAAACGTTTTTGCTAACTCTACTGCCTCATTAATCGCAACACCGTTCGGGATATCTTTCATGAATAATATTTCATAAACAGCAATTCTTAAAACAGTTTTTTCAATAGAACCTATTCGCTCAAACTTCCAATTTTGCAAATGGTTTTTGATTGTTTCATCAATTTCCAGTTGGTTTTCGATGACGCCTTTTGTCACTGAATCAAAATACACATTTTGGTTGTACATTTCTTCAGAGACGTTTTTTATCGAATCCGTGAAGTTTAGTTGAAATAGATACTGTAATGCTTTTTCGCGCGCTTGGCGTCGTTTCATAATAAATAGCTCCTTTTACTTTGCTCCCTGTGTAATTATACGAAAGCTTTCACGTTATTGCAAAGTAATTCATTCTAGTCTGCTTTCATTTCTAATGGAGCCATTTCACAACGCTCACTCATAAGTTATGTGATAAGATCATCTTCCATCCGAATGCCGACGATATGAACGTTTATTTCACTTACTTCTAAAGCTGTCATGTTTTTAATTGTTTGCCTAATGCTTTCTTGAAGTTTTGCTGCTACCACCGGAATCGATGCACCGTTATTTAACACGACATATAAGTCTAGCAAAATACCTTCGTCTGTGAGTTCTACTTTAACACCTTTACTATGCGATTTCACACCTAAGCGTTCAGCAACACCTGTTGTAAAGTTTCCTTGCATAGCAAATACACCTTCGACTTCTGATGCACAAATTCCTGCAATCACTTCAATAACATCTTCAGAAATTTCTACATTGCCTAACTCAGTATTACTTACATTGACTCTCATTTGTTCAGTCATAATAACGCTCCTTTATTCTTCAACATAAAGGTACATACATCTTATACATTAAGGGATTTATTCATTTTTTTCAATGATTCGGTTTTCATCTAAAAAATCAGTGTTAAAATCGCCTGCTACAAACACATCGTTATCCATAATCGAGCGATGGAATGGAATCGTCGTCTCAACACCTTCAACGATAAATTCATCAAGTGAGCGCTTCATACGATCAATCGCTTCTTGTCTCGTATCACCGTAAGTGATTACTTTGGCAATCATTGAATCATAAAACGGTGGAATAGCGTACGTCGGATAAACAGCTGAATCAATTCTTACACCTAATCCACCTGGTGGTAAGTACATTTCAACAAGGCCTGGAGATGGCATGAAGTTGTTGTATGGATCTTCTGCATTAATACGGCATTCAATCGCGTAACCATTCCACTGAACCTCGTCTTGTGTCACTGATAGTTTTTCATTATTAGCAATATTTATTTGTTCTTTTATTAAATCAATACCTGTAACCATTTCTGTTACTGGGTGTTCAACTTGGATACGTGTATTCATTTCCATGAAATAAAATTTATTCGTCTGTCTTTCAAAAATATATTCAATCGTTCCTGCCCCAACGTAATTGACTGCTTTAGCCGCTTTTACTGAAACGTCACCCATTTTCTTACGTAACTCAGGCGTGATTGCTGGTGAAGGTGTTTCTTCAACAAGCTTTTGTAAACGTCTTTGAATCGTACAATCTCGTTCACCTAAATGAATAACATTTCCATGCTGGTCAGCCATTATTTGAATTTCCACGTGACGGAAGTCTTCAATAAATTTCTCTAAATAAACACCAGGGTTACCGAAGGAAGTTTCAGCTTCTTTTTGTGTCACTTTAATACCGTCAACTAGTTCTTGTTCTGTATAAGCGACACGAATACCTTTTCCTCCACCACCAGCAGTAGCTTTAATAATGACAGGGTAGCCAATCTCAGTTGCAAGTTGCACCGCTTCATCAACCGATTCAATAATGCCGTCTGAACCAGGAACGATTGGTACACCAGCTTGCTTCATCGTTTCTCTAGCAACATCTTTAATCCCCATCTTTTGAATCGCTTCTGATGTTGGGCCAATAAATTTTATGTTGCATGCTTGACAAATTTCTGCAAAGTCTGCATTTTCAGCTAAAAATCCATATCCTGGATGAATCGCATCTGATCCTGTCATCGTTGCAACACTCATAATGTTAGCTACATTTAAATAACTATCAAGACTCGATGCCGGTCCGATACAATATGCTTCATCTGCTAGTTGAACGTGTAGTGATTCTTTATCAGCTTCTGAATAAACAGCAACCGTTTCGATATCGAGTTCTTTACATGCACGAATAATGCGCACTGCGATTTCTCCACGATTAGCGATTAATAGTTTTTTAATCATTAAGTTTTATCTCCTTAACTTTTTTTCACTCTAAATAAAGGTTGACCGTACTCGACGAGTTCCCCGTCTTTTACTAAAACTTCAACAATTTCACCATCAACTTCTGACTCAATTTCATTAAATAACTTCATCGCCTCAACAATACAGACGATTGAACCTTCAGAAATGACTGTTCCATTTTTAACATATGGCTCATTTTCTGGTGAAGACGCACGATAAACTGTCCCGACCATTGGCGAAACAATTTCATAGTCACCATTTGCTTGCGTGTCAGTTTCATCTGCTTGTTCATTATTTACTGCTGCGTTTTCTTCCTGACGCTGTTCAGTTACAGCAGGTTGGCTAATCACTTGCTGACTTTGTGGTGCTTCAGTTTGTGCAACAGTTTCAACAATTTTTTCAGTCGCTTTTTTTAACTTTATCGTTGCATTTTCAGTTTCATATGAAAATTCATTAATGGAAGACTCATCAATTAATTCAATTAATTCCCTAATTTCATCTACTTTTAACATAATATCCCTCCAGCAAATGTTTACACTGTTTCTTCTTGCCCACTATGTACAAATAACAGTTATAATTGCTTTATTTATGATTGCGTATTAACTACTTAATTATATCAATATTACTAGACCAATGCGAATAGTTTATGCACGAAATGACGTATAAAAACGTTCCTCGCTCACTTGCGAAAGAACGTTTATTCTATCATGACGTACGAATATCTTTTAAACTCGTTAATCATTCGATTAAAAACATAAATGAAAGTCTCTTCGAGTCATTTTATAACTCATTCGAAGAGACTTAAATATACACATTATGCGCGTGACACATACTTTCCTTCTGACGTATTAACGACTAGCACATCACCATTATTAATAAATAGTGGCACTTGAATCGTTAATCCAGTTTCTAGCGTTGCTGCCTTTGATCCACCACTTACTGTATCACCTTTAATTCCTGGTTCAGTTTCCGTTACTTCAAGCTCAACGTTATTTGGTAAATCTAACCCTAAAATTTCCCCTTCATACGTGATTAAGGAAACTTCCATGTTCTCTTTAATAAAGTTTAATTCATGTTCAATTTGGCTCGTCTGCATTTCAATTTGCTCATACGTCGTCATATCCATAAATGCATGTGAGTCACCAGATGCATATAAATATTGCATTGCCTTGTTCTCAATGTGTGCTCGGCCGACACGTTCTCCTGCACGAAACGTCTTTTCTTGAATAGCCCCACTTCTTAAGTTCCTTAATTTAGAACGTACAAATGCCGCTCCTTTACCTGGCTTCACATGTTGAAACTCAATCACTTGCCATATGTTATTATCTACTTCTATCGTTAAACCTGTACGAAAATCATTTACAGAAATCATATTATTTCCTCCCTATACAATTATAAAATAATTAATTCTTTTGTTGAATGTGTCAAACGTTCATTTCCAGTTTCAGTAATAACTATCTCATCTTCTATCCGGCAACCACCAACATTATTTATGTAAATACCTGGCTCAACAGTAACTACCATACCACACTTTAGCTCAGTTGTTGACAACTTTGACAAACGTGGAGCTTCATGAACATCAAGACCGATGCCATGCCCTGTAGAATGCCCAAAATATTGACCGTAACCTTTTGCATCAATATAGTCTCTCGGAATCGCGTCTGCTTCCTGCCCTGTCATATGTGGTCCAATTTGTTCAACACCCTTTAGCTGAGCGTTTAATACTGTGTGATAAATATCATTTAGTTCTTCACTAATCTCACCGACTGCAATTGTCCGTGTAATGTCTGAACAATACCCATTGAATAAAGCACCGTAATCGAGTGTCACTAATTCCCCGTTTTCAATACGCTTATTAGATGCTACACCGTGGGGTAATGCTGAGCGTTCACCTGAAGCAACAATTATATCGAAGCTCGAAGACGTCGCTCCTTGCTTTCGCATAAAGAACTCTAACTCTGTTGCAATATCAATTTCTCTTACACCAGCTTTAATATACTTCTGAATATGGTCATAAGCATCGTCAGCAATCTGAGCTGCTTGCTTCATAACTTCTAATTCTTCTTCCGTTTTAATTAATCGCAACGACTCAATCATTTGTGCAAATGGAACGAGTTCCACTTCAAGTGACTTTTTTAAACGTTCATACGTAGAATAAGTGACGGTCTCTTTTTCAAAAGCCACTCGTTCTGCATTCATAAGTTTTAACTGCTTGTTCAGTTCTGTTTCAATCGCACTCGTATGCTCAATAATTTTAAAAGATGTCGCTTGATCATTCGCTTGCTCAACGTATCTAAAATCTGTAATAAATCGAGCATCATTTTGACTAACTAGTGCAATTCCCGCCGTTCCAGTAAAACCTGTTGCATAGCGTCTATTCATTGGATTAGAAATAATAATTGCATCGAGTTGTTCATCTTTTAGTGCTTGTTGAATGTTTTTTACAATACTCAAAAGGATATGCCTCCTACGTCTGTAGTAATTCAAATAGTTTATTTTTTAATGATTGTTCAGTATGTACCATTATTTTCGTTCAATATGCTCTAATAGAGCCATTGCGCCTAATCGATAACTCGTCAATCCAAAACCAGTAATTTGTCCCAGAGAAACCGGCGCAGTCATTGATTGATGTCGGAAAGATTCACGTTCATAGACATTAGAAATGTGTACTTCTACAACAGGAATTGAAATAGAACTTATTGCATCCCGTAAAGCAATACTCGTATGTGTATACGCCGCTGGATTAAAAATTATCCCGGCAAATTGATCATCAGCTTGTTGGATATATGAAACGAGTTCACCTTCAATATTCGACTGTTTACTTTCTAATTCATAGGAATATTCTTTTAACAAATCACGCAAGTTTTCTTCAATGTCTTGAAGGGTAAACGTTCCATAAACATCTTTTTCTCGCTTACCTAACCTATTAATATTCGGTCCATTTAACAATAAGAAACGTTTCATTATTGACAGTCACCCTTCTTTCAGTGGATTATTCTACGTTCTATTTTATCATAAATACGCACCTTTTGAACATTATTTCTGCGGATGATGCACGATTTATTCACATGTATTTAAATCATATATAAGCGATGTACTTGTAGAAATAGGAAATGTTCAGTAAAATGAAAGTGTAATCGATTTACTTATTTATCAAATAATTATATAAAATTTTCAGAGAGGAGCATAAACAATGAATCGTCCAAAATTTTCAATTGTTGTTTATATCATTATTGGACTAGCTCTTGTCGGTTTATTTTCACAACTATTTACGAATACACTTAATTTTATTCAAGGTATATTAATGATGCTCGGGGTCGTTGCAATTATATACTTACTCTTCTATCACTTCTTTATTAAAAAACGAATGAACCGTGGTCAAATGAATAAGTATCAAAAAGCGGTTAAACAATCAAAGCAAAAATATCAACAGACAAAAAATAACCAATCATATAAACAAGCAAAATCTTCACAAAAGAAAGCAACAAAGAAAAAACGCAAACGTTCAAGACGCGCATCGCATTTACGTGTTATTAAAGGTAGTAAGTCAAACAAAAACGACAGAGCAAATTAAAATTATTTACTCGGTCGTTTTTGTTTTGCTCAATCATTCATTAACTTAATATGCTGCTCTTGTATTTTACGCAATTCTTCAATTCTCGATTGTTCTTCTTGAAAATACTTTACAAGTCCACCAATTTGATCAATCGAATTCCAACTTAAATGGTGTTCAATACCTTCAACATCATCGTATATATTTTCGCTATCAACACCTATGATTTCTAAAAATTGCTCTAATAATTCATGGCGAAACGCTAATTTTTCTCCAATTTTCGTCCCTTTATCTGTAAGTACTAAACCACGATATCTCTCATATAGTAAAAAACCATCACGATCCAGTTTTTGGACCATTTTCGTTACAGATGATGGATGAACTTCTAACGCTTCAGCAATATCAGACACTCGAGCATAACCTTTCATTTTAATTAAATTATAAATTTGCTCAATATAATCTTCCATAGTTGCAGTTGGCACAGTGTCACCTCATTTTTGTCATACTCTGTATAAAAGATAAGTATGTTCCTCTACCAATGTTACAGTAATAAAGTTAATTTAACAAGTTGAAACAATCCTAATGTCTGATCATTTTTTATTTTCAATTGAAAAATGATTTCTTTGATAAATAGTTCATTACAACATATAATGAATGAGTGAGAAGAACATTATTTGGGGGAGTTTAGAAAATGAAGTTTATTTTTATCGCTATTATTGCTCTCATTATCTTCGGGATTATTCGTCACTTTCAACAGAAAAGGGTCGTTACTGTTTTAACTGAAGATGAATTTCGTGAAGGTTATAGAAAAGCACAATTAATTGATTGTAGAGAGCCCCAGGAGTTTGACCGTGGACATATTTTAGGTTCAAGAAATATTCCTGTGACACAGTTAAAACAGCGTTTAGTAGAATTACGAAAAGATAAACCTGTTTATTTATATTGTCAAGGAAGCACTCGCTCATTACGAGCTGCTAACATATTGCATAAACAAGGATTCGCTCATTTAAACTTATTAAAAGGCGGATTCAGACAATGGAATGGTAAGATTAAAACAAAATAAAACACTAAACAATGATGCGCACCCCTAAAGTTAGACCTAAAATCTAACCTTAGGGGTGTTTTTTTACACATAGAGTTTAGTCAAAATAAAAAGAAGTGTTTGTCATTAGAGACAAACACTTCTTTTTTATACATTTATTTGATTAACGTTAGATTATGCTTCTGGTGTGTAACGTAAAATTGGTTTACGTGAAGCTGTTGCTTCATCTAAACGATCAACTTTTGTATGATGTGGAGCTTCTAGTACTTTATCAGGGTCGTTCTTCGCTTCATCAGCAATTTGTAACATAACTTTGATAAAGTTATCTAGTGTTTCTTTCGATTCTGTTTCAGTTGGCTCAATCATTAACGCTTCGCTAACGATAAGCGGGAAGTAAACAGTTGGTGGATGAATATCAAAGTCCATCAGACGTTTAGCGATGTCCATTGTTCTAACACCAAGATCTTTCTGTCTATCTCCTGATAATACGAACTCATGCTTACAATGTTGCGTAAACGGAAGATCGTACTCTTTTTCTAAATGACGCATAATGTAGTTTGCGTTAAGAACCGCGTACTCACTTGCTCTCTTCAATCCTTCTGCACCAAGCGTACGAATGTACGTGTATGCACGAACGTTGATTCCGAAGTTACCGTAATAGTTCTTAACCATACCAATTGAATCTGGACGATCATAGTCTAATTCATATACACCATCGTTCTTACGTACAACTGGCTTAGGTAAGAATTTAGCTAACTCTTCCGACACACCAATTGGACCTGAACCTGGACCTCCACCACCGTGAGGACCTGTGAATGTTTTGTGTAAGTTTAAGTGAACAGCGTCAAAGCCCATGTCTCCTGGACGGCTGTATCCCATAATAGCGTTTAAGTTAGCACCATCATAGAATAACTTACCACCAACACCGTGAACAATTTCTGCCATTTCAACAATTTCAGTTTCAAATAAACCTAAAGTGTTAGGGTTTGTTAACATAAGTGCAGCTGTCTTATCACTGACAACACGCTTCAAGTCTTCAACGTCAACAAGACCTTTTTCGTTAGATTTAACTTCTACTGTTTTAAATCCTGCAATTGTAGCAGAAGCTGGGTTCGTACCGTGAGATGAGTCAGGTACAATAACTTCGTTTCTTTCAAAATCACCGTTAGCTTCGTGGAACGCTTTAATAATCATTAAAGAAGTCCACTCACCTTGTGATCCTGCTGCAGGCTGTAATGTAATTTCATGCATACCAGTAATTTCTTCAAGGTGATCTTGTAGATCGTACATTAATTCTAATGCTCCTTGAACAGTCTTTGTATCTTGGTATGGATGAATATGACTAAATCCTGGGAAACGTGCAACGTCTTCGTTAATAACAGGGTTATACTTCATCGTACATGATCCTAAAGGATAAAATCCTGATAAGATACCATAGTTACGATTAGATAGTCCTGTGTAATGTCTCATTAACTCAAGTTCGTCTACTTCTGGAAGTTCTGCGTCTACTTTACGAACGTATACATCGTCAAGCCCTTCTTCTAAGCTAACCTCTGGAACATCAAGCGCTGGCAGGTTATAACTTGTTCTACCTTCTTGACTACGCTCAAAAATTAATGGAAAGTTTTCTTTAGCCATTGATATCCCTCATTTCTTTTACAAAAGCATCAATTTCTTCTTTTGAACGGATTTCTGTTGTTGCAACTAACATGTGGTTTTCTAAATTATCATAAGATAATCCTAAATCATATCCACCTACGATACCTTTTTCAAATAACTTTTCATTTACTTCAGAAACTGGTTTTGAAAGTTTTACAACGAATTCGTTGAAGATAGGTCCAGTGAATGCAACTGAAAGTCCTGCTTCTTCAAATTGTTGCTTAGCGTATCTTGCTTTTTGCATGTTAAGTTTCGACATATCTTTCACACCGTGCTTACCTAATGAACTCATTGCAGCAGCACTTGCTAAAGCATTTAATGCTTGGTTTGATGTGATGTTAGATGTCGCTTTTTCACGTCGAATATGCTGTTCTCTCGTTTGAAGAACTAATACAAATCCACGCTCTCCATGCTTATCTACAGTTTCCCCTACGAAACGTCCAGGAACTTTACGCATTAACTTTGGAGTCGTTGCGAAATATCCACAATGTGGTCCACCAAATTGAGCTGGAATACCGAATACTTGCGTATCACCAACAACGATGTCTGCACCAAATTCAGCTGGTGGCGTTAAGTACCCTAATGCAAGTGGGTTACTTGATACAACGTGCATCGTTTTTTTATTTTGTTCAACAAGCTTGTTAATCTCTTCTAAAGGTTCGATTTGACCGAAGAAGTTAGGGTATTGAACCATAACTGCTGCAGTGTTCTCATCTAATTCTTTTTCAAGTTGGTCTAAGTCTGTTAAACCGTCTTTATGATCGATTTCTACAACCTCAATATCGAAACCTTTCGCAGCTGTTTTTAAAAGCTCGCGATGTTCTGGATGAGATGCTTTAGAAACGATAATTTTTTGTCTTCTCGTTTGTCCAACTGCAAGTCTCATTGCTTCAACAACAGCTGTTCCGCCATCGTAAAGTGATGAGTTAACAACAGGCATTCCTGTAAGTTCAGAAACCATTGTTTGGAATTCAAACATAGCCTGTAGTTCACCTTGAGTCATTTCTGGCTGGTAAGGTGTGTATGCAGTGTAGAATTCTTGCCTTGAAATTACGTGGTCTACAACCGACGGGATAAAGTGGTCATAAACTCCCGCACCTAAGAATGACGTGTACTCTTGTAAGTTCGCATTCTTACTTGCCATTTCTGATAATTCTTTTGTTAGTTCATACTCACTAACTGTGTCTTTTAAGTCTAACTTTCTGTTTAATCTAACTGCTTCTGGAATGTCAGAAAACAAATCATCTGTAGATTCAACGCCAATTGCATTTAGCATTTCTTTCTTATCTGACTCTGTCATAGGTAAATAACGAAATTCCATTGCTTATTCCTCCTTATGGCTTATAAAATGGTGTTTTAACAATTTTAGCTTTTAATTTACGCTTACGTACTTGAATAACAACTTCATTTCCTACTTCAGCAAACTCTGTTTTAATTAAAATTTGCCCGATGTTTTTACCTAAAGTAGGTGATTGTGTACCTGAAGTAACGAAGCCAATTTCCTCATCATCTTCAGATAATACTGTATATCCTGTACGTGGAATACCTTTATCAATCATTTCTATTCCAACACTTTTACGATCAGCACCGTTGTCTACTTGATCTTTCAATACATCTTTACCGATGAAATCTGCATCTTTGTTCACTTTAACAGCAAATTTAAGACCAGCTTCGATAGGTGTAATATCTTTCGTCAACTCTTGACCGTATAATGGTAGACCTACTTCAAAACGAAGCGTATCTCTTGCTCCAAGTCCAACTGGCTCAAGACCTTTATCTTTTCCTGCTTCTAGTAAAGCATTCCATAAGTCTGCTCCACTTCCTGCAGCGATATAGATTTCAAAGCCATCTTCTCCAGTGTACCCAGTTCTTGACACTAACGCGCCATCTTTAACACCTTTAATCTCAACACCTTCTTCAAAACGGAAGAATTTAATCGAGCTTAAATCAAAGTCTGTTAACGTTTGTAAGATTTCTTCTGCGTTTGGTCCTTGTAAAGCAACTAAAGCATACTCATCAGAAACGTTTTCAATAACGACATCTTCACCGAAATCGTTATTTTCAACTAACCACTCGTAATCTTTTTCAATATTTGCAGCGTTAACGACTAGTAAATAGTCATTGTCTTTCATTTTATAAACTAAAAAGTCGTCTACAGTTCCACCATTTTCATAACACATAAATGTGTACTGTGCTTGTTTATCGTTTAATTTTGAAACGTCATTCGTCGTTAATTTTTGTAAGAATTCTAAACTCTTAGGTCCTTTAACTACGATTTCCCCCATATGGGATACGTCAAACATACCTGCTTTTGTTCGAGTAACTTCGTGTTCGTTTTTAATACTTGAGAATTGAACTGGTAAATCCCAACCACCAAAATCAATTGTTTTCGCACCTGATTTTTCATATTCTGAAAATATAGGTGTTCTTAATAGTTCACTCATGCCATCCACTCCTTTTATTTTTTGTTTTTTAAAATCGACATAAAGAAACAGAGATTTCACTGATACATCAGGAAAACCTCTGTCCGTCAACCAGAAAGTTGCGTGTCTTAACTAGCGGTTAAAGAAGAGGCTAGTTAGGATACTTGCTTCGTTGGTGGTTTACAATCTTAAGAAGTAAACACTCTCCAGAGTTGCGTCCTACAAGAGTCTTTTTACCTGAGAGATTCGCTTGACGCTTGCTCCTTCGGCGTTACAGAAAACAAACTTTCTGTAAGCTCTCCCCTTGTACTCATTCGCACGTATGAAAATGTTATATTGAGTTATCTTATGTATCAATTACTTGCATCTCTACTTCACAAAATACATTATACCACAGTAATTACTAAAATGAAGCTTTTTGTTTAAGGAAAAGCTCTTCTTCCTAATCAAGCGAACAAAAAACCCTGTATCCTTATGAGAACAGGGCTTTCCGTTATTAGTTTCCAAATCCTGGAACTAATATAAATTCTGAGTACCAAGTGAAACCTACAAAGAAAATAGTGCAATAAGCTCCAAACAAATACATATACATTCGTTCAGATAATCTTAAGTAACTTAATGTTAGGAAAAATGCAGTTTGAACTAAAAATAATAGCGAAGTTTTATACATATCACCTACAAAGAACATAACTGTGAATATACCTGTCCAAAATGCAAGCACACGAAACATTCTATCCATGCGATTTTCCCCCTCCTTTATAACTTATCATTGTCATTATAAACGACAGATGAAAGATTGTAAATAAATGTTGCTAGTTAGTTATTAATTTCGCCCGATAAGAGCAGCTTTCACAATCTTTAAATAGATTACTTTGCTCAGTTAATATAAATTCATCAAACAACGAATTGAACATGCCTTTTATAAATGACTTATGCATCTCACACATAATTTGTGGATTCGATGTAGCAACTTCTTTAAAAGGGCAATTTTGTATGTGCAGGAAAACTTCTCGTTTGTTTTCATCATATGTAAAATGGGGGTATAAACCTGTCATTGTTCCTGCCTCTTCTAAAATAAATAACTTTTCATCTATTGTTAAGGGCTTTTCATTTCGCTTGTCAATAAATGGACGGATGAGTTTTTCACCGTATTTTTTTCCTGTACGATAAAGTGCTTCCTCTCCTTCTTCTCCAAGTGCCGCAAATGTTTCAAAGGCAATTAATGACAACATTTTGTAATCGCGATGCGGAAAATTTAATTCTACGACATTATTTGACAGTTCATACATCCTACTTGGTCGTCCACCTTTTCCCGTTCGTAAAAGACTTGATTGAATAACATGTATTTCCTCTAACTTTGACAAGTGTAATCGCGCGACGTTCGGATGAATATTAAAAGCTTCAGCAACGTCTAATACTGAAACTTCATCTTTACTTTGAACTAAATGTTCGTAAATGTTAAGTCGTGTCGGATCGCTAAATACGTTTGCTACCTTCAATGTACGGTCCACCGTAATCGCCTCACAAAGTTATATTTCCTCTATTATAATAATAAATGCCTTTTAAATCCTGCTTTAACACGAGTTGTTAAAAAGTGTTCATAAATCATTCAATCTTCCTTCATCTCGACTGAACTCATGACATATAACGCTTCTTCTCCTAAACGTATTTTGTATTCATAAGCGATATAACTTTCTTTGTCACTTGCAGTCACATGGACAGAACCGTTCGGATAATCATAGACAACTTCCCTTTCGACATTTTCATTAGCACTCACTTTTTCAACTGTCATTTGAAAAAGATTTTCTGCTTCCAAACGCTTCATAAAATGATCAGTCATAATAACTTCATCTTGATATAACTTTATACTCATTGAAAAAGTAATAAAGACTAATGCGACAACGAGTAAGACTAACGGCATAAAATATCCTTTATTATTTTGTATATAACATAAAGTACTTTTCATAATGTTGGCCTTCTGTTGTAGTTATTTCAATAAAAATCCCGTTTTTTTCATGAGTGAATGTTACTTCTTTGACGTTTCTTAAGTATTCTTCATGTCCCTCCCCGTTCACTCGTCGCCTAATGATTTTTTTATATTTTTCATAAAGCACTTCGCGATTACTAATTTGTTTCAATTGAACCCCTCCCCCATTTGTTATAAATGACTGTGTTTTTAAAAACTCAAAATGAAAGTGATCAAAAAACTGGTTGACAGATAATTCATCATAAGCAGTTCCTTGCTCAACCGTCTGAAACAAATAAATTAAAAACGGAACTGACAGACTAATTAAGACGAGAGCTAATAAATTAGAAAACAATGTGAAGCCATGTTCTTTATTCAATGGGCGTTCCGTATAAGCACTTCCTTTCGTCAATTGCCTTTTCATTATTCCACTCCCCACAAACAACAATATTATTTCCTTCTTCAAAAAGATAAACATTAACTGCTACATCATTAATTGTCTGAACATACTCTTTCGGATACGTTTGTTTCTGCTGTATATTATTTTGCAGATCGTCGTGCAAATATTTCGTTATTGTACGACGATCTTTTAATACTTCTCGCTCAACTTGCAACTGTGTATAAATTGGAATAAGTGTTGTCGCGAGAAAAAATATAATACTGGAAGCTAAAAATACCTCAACAAATGAAAAACCATTATATTTCTTCAATATAATTTCTTCCTTTCCCAAAAGGAAAAACAACTTTCACTGATGAATGTGTCATTCGAATTCTCATCGTTCCTGGCTTTCTAATTTTCCCTGATGATGTAAAGCCAATCGGTCGCATACCATAATCTTCTATGATCCATTCATTTGGAAACTCTCTCGTTCGATAAGGTGACCTTTCTACAAGAATGCGGTACTCACCGTCAAAAAAATAAATAGTTGCATATTTTCCAGTATGCATGGCTAGGTTTTGAGTAAATAAAATATCCGCTTGTAACATTTCTAAAAACTTTTCCTCTTGTTTCTTTTCAATAATCTCAATTGAAAATGGTTTAACAATAAGAAAAATAATCGCAATAATTACAAGTGTTAATAACACCTCAACAAGTGTAAAGCCATTTTTATGCATCATTTGTCACACCTAACTACTCGGTTCGCTTACAGTTCCAGAAACTGACGAATATTTAAGACTCTTTTTATTTTGACAAGTCGTTTGATCTTTTTTAATATATTTATCCTTCACTAAAGCAGACAAATCATTCGGATACTTCCCGTTTTCTAAATGGTATAAATCGACTTGTGCTTGAACGACTTCAACTAACGCTTTGCACCCCTTCGTATGGACATCTTCACTACGACCACTTAAATTAGGTACGATTAAAATTATTAATATTGTAATTACAAGTAAAACGATAAGCATTTCCACTAGCGTGAAACCAGATTCCTTTTTCATTTAATCACTCCTTAAATTGTACGAACGAGATCGAACATTGGCCACATTAAAGTGACGTAAATAAATATAATAAAACTAGCAAATATGACGAGAAATGCTGGTTGGATAAACTCAATATATTTCATCGTTTTAAAATGAATCGTATCCATTAACATATCAGCATATACGGACAAATCTTTACTCAGTTGCTCAACATTTAAATTCTGTTTAAAAATATAAGATAGTTGTCGTTCTAAAAAAGGTAATTGCTCAATTAAAAAAGTAACTGACTTTCCTTCACTTAGTTCATCAGCCATTAATTCTGCATAATGGGAAATAATAGCTAAATCTTTTTGCGCAACCATTTGCTTTAATACGTCCTTAATCGGCATACCTATTTCTAACAAAATACTCACGTGAATCGAAAACAAATATGTCGTATGTACTTTTAAAAAGTAACGAAAAATAGGTATACGTTGGTAAATATCTAATTTTTTATCAAGTGATAATTTTAACTTTATTCGTTGCCACATAAGAGTGATAACTAATGTGATTAAGAGAGAAACGATAAACAAATTAATGGAAATGTCCAAAATAGACAAGAGGATAACGGATACGTTAGTTCCTTCAGCATGAGCATCTAACATGTCAATAAATGTCGGTAGAACGGAGTACTTCACGAAGAATAGGAGAACAAAGAAGATGAACAACAATATTACAGGATAACGTAACACTTGTTGTAACTTCGTTTTATACGTCGAACGCGTTTCTAGCAATTGGGCACATTTACTTACGCTACTTTCTAAATCATCCTTTGCGCGAGAAAAGTATAAATAAGAAGTGACTAAATAATGAAAGTCCAATTGTTTCAATGCTTCATCGAGCAATTGTCCTGCCACCATATTTTCACTCACTTTCTGCGCGACATCTGTGAGTTGTTTATCCCATGAAAGTACTTCGAGAGACTGCATCAATGAATATCCATTGCATAATAATTTTTCTAATTGACGTAAAAAACGAATTTGAGTAGCAACTGTTATTTTATTCGTGTAATTCTTTATAAGATTTTTCAGATAAGAAACCATACGCATACGCCTTCTTCCGTAAATGGTTAAATGTTTTGCGCTCATCTAACAGTTGACGCCCACTATAAAGAATTTCGTGTAAATGTTCACTATCTAGTAATTCTAATATAGCAGCACGTCTCACGTGCCCGTGTTCATTTTCAACTGGAACGAGCTGCAGTGAAGCTACAGCAATTAATGTTTGATTAATTTCTTCCTTTGTAAAATTCATATCTAGCAAACGATGAACAGTTCCAATGGCGTCTTTAGCATGTAATGTGCTAAAAACTAAATGCCCAGTTAATGCTGCTTCAAAAGCAAGCTTTGCGACTGATTGCTCTCTAATTTCGCCAATCATCAAAGCATCAGGATCATGTCTTAAGACAGCTTTCAAACTAGATTCATACGTTACTCCAGCTTTTTCGTTGATTTGCATTTGGAGTAATGAAGGGACCTCCTTTTCTATCGGGTCTTCAAGTGTAATGATTTGATACGAATCTTTTTGTAAGAGCTCTTTTAACAGAGCATATAACGTTGTAGACTTACCAACACCTGTCGGACCTGTTAACAAAATTAAGCCAGATTTTTTATTTAACCATTTTAAAACATCTTTTAATTGATTTTGATATAAAAATAAATCAGCGAGTTGCATCTGTTCTTCAAGAGGAAGCAATCTTATCGCGAGACTTTCACTCGTGCGATGGGGTAAAGTTGATAATCGAAGAGAGTATTTCATATGACTATGTTCATATCCAATTGTTCCGCTCTGTGGCTTTCTTATTTCTCCAATATCCATTCCTGCTGTAAATTTATAATAAGCGAGTAACAATCGATATTGCTGAATAGGTATTTTATTTTGCAAAACTCTTTCACCGTGAATACGGAAGTAAACGTGAACAAACTCCTTTGTCGGGTAAAAGTGAATGTCAGTTGCTTGCTGTTTAACAGCTTTCATTAAAATATTTTCAGATAATTTTAACGCATGTCCATCCAAGTAAATCACCCCCTTTCATTTGTGTAAGCTATGAAAATCATAGAAAACGTGCTATAAATAAATGACTGAAATAAAATAAAAGGATGTTTATATATGAAAACAATTTATTTAATCGGATTTATGGGTTGTGGTAAAACGACCATCGGAGAATCGCTCAGTGAGAGCACAGGGAAAACATTAGTTGACATTGATGAATATATTGTTGAAAAATATCAATCATCTATTCCGGATATATTTGCAAACAAAGGTGAGGAAACATTTAGAGCGTATGAAAGTGAAGCATTACAAACAGAAACGCATGGAGGCATTATTTCGACTGGTGGTGGAATCGTCCAAAGAGAAGAAAATAGAGAGTTTTTAAAAAACAATGGGATAGTTGTTTATTTATCGCTACCTTTCCACACCATTGTCGAACGACTAAAAAAAGATAGTAATCGCCCGTTGTGGGACACAAATAACGAGAACCAAATGGAAAAACTTTATAAAAGTAGATTGTGGATGTATGAAACATGCGCAGACATAACAATTAATGTTGATCAAAAGTCTGTAGAAGAAATTACTGAGGAAATCACAACTTTATTGTAACAGTGTGAAGAGATATATTTCTTATAAAAGAATATATCACAAGTAACAAAATCTGTCATCACTTAAAATTACTAACCAAACAGGTAAATATGAAAAATCACATACGTTTTCTTTTTTAAAAAATCATTATTGCGTCTAACTTTACTATTTTACATTAAACAAAAATGTGAAAAAACAATTTTACTTTAAAAATAATAAAAGCATGTGAACGTATAAACGTTCACATGCTTTCTCTTTATTCTAATTATTGACTGAGCGAACGTACGGATTGTTTTGCTTTTGAAAACCAATTGTCGTTTGTTCACCGTGTCCTGAATAAACGGTATAATGATCCGGTAACGTATAGAGTGCTGTACGAATACTGTTAGCTAGTTGTTCAAAACTACCGCCTTCTAAATCCGTGCGTCCAACACCTTGCTGAAATAAAACATCACCACTCATAACAAAGTCAGCATCTGAAAAGATAAAACTAACACTTCCAGGTGAATGACCAGGTGTATGCTCCACACGACATGTAAAGTCGCCTATTTCTAAAGTTCCTTCTTCTAATAAATGATCAGGCCCTTCTGTTCGAATATCTAAGCCTAACATCATACTGTTCGGGCTAAATGGTGGATTCTCTAACCAATCAGCTTCTTCTTTATGTAAATAAACATCTAGCTCATATGCTTTTCTTAACTCACCGACCGCACCTATATGATCAAAATGCGCATGCGTTAACAATATCGCTAACGGACGTAAATTATTTTCTTCTAAAAATTGCGTCACACGTTCTGGATTTCCGCCGGGATCAATAATTAAAGCGTTGCTATCATTATAAACAATATAACAATTCGTTCCTAATGGTCCTAAAGACATTTTTTCTACTTTCACGATCGTTTCCTCCTGTAACTTGTCATACGATTTTCATTCTTTTCCAATGATGCATGAAAAAAAGAAGTTTTATCTCGACAAATAAGTAATTTTAGATTAAAATGATAATGAATTCATGTAAATACATACTAATACATTTGTGATTCCTTTAGCAATCAATTCAAACGAGTATAACTACAAGGAGGAGAATTTATAATGGTTTTAGGAATTTTACTATTAGCTGTAACAATTTTATCAGTCGTATCAGTTGCTCGACAACTTAAATATAAAAATCTATTTGCATTAGCTTTCTCAGCTGCTTCAGCGCTAGTGTTTGGATTTTTCTCAATTGCAACGTTGCTTTGTGAACTCTCTTCAACATGTTCATAATTAAATGTAAAAAACAAAAAGATTCTCGGTTAATTAACTGAGAATCTTTTTTTATACTCACATTATTTAAAGTCGATAAATCTAAATAAATCTCCATATATTAATTCATCTGAATAGCGCAACTCATTCTCAACCCGTTCTTTTATCTCAAAGCATTGCTCTCTTTCTTCATCTGCTTCACTTTCAATAGGTTCACCAGTTTCGCTATTATAACAAGTATCATTCGTAAACGCATATTCTTCACTTAAGAAGTCACCATTTCTAAATGAGATATACCCTTTCCTTTCATCATGGAATAAATCATTTCCGAAATAAATATCTTTTGATGTGTCAATCCCTAACATATGAAGTAATGTCGGTTTTACGTCAACTTGTCCTGCTATTTTTGATAACGTCTCTCCTGAATCATGCCCAGGAATATGAATAATAAATGGTACGCGCTGTAACTGCATATAATCATATGGTGTTATTTCTTCTTTATCAAGATAATAACTCATCGCCTTATTATGGTTGGCACTAATACCGTCATGATCACCCATAATAACGATAATAGAATCTTCATAAATACCCGATTCTTTTAACTGTTGAAAGAACTGTTCAATAGCTTCATCTGTATACCTAACCGTCGGGAAATAATTATTTAGTGTATTTGAATTCGAATCAAACGGTTCAATTGATCGATCTTCTTCACCAAGTTCAAACGGAAAGTGATTCGTTAATGTAATGAATTTTGCATAAAAAGGCTCATCGATTTCTTCTAAATACGGTATCGATTGCGTGAAAAACTCTTTATCTTTTAATCCCCAACCGACAGAATTTTCATCATTGACCTCATAACTATCGATATCATAAAATTCATCAAAATGTAAGCTGTCATACACTTGGTCTCGATTCCAGAAACTTTTATTGTTCGGATGAAAAACAGCCGAATAATAATCTTTTTCTTCTAACATTTCTGGCATGCCGTGGTATTCGTTTTCACCGTGTGTGAAAAACACTGCCCCTCTTGAAGAAGGATACAATGAATTTTCTGTAATAAACTCTGAGTCAGACGTTTTTCCTTGTTGCGTTTGATGATAGAAATTATCAAAGTAATACGTCTGATCATCTTTGATCAGTTCATTTAAAAATGGCGTAATTACTTGTCCATCAACTTCACTATTGATGACAAAGCTTTGAACAGATTCTGCTGAAATGAAAATTACGTTTTTGTCTTCAGCAATCCCGAATAAATCAGACGTTTGATCACTTCTAATTTCTTCCTCGATATACTTTTGAATCGTTGGAAGTTCGTTTCCATCTGCTAATACACGCTGTGTTTTAACTTTGGAATGAACGAATACATCATATACGTGATAATTAAATAACCCAATATTTTTAACTAAATATTCACGGTCAAACGCACGAGTAAATAATTGTGGTCTTTCCATTTCAGCTAAAAAGAAATTCCCAGCGAGTAAACAAAGAGATAACGCAACTGTAAAAACTTTTGCATTTTTAAAAAGAACAGTGCTTAGTTCTTCTTTATATTTTTTACTTAAATACCAAATAATAACAACGTCTGCGAAAAAGAAAACGTCGTATATTTTCACAAGTGATAAAATACTTGAACCTAAGTCAGCTATGTTACTCGTTTGAAACAGCTGTGGAATCGTAATAAAATCTGTAAACGCTCGATAAAATACGAGATTAAAGTAAATAATTAGCGAGCCGATAATTGCAAAGTAGCGTAAAAATTTCATTTGGTGGTCTTTATTATTAAACCATACGCTTATACTAAAAAATAGAAAAGCAGAAATAAATGGATTCACGAACAATATTATTTCTTGCAAACTATTTTCTAAATCAATTGTAAATACAAATCGATAAATAATGTATGTTTTTAAACCAAATAAGAAACTTGCAATAATAAACAACGGAACATTCGCACGTTTCTCAAACATAGACATAATCCTCCTACAAAATATTAAACATTTCGTATTTAATATTCCCTTTTCAAAAAAAGTTAATCATACTTTATTGTTTTCTTTCATTTAATTCTTTTCGTAATACCATTTTACTTCGTGTAAATTCTTCATTCGTAATTAATTTTGTTTGATAAAGCTCATCAATTTCAATATCCATTAATTGAATATCAGCTGATTGCTTGCCAGTATAAACAAAGACACCGAATCGTTTCAGCAATTGTTGAACATCATATAGTGTATTCATCATTTTTCACCACTCTAATTATAACAAAACTCTATTTTTCTGAAAAGGACATAAAAAATTACTACTATTTAATATAAAGCTTTCTATTTTACTCGATAACAGATAATATACTGTCTTCACTATTAATCGATTAACTGATTGTATAAATCTTCATAAAGCTGTTCATTCGGTTTTATATCATATGCTTTTTCAATGGATTGCTTCGCTTTATCCATTTCGTCCATATCCATATACAGTAACGCCAAATTATAATGCGCCTCTGAAAAATCATCATCAATAGAGATTACTTCTTCTAAATCGTCTAGCGCTGCTTCATAAGACTCTAACTCAATATATGCGTATGAGCGATTAAATAAAATTTCTTTCTCATAGTCATTTGAATGATTGAGTGCCTCTGTCGCAACTTCGACAACTGTAGTAAAGTTTTCATCTTCAATATGATCTTCAATTTTGTTTAAATATACGATTTCATTTGTCACATTGTGATGTAAACCAAATAGTGCTAATGAAAAAAACAGAGCAACATATACAACTAAGCTACTCAATTGGTAAGCAAAATGTTTCTTTTTTGGTAAATGGACAATTGCTGAAGCAATAAATCCGAAAATCAAACCGCCTAAATGTGCCGCATGATCTATTTGTGGAATTAAAAAACCGATCAAAATATTTATCCCGATAATCATGACGATATTTTTACCCATTGTTTGGGCAAATAGTCGTTTATGATTCATTCCAAAAAATAAAAGAGCTCCAAAGAGTCCGAATATCGCTCCAGAAGCACCTGCCGATACACTTGGTGAAAATGTAAAACTAGCGACTGACCCTCCAATCCCTGCTAAAAAATAAATAGCGATAAAACGCGTAGAACCGAAAATCCTCTCTACGGCCATTCCTAAATAATAAAGGGCGAACATATTCATTAATAAGTGGAAAAAGCCAATATGTAAAAACATTGAACTTAAAAGGCGCCACCACTCTCCGTCCATAATCGCCGGATTATAGTTCGCTCCTGACTCTATTAAGTGTCTTATATCTGCACTTCCACCACTTGTTTCTAATAAGTAAAACATGAATATATTCGTAACAATGAGAATAAAAGTTAAAGTTGGCTTCCCTGCAGAAAAAATATTTTTTAATTCTCTCTGTTGTTTGTCATACGTATTAATAAGCTGTCGTTTATCAGATACTACCGCTCGTTCATAACTTTCAACATCTGATAAATCATTCACATGAATCGGTTCCTCTATAATCGATTCATCAATTGTGCTAAGCTGCTTATTAATCGTTTCTTCTTCCAAATATAAGATATGCATTTCTGGGGAGTTTTTTTCATCAGTACGTACCGGACGTTTGAGCTCTGACCAATCATCAATTGGTGTTAGTGAAGACACGTATAAATTATAAATAAAAATACGTTTACCCGTTAATACTTTTCTCATCATTTTTACTTGATGAAACAATTTAGCAACGTCCATCTTCAAATGATTTTTCCAATCAAATGATTTAGTCGTCAAACGAATAACATACGTATCTTTTTTGTTCGTTTTTTCTAACCAAACTTCATCTTCTTTTTGGTTAAACATTAATAAATGAAAGTCGTTCTTCGTAATTAATTGAGTAGCAATTGAATACAATTGATACTGCTCTTTAGATGACAATAATCTGCCACCTCCTGCATAATAAAATAAACTGGAATGCTTTAACATTCGTTTAAAGCATCCCAATATTACTTTTAAACATATGTCTTTACTATTTATGACTATGTTTAAATATTTATTTAGTAACCGATATATCTATCATACCAAGACTTTGCTTGGTTAATATCTTCTGTTCCTTGAACAATTATTCGTCCGTTTTCAAAAATAACGAATGTTTTACTATCGTCAATCGTCGCTTTTAATAAAAAGGGCGTTCTCGATACTTCGCCTATTTGGTCTAGTTGATTTTCTAATTCATCTAAGTCAAAAGTCGTTTCTCGTGAAATTTGTACAGAATCTCGTCCACACAAGACAGTTTCCTCTCGTGCTTTTCGTTCAAGTGAAGGAAATTCGCCTACTTGGCACGTTAAACAGTTTTCTTTTGCTCCATTAAATGTTAAGTCATACGACTGATTAAACCACGTATCGAATGACTTTAACGCTCGAACAATATTTTTATTATTTCCTGTTAAAAATTTTAACGTTTCTGTTACTTGTAAAGATGCGACGATATCAACAATTGGCGAAATAACACCGACTGTGTCGCACGTCTGTCCCCGGTCAGCTGTCGGACTCATCAAACAGCGTAAACACGGGGTTTGTCCTGGTTCAAAAAAGGCTGTCATTCCGCGTGAAGCGACAACGCCACCGTAAGCGAACGGAATACCTTTTTTAAAGCTCACATCATTTAAAAGAAAACGCGTTGATAAGTTATCTGTCCCGTCTAAAATAACATCGACATCTTCAACGAGTTGATCAATGTTTTCTGCATTTACGTGATCAACAATTGCTTCAATATTCACCGTCTGATTAATCGCTTCTAATTTATGTTTAGCAGCAATTGCTTTTGGTAAACTTTGCTCCGCATCGGATTCATCAAAAAGCATTTGTCTCTGTAAATTACTCCACTCGACAAAGTCCCGATCAACAATCCGAACATTTCCAACACCCGCTCGCACAAGGTGATTGCTTATAACAGTTCCTAACGCCCCTACACCGACAATTAAAACTGTACTATTTAAAAGTTTATTTTGGCCTTCTTTTCCAATCGGGCTAAATAACGTCTGTCTTGAATATCGCTCCATTGTCAAATTGAACTCCTTTACTTAATGAAACCTTCTTCTGTCATCATATGATTCACTGGAATATCATGTGATTCTACAGGAATATCTTCAGCTAACTGATGTGAACTAAGTAAAGATACCATTTCGTTCGGATAATCGACTAAGAAACGGTCGTAAAATCCACCACCAAAGCCTATACGATATCCTTCTTTATTAAAAACAACTCCTGGAACGATTAACAAGTTAATATTTTGTTTGTCCGTTGCCTCTGATTGTTCCGGGTTCGGCTCAAGTAGCCCATAATATACTTTTTCAAGTTGGTCGTAAGAGCGTAATTTATAAAATTGTAATTTTTTCTCTTTTGGATCACATTTAGGAACAGAAACTGTTTTCCCTTCTTCCCATGCACGTTCAATAATAGGACGTGTATTCCATTCAAACCCTTGCGAAACTGTCACACCTATAGAAGATGCTTCTGACCAAAGTTCTGAATTAAATAAATGATTATGTAATCGACCTTGTATATCGTCTATCTCTTCTTTAGATAATTGTTGTAATCTATTTATAACTTCTTTTCGTTGTTCTACTTTTTCCATTATATTCACCTCTAGTTATTTCTATGTACGCCTATTAATTATATCGTAGTGTGCTTATGTAAGAAAGAAAAAAACCTTTATCATGAATTGATAAAGGTTTTAATAGTTAATTACTTCGTTTCACGATGTAATGTATGTTTTTTCAAACGTGGACAATATTTCATTAATTCAATACGTTCTGTGTTCGTACGTCTGTTTTTAGTCGTAATGTAGTTACGGTCACCCGTTTCCGTACATGCTAATGTAATGTTTACGCGCATCGTTATCCCTCCAAATTTAAAGAATCATTTATAAAACGCTAATAATGACTTTTATATAATAGCAGATTTTACTCATACAAGCAAGATTCTATCATATAAAATAATTAATACGCCGAGTTATTCTACTTCTTTTCCTGTCTTCCCTTGTAAAACGTCGCCACCTGTCGCTTCAATGACGTGATTCGTCACTTCACGAGCAATCGTTCCACTAACTAATTGCAACACTTCATTCACGACAATTTGTACTTCTTTAAATTCCTGTACAATTGGCAAACTATCAATTTCTTCTTGTGTTGAATCAATTTGTTCTTCAACAATTTTTAAAGCCTCTTTTTTATCGTACGCTTGTAGATTAACCGCTTGTTTTTGTAACGTTTTAATTTTTTTAATGTTTTTTTGTAACTTTTCATTAGCGTTAATCTTTGCTTCTAACTGCTTAAATCGTTCAATTTCTTCTGTTTGCGAAAGCATATCTGCTAAATTTCTCGCTTCATCTAAAACTTCCTGACGTGTATATTGTGCCACGACTATCTCACTCCTATGTGCTCTTCAACAAGTTCTCCATTTAAAGACCATGTTTTTGCTTCTATTATTTTTACTTTTACAATACTACCAATAACTGACTTTGGTGCCTTAAAGTTTACGACTTTATTTTTCTCTGTATAACCTGATAAAACGTTAGGATCTCGCTTACTTTCTCCTTCAACGAGTACTTTAACGACTTGTCCTTCATACATTTCCATCGCTTGCGCTGATTGCTCGTTAACGAGTTTGTTTAAACGTTGCAGGCGTTCCTTTTTCACTTCTAGTGGTACGTTGTCTTCCATTTTTGCTGCTGGTGTACCTTCTCTCGGTGAATAAATAAACGTATATGCTGCCTCATAGCCGACTTCCTCTACTAAGCTCATCGTTTCTTCGAACTGTTCATCCGTTTCATTTGGAAATCCGACAATAATATCTGTCGTTAACGTCGCATTCGGAATAGCTTTCTTTATTTTCTTAACGAGTTCTAAGTATGATTCACGTGTATACTTACGGTTCATTCGACGTAATATTTCACTGCTTCCTGATTGTACAGGTAAATGGATATGATCGAGTAAATTACCGCCTTGAGCAAGCGCCTCTACTGCACCATCATCAAAGTCTCTCGGATGTGGTGTCATAAAACGAATACGTGGTATGTCAATTTTATGCATATCATTTAGTAAATCTCCGAATAAATAGTCGATATCTTCGAAGTCTTTTCCGTAAGAATTTACGTTTTGCCCGAGTAAAGTAATTTCTTTATACCCTTGTGACGCTAAATGTCGGACCTCTTGAATAATATCTTCTGGTCGGCGACTACGTTCTTTCCCACGTGTCATCGGTACGATGCAATACGTACAAAACTTATCACAACCATACATGATATTTACCCACGCTTTAATTTTACCTCGACGCGATTTCGGTAAATTTTCATATATATCTCCTTCTTGAGACCACACTTCTACAACTTGTGCTTTAGAAAACATCGCTTCTTTCACTAGTTCTGGTAACCGATGAATGTTATGTGTCCCAAATATTAAATCAACGTGTTGGTGTTTTTGCAAAATGCGATTAACAACTGTTTCTTGTTGAGACATACACCCACAAACGCCAATAATTAAGTCCGGATTTTCTAATTTTAATGGTTTTAAATGTCCGATTTCGCCGAACACTTTATTTTCTGCGTTTTCGCGAATGGCGCACGTATTTAACAAAATAATATGAGCCTCTTCAGTGTTTGTTGTTGCCTCATAACCAAGTTCTTCTAAAATACCTGCCATTACTTCTGTATCATGTTCGTTCATTTGACAACCGTACGTACGGATGAGAAACTTTTTACCTTCACCAATTTTATGCATATCTTCTGCTATATTAAAATCATAATGCACTTCTATATCTTCACGATATCTTTTACGTGCTTTGTTTATATTAGGTGGCTTATATGTCGTTTCAAAATACTTCGCAAAATCATCACTTGTTTTCTCATGTAGTGGTTTATCGTTTAGCGACTTGTTTTTGTCATCCATATAAATAAAGCTCCTTTCTTTTTATCAAAGAAACGTCATTCTACTTTAAATAGTATAATCGTTATATAGTAATTTAACAATAGATGTCATTTATTATTAAATAAAAAACCTTCTCTAAAGTAAGAGAAGGTGATTATTTGTTCACATATGTTTATTCTTTCATCTCGGCTCAATAATAAACCGAATCGCTGTTCTTTCTTCATCCTCGATTAAAATATCGGTAAAAGCTGGAATACAAATTAAATCAACTCCACTCGGTGCAACAAAGCCTCTTGCAATCGCAATAGCCTTAACCGACTGATTAATTGCACCCGCTCCTATAGCTTGTAATTCTGCTGAGCCATTTTCACGTAGTACATTTGCTAAAGCTCCTGCGACTGAGTTTGGATTTGATGATGCTGAAACTTTTAATATATCCATTACAAGTTACCTCCTTCACATCTTAATGTAGTATAATCTTCAACGATATTCATGGAGATGTTCGCTTATTACCTTAAATTATATTATGCACGAAAGATTCTAAACATTCAAATAATATTATGTACTTAAAAACATAAAAACGAAATAAAAAGAGGCTAGTTTTTATTAAACAATAAAAGTTAGCCTCTTTTTTCATATAAAATTGTTAATTATAAAATGGATGATCGTCATTAATTAAAATTCGTTTAATAGCTGTCGCTTTTCCAGTTTTTTCATCAACTGATATGATGCAACCATTTAATTGGGCGCTACCTGCTTCATCAACGTTAAATCTAACAGGTAAGTTTGTTTGAAAACGCTTGATAACAGCTTCTTTCTCAACCCCTAAAATACTATTATAAGGGCCCGTCATACCAACATCTGTTAAATATGCTGTGCCTTCTGGTAAGATACGTTCGTCTGCTGTTTGAACGTGAGTATGTGTTCCGATAACTGCAGACACTTTACCATCTATGTACCAAGCAAGTGCTTGTTTTTCACTCGTTGCTTCTCCATGAAAATCAACAAAAATAATATTCGTTCGTTTTTTAGCCTCTGCAACAAGCTCATCAATGACTGCAAATGGATCATTAATAGCAGGCATAAACGTTCGCGCCTGAAGATTGATAACTGCGACTTCTATACCGTTAATATTTAGAAACGTCATTCCTTTTCCTGGGTTATTATCCGGGAAGTTAGCTGGTCGAATTAAATATTTAGCTTCTTCAATAAAATTGAATATATCGTTTTTATTCCATGCATGATTGCCGAGAGTAACTACTTGTGCTCCCCAAGATAAAAAGTCCTTATAAATCTTTTCTGTTATTCCTTTTCCAGCTGCAGCATTTTCCCCATTAATAATCGTTATTGTTGGTCGATATGTATCTTTTAATTGTGGTAAGTATTCTTGTACCATTTTTCTACCTGGCGACCCGACTACGTCACCTATGAATAAAATTTCCATCACATTTCATCCTATCTTTTCTTTCTAAAAAAATAAAGTGGTCTTTAATAGACCACTTCATTTCTTATTTCGCATATTCAACAGCTCTTGTTTCTCTTATAACTGTCACTTTAATGTGTCCAGGATAATCAAGTTCGTCCTCAATGCGCTTTCTAATATCTCTTGCGATATGAATAGATGTTGCATCATCTATTTCTTCAGGTTTTACCATAATACGAATTTCTCTACCTGCTTGAACAGCAAAAGATTTTTCAACACCAGAGAATGACTCAGAAATTTCTTCTAATTTCTCTAGACGTTTAATATAATTTTCTAACGTTTCACTTCGTGCACCTGGTCGTGCTGCTGATAATGCGTCCGCCGCAGCGACGAGAACCGAAATGACTGATGTTGGTTCTTCATCACCATGGTGTGAAGCAATTGAGTTAATAACAACGTCGTTTTCTTTATACTTCATTGCTAACTCTTTACCAATTTCAACGTGACTTCCTTCAACTTCATGATCAATTGCTTTTCCAATATCATGGAGTAATCCAGCTCTTCTCGCTAGAGTTTCATCTTCTCCAAGTTCAGCTGCTAGTAATCCTGCTAGATGTGCTACTTCAACTGAGTGGTTCAATACATTTTGACCATAGCTCGTACGATATTTCAGACGTCCTATAATCTTTAATAAATCAGGATGTAGTCCATGAATACCGATTTCAAATGTCGTTTCCTCTCCAATTTCTCGAATATGTTCGTCCACTTCTCTTCTCGCTTTATCAACCATCTCTTCAATACGTGCTGGATGAATTCTTCCATCTTGTACGAGATTGTCTAAAGCAAGTCGAGCAATTTCTCTTCGAATTGGATCAAAACCTGACAGAATAACAGCTTCTGGTGTATCATCAATGATTAAATCAATACCCGTTAATGTTTCAAGTGTTCGAATATTACGTCCTTCTCTACCTATTATTCTTCCTTTCATTTCATCATTCGGAAGGTTAACAACAGAGACAGTCGTCTCAGCAACATGATCAGCCGCACAACGTTGTAGGGCTAGTGAAAGAATGTTTTTTGCTCGCTTATCAGCTTCTTCTTTCGTATCATTTTCAGCTTCTTTAATAATCATTGCAGATTCGTATTGAACTTCTTTTTCAACAGCATCTAATATAATTGCTTTCGCTTGTTCTGTTGAATACCCAGAAATTCTTTCTAGCTCTGTTCGCTGTTCTTGTAGCATAACTTCCACTTTGCTTTCCGCTTCTTCAATTTGTTGTTGTTTGTCTGTTAGTGTTTTTTCTCTCTCTTCTAACATTAGCTCTCGCTTGTCTTGTGTGACACTTTTTCTATCTAGATTTTCTTCCTTTTGCAATAGACGATTTTCTTGCTTTTGAATATCAAAGCGTCTCTCACGTATTTCTTCTTCGGCTTGTTGACGAAGTTTGTGATTTTCATCTTTCGCTTCAAGAAGAGCCTCTTTCTTGGCTGCATCTGCATTTCGATGTGCTTCATCAACAATTTGTTTCGCTAAATTTTCTGCACTAGAAATTTTAGCTTCAGCAATCGATTTTCGAATCAGATAACCAACAACAATACCGACGATTAGGATTAAGGCAAGCAAAATGGAGATGATTAAGGGATTGTCTACGATCTCACCTCCCATTGCTATGAAATTTGAAAATTCATTATTGTCGGCATGTACCAAAGTCAATGAATAATAATTCTTCTTTGTATAATAGTTATTTATAAAACTATACAATTTAATTTTAATTGTCCCTCATGTCATTGTCAAGGAAACGTTGAATCATTCGTTATTTCTTTTTCATTTAATGAATTTATTCATGCGACTAATGCTTATACAATAAAAAAAGGTCATCTTTATCATTTATCCGATAAAGATGACTTTTTGATGTAGAGCTAACTTTAAACGTCAGCACTCTGTTGTTCTGTATTTTTATTTTTAGCTTTAGTTTCTTTCTCATCTTCTTGTTCTGCTTCAGCTTCTGGACCTTCATCTAAATTGTAATGATCACGTATCGCTAAATGAATTTCATCAAGTAGGTGAGAATTTTCTTCTAAATACTGTTTTGAGTTTTCACGACCTTGTCCGAGACGTTCTCCTTTATACGAATACCACGAACCACTCTTTTCAACAATATCAAGGTCTGAACCAATGTCTAATACTTCTCCAGATTTAGAAATGCCTAGACCGTACATAATATCAACCATCGCTTGTTTAAACGGTGGTGCAACTTTATTTTTCACAACTTTGACACGAGTCTTGTTTCCGACCATATCATTTCCTTGTTTTAATGTTTCTGCACGACGAACTTCTAATCGAACAGAAGAATAGAATTTGAGTGCTCTTCCACCTGGTGTTGTTTCAGGGTTTCCGAACATAACTCCGACTTTTTCACGAATTTGGTTAATGAAAATTGCAACTGTATTTGATTTACTAATAACACCAGACAATTTTCTTAATGCTTGAGACATGAGACGAGCTTGGAGTCCAACGTGGGCATCTCCCATCTCACCTTCAATTTCTGCTTTCGGAACGAGGGCTGCTACTGAGTCAACAACGATAATATCAACTGCTCCACTACGAACGAGTGCTTCAGCAATTTCCAGTGCTTGTTCACCAGTATCTGGCTGTGATAACAGTAACTCCTCAATATTTACACCTAATGCACGTGCATAATTAGGATCAAGTGCGTGCTCAGCATCAATAAATGCAGCTGTTCCACCTGTCTTTTGTGCTTCAGCAATTGCATGTAGGGCTACAGTCGTTTTACCTGATGACTCTGGACCGTAAATTTCTACGACACGGCCTTTCGGATATCCTCCAATACCTAATGCAACATCTAGTGCGAGTGAACCACTCGGTATCGTATCTAGTTTCTGTGCAGCATCTTCACCTAATTTCATAATCGAACCTTTACCAAATTGCTTTTCTATTTGATTTAACGCCATATCTAAAGCTTTTTTTCTATCGCTCAAAGCAGCATCCTCCTTTAATTAACTATTTACATCATACATTGTTTTTCAAAAATAAACAACAAAAAGCGAATGTTTGTTCTCATGTTTTAGTCATGCTTTTATGTTGAAAATTAAATATATCGGAACTCTGAACATTTAATTATCTATTTTCTCAAATTATAACTGTACAAATTACAATTTTAAATAATTAAATAAAAGTTCATAGCCTTTTAATGTTGCTCTGTGACGAATCATCGTGCGGTCCCCTTGGAATAAAAACTTTTCAACGAATGAGTATCCGCTATTCGTAACGATTGCAATATAAACTGTACCCGTCGGTCTTTCTTCTTTTGTAAAAGGTCCAGCCTCTCCTGTAAAGCTAATACCAATATCGGCCTTCAATACGTCGCGCACATTGCTCGCCATTTCTAACGCGCAAGCTTCACTAACAGCACTGTCATTTTTAATCGTTTCTGAACGGACGTTTAATGTATTAATTTTCACTTGTGAATCATAGCAAACGACAGCACCAGGTGAAATTTGAGATGCTCCTGGAAAAGAAATGAGACGTTCAATAAACTTTCCACCTGTTAAGCTTTCTGCTGACGCTACACGTACTTTTTTCTGCTGTAATAACTGAAAAACTTTTCCTTCAATTGTATCGTCATCTGCCCCGTAATAATACGATCCGACGCGTTCTAAAATAGAATGCTGTAAACTTTCAATCTTTTCAAATGCTTCCGCTTCGGTCGTATCTTTTGCAGTTAAGCGAATGATTACACCGTCATCTTGAGCGAGAGGGGCAATCGTTGGATTCGTCTGTGCTTGAATCAGGTCTTTCAAGTCTTCTTCTAATTTTGATTCACCAATCCCGATAAATTTAAGTACTTTCGAACGAATGACCATACTTTCAGCTGACTGACCGAGTAAATAAGGAAATACACTATTTAACGACATCGTCTTCATTTCCCTCGGAACTCCCGGTAAAAATATCCACGTACTACCGATTGCTTCCACAATCATTCCTGGCGCCATGCCTGTTTCATTATTAATAACCGTTGCTCCTTCAAAAACACGCGCTTGTCGCCTATTATTTATGGGCATTGGTGTGTCCTGTGCTTCATAGAATTGTTCGATCGTCTGCATGGCCGGTTCATATTCATACATCTTTAACTCCGTTAATACTTGAAAAGCTTCACGCGTCATATCATCTTCTGTCGGTCCTAAACCGCCAGATACAATAATAATATTTGAACGTTCAGCTGCTTGCTTAAACACATTAATAACACGTGATAAGTTATCTCCAACTACTGTATGGTGAAGCGTGTTTATGCCTCGCGAACTGAGTTCTGAAGATAGCCATTGTGCATTCGTGTTCGCTATTTGACCTAATAGTAATTCTGTACCAATTGCAATTATTTCTGCTCTTTGTTCACTCACTTTGAATCCCTCATTACGTGCCAATTTTTATAAAAGTAATCAATTCCAGAAATCGCTGTAATAATCATAGCGATATATAAAATAATCGTTGCGACTGGAATGTCGATAAATGAGAACGGATAATTATGTAGTAATAATAATAAGATAGCTAAAATTTGCGTCACAGTTTTTAATTTCCCCATATTACTAGCAGCTAACACGATACCTTCACCTGCTGCAACGAGACGTAAACCAGTTACTGCAAATTCTCGACTAATAATGATAATAACGATCCAAGCAGGAGCAAGTTGTAATTCTACGAGTAAGATAAGAGCTGCTGAAACGAGCAATTTATCCGCTAAAGGGTCTAAAAATTTACCGAGATTAGTAATTAAATGATATTTTCGTGCATAATAACCATCTAACCAATCCGTTCCAGCCGCTATTCCAAAAATAACTGTCGCTACGAAATGTGATACAGGGAGCTCAGTATAACCGATATTCCAAGTTCCCCAGTCAAATGGGACAGATAATAATATAATAAAAATAGGAATTAAAAAGATACGTGAAATAGTGATTCTATTCGGTATGTTCATTACTTATCATTCCAATCAAAGTATTATTTAAACAAATGAAAAAACCGTTGAACGGGCTGCCTCTTAGCAGCACATATGAGAAGTGTGAATATTATTTACTCCACCTCTTCATTCGTTCAACGATTTTCAAGCGAATGACTCCATTGTATTTAACTTTATTCAGTCGTCGATGGATTAAAATGTAACCATAGTTTTTGGTGAACTTTCTCATTCGGATAATCAATAGGCTCTCCATTAATGGATAATTTAAGTGCTGTAGAATTTCCGATATTCAAATACACTTTATCTTCTGTTAATGTGATTTCTTTCGGTGATTCTTCTTGATTAAACATTTGTACGAAATATGCTTCGCCACTTTCACCTTTCACTTCAACATACACTTCTTCAGTTGCTTCTAATGTCAGTACCCTTTCATCATCAGTCATCTGAATGCCTAAAATAGATTCTGCTGAAGACCCTTCGCCATTTTCAATGACGGAAATATCAATATCCTCATCTGCTTCTGGCTCATCTTCTGGTGCGTCCGCCTCATCTTCTTCAGACGTCCCTTCACCCTCAGATGTTTCGCCGTCTCCTGTTTCAGATTCACCTTGTTCGTCTCTTACTAATTCTTCATCATTTGTATCAACAACATCTCCGCTTTTATCAGAAGAAGACTTCTGAATTAACGTCCAAGCTACGACAATAATCCCGATAATAAGTAATACGACAATTATTGTCGGCACAATTGAGAAGTTTGTTGATGATGATTTTTTTGCTGCTCGCTGTGCGCGAGTTATTGACTGACTCGTCGGAGTCTCATCTTCCGTTTCAATGGTGCTATCATCAAATCCAAATTCTGACATTAATTGATTGCCGTCAAGATCGACTGCTGAAGCATATTCCCTAATAAACGCCTTCGCATAAAATTTACCAGGCAAAACTTCAAACTGCTCATTTTCAATAGCAGTTAAATATCGCTTTTGAATTTTAGTCTCTTCTTGTAATTCATCTAATGTAATATTCTTTGCTTCTCTAGCCTCTTTTAGTCTCAAACCAATCCCCATTGAAAACACCATCCATATTAAAAATCGAACATTGAAAAACCAGGTGACGTATCAGTTTTTTCAATGATATCATATTTTATTTCTTCATCTTCAGTTGTTCGTAATTCGATAATATAATCAAAATCATCCATCGTGTATTCCGTTGATTGTACGAAAATATCTGGATGTTCAATGACTTTTATTGTTGGTAAACGCATAAGTTCACGTATTAATTCCCAATGTTGTTCATTTGCACGGTTTTTAGAAACGACACCATCAATAATATAAATGTTGTCATCACTATACTCTCCTGCTAACAACTCATTTCTAATCGTTTGTTTAAGTAATGTACTTGAAACAAATACCCATCGTTTGTTAGCACAAACACTTGCTGCAACAATTGATTCTGTCTTACCAACACGTGGGAGACCGCGCACACCAATTAGTTGGTGCCCATTCTCTTTAAATAGTTCTGCCATAAAATCAACGAGTAAACCTAATTCATCACGAATAAATTTTACTATTTTCCGGTTGTTTGTCATATGAATATACGTTCCATGTCTTACAGCTAACCGGTCAGGAAGAATTGCTTTTCTTAATTTGACGATACGAATCGTATCCATCGTCTCTAGAATAAGACGTAAACGAATAATTTGTTCATCGTGTTTTGCAAGCAACAACATACCTCGTCGCGCTTTTTCAACACCATTAATCGTAATAATATTTATCGATAACATACCGAGTAAAGAAGATATATCACCGAGTAAACCTGGTCGATTTTTTTGAAGCTCATATTCGAGATACCACTCAACTTTATCCATCATTAAGCTCCTTCTTCCTTATAAATCTTAACCTTAATCTTACCTAAACAGACGTATAAATGCAATTAATTTTTCATTACATCCAACCGCCATCAACACGAATGACTTCTCCTTGAATATACGTCGTTTGATCACTCAGTAAAAATTGTACGACGTGAGCAATTTCTTCAGGCCTTCCCGGCCTATCTTCAGCAATATGTGATAACATAGCCTCTGTTTCTTCAGTCGATAAGTGTCCATTCATTTTTGTGTTAATAAAGCCCGGGCTAACGCCATTCACCGATATGCCACTTTGGCCAACTTCTTTTGCAAGTGCACGAATAAAACTGTTTTGAGCACCTTTTACGGTCGAATAAAGCACTTCAAAGCTTGCGCCAAACGTTCCCCAAATAGAGGAGATGCAAACGATATTTCCAGATTGCCTCTGAATCATCTCTGGTAAAATACCTTTCGTAATGACCCAAGGAGCTGTCACATGAATAGACAACATATGATCCATTACTTCTTCAGTAGATTCGTGAAACAACCCATAATGAGCGACACCTGCGGCAAAAACGAGATTGTGCACTTCGTAGACGAGGTCTCCTAACAATCGATTCATTTCTTCTTTTTTTGTTAAATCTGCTTGAACAATAGCTAAAATACTTTCTTCTGGCAGTAAATTAGCAAGCTGTTCCATACGAGAACGATTTTTATTGTAATGTAAAATTAATTGATAACCTTCGTTCGCTAGCCTTTCAGCTATTGAAAAACCAATGTCTCCACTTGCTCCAATAATTAATACGTTCTTTCTCATCATAATCACCTAGTCATTGTTAACAATTTTACAGATCGCTATTCGCTCTTCGCTTATCCATTCGTTTAAAAATGCGTTCACTTGTTCAACAGTCATTGATTCTACTTCATGAATCATCGTAAAGAAATCAATATCTAACAAATGATAATCGACAAATTGATTAGCTACAAACTCCAAAGAGTTCATTTGTCGAAGTAAAAGTCCAATGCGTCTCTTTTTAATAAGATTGACGTCTTCCGCTGATATTTTCATCTGCTTTGTTGATAGTAGTAGTTCTTTCGTTCGTTCAGCAAACTTATCTGGATTCACGCAGTTACCACCAATAAATGTATAACCATAATCCGTTTCAAGTGTACTGCTGTATGAGAAACTACTATCAATTAAATCTTCTTCATACAATATTTCATAAAATTTCCCGCCTTTAGCAAATAAATAATCGAGCGTTAGACGGAGTAAAATCTCTTTTTCAAGTAAATCTTTACTTGATGTTCGTTGCCATATTTCCTTAATACCGACTGTACATTTAGGGATAGAAACAGGCATATGAATCGTATGATTTTTTATCGCGACATCTTCACGTTCTTCGGGGAAAAAGCGTTCAATCGGATGCTGCTCCTCAAATGATTTATCCGCTTGATTATTTTCTATAAGCGTCATTATTTTCTCTTCGTCAATAGGGCCAGCAACGAATAAAACCATATTTTGTGGGTGATAAAATGTGTCATAACACGTATATAAATCATCTTTCGTTATTTGCATAATTGAATCTACCGTTCCAGCAATATCGTGAATAATTGGGTAATTATGAAATAACGCTTGAACAGTCCCAGTGAAAGACTGCCAGCCAGGATTGTCATCATACATTTTTATTTCTTGTTCAATAATTCCCTTTTCTTTCTCAACTGATTCATCAGAAAAATAAGGTTCTTGAACGAAGTCTATAAGCGTTTCTATATTTTCTGAAATGTTGTCAGAAGCAGAAAATAAATAAGCTGTTTTCGTAAATGAAGTAAATGCATTTGCAGAAGCTCCAAACTCACTAAACTTTGAAAATACGTCATAACCTTCTTTTTCAAATAACTTATGTTCTAAAAAGTGAGCAATTCCTTTCGGGACAGTTACTTTTTCTTTTTTATTTAAAGGAATGAACGTATCGTCAATCGAACCATATTTAGTTGAAAAAATAGCGTACGTTTTAGAATATTCTTTTTTAGGTAACAAAATAACTGTTAACCCATTTGGTAACACTTTCGTATAGACGGTTTCATTTAATAATTCATATTCTTTTTTATTCATCGACATCACTACTCTCACTCGTTAATAAATAAACTGTATCGAGTGTCACTTCTTGAGCACGAGCGATTATATCGTTTTTAGTTACTTGATTAATCTGCTCAATGTATTGCTCAGGTGAACAGCTCTTGTTGTTCATTCTATATTGATAATCAAATTCAATAGCACCTTGTGGATTATCTAGTGTGTTTTTTACACTATGAACTAATAATTGTTTCGTTTCTGCAATCAGTTGTTCTGTTATTTCTCCTGCTCTTAACTCTTCTAATTGTTGTTCAATAATCTGGCGTGCTTGTTCATAATCTTCACTGGCAATACCGCTCATCACGATCATCAACCCTTTATGCCCTTCAATGCGAGAAGCTGCATAATAGGCTAAACTATGTTTTTCACGGACGTTCATAAATAATTTCGAATGAGGAAACCCTCCAAACAAACCATTAAATACTTGTAAGCTCGCGTAATGTTCGTCTGCGATTGTAACCCCTGTACGATAGCCTAAATGTAGTTTTGCCTGGTGAATCGGCTCTGTTTCAATAATCGTTTGTGCTTCTTTTCTTAATGAAACGTTTTCTCGCGCACTACTTTCATATCGAATATGTTCAGATGCTTTTTTCGCGCGGACATTATCACCGACTAATCGCTCTAAATCTATGCCGTCAAAGTCTCCAACAAAATAAATCGTTATCTCATTCGTTTCTAACACATGTTTATAATAATCAAACATTTTCTTACCTGATATCGCTCGTAAGTCTTCTGCATAACCTAATGTATGCACACTAAATAATTCTTCACTACACATTTCATCGATTAAACGTTGATTAGCAAAGGCCATTTTATCATCTTGCACACTCGTTATTCGGTTTTTTAATGTTTCTTTTTCGCGTTGAACAATTGCTTCATCAAAAGAGTTGTTTGTCACATTTGCATCATACAATGTGTCGCTTAATAGCTTTATCGCTCGTTCGAGTAACTGTTCGTCTGCTGATAAATATTTTTCATTAGGTAGTTCTAAACGTAAACTGATAATGTGGTGATCGCCCTTCTTTGCTGTATCAGTTCGTAAAACTGCTCCATATAACTCGTCCAATTCACGTGCAAACGCTTGCCTCGTATGAAGTGTCTTCGTACTATTTCGCAACAAACTTGGCAGAAGAGCCCGCTTCGTAATCGTTTCTTTATTTAACGGTTCTTTTAACTTAATGACAATATTATTCGTTTTATACTTCTTCGTCTGTATCATTTCTAAATGATAAGGATTTTGTTTTGTTAATAATTCATGTGCCATTATTACCCGCCTCCTCATATATCATATTTCATTCATCGTCTATCTGTTCGGCTAATAAAACAGTTCGTGGTTTACTTCCTTCATGTGGACCGACAATCCCACTATCTTCCATTGCGTCAATGAGACGTGCCGCCCGGTTGTAACCAATTCGGAACCTCCGTTGTAACATAGACACACTAGCCGTTTGCATTTCGACAACGAGTTGCACTGCATCATCAAACAACTCATCTTGCTCTTCCACACTTGCTTCTTGTTCTGTTTGAGGAGCCATTTCTTCTACGTAATGCACCTCTTGTTGTTCCTTGCAGTGGTTAACAATTCGTTCAACTTCTTCATCTGATAAAAATGCCCCTTGTACACGAACAGGCTTTGATTGACCGACAGGAATATATAGCATATCCCCTCTTCCGAGTAACTTTTCTGCCCCACCAGTATCTAAAATCGTTCGTGAGTCAACTTGTGAAGAAACACTAAATGCTATTCTAGACGGAATGTTCGCTTTAATAATCCCTGTAATAACATCAACAGAAGGCCGTTGTGTCGCAATAATTAAATGAATACCTGCTGCTCTTGCCATCTGTGCTAAACGTGTAATAGCATCTTCAACGTCTTTTGAAGCAACCATCATTAGGTCTGCTAGTTCATCGACTAAAACGACGATATAAGGTAAAAATGAGTACTCTTCTTGTTCTTCTTCGCTTAATTTTTTAACGTACTCATTATAAGCTTCGATATTTCGCGTACTCGTTTCAGAAAATATTTCATACCTACGTTCCATCTCTGCAACTACTTTACGCAATGCTTGTGATGCTTTTTTAGGATCCGTCACAACAGGCGTTAATAAATGAGGGATACCATTATACATATTTAACTCAACTTTTTTCGGGTCAATCATCATCATTTTTACTTCACTCGGTTTTGCTTTCATTAAAATGGATGTAATAATTCCGTTAATACAGACACTTTTTCCACTACCTGTCGCCCCGGCAATCAATAAATGTGGCATTTTATTTAATTCACCGACGACAGCTTGGCCTGATATATCTCTTCCTAAAGCGAATGATAGAATAGACGATTTCTTTGGCGCTCCTTCTAAAACTTCTCGTAACGAGACAGTTGTCACATCTTTGTTTGGTACTTCGATACCTACAGCTGATTTTCCTGGAATAGGTGCTTCAATACGAATATCTTGAGCTGCTAAAGACAAAGCTAAGTCATCATGCAAGCTAACAATTCTGCTCACTTTAACCCCTGACTCTGGTAAAATTTCATACTTTGTAACGGCTGGCCCTACGTGGACTTGTGAGACCTTTGCTTGCACACCAAAGCTTTGAAATGTCTTTTCTAACGTTTGTACAGTTGCTTTTATTTGAGACGTATCACCCTTTGTTGTTTGCGAGATCGTATCTGTTAGTAATTGGAATGATGGAAGTTCGTATGATTCATCACTCTCCTGTTTATCTGTAAACTGTTCATCTATATGCAACTCTTCTTCTGCTTGATCACATGTAATAGCATCATGTGCATAAGCAATCGGCAATTGTTCTTCTCGCTCTGGCACTTGATCAATAACAGGTTCTATCGTTTCTAACGGTTTATCCTCTTTGTTGGTAACGATTTTTCGTTTGTTTTTACGTCGTTCTTTTATTTTTTCAAACAGTACGCTTACGTATTCGACACCTTGATTAAATAAGTCACCGACCGAACGATTTGTTAAAACTACCATACTAATCACCATTAAAAAAATCGCTACAATTTTTGCGCCGCTAGCAGAAAATAAATAGTAAATAACTGTCGATAAAAATGCTCCTAACAGTCCACCACCAAGCTGGATGACTGATCCTTCATCCCGAATATAATCTAAGTAATGATTCCACGTTAATGAAAAAATAGATGGATGGTCTGCTTCGAGTAATAATTTTTCAAACACTTGAATATGTGTAAATAAAAGTAAAGCAAACAATAAAATATAAATACCGATTAATTTTTTATGTAACATATTTGGATAACGTCTTTTCGTTAGTAATAAAAGGCCGGTTAATAATAAACCGATTGGAATGACAAAGTACCACATACCTAGCATAAGACGAAAAATATTTTCTAATGTCGCTGGTATAGCCCCGTCACTTATCACACTTGCTCCGCTGCCAAATATTGCTAAAAATATTAATAATAAACCTATTAATTCATATTTCATTGTTGATTTTAGTTTAGATGATTTCTTCTTACTTCTTTTGCTCATTATGTCACCTCTAAATTCATGCAAAAATAATACTATTATACGTAAGAAACCCTTACCAAAAAAGGCAAGGGAAGGTATTAAATACGTAAAGTCCATTATATCATACAACAGAATATACGTGCGAAATAATATTCCATTAAAAAAAGCTCTTAAACGACAATTAATCGTCTAAGAGCTTACCATTTATTTTAAGTCTTTTTCTAATAAAGTTTCAGCAATTTGTACTGTGTTTAATGCTGCCCCTTTAACTAAGTTATCTGTTACAACCCATAAGTGGAATCCTTTTTTATTATCTAAATCTTCACGGATACGACCGACAAACACGTCATATTTATCCGCAGCAGATAATGGTGTTGGATATGTTTGTGTACTCGGATCATCTTGTAAGACAACACCTTTTCCACCCTTAATAGCATCCTGAATATCTTTCACGGATACGTCATCATTATCTACTTCAATGTAAATACTCTCAGCATGTGAGTTAATGACTGGTAAACGAACACACGTCGCTGCTACTGATAAATCAGGGTTTGACATGATTTTTTTTGTTTCATTGATCATTTTCATTTCTTCTGCTGTATAACCATTTTCAGTAAACACATCAATTTGTGGTAAAGCATTAAATGCAATTGGATAATGCTTTTTATCTGATCCTGCTGGTAAAATTTCTGCTACCATTTCTTCTTCATTTAAGTATTGCTGTGTTTGATTTTTCAATTCTTCATTAGCAGCCCAACCTGCACCTGAAACTGCTTGGTACGTTGAAACGACAATGCGCGATAAACCAAACGCCTCTTTGATTGGATTTAGTGCCGCAACCATTTGAATCGTTGAGCAGTTTGGATTTGCGATAATGCCTTTATGACTTTCTAATGCTTCAGGGTTTACTTCCGGAACAACTAAAGGTACATCTTTATCCATACGAAACGCGCTCGTATTATCAATAACGACTGCGCCACTTTCAACGGCAGCTTTAG
This sequence comes from Bacillota bacterium, assembly GCA_035301345.1. Lineage (GTDB taxonomy): Bacteria > Bacillota > Bacilli > Bacillales > Amphibacillaceae > CALAMD01. The sequence goes on from DATGUM010000032.1 coordinate 116,774, forward strand.
ATAGTTGCTCTGTAATAGCTCCTCCTGCTGAGAAAAACGCAATATCTATATTAGAAAAGCTGTCTGTCGTAGCTTCTTGAACAGTCACTTCTTCATTGTTAAAAGTTAACTTCTTACCTGCTGAACGTTTTGATGATAATGGTCTTAATTCTGCAACTGGAAACTTTCTATCTTCTAAAATTTCCATAACTTTTTGTCCTACTGCTCCTGTAGCTCCAACTACTGCTACATTATATGATGATTTCTTAGCCATGATTTTCTCTCCTCTATTTACTTTAATTCATACGGTTATCTACTGAATTTATACTATCATACTTCAACTGAATTATTAAATAATATTGATTATTTCATTTTTTCTAACCTTCAGGAATAATTGTAGCTAAAGATTGGTCGCTCGCTAATACTCGCTTGACTACTTCATCAATGGACTCGTGATTAACTCGCTCAATTTTTTCAATCACTTCGTCTAATGTTTTATGCGGAAGATTCAATAGTTCATTATGACCATTACGATTCATTCGGCTATCTGTACTCTCTAACCCTAACATTAAACTTCCCTTTAGCTGTTCTTTACTATTTGTAAGTTCTTTAGCAGTTAAACCGTCGCTAATTATTTTCTCTACAATCTCTTGAATCGTTTCTTTCACAACGCGTAAATTTCTCTTATTCGTTCCTGCGTATACAGTTAGTAAACCACTATCTTTATACGCTGAATGAAACGAATAAACAGAGTAAGCTAGTCCGCGTTTTTCCCTAATTTCTTGAAACAATCTAGAACTCATACTTCCACCAAAAGCATTGTTTAAAACAGCTAAACTATATGTCAGTTCATCATGAATGCTTAAACCATTAAGTCCAATACACATATGTGCTTGTTCGGTATCTTTAATAATTTCTTTCTGTTTTGGAACAAATAGTGGTTTTTCAATCGAAAGCTGCTCAGTCGTTTGTTCATGATTTTCAAATGAAAAATGCTTTTCTATTTCTTTTATAAATGATTCATCGACATTTCCTGCAATTGATACGACTACATTTTGCGGTGTATAATGTTCACCCATATAATGCAAAAAATCATCTCTTGTAAAACTATTTAATCTTTCTTCGTTACCTAATATAGGAAATGCTAGTGGATGTTTATCAAAAGATGCTTCTGCTAAAACATCATGAATAATGTCATCTGGAGTATCTTCAGACATACTAATTTCTTCCAAAATAACTTGTTTTTCACGGTCAATTTCTTCTTCAGAAAATACCGAGTGAAAGAACATATCTGATAATATACGTAACGCACTCTCTTTATGTGAATCAATCACTTTAGCATAATAACACGTATATTCTTTACTCGTAAATGCGTTCACTTGTCCACCAATCGAATCAAATGCTTCTGCAATATCTTGTGCCGATCGTGATTTTGTACCTTTAAAAAGCATATGCTCAACAAAGTGCGAAATACCATTATTAATTGATGTCTCATTTCTTGATCCTGCCAAAACCCATATGCCCATCGTAACTGACCGTACAGTTGGAACTTTTTCTAATACGATACGCATACCATTATCTAACGTATATGTTTTAATCATCTGTCTTTCCCCTCTGTTTCACACGATTTTCTTCGCTCGATTCATCATAACAGAAAAAAGAAGTTGTTCCAACAGACTTACTTTTAAATAAAGGGCAAAAAAAAAGAAACTGGCTTACCAGCTTCTTCAATAAATTATTCTTTATTCTTTTGTTCGAGTAAAACGGCTTTTCGTGATAAATTGACACGTCCTTGACGATCAACTTCTTTCACTTTAACCATAATTTCATCACCAATTGAAACGACGTCTTCTACTTTATTCACACGTTTTTCATCTAATTCAGAAATATGAACTAAACCGTCTTTTCCTTTAAAGATTTCAACAAACGCACCGAATTTTTCAATACGTTTGACCGTTCCTAAGTAGATTTCACCAACAACAGCCTCACGTACGATGTCTTCAATAATCGACTTCGCCTGATCATTCATTTCTTCATCTGTTGAAGAAATAAATATGCTACCGTCTTGTTCAATATCAATTTTTACGCCTGTTTCATCAATAATCTTATTAATTTGCTTTCCGCTTGGTCCAATGACATCACGAATTTTCTCTGGATCAATTGACATCGTTAAAATCTTCGGAGCAAATGGTGATAAGCTTTCTTTTGGCTTATTAATCGTTTCCTCCATCGACTCGATAATCTTTAATCGACCAGTCTTCGCTTGGCTAAGAGACTCTTCTAAAATATCTCGTGATAAACCATCGATTTTAATGTCCATTTGTAAAGCAGTAATTCCTTCTTTCGTCCCTGCTACTTTAAAGTCCATATCTCCTAATGCATCTTCCATTCCTTGAATGTCTGATAAAATAGAGTAGTCTGAACCGTTTTTAACAAGTCCCATAGCAATACCAGCAACTGGTGATTTAATCGGTACACCTGCATCCATCAATGCTAACGTTCCTGCACAAATACTCGCTTGAGAGCTTGATCCATTAGATTCAAGGACTTCAGAAACGACACGAATCGTATAAGGGAAGTCATTTTCATCTGGAATAATTTTTTCTAACGCTTTTTCACCTAATGCTCCGTGACCAATTTCACGTCGCCCTGGTCCTCTAATAGGTCCAGTTTCTCCAACACTATATTGTGGGAAGTTATAATGGTGCATAAAACGTTTTGACTCTTCTAAGTCTAATCCGTCTAAAATTTGCACGTCTCCAAGAGCCCCTAGTGTACAAACACTTAATGCTTGCGTTTGTCCCCTCGTAAACAGCCCTGAACCATGCGTACGAGGAAGTAAGCCAACGCGAGATGATAATGGGCGTATTTCAGAAACGCCACGACCATCTGGTCTCACTTTCTCTTGTGTAATGAGACGACGTACTTCTTCTTTAACGATAACGTCTAACGCATCTTTTACTTGTCGTAAAACATCAGCATCTTCTTCAGCCGCATCTTCATACTGTTCTAAAATATTCTCTTTGATTTCAGCAATCGCTTGCTCACGTTCTAATTTTTCTTCTGTCTGAATAGCAGCAACGAGATTAGCTTGTGCTTGTTCTTTTACGTCAGATAAAATATCATCTGTAATCGAAAGTACAGGCATATCTAGTTTTTCTAAGCCAATTTCTGCAATGATGTCTTCTTGAAATTGGACGAGACGTGAAACTTCTTTATGTCCGAACATAATTGCTTCTAAAATAACGTCTTCTGATACTTCATCGGCTTCAGCTTCAACCATGTTCACTTCGTCTTTCGTTCCTGCGACAGTAATGAGTAAATCACTCTGCTCTGCTTCTTCAATCGTTGGATTAATAACGAATTCTTCATCAACACGACCTACGTTCACACCAGCAATTGGACCATCAAATGGAATATTTGAAGTCGATAACGCAATCGATGAACCGATCATCGCAGCAATTTCTGATGAACAGTCTTGATCAACACTCATCACCGTGCTAATAACTTGTACTTCATTACGAAAGCCATCTGGAAACAATGGACGAATTGGGCGATCAATCAGTCGCGATGCAAGCACTGCTTTTTCGCTCGGGCGACCTTCACGCTTAATAAAGCCTCCTGGAATCTTCCCAACAGCGTATAGACGTTCCTCATAATTAACTTGTAATGGGAAAAATGGTAAGTTTTTAGGTTCTCTTGAAGCGGTAGCAACTGATAACACAGTTGTATCACCGTAATGAATCATACATGATCCATTCGCTTGTTTAGCAAGCTCCCCTATCTCTACGACAAACTCTTTACCTGCAATTGTCGTCGCATATGTTTTTTTAGTTTCTATCATTAAAGTAAAAACCCCTTTCAATCTTATTGCATGTTCAAAATTTATGTTTATGTAGTAAAAAAAGCAGGATTTCTCCTGCTTTTCAATAAGTTATCTACGTAAACCAAGTTTTTGGATGACTTCACGATAACTTGCTACATTTGTTTTTCGTAAGTAATTTAATAAATTACGACGACGTCCAACCATCTTTAATAGTCCACGACGTGAATGGTGATCACGCTTATGTGTACGTAAATGGTCGTTTAACAATGTAATTTCTTCAGTTAATACAGCAATCTGGACCTCTGTTGAACCAGTATCATTATCATGAGTTTTAAACTCATCAATGATTTCTTGTTTGCGTTCTTTTGAAATTGCCATTCTGGCCCACCTCCTAACTTTTTCATTAGCCCCAATTCCCTAGCAATCGTCGGAGTAACGATTTGCCAAGCAATGGTTATACGCCTTTTAGCGTACACGTTTATAATAAAAATTGCAAGTTTTAAATATTTTTCTTCTTAAAAAATTCTTTTATCGCTTGTTCATCTTGCTTTATTTGAGTAATTAATGAATCAACACCGGAAAACTTCTTTTCATCACGGATAAAGGCATACCATTGAATAGATAACTGATCATCATAGATGTCTTTATTAAAATCAAATATGTGAACTTCTATCGTTGCTTGTTCTTGATCATCTATAAACGTTGGTTTATATCCAACGTTCGCCATCCCGTAATACATCTGATGCTCATGAATAACTTTCACTGCATATACACCTACAGTCGGTGCGACGCAATCTTCTTCTATGCTAACGTTCGCTGTAGGAAACCCTATCGTTCGACCTCGTTTTTCCCCGTGGACAACAATTCCATCTGTCCGTAAAGGTCTTCCTAAAAGTTCTTGCACATATTCAACAGAACCTTTGCTCAATAAGTGACGAATATGTGTGGAACTAATTTTTTCATCATTATATTCAACTTTTGGAACAATTGTCGTCGTCAGTTGCCCTTTCGCAAGGGATTCCATCTGCTCCATTGTCCCTTCACCTTTATAGCCATATGAATAATCAAATCCTCCAACGACATGCTTCATATTTAATTGAACGAGAAAATGATCAACGAATTTCTCCGGAGAAAGGAGTGATAATTCTTTATTAAACGTAATGACGTATAAGCGATCAATTGATAACTCACTTAAAATTCTCTGCTTTTCTTTTAATGACGTAATATATTTAACGCCATGAGATTCATCAGATAACACAACTCTCGGATGCGGATGAAAAGTAATGACTGCACTTTCTAAGTTCTTTTGTTTAGCGATACTTACTGCTTGATTAATAACTTTTAAATGTCCCTTATGTAAGCCGTCAAAAAACCCTATCGCACAAACTGTTTCACGTAAGTCTTTTTTATTTAAAGTATGTGGATATGTTAAATGGATCGTTTCCATTACTTTCACCTACCAACTTTTATTAAACGAACACACGATATGGCTTTATCATATCATTATTCTCTGGATGGCGCTCATAAATTGCGAGTAATTCTTCGTCGTGCATAACTAACAAATGGTCACTCGTAAAAGAGTCTTTTTCTACATGTAACTTTTGGCCGTGTGATACTTTTTTCGCAGTCACTTGATCGACATTCATCCGGTCAAATGAAATAAGTGCATCTTCTATCGAAACAAGTGATTGAGCAAGTTGACCTGTTTCCTTTAATTGTTCTAATTCGTCAAATGTTATCGTTTCTGATGCTGTAAAAGGACCTACCTCCGTACGCTCTAACTGTGACATATGCGCTGGGAAGCCTAATGCTTTTCCAATATCTACACAAAGCGTTCGAATATACGTTCCTGCTGAACATTTAACCGAAAAAGAAAACGTATGACTATTTGAATCAACGTGTAAAAGGTCAATTGCATAAATTTCCACCGTTCGTGACGGTCTTTCAACATACTCATTATTTCGGGCATATTCATACAAACGTTTACCTTTCACTTTTACCGCCGAATACATCGGTGGCACTTGAATGATTTCCCCACTAAATGTTTTTAATACGTCAACTATTTCAGCTTCTGACGGGAAACATTCGACTTCTTTTTCATCAATCACAGCACCGTGGGCATCTTCCGTTTCCGTCGCTTGACCTAAAGAGCATTCAGCAATATACGTTTTATCCATTTGCGTTAAAAAAGGTGATACACGCGTTGCCCGTCCGATACAAATCCCTAACACGCCTTCCACTTCGGGATCTAATGTGCCTGTATGACCAACTTTTTTCGTTTGAAATATTCGTCTGAGCTTTGCAACACAGTCATGAGAAGTCAGACCAGCTGGCTTCCACAATGGTAAAATACCATTCATTTCATTGCCTCCATCGATTCAACGTTGAAAAATCTGACCCGTCTATTAAACAGGTCAGATTTTAATTTTATTCTTCTTTCAAATCTCGAAGAATAGACTCAATATGATTTCCATATTCCGTCGCTTCGTCAATTTCAAAATATATTTCTGGTGTTTTACGCAATCTAATTTTTTGACCAATTTCAGTTCGAATAAAGCCATTTGCTTTAGACAAACCAAGAAGTGTTTCTCGCTTCTTCTCTTCGTCTCCATAGACAGAAATAAACACTTTAGCTTGTTGTAAATCTCCGGTTACTTCGACATCTGTTATCGTTACGAAACCAATTCTTGGGTCTTTTATTTTTTGCGTTAAAATGACACCTATTTCTTTTTTTATTTCTTCTGCTACTCGATTAGCTCTTATGTTACTCATTTTATCACCTCATCGTATGAACTAAATAGGTGGTTAAATCATGCGAAGTTTATATATTACTTATATGATCACATAATTATTAAAATGACACTACAATCGATCCATTGTCGTTAGTGTCCGTTCGAATTCAGGAAAAGAATCAATCGTTTTTAACACTTCTTGCATCATTTGTTCTGCATGCGTCCATTCATTAGACACAGCAACTACACCTAGTTTAATCCGTTGCCATAATTGATAATAATCAATTTCAGCAACAGAAACATTATATTCTTTTCTTAATTTAGATTGAACTCTTTTTATAACTGAACGTTTATCTTTTAACGATTGTCCTTCATATAATTTACACTCTATTTCCGCACAAATAACGATCATACGCGTTTAATTTCTTCCATTACAAACGCTTCAATAATATCTCCAACTTTTATGTCGTTATAATCTTTTATCGTAATTCCACATTCATAGTTTTGCGCAACTTCTCTCACATCATCTTTAAAGCGTTTAAGAGCATCTACTTCCCCTTCAAATTGAACGATTCCGTCACGAATGAGGCGTACTTCTGCATTTCTCGTAATTTTACCTTCAGTGACATAACTTCCAGCAATCGTACCAATTCTCGATACTTTAAACGTTTCTCGAACTTCCGCTTGCCCAATAATCTTCTCTTCGTATTCTGGGTCAAGTAACCCTTTCATCGCTGCTTCAATTTCTTCAATTGCTTGGTAAATAACACGGTGTAAACGAATATCTACACCTTCTGATTCAGCAGTTTTTTGTGCGTTAGCATCTGGGCGGACGTTAAATCCAATCACAATTGCATTTGATGCTGAAGCTAAAATGATATCTGATTCTGTAATTGCTCCAACACCTGTATGGATGATTTTAACTTTAACACCTTCTACTTCAATCTTTTGAAGTGAAGCTGTTAAAGCTTCTGCCGAGCCATGAACGTCTGCTTTAATAATCAAGTTGATTTCTTTAATATCACCTTGTTTAATATGCTCAAATAGGTCATCTAAACTTACTTTCGTCTGTTCTTGACGACTGTCTTGAATATGTTTTTGCTGACGTGCTTCACCAATTTGTCTCGCTTGTCTTTCATTCGTGAAGACGACGAATTGGTCACCAGCTAAAGGTACGTCATTGATTCCAGTAATTTCAACAGGTGTTGACGGACCAGCAGATTCAATTCTTTGGCCTAAGTCGTTTGCCATCGCGCGAACACGTCCATACGTATTACCGATAACAATTGATTCTCCGACTCTTAATGTTCCGCTTTGCACGAGTAAACTAGCTACAACTCCGCGCCCTTTATCTAACTGAGCATCGATCACTGTACCGAATGCATTCGTTTTTGGACTTGCTTTAAGTTCAGCAACTTCAGCAACGAGTAAAATCATTTCAAGTAAGTCTTCTATTCCTTCTCGGCGCTTTGCAGACACATTAACGAAAATCGTGTCGCCACCCCAAGCTTCTGAAATAAGTTCATGTTCAGTTAATTCCTGCATCACACGGTCTGGGTTAGCAGTTTCTTTATCAATTTTATTAACAGCTACGATAATCGGTACGCCTGCAGCTTTAGCGTGGTTAATTGCTTCAACTGTTTGCGGCATAACACCGTCATCTGCTGCAACGACTAAAATAGCAATATCCGTCACTTGCGCTCCACGTGAACGCATACTTGTAAATGCTTCGTGACCAGGTGTATCTAGAAAAGTAATTTTCTTGTCATCACTTTCAATTTGATACGCTCCGATATGTTGCGTAATTCCGCCTGCTTCACCTTCTGTCACTTTCGTATGACGAATAGCATCTAGTAATGTTGTTTTACCATGGTCAACGTGACCCATAATTGTAACAACTGCCGGACGCTCTTCTAAGTCTTTTTTGTTTTCTTTCATTCGGTACTTATCTAAATTCGTATCTTCAAGTACTTCTTCCTTTACCATTTCAACGCCACGTTCACTAGCGATTAATTCAATTGAATCATTATCTAATTGTTGATTTTTAGCAGCCATAATTCCTAACATCATTAAATCTTTAATAATATCATTCGTCGGAACGTCTAATTTACTTGCTAAGTCATCAACTGTCAGATCACCTGAATAAGTGATTTTCTTTAAGCCACTATCTTCCTCAACCTCTTCTGTAACTTCTTCCTCTATTTCCTCAACGACTTCTTCTTCCTGAGCAGAATCATTAAACGTTTTATCAAGTTGTTCAATAACATCTTCAGAAATCATTGACATATGATTCGAAATGTCAATTTCTAAGTTGTTTAATTCTTCAATGACTGTCTTACTCGTTAAATTGTTCTGTTTGGCATATTCATATACACGCATTTTTGTCATACGTTCACCCCCGAAATTATTAATACCTTATAGTAACGTTTTTAGCTTCTTTGCAAAGCCCTCGTCTAAAATTGCTACTGCCACTCTACCCGTTTGACCGATAGCGTGCGATAACACGTCCCGACTATCAACAGTTACATACGGTACTTCATACGTCTTGCATTTATCTGTTATTTTCTTAAATGTGCTCTTGCCAATATCCTCTGCGATTAATACGAGCTTCGCCTGCTTATGTTGAATATCTCTGACGATTTGTTCTTCACCGATAGAACACTTCTTCGCTCGAAACGCTAGGCCGACTAAATTCAAATATTTATTTTGCTTCATCTTCTGCTACCAATCGCTTTAATTCATCATAAATATCATCATCAACATTTGTTTTTAAATGTCTGTTCAACGTTTTATTCTTTTGTGATTTCTCTATCACAGATATGTCCTTCATCAAATATGCTCCCCTACCACTTAGTTTACCAGTAGGATCCACAAAAACTTCTCCCTCTTTATTCCGTACAATACGGATTAAATCGTCTTTATCTTTCGTTTCATTAGTAACGATACATTTTCTTTGAGGTGTTTTTCGCTTTCGGACCATATTCAACATCTCCCTTACGTCATCTTACACTTATTCATTAAAATAAATAGTCGTCTTCATCATCTAATGGAACATTTTCTTGAGTAAGAACTCTATCTTCAATAATACCTTCTTCAATAGCTCCTGACTCACTCTTAATATCTATCTTCCATCCTGTGAGCTTAGCTGCAAGTCGAGCATTTTGCCCACGCTTTCCAATCGCTAAAGAAAGTTGATAGTCAGGTACGATAACCGTTGTCGCTTTTTCTTCTTCATCAACGAGTACTTCAACAACCTTTGATGGACTAAGTGCGTTAGACACATATACAATTGGGTCTTCTGACCATTCAACAATATCTATCTTTTCACCATTTAATTCATCAACAATCGACTGAACACGTTGTCCTTTTTGTCCGACACATGAACCGACTGGATCAATTTCTTGATCTTCAGCAAACACAGAGATTTTCGAACGATCTCCTGCTTCACGCGCAACTGACATAATTTCGACTGTTCCATCATATATTTCCGGTACTTCCATCTCAAAAAGCCTCTTAAGTAAACCAGGATGTGAGCGTGAAATATAGATTTGTGGTCCTTTGTTCGTATTTTCTACTTTCGTAACAAACACTTTAATTCGATCATGAGACTCATAAGTTTCAGTAGGAATTTGTTCGGATTCAGCTAATTTCGCTTCGATTTTCCCTAAATTAACGTAGACAAATCGACTGTCTTTTCGCTGAATAATACCTGTTAAAACATCTTCTTCACGATCTACATATTTATTAAAAATCACTCCACGCTCTGCTTCTCTTACACGTTGAGTAACGACTTGCTTTGCGGCTTGAGCTGCAATACGACCGAAGTCTTTCGGTGTCACTTCTACTTCTATAATATCATCAATGTCATAGTTCGGATCAATTTCCTTCGCTTCCTCTACAGACACTTCCTCTTGTTGATCAGCTACTTCTTCTACAACAACTTTTCTAGAAAGTACTTTCATTTCATTATCTTCTAAATTAATATCTACTCGCACATTCGTTGCTGATTTAAAGTTCTTTTTATAAGCTGAAATTAATGCTGCTTCAAGAGCTTCTATTAATACTTCCTTTTTAATGCCTCTTTCTTTTTCTAAATAATCAATCGCATCAAACAATTGATTTCCCACGGCGCATTTCCCCCTTTATAAAACTACAGCTAATCTTGCTTTAGCAATTTTGTCATAAGGTATTTCTACTTGCTTTTTCTTCGCAAGCACTTGGTATTCAATCGTAGCTACATCATCTGAAAAACTTAATAAAGTACCTTCAAATTCTTTTTCGCTATCAATGTGTACATACAATGTTACGTAAACATTTTTACCAATGCTTTTCTCAAAGTCCTTCTTCGTCTTTAACGGCCTTTCAACGCCTGGTGATGAGACTTCTAAGAAATAACTTTGACTAACAAGATCTTCTTCATCAAGCTTGTCACTCAAAATACCCGAAACGTCTCCACATTCATCAATGCTTATACCGCCTTCTTTATCAATATAAACACGTAAAAACCAATCGCTTCCTTCGTTGACAAATTCAACATCTACTAGTTCTAGTGACTTTTCTTTTAAAATAGGCTCTAATAATTCTTCTGTTCTAACTTTAATGTCTTTACTCAAAATAATCCTCCTTTTCAGCACTTTTGTTTCAGGAAAACTTGTTTTTAAGTTACTTTTAAAATATCAATATAAAACCCTTGCCAATAAAAAAGGGGCAAGGGAATCTCATTACTAATAATAGTGTATAAAGAAGGAGTGGGCAGTCCCACTCCAAAGTTTTTCCGTCTATTACTTACCATTAAAACTATAACACATTTAAGCACTTGTTGCAACATTTCCACGGTATAGAGAGATTTGTTTAGTCGATTATACACCCTGTCTTAAAAGAGCGATAACTGGTTTTCTTCTGCCATACCTTCTAAACAACCTAATTGGTCTAAGTATTCAACAACTGTCTTAGATATTTTACTTCTTTCACGTAAATCTTGTTTAGATAAAAACTCTCCATCTTCACGAACAGCTACAACATTGTACGCTGCATTTGTCCCGAGACCATCCACTGCATTAAATGGTGGAATAAGCGAATCTTCTTCAACGATAAACTCAGCTGCTGCCGAGCGATAAAGATCAACATTCTGGAACGAATAACCACGTTCATACATTTCTAAACAGACGTGTAAAACAGTTAGTAAATTCTTTTCTTTAGGTGAAGCATCATTTCCTTGATCTGTTATTTCTTTCATTCGTGTTTTAATCGCTTCTTTTCCTTGGATCATTGTTTTTAACTCAAAATCGCGGGCACGAACGGTAAAGTATGCTGCATAAAAATAAATTGGGTAATGAACTTTGAAGTAAGCAATTCTTACAGCCATTAATACGTAAGCAGCAGCATGTGCTTTCGGGAACATATACTTGATTTTTTTACATGAATCAATATACCACTCAGGTACGTTATGTTTACGCATTTCAGCAATCCATTCATCTTTCAACCCGCGCCCTTTACGAACGAACTCCATAATACTAAATGCCATCGATGCGTCTAATCCTTGATGCATGAGATAAACCATAATATCATCTCGGCAACCAATTACTTCAGGCAATCCGCATATACCATCATTAATTAATTCTTGGGCATTTCCTAACCAAACATCAGTCCCATGTGATAGTCCTGAAATAATGACTAACTCGGCAAATGTTTTCGGTTTCGTTTCTTCGAGCATTTGTCGAACGAACTGAGTACCAAACTCTGGTACACCTAACGTTCCTGTCGCGCAGTTTATTTGCTCGGCTGTGACCCCGAGAGAGTCTGTTCCTGAAAATATTTTCATTACTTCTTCATCATCTGTCGGAATCGTAATCGGATCAATACCACTTAAATCTTCTAACATACGAATAACAGTAGGATCATCATGGCCAAGTATATCAAGTTTTAATAAGTTGTTTTCAATCGAGTGAAAATCAAAATGTGTCGTTTTCCATTCACTTTTCCGGTCGTCAGCTGGGAATTGTATCGGTGTAAAATCGTAAATATCTTTATTTTCAGGGACAACAATAATTCCACCGGGGTGTTGACCTGTCGTACGTTTTACTCCTGTACACCCATGAACTAACCGATCAACTTCAGCGTTACGATAATGTAAATCTTTATCTGAAGCATATCCTTTAACGAATCCATAGGCTGTTCTTTCAGCTATTGTACCAATTGTTCCTGCTCGAAACACTTTCTCTTCACCGAATAATTCTTTCGTATATTGGTGTGCCTTTGGCTGATATTCTCCCGAGAAGTTTAAATCAATATCAGGCACTTTATCACCTTCAAACCCTAAAAACGTTTCAAACGGAATATCTTGCCCTTCTTTTGTCAAATCTGTTTCGCACGTTGGACATGATTTATTCGGTAAATCAAAGCCACTCGCATAAGAACCGTCTGTAATGAACTCATGATAATGACAGTTTAAACAAACGTAATGTGCTGGCAATGGATTGACTTCAGTAATTTCCGTTAAAGTCGCTACGAGTGAAGACCCAACGGAACCACGTGATCCAACTAAATAACCGTCATCTAATGACTTCTTCACAAGTTTATGTGAAATTAAATAAATAACAGCGAATCCGTGTCCGATAATACTTTTAAGTTCAAACTCAATCCGGTCCGTAACGATATCTGGTAATTCATCGCCGTATATTTTTTTTGCATTATCATACGTTAACTGCCTTACTTCTTCATCTGCACCCGGAATATTTGGTGTATAAAGATCTTTCTTTAGTGGCAAAACGCTGTCGATTTTCTCATTAATTAGTTGAGAGTTTTTAATAACGACTTCTTTTGCTACATCTTCTCCAAGAAATGAAAAGCACTCTAACATTTCATCAGTCGTTCTAAATGGTGTTTGTGGTAACGTTTGTCGATTTAACGGATTTCCTTTTTGTGAACTAATTAATATTTTACGATATAGCTGTTCATGTTCTTCCATGTGATGAACATTCCCTGTCGCTACTACAGGCTTTTCTAATCGATTCCCTAGCTCTACTAAGTTCGTAATAATTTCCAATACTTGCGATTCATTCTGTACAAGCTCTCTATCAACGAGACCAACATAATTTGTTGGGGGTTGGATTTCAATATAATCATAAAATTGTGCGACTTGTTCTGCTTCTTCAACAGATTTTTGCATCATCGTTTCAAAAACTTCACCTTGGTCACACGCAGAGCCAATGAGTAGACCTTCGCGGTACTTCTCTAATAATGAACGTGGTATGCGCGGAACACGGTAAAAATAATCAATATGTGATTTTGAGACGAGCTTATACAAATTCTTTAGACCAACGTCATTTTTCGCTAAAATCGTACAATGGTTTGGTCTTGAGTGACGATACGCATTTCCTTCACCAATATGTGCATTTAACTCATTATGATTAAAGATGTCTTCTTTTTCCACTTCAATCATAAGTTTCCACGCTAAATAACCAGTAGCTTCTGCATCATAAATCGCACGGTGATGTTGCGTTAACTCGATATCGAAATGATTACAAAGCGTATTTAATCGATGATTACCTAACTCTGGTAATAAATATCTTGCAAGTTCTAATGTATCAATGACAGGATTAGTAATTTTATCATAATTAATTTTACTAAACCCTTGATTTAAAAATCCGATATCAAAGCTTGCATTATGAGCAACTAATGTACAGGTGCCCATCCATTCGTGGAAGTCTTTTAATACATCATCAACTTCTGGTGCACCGACTAACATGTCGTCAGTAATACCAGTAATATCTTTAATGACTTCTGGTAATTGGCGATGTGGATTCGCAAAAGATTCAAATGTATCGATTATTTCCCCATCTTTTATTTTCACACCTGCAAGTTCAATAATTGTGTCATAAACAGCTGAAAGCCCTGTCGTTTCTACGTCAAATACGACATACGTTTCATCCTTTAAAACAATATCACTTGCGTTATAAGCAATCGGTACGCCATCATTAACGAGGTGAGCTTCAACGCCATAGATCACTTTAATATCATGATCTAAACTTGCATAAAACGCCTCTGGGAATGCTTGAACACCTGAATGATCCGTTATAGCGATAGCTTCATGTCCCCATTCAGCAGCTTTCTTAATTAAATCTTTCGGCGAAACGACCGCATCAAGCTGACTCATTGTCGTATGGGCATGCAATTCCACTCGTTTTTCTTCTGCTTCATCTGTACGACTTGCTACTTTCACTTCATTTATATCATTCGCCATCATCGTTAGCTGACTCGTATATAAATCTGTTTGTACTCTACCACGTGCTTTTACCCAGACACCTTCTTTTACTTGTTCGAAAGCAATCTCATCTTCGTCATTCCTAGAAAACATTTTAACTTCTAATGAATCACTATAATCTGTTATTTTAAGCATAAGTAGACTTCTCCCAGAACGGAGCTTACGAATCTCTGCACTAAAGATATATCCTTGAATAGTCAAACGATTTTCTTCTTCAAGAATCGTTTCAATCATGACAGGTTCATCATGAATATGTTGCCCTAACCCAATTGCTTGCTTTCTTTTTCCGTTTTTCTGCTCGGTGTCACGTTTCCTTTGCTGTTCGATTGTTTTTAAAGCGAGCTGCTGATCTTCCACAGCTTTTTCTTTACGGAAGTTATCTAAATCGATATCACCTGCTTCAACAGAGACTTCAATTTGATAACTAGGAAAACCGACTTGTTGACAAAATTGATTGAACTTAACTTCGAGGTTTTTCTTCAACGAAGCAGACTCTGCTTCTGTATGCGCTTTAATCATAATTTTATTTTCTTGCAAACGAATCGATTGATTAAAAAGCAAATCTTTCGTCATTGGTAATAAGTTAAGCGTTTGAATGAAGTTTTTCCAGTAAGCTTCGAGTGTTTCACTTGGAACATCGTTCTGTTCACACGATAAATAAACATGCACTTGAGCAATATTCTTAAATTGTTCATGCATTTTATTTAAAAACAGTTCATATACGTGTACAGGTAAAATATTTTTAATCTTTATATGTAAGTGCCATGTCTTTGATTGCGTATAAACATCCAACTTTTCAATTTCACTATCATGAAAATAAGCTGTTATATCATCCGTCATATCTAATTGCTTTAACAAGATGTTCATCTTTTCATGCCCATTCATTACACAACACTTCCTTTAATAATAGTCTTTTTATTACGTAAAAAACCTCACTGTGCTATATGAGTGATAACATAAAAAGTAGAAGTGAAATAAATTCAACCTCTACTTTCTATGTCTCTGTTTAATTGTTTATAAAAATAAGCGCTGAATATCGTTCCACGTAACGACAATCATAAGCAGCATAAGTAAAGCGAATCCAACAAAATGAACAATACCTTCTTTTTGAGGATCCATTGGCTTACCTCTAACAGCTTCTATACCGACAAACATTAATCGTCCACCATCTAAAGCCGGTAATGGAACTAAATTAATAATACCTAGATTTATGCTTAACATTGCTGTCCATAATAAAAAGTTCATAAATCCTGTTTGTACAATTTGATCAGTTGCATCATAAATACCGACTGGACCAGAAAGCATTTCAATCGATAATTGACCTGTAATTAGCATCATTAAATTAACTAAAATTAATTTGGTCGTTTCGTACGTTTGAATAAAGCCATGCTTAATCGTCTTAATAAATGACTTTTCAAATCCTGGATAGACACCAATTTGACCGATTTCTTCTTCAGTATTTTCATCAACATTTAATTCAGGCGTAACATCTAATGTTACACGTTCTCCATCATCACGCTCAACAACCATTGATAATTCTTTATCAGGATTTCCTCTTACAATCATTGTAAATTGTTCCCATGATGAAACTTTTTCTTCATCAATTTCTACAATGACGTCTCCTGCTTGGAACCCTGCTTCTTCTGCGGGGGCTCCAGGTAAAACATCATCAATAAGTGCTTCTTCTGCCGGCACGCCTTGCACAAGTCCAATAATGATAAAAATAGCAATTGCGAGTAAAAAGTTCATCAATGGTCCCGCAAATAATTGCATCGCTCGCTGTCCGACCGTTTTTGATGCAAATTGACGATCATAAGGTGCTATTTGTGTTTTTGTTTCATCCATTATAAAAAAGCATTTTTCATGAACAGCAAACGTCAACTGCTCATCACTATCGATATCATAAGCAACAATTTCAAGGGCATGATCTAAATCAACTTTTTCTACTTCTACGACACGACAGTTCGGATGTTTATCTTTATTATTAACAATTATTTTTACGACTTCTTCCTTATCGTTAAACTCTAAACCAATATGATGGCCTGGTCGCAATTCAATAATTTCAGGATCTTCCCCTGCCACTCTCACATAACCACCAATAGGTAAAAGCCTAATCGTATAAAGTGTTTCATTCTTTACGACAGAATACACTTTCGGACCAAATCCGATAGCAAATTCTCGAACGAGCATTCCTGCGCGTTTTGCAAAAATCAAATGACCAAACTCGTGTACGAATACGAGTAAACCGAACATGAATATAAAAGCTACGATTGTTATCAACATTTTCCCACCTTTGTATAAGGGTCGTTCTTAAACATTTTAATCAAACACTTAGATAAAGTTAATAATATACAATAACGGAATCATAAATAATAAACTATCTAAGCGGTCTAGAATGCCACCGTGACCTGGCAATATATTCCCAGAATCTTTCACATCATACGTACGTTTTATTGCAGAAGCAACGAGGTCCCCAATTTGGCCTACAATTGATATGAGTATAGCAACTACTGCAATATACGTTATCGAATAAGTAAACGGATAAACTATGTGAAATATTAAAGCGACAATAAGTGCAAGCGTTAACCCACCAAGAGCACCTTCAATTGTTTTATTCGGACTAATTTTCGGCCATAATTTTCTTTTGCCAAAAAACTTACCTGAAAAGTAAGCCCCCGTATCAGTCGCCCAAATAATAAATAATATGAATAGTAAATATTCTAAACCGAGTAATCTCGTTTCGACGAGAAAATAAAAACCTAAAGCGACGTAAATAACCGATAACAAAGTGAACCCAGCTTCATTAAATGTAAATTTGTTTTTTGATAGTACAGAATAACCTAAAATTAACATAACGAATAAGATTAATACTTCTTCTTTAGTTAATAACTCATTCCACGGCGTAGCGATTGTCGATGGTATAAGAATAAGCCAAAGAACGATTACCGATATTAATTTTGGTGTTAACTTATCAATCAATTTGTTCATTCTTAACAGTTCAAAAATAGCAATCGTCGCTAGAAAATAACTAAAGATAATAAATGGCAAACCGCCAATAATTAAAAATGGAACAAATACGATGAGTGCTAATATTGCTGTTACAATTCTTTGTTTCAACTATTGTTCAACCCCTTAAATGCCACCATATCTTCGTTTTCTTTTCTGATAATCATTAAGCGCCTCTTTAAATGTTTCACTCGTAAAGTCTGGCCACAAAACGTCTGTAAACCAAAATTCAGCATATGCAATTTGCCATAACAAGAAGTTACTTAGGCGTTGTTCACCACTCGTACGAATTAATAAGTCTGGATCAGGAATTCCGTCTGTATACAAATGTTTTGCTAAATCTTCTTCGGTCAAATCATCAAGCGATATACCATTATTTTGTACATCTTCCATAACGTGCTTTAACGCACGAACTATTTCATATCTACTTCCGTAGTTTAATGCAAAGTTTAATAATAGACCGTCATTATGTTTCGTTTTTTCAACGGCATGATTGATTGCTTTTTTTGTGTGGGCTGGCAGTTTATCATATTCACCAATCGTTTGAATTCTTACATTATTCTCCATCATTTCTGGTAAGTATTTATGTAAGAAATCTTTTGGTAAGCGTAATATAAAATCAACCTCAGGTTTCGGTCGCTTCCAATTTTCAGTTGAAAATGCGTATAGCGTTAACACTTTAACTTGACATGCTGAAGCAGTTTTTACAATTTCTCTAACGACATCCATACCTTCTTTGTGTCCTGCTATACGTGGAAGACCACGTTTTTTTGCCCAACGTCCATTACCATCCATAATAATAGCGACATGGTAAGGTATATTTTCTTTTTTTATATTTTTATCCTTTTTTCTAAAAAAGGGCAAGTTTATCGACATTATATTGTCCTCCGACTACGTAACAATCTTTCTTTTTAAATCTCTTTTATTCGTATACACTTCATCCTTAATGGCTAAAGATGAATCTCTCATATTATATCATTATATAAGCTATTGATAAACAATAGTTACGAACTTGAAAATATACTGTTATGAATAAGTAATATATAAATATGCATATTCAGTGAAACAAATAAAAAATATCTATTTAAAATAGATATCTTTTACTTATCCCACTAAAATCTCTATAGCAAGGAAAAGCCTCCTTATAGATAAGGAGGGCTTTCTTAAAATATTTATTATACTTCCATAATTTCTTCTTCTTTACCTTTGGCTAAGTCGTCGATTTTACCAATAAACGAATCTGTTTCACTTTGCACGTTATCTTGGCTTGAACGCAGTTCGTCTTCAGTTAATTCTCCGTCTTTTTCTAGTTTACGTAAGTCATCGATAGCATCACGGCGAATATTTCTAACTTGTACTTTCGACTCCTCAGTAAACTTACCAACAACTTTCACGAGTTCTTTTCTTCTTTCTTCTGTTAAAGCTGGAATGCTAATTCGAATAAGGTCTCCATCATTTGATGGCATAAGACCTAAGTCAGCTTTCTGAATAGCTCTTTCAATATCTGGAAGTGCTGTTTTATCATAAGGCGTTATAACGATTAATCGAGCTTCAGGTGCAGCTATTTGCGCTAATTGGTTCAGAGGTGTACTTGCACCGTAATAATCAACAAAAACAGCATCTAAAATACTAGGATTTGCACGACCTGCTCTAACTGTCGCTAAGTTTCTAGAAAATGCTTGAGTAGCTAACTCCATTTTTTCCTGCATTTGTTTGATTGTTTCGTTTGCCATCTTTATCTCCCCTTAACTATCGTTCCTATTGTATCTCCTTGAATCACTCGTTTAATATTACCTTCCTCTGTCACGGAAAATACTATGAGAGGAATATTGTTCTCCATACATAATGTAGATGCCGTAGAATCCATCACGCCTAAATCTTTATTTAATACATCCATATAAGATAAACGTTCAAATTTCTCTGCATTTTTATCTAATTTAGGGTCAGCTGAGTAGACACCATCTACATTATTTTTAGCCATTAATATAACGTCAGCTTCTATTTCTGCCGCTCGTAAGGCAGCAGTTGTATCCGTAGAAAAGTAAGGGTTTCCTGTACCAGCTGCAAAGATAACGACACGTTTTTTCTCTAAATGACGAATCGCTTTTCTTCTAATATATGGTTCAGCAACTTGTCTCATTTCAATTGACGTTTGAACACGCGTTTGAATGCCTATCATTTCCAAGCTATCTTGTAACGCTAATGAATTCATAACAGTTGCAAGCATTCCCATATAATCTGCAGTTGCACGATCCATTCCCATTTCGCTTCCTACTTGTCCGCGCCAAATGTTTCCACCGCCAACTACAACAGCTACTTCTACATCTAATTCTACAATACTTTTTACTTGTTCAGCAATTGATTGAATAATTGCAGGCTCAAGACCGAATCCTTGGTCACCACTTAAGGCTTCGCCACTCAGTTTTAAAACGACTCTTTTATAGCGTGCTGTTGTCATATTAACCTCCATTAAAAGCTTTTACATTAGTATTTAACAAAGAAAGGGGAAGTAAACTCCCCCTTTCGATATATTTAGTCCTTACATATGAAAATTACTGTTTCATTTGACTTTTAACTTCTTCAGCAAAGTCTTCTTCTCTTTTTTCCATTCCTTCGCCTACTTCATAACGTACGAATGTTTTAATTGTTGCATTGTTTTCTTTAACAAATTTTTCTACTTTAACGTCTGGGTCTTTTACAAAGCTTTGCTCAAGTAAGCAAATATCTTCGAAGAATTTACCTAAACGACCTTCAACCATTTTCTCAACGATGTTTTCAGGTTTTCCTTCGTTTAATGCTTGTTCTTTAAGAACTGCTCTTTCACGGTTTACTTCATCTTCTGCCACGTCATCACGTGAAATGTACGTTGGGTTAACTGCCGCAACGTGCATTGCTACATCTTTAGCAACTTCTGCATCTGTTGTACCTTCTAATAAAGCTAGAACACCAATTCTTCCGCCCATATGTGAATATGCTCCGAATGAATCGTTGTCTGTTTTTGTTAACAATTCAAAACGACGTAATGAGATTTTTTCTCCAATTGTTGCGATTGCAGTGTTAATACTTTCTTCAACAGTTTCACTGCCACCATGTAATGTTTGGCTTAACATTTCATCTAAGTTTGCAGGTTCTTCTTGAACGACATGGTTTGCTAAGTCAACTAATAATTGTTTGAATTGTTCGTTCTTAGTAACGAAGTCCGTTTCACAGTTCACTTCAATAAGAGCTGCTTTATTTCCATCTTCTTTAATGAAAGTAGCTCCTTCAGCTGCAATACGATCAGCTTTCTTAGCTGCTTGTGCCGCACCTGATTTACGTAAGAAATCAATTGCATCTTCAATATTTCCATTTGTTTCTTCAAGAGCTTTTTTACAATCCATCATTCCTGCTCCTGTTTTTTCACGAAGTTCCTTAACCATTTTTGCTGTAATTGCCATTATAAATCCTCCTAAATTATATTAACAAAACACATTTATAAACTTTCTTTAAAAAAGGTGATAAAAGGTTTTGTTCCCCTTATCACCAATCTTTCATTCGATATTACTCAGCTTCTTCAGTTGCTGCTACTTCTTCAGTTTCAGTAGCTTCTTCTGTACTTTCAGCTACAGCTTCTTCTTCAGCAGTTTCTTCTCCCTGCTTACCTTCGATAACTGCATCTGCCATTTTTGAAGTTAAAAGTCTTACGGCACGAATTGCGTCATCGTTTGCCGGAATCACATAATCGATTTCATCCGGGTCACAGTTCGTATCTACCATTCCGATAATTGGAATGTTTAACTTACGTGCTTCTGCAATAGCAATTCTTTCTTTTCTCGGGTCAACGACAAAAATTGCGTCTGGCAATTTGTTCATTTCTTTAATTCCACCGAGGAACTTAACTAATTTATCTTTTTCTTTTAATAAATCAACAACTTCTTTTTTCGGAAGTACATCGAATGTACCGTCTGTTTCCATCTTTTCAATATCTTTAAGACGGCTGATACGCTTACGAATTGTTTTAAAGTTTGTTAATGTTCCACCTAACCAACGTTGGTTAACGAAGAACATTCCTGCACGAGTTGCCTCTTCTTGAACAGAGTCTTGTGCTTGTTTTTTCGTTCCTACGAATAAAACATTTCCTCCGTTTGCTGCAACATCTCTAACAAAGTTGTAAGCAGTGTGTACCTTCTTCACTGTTTTCTGTAAGTCGATAATGTAAATCCCGTTTCTTTCTGTGAAAATATACCTTTTCATCTTTGGGTTCCATCGACGTGTTTGATGTCCAAAATGAACACCAGCTTCTAGCAATTGCTTCATTGAAATAACTGACATGTTTTTTTCCTCCTATTTGGTTTTACCCTCCGTTTCAGATCATATTTGCATATGAACTACTATTTCTAGTAGCACCACATAAACAAATCACTGAACGTGTGTGTTGTAAAAGCTTTTAATATTTAGCTTTTTATACCAATAGAAAATATACCATACAGATGATATATTTTCAAGTAAATTGATTATTTTTTATTCATTTGAATATACAGCTCTACTTCCGTCTTGCCACAATTTAGTGTGCGCGCAATCTGTTCAATTGATTGACCGTCACTGTGTAATTGTAAAACTTGTGCTTGGAGTGATAAATCATACGTATCATCTTTCTTTACTTTTGTTTCCACAAACTCTGTATAGGTAGGGGACGTTTCATCGCTTTTTTCGTCTATGTTTTCTATCGCTTCCTTATCTTTCATTAGCGACGTGTGATTAGTCATTCGTTTATTTTGCTCGCTTTCTACTTGCTGTAATAAGCGACTGTTTTCATGTTTTATTTCTTTTAAATATTCTTCTAATAATAAAGCTACTTCTTCAGCATTAGACTGCTTTTTCTGGATGTTACTATACATAATAAACCCCGTTAAGATAACGATAAGATGAATAATAAAACTTATCACAATTAAAAATATGACCATGAAAAGATTCCCTTCTCTACCCATTAAAATCAAATTTACTACCTAAGTACGGATGCCTCATTTGTTGCTCACTTTTTCGCTTCTTATTTAGCGAAGCATTTTCTTGCACTAATTCTTTTGCATCGTCTTTTCTTACGGCAGACTTTTCGGATCGCTCTGATTCCTTTACTTGTTTTCTCTTTAAACGTTCTTCTCTCAATTGGCTTGTAGCTAAAGCCTCTTGTAATCGTTGATTATTTTTTGACAGTTCATCTTGGATTTTGCCTAATTCTTGCGTCTGTGGCAATGCTACTTGTAACTCAACTGCTTTCCAGCTCAAAGTAATCAGCTCCATTATGAAGTTCTTTTAATGCCCGTATTTTTATTTCGTTATGGTCGAGCACGACGCTAACTTCATGATGTACCTGGTTTATCTTCTGTTTATAGCGACCGAATTGAACGATAACATTTGAAAACAAAGTGCCTTTTACAAAAATTTGTTGTTTCACGTCTCGTTGCAACTCTTTTTGTAATTGTACGATTTTACTTTCAACTATTTTTAAATCATTCACTGTTTTCTCTTTTGAGTTACGTTGTTTTAACAACATTATTCGTGCTTGTAAGTCGTTTTTATTTTTTTCTAAGTTCTCACCGACAAGCTCCAACTGTTTTAACGTATGTTCAAGCGCTTTCTTTTCATCTAAAAGTTGTTGTTCGTCACTTGCTGTATCTTTATGTTTGAAAAAGATTATCGTTTCTGTACTTAGTCGATTACCGAAATCTTTCGCTTGCACTAATTCGCCAATTGTTAGTCGACCTCCGATAATATTCCCTCTTAAACAATACACGCTACCATGTACATCCATTATACTATGAACGATGGAATTTTCTACATATAAATTATTCCCTGCCAATACTTTTCCTTGATTCATGTAACCGAGAAAAACATTAGCTTTAGCTGATACCTTTCCTTTATTCATACCAGAAAATCCTTCTGAGACGAAAACAGAGCCTCCTGCTTCGACAGTTGCTGCTTCAACGATACCAAAAATTTTTATATCTCCTACTGCAGAAATATCACAATTCGTCGTCACATCTCCATGAATGATGAGTGATCCTTCAACATGTAAACGTCGCTTTATTTTTAATTCTTCAGATGTAATTTCTTCAAGCGTCTGAACATCAATTAAGTTTTCTTGGATAGAAATTTCTCCATCGATTCCTGCATAATATGCTTTTTCAGCGTCAACAAAGTGAACATTAGAACCTGGTAGTGGTCCAACGTTTTTACCTACAGATGCACGTATAACTTTTTGAGTCACAGTCGATCCATCTTTACCAGCAATCGGTTCTGAAATTGTAGCAATTTTATCCCCTTTGTTTACTTTCAAAATTTCCATCAATTCTTTAAATTGAGCGACCTTTCTTCCTCTTGACAATACGTGCCCATGCACATGAAAGGTGATTGAGCCATCGATACCATGTACTGGTAACGTACCTTTAGCCACTTGGATCGGGAATTTATCTTCAGACGTAGCATTAGCTACTTCAGTAACTGCTTCTGAAATAATCCCGTAACTCACTTTATAACTATTTATTAATCGAATAATATCTACTTGATCAAATGGCCCATTATGTTCACTAAAATAATTCGTACAGTGAATGTAAGCACTCATATCGTCATCCGAAATCGTAATATAGAAGTATTTATTAATTTTCATCTATCGACTCCTCCATTTCATTACTCATTTCAGACATTTGATCGTTCTTGGATTTTTTGTAAGGACTTTCTTAATTTATAAATGGATTGTTTATGAATTTGCGAAACGCGTGAAGTTGTTATGTCAAGAACTTCCCCTATTTCTGTCATCGTTAATTCTTTATCATAAAACAGACTAATAACTAGTTGTTCATTTTTATTCAATTGTTTAATACAATCAATAAGTTCAAGTTTCGTCTCTTTATCATAGACATTCTCATCAGGTAATAGAGCATCGTCATCAGCAATTAAATAGCCAATTCCTTCGTTGTAATCATCAGTTCCACCGCCGGGTTTTTGTTCAATCGATAACACATTCGCAAATAACGTGTCTTGAATAATCGTTTCAACTTCTTCTTTTGTTAACTTTAATTCCTCGGCTAATTCTTTTGACGTTGGTGGCCGGTGTAGTTTCTGCTCTAAAAGTTGAGTTGCCTCATTAACCGTTTTCGCTTTTTCACGCATCGTTCTCGGCAACCAGTCTTCTTTTCTAAGTCCGTCAACGATTGAACCGTGAACGCGAAATGATGCATACGTATCAAACTTCAAATTCCTTTCGGGTTCAAATTTGTTTATCGCATCTAAAAGACCCATTAAAGCAAAGCTATTTAAGTCTTCTCTACTAACACTACGAGGGACGGAGTAGGCAAATCTATCTACGTGATAGTCAACCAAATACATGTAATGTTCAACAATAACATTACCCGCTACCTCATCTTTTTCATCAATCCATTTTTTCCATATATTGGAATTTAGAGGAGAATTGTGAGTAACTATTTTTTGCTACCCCCTCACACTTATATTGAATATATTGTTCCTACTTACTATTATATCGTTTTATCCGGTTGATTAACAGACTTTATCATTAGTTTTCCAGTTTCAGGATCAAAATCAATTGTTCGTCCAAAATTTCCTCCGACGTCTGAAGATATGATTGGAATATTTAATTGCTTAAGCGTCGTCTGAACTGCTTCAACATTTCGCGGACCGATTCGCATAATATCTAAATTGGAAGACATATTGAACATTTGTGCACCACCTGCTATTTTCGCTTCAAGCATGGCTCGCCTTCCACCAATACGTATAATTTTATTCACTAAAATGGGCAAAGCTGTATCCGCATATTTATATTCATTTATATGCTGTTGTTGTGTCGCTAAGGAGTCAGGTAACATGATGTGTGACATGCCACCAACTTTCATGTTCAAATCATATATCACGACACCTACACACGAACCTAAACCTGATGTTCTTATCATTTGAGGAGATGAGACGGTATTTAAGTCAGAAATGCCAACTCTTATAAGTGTTGATAATTTATTCATTTCCCTCAATCCCTAACTTGTTAAATATTTTTGAAAATGAGTCAACATCTGGTATTAAAAAGAAATGCCCATGAATGCCTGTATCTAATTTCATTTCATTTATTTCAGTATTAATAACGATTGCATAATCTGACACTTGCGAAACCTCGACAAGTGCAGGCGTTAAAACTGCAGCCGCCATATCGATACTTATGTGAGGGATTGAAGATTGTAAGTCGAGTTGTAAAAAATCTGCCAAAGCTGATAAATATGAACCCGTCATAATATTACCTGCTTCTTTTAATGTTGATAGAGCAAATGCATGAACGTCGCCGTTTTCATCAAATAGATCGATTGAATCGTTACTTGTCATTTTCTTTATAAGTAATTGTGCTTTCTCAATCGTTAAAATGAAGTAAACGGTCCCTGGAGCGTCACCATGAAAGCGAAAAAACAGAGCTACAACTGTCGCGTCAGGTCCACCTAAAATATCCATCATCTGATCAAATGTAACGACATTTACAGAAGGGACATTCATATTTACTTGACGGTTGATTAATTGTGCCATTGACGTAGCCGCATTTCCCGCACCAATATTACCTATTTCCCGTAAAACATCTAGTTGAGTTTTAGATAAGTCTTCAAATGACATATAAATTATCCTTCCGTATTCGTATATTCACTCGGATTTTCTATTGATAGTACACGATGAAGATCAATCATAATTAATAGGCGTTTATCAATTTTAATAACACCACTAATATAATCAATATCAATTTCATCCACTACTTCCGGAGCTGGCTCAATGGAATCTTCTGATATATCTATCACATCGTTCGCTTGATCAACGATAAGCCCTACTTCCGTTTCATCTAGATGAATGATGATTATCCGTGTTGATTCATCGTAAGACTTTGTCTCTAAACCAAAGCGTGTACGTAAATCAATAACTGGGATGACGACTCCTCGTAAGTTAATAACACCTTTAACAAACTTCTCTGTTTGTGGCACACGTGTAATTGATTCTAGTCGTTCAATTGCCCCAACTTTTTCAACAGGTATCGCAAATTCTTCATCCGCTATTTCAAAAACGATAAATTTCTTTAAATTTAAAGTGCTTTCTTCATATGGCATGCGTACACTCTCCCCCTATTATCTTATTAAT
Organism: Bacillota bacterium; assembly: GCA_035301345.1. GTDB lineage: Bacteria > Bacillota > Bacilli > Bacillales > Amphibacillaceae > CALAMD01. The sequence goes on from DATGUM010000032.1 coordinate 143,730, forward strand.
GAGTTACTATCTATAATTAACGCAACTTGTCCGTCACCTAATATCGTTGCACCCGAAATTGCCGGTACATCTTTTAAGTAATTTCCTAAAGGTTTTAAAACGACTTCTTGTTGGCCGATGAATGAACCGACGACTAAACCTGACATTCGGTCCCCTTTTTTAACGATAACGACAGAGATATAGTCAGAATCCGCTTCATAATCTGGTACGTCAAATATTGAATGTAAGAAAGCTAACGGGACAATGTTTCCACGAAAGTCAATAACTTTTTTATTATGAGCACTTAATATATCATCTTTGTGCAAAATAACTGTTTCTATAATTGATGCTAAAGGTATCGCAAATTTCTCATCTTTAATTTCAACGAGTAACGCTGAAATAATTGATAATGTTAATGGGAGTTGAATAGAGAATATTGAACCCTTATCCGGTGTAGCGTCGATTGTAATATTTCCACCGAGCTTTTGAATCGTATTTTTTACGACATCTAAACCGACTCCTCTACCAGAAACACCTGATATAGAATCTGCTGTTGAGAATCCACTTTCTAAAATAAGTTCATATACTTCCTGATCTGTTAAATGTTTCGCTTCTTCAGAAGTTACGACATTGTTTTCTAACGCTTTATTTAACACTCTCTCGCGATTAATCCCTGCACCGTCATCTGATATTTCAATAAAAACGTAGTTACCACCTTGATAAGCCTTTAAAGTAATCGTTCCTTTACTCGGCTTTCCTTTAGTCACACGATCAGCAGGTGACTCAATTCCGTGGTCGATGGCATTTCGAATGAGGTGAACGAGTGGGTCACCAATTTCGTCAATAACTGTCCGGTCTAATTCAGTATCTGCACCTATAATATCAATGCCAATTTCTTTATCTAATTCTCTCGCTAACTGACGAATCATTCGTGGGAATCGATTAAATACGCTATCAATCGGAACCATACGCATGTTTAAGATAATGTCTTGTAAGTCACCTGAAACACGAGACATTCGTTCAACTGTTTCAGTTAAGTCAACGTTGTTTAAATCCGTTGAAATTTGTTCCAGTCTCCCACGATCAATAACTAATTCTTCAAATAAATTCATTAATACATCTAGTCGATCAATATTAACTCGGATTGTTTTTCGTCTCGCTTGATTTGAACCGTTACTTTGTTGTGTTGGTGCTTGCTCTGAACTCGTTTGTTCTTGAATAGCTTGTTGTTCAACGTCAGCCGAGTCTTTTTCTTGATAGTCTTCATAATTCCCTTGTGCAATCTCTTTCACATTTACTTCACTTACTTCAGATACTTTTTTTATTTTTTGAACAACTTCGTCTTCTGATTGCTGCGTCACAAAAATGACGTTAAATGAATAATCAAAATTCTCTTCTTCAAGCTCACTTACTGGTGGATTTGATTTAATAACTTCTCCCATCTGCTCTAACACTTCGAAAACCATGAAAACACGTGCACCTTTTAATAAACATTTCTCACTCAATTGAACTTCGACTTCAAAATTATTAAAGCCACGTTCAGCTGATTCATTTAAAATAGCTAATTCAAATTCATCTAAAGATAAATTTCCGACATCCGCCTGTTCAGCATCATTTTCACCATTATTTGACGTAACATCTGTAAAAGGCTCGCCTTTTTCGATACTAGCTAATTTTTTAATTTGAGTAGAAACATCTCGTTTACCGTCACCACCACTGGATATATCTTCAACCATAGCATTTAATTGATCGAGTGTATCAAAGAGAACGTCCATCATATCTGGCTCTACTTTAATTTTGTCATATCTAATACCGTCAAAAACGTTTTCTAAATTGTGTGTTAAATCTGCTAAATCTTGATAGCCCATTGTGGCCGACATACCTTTAATCGTATGAGCCGCTCGGAAAATGCCCTCAATAATTGATTTTTCTTCGGGGTTTTTCTCAAGTTCTAATAAGTTGTCAGACATTGTTTCCAAATGCTCAACACTTTCATCAATAAATACATCTAAATATTGGTTTGTTTCCATATTAATTCCCCCTTGTTTTCGTTAAGTGAACAAGTTCCTCACTCACCTGACTTAAATGGACTACTTTATCGACACACCCTGCTTTAACAACAGCAGCTGGCATCCCGTAAACGACACTAGATTCTTTTGACTCTGAAATAACGACTGCTTCAGAATCTCTATCTTTTAAATATTTAGCCCCTCGTGAACCATCTTTCCCCATACCTGTTAAAATGACCGCAATTTTATTCATATCACGTAGTTGTTCAAGTGAATAAAACAAGACATCAACAGAAGGACGATGCCCTGAAACGAGTGGATCTTGAGTAAGTCTAATTCTCTTCTCTCCACTAAGCGTTCTCTGTACCTCCATATGATAATTACCTGGTGCAATATATGCTGTACCTTTTTGAATAAGTTCACCATTTGTCGCTTCTTTAACTGTTATATCGGTTAACGTATTCAATCGATTAGCTAAAGATTTTGTGAATGTTGGCGGCATATGTTGCACGATTAAAATAGGCGCTTGAATATTTTTAGGTAAGGATACTAACACTTCTTGTAACGCTTTTGGACCTCCTGTAGATGTCCCGATAGCAATAATTACTTCCTTTTTCACTCGTGTTAGTGGAATATTTCTATCTTTTAGTTCTTTTTTTACGTTCACTTCTTCTACTTGATTAACGTTTGTAGCTGCTAACACTTTATTAATTAAATCTTGTTTTACTTCTGTAATATTTAATGAAATTTGACCAGATGGCTTTTCAATAAAATCAATTGCCCCAAGTGATAGTGCTTGTAATGTCTTACTTGCACCTTCTCTCGCTTCACTTGATAACATAATGACAGGGATGTCATGCCTGCTCATAATATGTTCTAACGTTTCAAGACCATCCATGATTGGCATTTCTATATCTAATGTAACTACGTCTGGCTTCAGTTCTTTTATTCGTTGCAAGCCAACTTTTCCATTTCTCGCTGTTCCAATCACTTTAATTTTATGATGACTAGATAACATATCAGAAATCATTTTTCTCATAAATGCAGAATCATCAATAACTAATACACGAATGATCTTCATCTCGCTTACCTCTCTTTTAAAAAGTACTTTAATTTTTGAATAAACGTGAGCTTTATATTTTCATTCGGTTGTGAATCTGTTAAGTAATTTGTCGTTAACTGCTTAACAGCTCGTGTTGCCCGAGACTTCGGACGTAAAATAGTGTATGGCTTCTGTTTCATAACCGCTTCTGGTACAGCTTTATCATCTGGAATCATCCCTAAGGAGATAATTGATTTATTTAAAAACTGTTCTGAAGCACGCTGAATACGTTCCAATGAAAATTCACTGCTTTTTTGAGAAAAGCTACGGTTCATTACTATATATATCGGTATGTGTCGATGTTTATTAATAATATGCTTCATCATGCTATACGAATCAGTAATTGATGTCGGCTCAGGTGTCGTTACGACGATAATTTCATCTGATGCGAGAATGAAAAACAAACTTTCTTCAGTCACTCCCGCACCCATATCAAAAATAATATAGTCATACATACGTGTAAGTTCGTTATATTGTTTATAAAAATGATTTTTCTCTCGTTCACTTAATGTAAATAGTTCATTAATTGCTGAACCACCTGCTATATAGTCAAGTCCGTATTCATTCGTCTGTACGATATCAGATGCAGACATCATATTCTTTAACAAATCAACAATTGTTTTGTTTGCCGAGCGTCCGAGTAGAACATCGACATTTCCCATGCCTATATCTAAATCTATTAAAAGTGGTTTTTTTCCGCTATTAACGAGTTCTATGCAAAAGTTAATGGCAAAGTTAGACTTCCCAACGCCACCTTTTCCGCTAACAATAGCAATTGTTTTTCCTTTAGGCGTATTTTTGTTCACATCTATTTGTTGGCGTAAACGTTCTGCTTGATCACTCATCTATAAAACCGTCCATAATCATCTGACTAATTTCTTCTGGTGACAAGCGAATAATATCACTCGGAACATTTTGTCCATTTGTCCCGTAAGACGCGTTGACATCATGGTTAAATAAGATATTTAAAATGCTTCCATATTGCGTCGTTTCATCAATTTTTGTGAAAATCACTTGATTAATTTTTAAAGATTCAAATGTTGCATAAATATCAGCAATATCTTTAGGCTTTGCCGTTAACGATAAAACGAGATAAGAGTTATGATTTTTAATAATTTGAGCGATGTTTTCTAAATGCTCTTCTTCACGGTAATTTCGACCAGCCGTATCGACAAGTATGTGGTCATAAGCCGAAAACTCATTGATAGCTTCAGTATATTCTTCGTAATTATAAGCAACCTTTATCGGCACGTCTAAAATTTGTGCGTAAGTTTTTAATTGATCAATCGCAGCAATTCGATATGTATCCATCGTTATAAAAGCAACTTGTTTATTTTTTTCAAGCATGAGTTGTGCGGCTATCTTCGCTAATGTCGTCGTTTTACCGACGCCTGTTGGTCCAACAAAATGGATGACTTTAGAATCATCGGCAACTTCTGTAAAAGAGAGACCTTTTAGCTGCTGGATAATTTCTTGTTTCACAGCAACTGCAACATAACTTGCTGATATATCTGTACTAGATTCACGGTCCATTATCGTCATTACTAACTCATATGCAATCTGTTCATTTACGTCTTGATCCATGAGATGCTCATACACTTTTTGGAAACTCACTGGAAAAACATCTTGACCTGAACCGTTTTGCTTGGCAATTAATTGTTTCATTTGCTGGAGCTCTTTCATAATCGAATCTTCTACCATCGGCTGCTCTTTAGATTCAACTGGTGTAGGTAGCTTACGTTCAGTTCTATTAGTTGATAAAGGACTAGGATCGATACCTGCGACAACTTCTATATGACTTTTCTTAAATAATCCTAAAAAGCCACCTGATTGTACTTTTTTTGAATTTAAAATAACTGCATCAGTGCCTAATTCAGCTCTTATTTTCTTCATCGCCTCTGGCATTGACGGTGCAACATATTTTTTTACTCTCATGCAACATTCACCACCCCTACACTTTGTACTTGAATTGTCGGTTCGAGTTCATTGTAAGATATGACTGCGAGTTCTGGTAAATATCTCTCAATCAGTTGTTTTAAATACATCCGAACAGTCGGAGAACAAATAACGACTGCCTCTTCTTGTCGGTGAGCAAGCTTCTCTATTTGCTCATGAATCGTCGTTACGATTTGCTGCTGTGTATCAGGATCTAATGCTAAGTAGTTCCCGTGCTCAGTTTGCTGAACGTTTTCTGATATGAGCTGCTCTACCGCAGTAGAAACAGTAATAACTTTTACCGTATTATCAACAGCATACTGTTTCGTAATTTGACTTGCGAGTGCTTGTCTAACGTATTCTGTCAGTAATTCTGTATCATTCGTCAACTTTCCAAAATCGGCCAACGTTTCAAATATAATTGGCAAGTTTCGAATAGAAAGTCCTTCTTTTAATAATTTAGCTAGCACTTTTTGAACGTCACCAATAGACAATGGGTCTGGTGTGACTTCTTCAACAAGTATTGGATACGTTTCTTTTAAGTGATCAATAAGTTCACTCGTTTCTTCGCGACCTAGTAACGTATGTGCGTGCTTTTTAATAACCTCGGTAATATGCGTTGAAACGACTGATGGAGGGTCAACGACAGTATAACCTGATAATTCTGCTTCATCTTTTCGGTCTTCACTAATCCATTTTGCTGGTAAACCAAATGCAGGCTCTTTCGTTTCAATCCCGTCAATATAATCATCTTCTGTATCAGGTGTCATCGCTAAATAGTGGTCTAACATAAGTTCACCAAAAGCGACTTCTTCACCTTTAATTTTTAAACGGTATTCATTTGAATTTAATTGAATGTTGTCGCGAATACGGACGACTGGAATAACGATACCGAGTTCAATAGCTAACTGGCGCCTTATCATAACTATTCGGTCAAGTAAATCTCCTCCTTGATTAGCATCCACGAGAGGGATAAGCGCGTAACCAAATTCAAACTCTACTTGATCCATATTTAATAAATTAACGACATTTTCTGGTGCTTTCATAGCGGATTCATCGGCCACTTCCTCCATCTCCTCAGTCGATATATCAGGTTCCTTTTCTCGTTGTAGCAGTAAATATCCACTAAAAGCGAGTAGACCTGATAACAACGTCGTCAAGAAGAAGTTAATTGGCGTTAAACCGAGTAAAAATATCGTTCCAGCTGCGATAAATAGCAATTGTGGATATTGTAATAACTGATCTGTAACGTCACTACCTAAGTTACCTGTTGTTGAAACGCGAGTAACGACAATACCTGTTGAAGTAGCTATGAGTAGTGCTGGTATTTGACTAACGAGTCCATCCCCTACTGTTAGACGTGTAAACGTATTAACAGATTCACCTAATGATAAATCCATTTGAACCATACCTATAATAATTCCGACTAAAATATTAATTAACACGATAACGATTCCTGCAATCGCATCTCCCTTAACGAACTTACTCGCCCCATCCATCGCTCCATAAAAGTCTGCTTCACTCTCTACCTTTTCTCTTCGCTCACGGGCCTCTTGCTCAGTAATGAGTCCAGCGTTTAAATCTGCATCAATACTCATCTGTTTTCCTGGCATCGCGTCAAGCGTAAAACGAGCACCGACCTCGGATACACGCTCTGCTCCCTTTGTAATAACGATAAATTGAATGACGACTAAAATAACGAAAACGACAAAACCGACGAGAGGATTTCCGCCAATAACGAATGATCCAAACGTATCGACGACTCCACCAGCATCAGCTTTTGATAAAATAGAACGGGTTGTAGAAACGTTAAGCCCTAAACGAAATAGTGTAAGTAATAGGAGCAAAGAAGGGAAAATAGAAAATTGTAATGCCTCTTGTGTATTCATCGATACTAAAATAACGACGAGTGCAAGCGTAATATTACATATAATTAAAAAACTAAGTAACCACCCTGGAAGTGGTACGACGAGCATGACAATAATTAGAATAACACCTAATAGTACCGATAGATCACGAGCTTTCATTTATTTTCCCTCCTTCTATCTAACATTTCTTTCCACTTGATAAACGTAAGCGAGTATTTCTGCTACTGCTTGATAAAATTGTTCTGGAATAACATCGTTTATTTCAAGTGTTGCGTGAAGCGATCGTGCTAACTGCTTATTTTCTACAGTCATGACATTGTGCGCTTTTGCAATTTCTTTTATTTTTAATGCGACTAAATCTGTCCCTTTTGCAATCACATATGGCGCTGTTGCTTTTTCCTCATCGTACTTAATTGCTACAGCGAAGTGCGTCGGGTTTGTAATAACAACATCTGCTTCAGGAACTTCACTCATCATTCGCTGCATAGCAATTTGTCGTTGCTTTTCCTTTAACTTTGATTTAATTAAAGGATCACCTTCAATGTTTTTATGTTCATCTTTAATGTCTTGCTTTGACATTCTTATGTTCTTCTCATGATCATATCTCTGGTATAAATAATCAATAATCGCAAGAACGACGAGTGCTAATGTTGCTGAAACACCCATAATAATTGTTACTCGTCCGAAGAATGCAATAGCACTATCTATACTCTTTAATGCGAGCATCATCATTTCGTCTTTATTAATCCAAATAACGAAAAATGTAATAGAGCCGATAAATAAAATTTTAAGCATCGACTTTACAAGTTCAACTAATGCTCGGATTGAAAATATCCGCTTAGCTCCTTTAATAGGATCAATCTTTTTCAAATCAAATTTAAGAGGTTCCGTCGTAAATAAAAATCCGACTTGCATTAAATTAGATGCGAATCCTGCAATAATTGCAATAATCATAATTGGTGCGACGATAAGTCCCATAAGAATAACGGACTCTTTAAAAACAGTCATCACTGTTTCTGGTGTCACTGACCAATGTATATATTCATTAAATGAACTTTCATATAAATGCCTCATATGTTGGCCCATATAACTTCCGAAAGCCGCTAAAACAATAAAACTAAAAAGTAATAAAATAGCTGTGTTTACGTCTTGGCTTTTTGCCACTTGACCTTTTTGACGAGATTCCTCTCGTTTTTTCGGAGTTGCTTTTTCAGTTTTTTCACCTGCAAAAAATTGCAAATCAAGTATTACATGCAAATTAAGCCCCTCCAAATAACTGCATTAACGTTCTTAATGTAACAAACATATGTTCAAATAATTGTCTTGCTAATGTCATATATAAACTTAAGAAAAATAAAATAACGATAAAACTAACAGTAATTTTTAATGGTAAACCGACGACAAAAACGTTCAACTGCGGGACTGTTCTCGCGATGATACCTAGCGCAACATCCACTAAAAACAAACTCCCGACGATAGGTATAGCCATTTGGAATGCAAGGATAAACATCGAGTTAAATGTCGTAATAACAAACTCTGCAATATGCCCGTCACCCCAAAGTGGAATAAATGCATCAAGTTCAATTAATTCATAACTATAAAACAAGCCGTCAATTAATAGATGATGCCCATTAACTGAAAGTAAAAATAATAATGATATAATATAAAAATATTGCCCTGTTAATGGACTCTGTGCACCCGTTTGTGGGTCAATGACGTTAGCGATTGCAAACCCCATTTGAAAATCGATAAAACCACCGGCGATTTGTATCGCAGAAACTACTATGTATGCTATTAATCCGAGTAATAAACCGACAATAATTTCCTTTAATAATAAAACAATAAAATCAGTGCCAAGTACGAACGATGATGTATCGATCACAAAATAAGTAATTAAACTTAAAAAGAAAATAAGCCCTATTTTAAATGTATTTGGAACTGCTCGATAAGAAAATAATGGTACTGTTGCAAAAAAAGCTGTCATACGCATTAAAATTAACATGAAAATTGGGACAGATGACAAGTTTATATATTCTATCATTGGCTAACCTACAAACTGATTGATATTTTCATATAAATTTGTCGTAAATTCAACTAACGTCGTCAACATCCACGGACCAAAGAATACGATACCGACTAAAACAGCTACAATTTTTGGTATAAATGCTAATGTCTGTTCTTGAATTTGAGTTGTCGCTTGAAAAACACTGACCATTAACCCGACTGAAAGCGCTAAAATTAATAATGGTCCTACAACGATTAATATAGTAAAGACGCCTCTTTCAGCTAATGTAAGAACAAATTCATTCGTCAAAGTATCACTCCTCCCTAATCGTTATGCTCGACATACGTTCTCACTATTAAAATCCTTCTAAAATAGAATGAGTAATTAAATACCAACCATCGACTAAAACGAACAACAATATTTTAAACGGTAATGATATCATGACAGGTGGTAACATCATCATCCCCATTGACATGAGAACACTTGCAACAGCCATATCAATAATTAGAAAAGGGACAAAAATCATAAAGCCCATTTGAAAGGCCGTTTTCAATTCACTAATCGCAAAAGCCGGGATTAATGTCGTTAACGGAATATCTTGTACAGTTTCTGGTCGTTCTGCATCTGTATAATTCATAAATAATGCTAAATCTTTTTCTCGCGTATGCTTACTCATAAAGTCTTTTAAAGGAATGCTCGCACTTTCATAAGCCTCATCTAAAGTTATTTCTTCCTTAAATAATGGATCTAATGATTCGTTATACACTTCATTAAAAATTGGTCCCATAATGAAAAATGTTAGGAACAGTGCTAAACCAACAAGAACTTGGTTCGGCGGCATCTGTTGTGTCGCTAAAGACGTTCTCACAAATGATAGGACGACGATAATTCGTGTAAAACTCGTCATTAATATAAGTATGCTCGGTGCTAACGCAAGTACCGTTAACAATAATAAAAGCTTTACCGATGTTGCGACCGATGAAGGGTCTGAACTAGAGAACATGTTTACGAAATCATTCACGTTCATCACCCTTTTCTTCACGTTGATTCATCACTTGTTGCCGACGAGATTTCATCTCGTTTAATTCCCGTTTAAATAGATCATTAAATGTTTGATCTTCATTTTCATCTTCGACATCTTTTCTTTTTCTTACCTTGTTAATAAGCGCTGAAAATTTCTCATTCACTTGAGTAGGTTGCTCACTATATTCATTCAGTTGCTGCACGACATCTTGATCAGTAATTTCTTTCAGCAATTCAACCGATTCACCAACGCCAATAACGTACATATCCTTTCCAATACGGATAATTTGCACAGACTTATTCGTTCCAACATTTATACCACCTAAGTTCTCGATGACATTTGTTTGTGTCATGCGCCGGTTTTTTCGATTAAATAAGCGAACGAGTACGTATATTAACAGTAAAACAAAAAACAGTGCAATAAACATTTTCACCATGCTTTGTGCTAAGGATCCGGTGTTATTATTATTGCTCTCTGCTTCATTTTCAATAAGCTGTTCATTATTTGTGTCATCTTCTAAACAATCCCCTGATTCTAAGCAATCTTTCACATTCATCTCTTTAGCAAAAGTAGCTACTGGAACGATTATAATTAATAATAAAACAGTTATTAAACTTAGATAAACTATTTTTTTCCTTAGCAACATATTCACTCATTTCTTATTCTAATGCTTTTTCAATCGCTTCAATCACTCGATCAGCTTGGAAAGGTTTAACGATAAAGTCTTTCGCTCCTGCTTGAATCGCATCGATTACCATTGCTTGTTGCCCCATTGCTGAACACATAATGATTGTTGATTCTGGATGGTTTTTCTTAATTTCTTTCAGTGCTGTTATTCCGTCCATTTCTGGCATCGTAATATCCATTGTTACTAAGTCTGGTTTCAATTCTTCGAACTTTTCAATTGCCTCAGCCCCGTCTTGAGCCTCTCCTACAACATCAAAGCCATTCTTTTCTAAAATATCTTTAATCATCATTCTCATAAAAGCTGCATCATCTACAATTAAAATTTTCTTCGCCATAAAAAGTTCCCCCTACTTTTAAATACGTTTAATTTAACTTCATTATTCTTTCTGATTTACTAATAATATCTGTCACTCGTACACCAAAGTTTTCATCAATAACGACGACTTCCCCTTTAGCGATTAACTTTTCGTTCACTAAAACGTCCACTGGTTCTCCAGCTAATTTATCTAGTTCTACAATCGAACCTGTTGATAAATCTAATATGTCTCTAATTGGACGTTTCGTACGGCCGAGTTCAACGGTCACATTTAGTGGAATATCTAATAACATATCTAAATTTCGTTGTTCATTTTGCTCAAGTTCCACCGGTTCGAAATTTGAGAAAGAGGCCTTTTGAACACTTGCATTTTTTGCGTCTACTGGACTTCCCATAAACTGGCTCTCTGTTTTTTCAGGCGCTGATTGCTCGACTTCCTCTGTTTGAACAGGAGCGCTTTCGACTTGATCAGTCGTTTGAGACTGCTCGTCAGTTGTAGGCTCTGATTCCCCGGATGCATTTAACAATTGGTCAACTAACTCATGTGCAAATGGAAATGGAATTAGCTGCATAATACTTGAATCAATTAAGTCGCCAACTTTAAGCTGGAAAGAAGCTTTTACAAACAATGTTTCTTTTTCAATCTCTTCAATTTCCTCAGTATTTATTGCATCTTCTTCTTTCACGAGTTCTATTTTTGGTGGTGATATATTTACTGGTTTATTGAATATTGTTGACATACTCGTTGCTGCTGAACCAATCATTTGATTCATAACTTCTTGGACCGCACTTAAATGAATATCATTTAACTCGGTTTCAGGGTTTGAACCGTCTCCCCCTAACATAATGTCAGAAATAATTGCAGCATCTTCTGCTTTAATAACAAACATGTTCACACCAGTAAAACCATCTTCATAATTGACTTGGACACGTACGTGTTCGAAAGCAAAAGCATTATGTAAATCTGCCTTTTTAATGACTGCTATTTCTGGTGTTGTAATGTCAACTTTTTGATTAAGTAATGTTGATAAAGTTGTCGCTGACGTTCCGAATGAAATATTTCCAATTTCACCTATCGTATCAGCTTCTATTGACGTTAAGTAATCTGTAACTTCGACAGATTCTTCCGTTTCTTCCTGTTCTTCATCGGGAAGATCATCTTCGCTATCGCCATCAGCGTTTAATAAAGCATTTATTTCTTCTTGAGAAAGCACTCCATCATCCATCGTTTAATCCTCCCCTACTACTTTTTCTAACACTTGGACAGACAACTTATTTTTATGAGTTCCTGGTTGAACAAAGAACTTCGGTCTGTCATTAATTTCTAATACTAGCGGCGTATCAATTGATTGATTAAGTGTTATCATATCGTTCGCCTTTAAATTTAAAAATTGTTCAATCGTAATATTCGTTTCCCCTAATACCGTTTTAACCTCTACAGATGCACGTTCCAAGTTTTTTGAAAGATGTTGTTGCTCAATAGGATCACGTTCTCGATCAGCAGTTTCCATCCAATAATGTGCAGACAAGTTTGGAATAATTGGTTCTAACACGATATGCGGGATACAAATATTAATCATGCCGCTCGTTTCCCCAACTTCTGTACTTAATGAAACGACGACAACTGTTTCGTTTGGTGACACGAGTTGTAAAAACTGTGGATTCACTTCAAACTCTTCTAATATAGGATCAATATCTACAATTGATCCCCACGCTTCACTTAAATTGACGACAGATTTTTCAAATAGTTGTGACATAAGCATCGTTTCAATTTCAGTCATGCTGTCAATTTTCTCTACGCTCTTTCCTTCGCCACCTAAAAGTCGATCGAGTAGACTATATGCGATATTTGGGTTTACTTCCATTAAAATTCTGCCTTCTAAAGGCTCTACTGTAAATATATTTAGTGTTGTCATTTCTGGAATTGAACGAATAAATTCCTCATACGGAATTTGATCAACGGATGCAACAGATATGTTGACGTAAGTTCTTAGTTGAGCAGCGAAAAATGTCGTCAATAACCTCGCAAAGTTTTCATGAATTCTCGTAATTCCTCTAATTTGTTCTTTTGAGAAACGAAGCGCTCGCTTAAAATCATACACACGAACCTTCTTTTCATTTTCTTCCCTTTTTAACTCTTCAGCATCCATTTCACCAGAAGTAATGGCGGATAACAATGCGTCAATTTCATTTTGGGATAGAACTTCATCGACCAAAATATCACCTCCAGATGACTATATGTTTAGATGTTTTACTGTAAAATTTTATTAATCGTATATACGTCAGTAATTTCACCTTTCGTCATAAGTTCATTTAATTTTTCTTTAATTGTATCTTCTAATACGTGCAAGTTTTCTTTGAATTCTTCTTGTGACATTACAGCTAGTTCCTTAATTAAAATATTACGGATTTGGAATTCACGATTACTAATTTCTTCAGTCGCTTCTTTACTATCTGTTAAAATTTGAAACTGAATACGCACATAGCTGCCATCCGTTAAGTCTGTCGTAAGTTCTGGTGTCTCATACGAATGTTCCAACACTTGCTCAATGGACTTTGCGTCGCTTTTATTTGAATCACCTAGCACATTAAATAAAACGACAGCTACAACTACACCACCGACAATTAAAATCGATATCGATGTCAACATGATTTTCATTAATTTACTCAAAAGCTTCACCTACCTTAACTTGAACGCCGACTAAACCAATTGTTTGATAAAACTGTTCAATTAAAGCGACAACTTCTTCCTCTGGATTTTTTACGACTATTTTTTTACCATTAATTAGCGTAATTGTCGTATCTGGATATGATTGAATTTGCTCAATCATCAAACCATTCAACATAAATGTTTCGTTATTTAATCGTGTTAATTTTATCATGTCATATGGTAGGAGTACCTTTAAGAAAAGGTACTCCTCGCCTCCTTATTATCGTTTTAAGTTAACGAGTTCTTGTAATATCTCATCAGACGTCGT